>DATLFU010000059.1:0-78959 GCA_035540835.1 Gaiellaceae bacterium
AACTTGCCCATCGTCGCGGGGATGATGACCGCGACGATGGGCAAGTTCCCGCCCGGGGCGACGCGCACGGAGCCCGACGGCGAGCACGAGCTGATCCGGACCGACCGCGCGAAGCGATACCCGGCGCCCGACGGCGAGCTCACGTTCGACAAGCTCAGCTCCGTCTTCCTCTCCGGGAACAAGACGCGGGACGACCAGCCGAACCACATCCGCATCCAGCGGCAGGTGCCGCTCCAGCTCGCGGAGATGTGGGTGCGGATGTGCCCGGCGCACGTGTACGAGGTCGGCGAGGGCGAGGGCGACGGCACGGTCACCGTCGAGGTGAACCCGTCCAACTGCGTCCAGTGCGGCGCGATCACCGCGAAGGGCGGGCGCCTCACCCCGCCCGAGGGCGGCTCGGGCCCCGAGTACCAGCGGCTCTAGCGCCCTTCTGTCACCCGCGCGGGAGACGGGTGCCCGCCCGCCGCTCCCACTGCCGATCCTAGTCGGGGAACCGTGACGCGTCCGTGACGGTTCCGAGAACGGAGTGCACCGGTCTCTCCCCAGGGAGGAGCGCAGCGGCGCGCGCCGAACCGGGTCCGTCCACCCATGCGCCGCACACGCCTCGCACTCGGCGTCGCCGCGCTCGCCACGCTCCTGCCGACCGCCCCTCCGGCGAGCGCCGCGACGAACGTCCAGATCGCCGGACTCCAGTCGGCACTGCGCGCGTACGGCCACTACCGCGGGCCCGTCGACGGGATCGCCGGCCCGCAGACGCGCGCGGCGGTGCGGCAGTTCCAGCACGGGAAGGGCCTCGCCGTCGACGGCGTCGCCGGGCCGCAGACGCGCGCCGCGCTCGGGACGCTCGGGCAGCCGCTCTTCGGGACCCGCGTCCTCCGCCGGGGCGCCGTCGGGTGGGACGTCTCGGTGCTCCAGTTCCTGCTCAAGCGGCACGGGCACCTCGGCGCCGAGCCCGACGGCAGCTACGGCCCGGCCACGACCGAGGCCGTCCGCCGTTTCCAGGCCCGCCGGGGACTCGCCGCCGACGGCGTCGCCGGCCCCGCGACCTTCGCCGCGCTCGCCCCCGGCGCCGCGCTCGCGCCTCCCACGCCCGCGCCCGCCGCGCCGCCCGCCCTTCCGACCCACGTCGTCCGCGAGGGGGAGACGCTCACCGCGATCGCCGAGCGGTACGGCACCAGCGTCGACCGGATCGCGCGCGCGAACGGCCTCGACCCCGCGCGCGTGCTCCTCGTCGCCACGCGCCTGCGCGTCCCCGGCCCGGCCCCCGGGCCTCCGGCCGGCCAGCCGCTGGCGGTGCGGCTCCTCCTCGACCGCTGGGCCGCGCATCACGGGATCGACCCGTCGCTCCTCCGCGCGCTCGCGTGGCAGGAGTCGGGCTTCCAGAACCACGTCGTCTCGAGCGCCGGCGCGTTCGGCGTGATGCAGGTGACGCCGGCGACGTGGGAGTTCGTCGAGGTCGTGCTCCTCGGCCGTCGCGTCGAGCGCACCGTCGAGGGGAACGTCCGCGTCGGCGCCGCGTTCCTCGCGCACCTGCTGCGGCTGTTCGGCGGCGACGAGCGGCTCGCGCTCGGCGCGTACTACCGCGGGCCCGAGGCGGTGCGCCGCCACGGTCTCGGCCCCGAGACGACGCGGTACGTCGAGAACGTCCTCGCGCTGCGCCGCCGGATGTGACGGCACCCGTAGGATCGGCCGCGTGCCGATCACCCTCGACGACGTCCACCGCGCCCGCGAGGCGATCGGCGGGCGGCTCCACCGCACGCCGCTCTTCAGCTCGGCGGCGCTCTCCGCGCGGGCCGGCGTCGAGGCGCACCTGAAGGCGGAGCTCTTCCAGCGCACCGGCGCGTTCAAGCCGCGCGGCGTGCTGACGAAGCTCGCCTCCCTGTCGGAGGACGAGAAGCGGCGCGGCGTGATCTCCATCTCGGCCGGCAACCACGCGCAGGCGCTCGCCTACGCCGCCGCGTCCGAGGGGATCGACGCGCTCGTCGTGATGTGGGCGACCGCGAGCGCCTTCAAGGTCGAGGCCGCGCGCGGCTACGGCGCGACCGTCGACACCGAGGCTCCCGACATCCCGAGCGCGTTCGAGCGCCTCGACGAGCTCCAGCGCGCGAGCGGCCGCACCCTCGTCCACCCCTACGACGACCCGCTCGTGATGGCGGGCCAGGGGACGGTCGGCCTCGAGATCGTGGACGACCTCCCCGACGTCGACGTCGTGCTCGTCCCCGTCGGCGGCGGCGGCCTGATCTCGGGCGTCGCGACCGCGGTGAAGGGGCTGCGGCCGGAGGCGCGCGTCGTCGCCGTCGAGCCCGAGCTCTCGCCCGCGATGCACGAGAGCCTGAAGGCGGGGGAGCCCGTGACCGTCAACCCGACGTCGATCGCGGACGGGCTCGCGGGCCCCTACGCGGGGCCGAACTGCGTGCGCGCCTGCCGGGCCGCCGGCGTCGAGAGCGTGCTCGTCTCGGAGGACGACCTGAAGGACGCCTTCCGTTTCCTCTACGCCCGCGCGAAGCTCGCGTGCGAGGTCGCCGGCGCCGCGACGACGGCCGCGCTGCTCGCCGGGAAGGTGCCGCTCGAGGGGGGCGAGAAGGTCGCCGCCGTCGTCTCGGGAGGCAACGTCGCGGCCGAAACGGCCTCTGCTATCCTGGCCGAGCGATGAAGGCCGAGATCCATCCCGAGTACGTCCTCGCCACGGTCACCTGCTCCTGCGGGAACTCGTTCGAGACGCGCTCCACGAAGGCCGATCTCCACGTCGAGATCTGCTCCAACTGCCACCCGTTCTACACGGGCAAGCAGAAGCTGATGGACTCCGGCGGCCGGGTCGAGCGCTTCCAGCGCCGCCTGGAGAAGGCCGGCGGCGCCCGCCGCGCGTAGAGCGCCTTGGCCGCAACGATCGGAGGGCAGGCCGTCCTCGAGGGCGTGATGATGCGCTCGCCGTCGGCGTGGTCGCTGGCGGTGCGCAAGCCCGACGGCGAGATCGCCGAGGTCAACTTCCCGATCGCGAGCCTCATGGCGAAGCGGCGCATCTTCCGCCTGCCGGTGATCCGCGGGATCATCGCGCTCGGCGAGTCGCTCGCGATCGGCTTCCGCGCGCTCGCAATCTCGGCGAACTACGCGGCCGAGGAGACCGACGAGGAGACCGGCGAGGTCACCACCGAGCTCTCGCGCGGCGCGCTCTTCTTCGCCTTCGCGATCGCGATCGGCTTCGCGCTGCTGCTCTTCAAGGTCACGCCCGTCGTGATCACGAACTTCCTCCCGATCGAGGGCACCGGCCTGTTCGTCGTCGTCGAGGGGATCATCCGCGTGGCGATCTTCATCGCGTACATCTCGGTGATCTCGCTCCTGCCCGACCTGCGCCGCGTGTTCCAGTACCACGGGGCCGAGCACAAGGCGATCAACGCGCTCGAGGCGGGCGACCCGCTGGAGCCGGAGGTCGTCCAGCGGCACAGCCTCATCCACCCGCGCTGCGGGACGGCGTTCCTGCTCTGGGTGATGGTGATCGCGATCTTCGTCTTCGCGTTCTTCGGCCAGCCGGCCTGGTACTGGCTCGTCGCGAGCCGGATCGTGATGCTGCCGGTGATCGCCGGGCTCGCGTACGAGCTGATCCGCTTCGCCGGCAAGAACCAGCACAACCCGGTGCTGATGCTGCTGCTCGCCCCGGGGCTCTACCTGCAGCGCCTGACGACGCGCGAGCCGACGCTCGACCAGGTCGAGGTCTCGATTCGCGCGCTCCAGGAGGTGCTCCGGCTCGAGGGCACCCCGAGCGGCGCGACTCGTAAAGTCGAAGTAATGGCCTAGCCTCGGCGGCGCCCGCGGCGCCCGCGGCGGCTACGGTGGACGCCATGCGCGTCTGGGGGGCTCTCGCCGCGGTTGTCGCGCTCGCGCTGCCCGCGCCCGCCGCGGCGGCGACGCCGCGCCAGGTGAAGGCGGTCTCGGACGGGCTGGCGCAGGCCGTTCGCGACGCGCGGCTCGCGTCGGCCGACGCGGCGCGGTACCGCGCGATCCTCGCCCACGCGGTCTCCGTCCAGCGCCGGCTCCCGAACCCGCGCGCCGCCCACCTCGCGGCCGTGATCGGCGACGTGTCGGCGCAGGCCGCGCGGTACGACGCGCCGCGCGCGCTCGCGCTCTTCTCGATGCTCGACTTCAACACGCGGCACCTCGGGTCGCGCGCGGCACCCGCGCCGGGGACGGACCTCCAGGACGTTGACGGCGTCGTCTACCGCGCGTGGTCGGGCCGCGGGCTGCAGTTCCACCCGCTCGCGAACGCCGCGAAGCTGAACTCGCTCCTCGCGGCGAAGCGCATGGACGAGGCGCAGCTGCTGGCGCAGGCGCTCCTCGCGCGCGCCGTGCCCGTCGAGGGCGGCCTCGCCTGGGAGTACTACTTCCCGTTCGGCGGGGGGACACCGCCGTGGACGTCGGGGATGGCGCAGGCCGTGACGGCGCAGGCCCTCGCGCGCGCCGGGCTCCTCGTCGAGGCGTCCCTCGCCTTCGGGACGATTCCGTCGTCGCTGCTGATGCACGTCGAGGGGCGGGAGTTCGTCCGGCTCTACAGCTTCACCCGCCTCGCGGTGCTGAACGCGCAGCTCCAGACGGTCCTCTCCGTGCGCGACTACGCCGAGCTGGCGCAGGACCCGGTCGCGGCGGACCTGTCGGCCCGGCTCGAGGCCTCCACCGCGGGGTTGCTCCCCTCGTTCGACACCGGCGCGTGGTCGCTGTACGCGTACCGCGGGGCCGAGGCGAACCTCGGCTACCACGCCTATGTCGTCTCGCTGCTGAAGCGCCTCGCGCTGCGCTCGCCGGACCCGCTGTGGCGCGAGGCGGCCGACCGCTTCGACCGCTACACGAAGGAGCCGCCCGCGGTGACGCCGCTCGCGCGCGCGTTCCCGGCGCTCTACCCGGAGCCGCGTGACGGCTTCCGCGACGAGCTCCGTGTGGAGGTGACGGTCTCGAAGCTCGGGACCGCCACGCTCGAGGTTGCGGGGCGCCGCCAGTCCACCTGGGTCACGCGCGGACGGCGGACGATCGTCTGGCGACCCGACGGCGGCGTTCCCGTCGGCGTCCACCAGCCGCTGCTGCGGGTCGTCGACCCCGCCGGGAACGCGGCGGAGGTCGCGCTGCCGCGCGTCGAGGTCCGCCGCGACACGACGCCGCCGGAGGTGCTGGGCGCGCGGCTGCAGGCGGGTGCGCTGACGTGGAGCGTCCGCGACTCGGAGACGCCGTGGGTGCGCGTGCAGGTCGAGCTGCGCGGGGCGCAGGGCCGCCGCGTGCTCGACCTCGGGCCGCGCCCGCAGGCGGGCTGGGCGCGCCCTCGCGTCCCGCGCGGCTGGTGGCAGGCGACGCTGCTCGTCGCCGACTCGTCGGGCAACGCCGCCTCGGCGCCGCTCGGCCTCGCCGTCGGCCGGTAGATTCCCCGCGTGCCGCGGGTCGAGCGTGAGGCGAACGTCGTCTGGGAGGGGAGCTCCGCGCGTGGGCGCGGCGCGCTCACGGCCGCGTCGAGCGGCGCGTTCGGCGGGCTTCCCTACTCGGAGCCGACTCGGATCGGTGCGCCGGAGGGCGAGACGAGCCCCGAGGAGCTGCTCGCGGCGGCGCACGGCGCCTGCTTCGCGATGTCCCTCGCCGCCGAGCTGACGCGTGCGCGGACGCCGCCGGAGCGGCTCGAGGTGCGCGCGACGGTGGTCCTCGACGAGGTCGAGGGGCACGGGCACCGGATCGTGGAGTCGCAGCTCGCCGTCCGCGCGCGCGCGTCCGGGAGCGACGAGGCCGCGTTCGCGGCCGCGGTCGCGGCGGCGGACGGGGGCTGTCTCTTCTCGAACCTGATCAAGGCGAGCGCAGCGGTGACGATCGACGCGAGACTGGAGGCGAGCTGATGGCGACGGAGCGGACGGCGCAGGTGACGTGGAGCGGCGACCTGATGAGCGGGAACGGGACGATCGAGCGCGTCGGGAGCGGCGCGCTCGGCGAGCTGCCGGTGTCGTGGCCGGCGCGAGCGGAGTCGCAGCAGGCGGGGAAGACGAGCCCCGAGGAGCTGATCGCGGCCGCGCACGCCGCGTGCTTCTCGATGGCGCTGTCGCACGCGCTCGCACAGGCGGGGACTCCGCCGGAGCGGCTCGCGTCGTCGGCGACGGTGACGTTCGTCCCGGGCACCGGGATCACGAAGAGCGTCCTCGAGGTCGAGGGCACCGTCCCCGGGATGGACGGCGACGCGTTCCGCGAGGCGGCCGAGACCGCGAAGGCGAACTGCCCCGTCTCGAAGGCGCTGAGCGGGAACGTCGAGCTCGAGCTGCGCGCCAGCCTCACCGGCTAGCCGTTCCGGCGCAGGGTCCCGGGACCCTTGTGCCGATTGCAGCGACGTTCTACCCTCGGCGCATGCGCCTGCTCCTCGCATCCGCCGCGGCCGCCGCCGTCGCCGCGACTGCCGCGGCTGCGGGCTCCACCCGCGTCGACGCGACGTGCAAGCCGGGGTGGACGCGCGGCGTCATCGCCGGCAAGACGACGTGCCTGCGCGCCGGCGCGCGCTGCCGGCGCGCGTTCGATCGCCAGTACCGCCGGTACGGCCTGCACTGCCCCGCCGGTCGGCTGAGGCGCGTGGTCCCACCGCCTCCGCGCGAGCCGTCGCAGATCGGCGTCGCGGTGACCGGCCCGATCGAGACGGTCTTCGACTGGACGAGGGACCGGTGTGACGACGAGGACGTCCCGGACATCGCGGCGAAGGCGATTCGCGACGCCTCCGGACGCGTCCACCTGTACGCGAGCCACTACGTCACGCGGCGCTCCACCGGCGCGACGCTGAACGACGTCCGGCGCGACTGCGCGATCGTGATGGGGTCGCGGGACGATCCTCGGCCGTCGGCGTACGCCGACAAGGAGTGGCTCGGCGCGCTGTACACGACAGACGGCACGACCGTCCACGGACTGACGCACATCGAGTACCAGGGGCATCGACACGCCGGCATGTGCCCGTCCGCCAGCTACGAGCGCTGCTGGCACAACGCGATCGGCCACGTCGTGTCGACCGACGGCGGCGCGACCTTCCACTCCGCGCCGCCGCCGCTGCACCTCGTCGCGACGATCCCGTTCCAGTACGCACCCGACGCGGGCCCGTTGGGGATCATGGATCCGAACGCGATCCTCCGGCACCCGCGCGACGGGTTCCACTACGCGCTCGTCCGGCAGCTGCCGGGGCCGCAGTTCTCGTCGTTCCGCGGCACGTGCGTGATGCGGACGCGCGACCTCGCCGACCCGCGCTCGTGGCGGGCGTGGGACGGGGTCGGCTGGCGCACGGCGTTCGCGGACCCGTACCGGGACGTGATCCGCGATCCGGCGCGGCACGTGTGCCAGCCGCTCTTCACCGGCGGGTTCGACCTGATGGGCCAGAGCCTGACCTGGAACACGTACCTGGAGCGGTTCGTCATGGTCGGCTCCGGCAACGACGGCACGAGCGGCGGCTTCTACTTCTCCACGTCGGCGAACCTCGTCCACTGGACCGCGCCGAAGCGGATCCTCGCCGTGGAGTTCACGTTCACCCACAGCTGCGGTGACCCCGACCCCGTCGCGTACCCGTCGCTGCTCGATCCGGAGAGCCCGTCGCCGAGCTTCGACGTCACCGGGAGGCGCGGCTACGTCTACTTCACCCGCTTCAACTATGCGGGCTGCGCCATGACGCTCGATCGGGATCTCGTGCGCGTCCCGATCGAGTTCACGAAGCGTCCCTGACCGCGCGACTACCATTCGCCGCGGCATGCCGGGGCTGACCGACCTGATCGACGAGCTGGAGCGCTCGTACCGCGAGGTGCAGGAGCGCATGTCCGATCCCGGCGTCTACAACGACCACCGCGAGGCGGCGGAGGTGGGGCGGCGGCTGAAGGAGCTCGAGACGCCGTACAAGCTCGCGCAGGAGTGGCGGGAGACGCAGGCCGACGCCGAGGCCGCGCGCGGCGACGCCGACCTCCGCGAGCTGCTGCCCGAGCTCGAGGCCCGGCTCGAGCGCCTCGAGGAGGAGCTGCGCCTCTCCCTCGTCGAGAGCGACCCCGCCGACCGCAAGGACGTGATCGTCGAGATCCGGCAGGGCGTCGGCGGCGACGAGGCGGCGTTGTGGGCCGGCGACCTCTACCGGATGCTGACGCGGTACGCGGAGCGGCGCGGGTTCAAGGTCGAGGAGCTGGAGGCGAGCCCGAGCGACGGCGGCGGGTTCAAGGAGGTCGTGTTCGCGGTCAAGGGCGACGGCGCGTACTCGGTGTTCAAGTGGGAGGGCGGGACGCACCGCGTCCAGCGGGTCCCGGAGACCGAGGCGAAGGGGCGCATCCACACGTCCACGGCGACCGTCGCGGTCATGCCCGAGGCGGAGGAGGTCGAGGTCGAGATCGACCCGAACGACCTGAAGGTCGACGTCTACCGCTCGACGGGCCCCGGCGGACAGAGCGTGAACACGACCGACTCGGCGGTGCGGATCACGCACCTGCCCACCGGGCTCGTCGTCGCGATGCAGGACGAGAAGTCGCAGCTCCAGAACAAGCAGAAGGCGATGCGCGTCCTCCGCGCGCGCCTGTACGAGCTCGAGCGCGCGAAGCAGGAGGCCGAGCTGTCGGCGACGCGGCGGTCGCAGATCGGCGGCGGCGAGCGCGCGGAGAAGATCCGCACCTACAACTTCCCCGAGAACCGGCTGACCGACCACCGCATCCACCTGACCGTGCACGCGCTCGACCGGATCCTCCAGGGGGAACTCGACGACTTCACGGAGGCGCTGGAGGCGGAGGACCGCCGGCGCGCGCTCGAGACCGCGGGGGTGTGACCGTCCGCGCCGCGCTCGACCGGGCCGCGTCTGCGCTCGAGGAGCGCGGCGTCCCGGATCCCGCCGTCGACGCGGAGTGGCTGCTCGCGCACGCCCTCGGGACGACGCGCTCGCGCCTGGCGCTGCGGCGCGAGCTGGCGCCGGAGGAGGAGGAGCGGTTCGAGGCGCTCGTCCGCCGGCGCGCGACGCGCGAGCCGCTGGCGTACGTCCTCGGCGAGTGGGGCTTCCGCGGGCTCACGCTGAAGACGGACGCGCGCGCGCTCGTCCCGCGCCCCGAGACGGAGGTCGTCGCCGAGCGCTGCCTCGCGCTCCTCGCGGGCCGCGCCGCGCCGCGCGTGCTCGACGTGGGCGTCGGTTCGGGCGCGATCGCCCTCGCCGTCGCGGCGGAGCACCCGGGCGCACGCGTGACGGGCGTCGACGTGTCGGAGGCGGCGCTCGGGCTCGCGCGCGAGAACGCGGCGCTGACGGGCGTGTTCGTCGAGCTGCGCCGCGGCGGGATCGAGGTCGCCGCGGAAGGGTGGGACCTCGTCGTCTCCAACCCGCCGTACGTCGACGCGGACGATCTCGCGACGCTGGAGCCGGAGGTGCGCGAGTGGGAGCCGCGCGGCGCGCTCGTCGGCTCGGGGCTGCACGAGGAGCTCGCGCGCGCTGCGCGGACGGAGTGGCTCGTGCTGGAGGTCGCCGACGGCCAGGCTCGCCCCGTCGCGGCGGCGCTCCGGGAGCTCGGGTACCGCGACGTCGCTGTGACGCCGGACCTCGCGGGGCGCGAACGGGTCGTGGAGGGACGGCGGGAGTGAGCGTCGACGCCGCCGTCGAGGCGCTCCGACGCGGGCAGCCGGTGATCCTGCCGACCGACACCGTCTACGGGCTCTGCGCCGATGCGTTCCGCGCCGAGCCGGTCGAGCGCGCGTACCGCCTGAAGGGCCGCGAGGAGCAGAAGCCGTCGGCGCTGCTCGCGGCCGACGTCGACATGCTGCTCGAGTGCGTCCCCGAGCTGCGGGGACGGGCGGCGGTCGTGGCGCGCGCACTCCTGCCGGGGCCGTACACGCTCGTGCTCCCGAACCCGGCGCGCCGCTTCCGCTGGCTCGGCGGCGCCCGCGCCGACACGATCGGCGTGCGCGTCCCGGATCTCCCGGCGGAAAGCCGAGCGGTCGTCGAACGCGTGGGCGCGGTGATGGCGACGAGCGCGAACCTCGCGGGCGGGCGGGACCCGCGCCGGCTCGCCGACGTGCCCGAGGAGGTGCGGGGCGGGTGCGGCGCCGCGGTCGACGCGGGCGAGCTTCCGGGGACGCCGTCGACGGTGCTCGACCTCACCGGCGACGAGCCGCGCGTGCTGCGCGAGGGCGCCGTGCCCGCCGCCGACGCGCTGGCGCGCGTACGGGCCGCGACCGCCTAGGATGGCGCCTGAACCCCTGAGAGGAGCGCGCATGGCCGTCGCACAGGAATCGCTCGAGCAGCTGCGCACCGCGGGGCTCGACGCCGTCGATCCGGAGATCGCGGAGCTGCTGGGGCGCGAGCTCGAGCGCCAGCGCGGGCAGGTGGAGCTGATCGCGTCGGAGAACTTCACGTGGCCGAGCGTCCTCGAGGCGGTCGGCTCCGTCCCGACGAACAAGTACGCGGAGGGCTACCCGGGGAAGCGCTACTACGGCGGCTGCGAGGTCGTGGACGAGATCGAGCAGCTCGCGATCGACCGCGCCAAGGCGCTCTTCGGCGCCGAGCACGCGAACGTGCAGCCGCACGCGGGCGCCCAGACGAACATGGCGGTGTACATGGCGGTGCTGCAGCCGGGCGACACGATCCTGTCGCTCGAGCTCGCGCACGGCGGGCACCTCACACACGGCCTGAAGGTGAACTTCTCGGGGCGGCAGTACACGATCGCCCACTACGGCGTCTCGCGCGAGACGAACGTCGTCGACTACGACGAGGTGCTGCGGCTGGCGAAGGAGCACCGGCCGCGGCTGATCGTCTGCGGGGGCTCGGCGTACCCGCGGACCGTCGAGGCCGACCGCTTCCGCGAGATCGCGGACGAGGTGGGGGCGATGCTGCTCTGCGACATGGCGCACTTCGCGGGACTCGTCGCCGCCGGCCTCCACCCGAACCCGGTGCCGCACTGCGACTTCGTCACCTCCACGACGCACAAGACGCTCGCGGGGCCGCGCGCGGGCTTCATCCTCTGCCGGGAGGAGCATGCGCAGGCGGTCGACCGGGCCGTGTTCCCGGGGATGCAGGGCGGGCCGCTCGAGCACACGATCGCCGCGAAGGCCGCGTGCTTCCGGATCGCCGCGTCCGAGGCGTTCCGCGAGTACCAGCGGCAGGTGCGCGCGAACGCGGACGTCCTCGCCGCGACGCTGATGGAGGGCGGGCTCGACGTCCTCACCGGCGGCACCGATACGCACCTCCTCCAGGTCGACCTCCGGCGGACGGACTGGACGGGCCGCGACGCGGAGGAGCGGCTCGACGAGGTGAAGCTGACCGTCAACCGCAACACCGTCCCGTTCGACGAGCGGCCGCCGACGGTCGCGTCCGGGATCCGCATCGGGACGCCGGCCGCGACCATGCGAGGGTTCGACGAGGACGACTTCGGCGAGGTCGGCGCGATCATCGTCGGGGCGCTCTCCGACGGAGCGGACGTCCCGGCGCTCGCCGCGCGGACGGAGGAGCTGTGCCGCCGCCGTCCGCTCTACCCGGGGTTCCGCGGCTACACGACGTACGCGGCATGAGCGCCGTTGCGACCGAGCGGCGGGTCACGCACGTCACGCACCCGCTCGTCCAGCACAAGCTGTCGTACCTCCGCGACCGCTCCACGCCGACCGTCCACTTCCGGAAGCTCGTGAACGAGCTGACGCTGCTGCTGACGTACGAGGCGACGAAGGACTTCCCGACGGAGCCGTACGAGATCGAGACGCCGCTCGAGACGATGCAGGCCGAGCGCATCTCCGGCAAGAAGGTCGCGGTGTGCCCGGTGCTGCGCGCGGGCGTGGGGATGCTCGACGGCGTCCTCTCGCTCATCTCGAGCGCGCGCGTCGGGTTCATCGGGATGTACCGCGACGAGGAGACGCTCGAGCCGGTCTCGTACTACGAGAAGCTGCCGGAGGACCTCGACGAGCGCGACGCGATCGTCCTCGACCCGATGCTGGCGACCGGGAACTCCAGCGTCGCCGCGATCGAGGCGGTGAAGGCGGCCGGCGGCCGCAGCGTCACCCTCGTGTGCCTCGTCGCGGCGCCGCCCGGGATCGAGCGCGTGCACCGCGACCATCCGGACGTCCACATCGTCTGCGCGGCGATCGACCGCGGCCTGAACGAGCGCGGCTTCATCGTCCCGGGCCTGGGCGACGCGGGCGACCGGCTGTACGGCACGAAGTAGCGGCGGGCGAGCGGCTGCGCGACGCGTTCGGTCTTCGCCACGCGCTCGCGGGCCGGCGGGCCCGCCTTGGCCCGTGGCTCGTGGCGGCGATCGGCGTCGCGATCGTCGCCGGGGGCGCGGTACCGCTCCTCGTCGTGCTCGGCCGGTGGATCCCCGCGGCGGCCGCGGCAGCGACGTTCGTCGCGGCCGTCGTGCTCGTCTCGGTTCGCGGCCCGCGGAAGCCGGTCGTGCACGGCGACGCGGGGAAACTCGAGGTGAAGGCACTGACGCTCCTCGTCGGAACGCTGCTGGTCCTGACGGCGGCGACGGTTCTCGCCGTCGCGCTCTTCGTCGTCGTCGCGCTCGTCGGCGCCTGACGCGACGCGGCGGGACCTCGCCACCGCCGCCGCGCGTAGCCTCGTCGTGACGACGCCGACGCTGCTGGCTCCCGTGCTCCTCGCGGCGCTCGCGGCCGCGGCGGCGGCGCAGCCGCCGGGCGCCTCCGCCGCGCCCGCGGCGGACGAGCGGCGGTGCGCCGCGCGCGCCACCAGACACCGTCGAGGGTCGCGCTACGCGGGGCGCTTGACGGGCGGCGGGCCCGGCGACGGCGGTGCGAGGGGGATCCGCGGGAGCCGGGGCGCAGCCGCAGCCCCCGGTCGGTGCGTCAGTTGACCGCCTGCCCGACGCCACCCGTTAGAGCGGCCTCGACCGAACGGCTGTGCCCCGGCTCCGCGCATCGGGAGGAGTATCGGCGCCGGCTCCTGAAGACCGTCTCCACGTTTCGTGGGCATCTCTTCACGAACGGCTCGGCGCCAGCAGCCCCGGCCGCTGCATCGCCTCGAGCCAGACGGCGCGCGCCTCCTCGCGCGAGCCGCGCTCCGGCAGCCGGTCGACGACCCACGCGGGCGCGGCGGTCGGGATCTCCCCCTCGATCGGCGCGATCCCGTGGAAGCGCTCGTCGCCGAGCTCCTCGCCGCGCCCGATCAGCACCTCGCTCAGCGTCTCGCCGCGGCGGATGCCGACGACGTCGAGCGTCGGCGTCCCGGGGCGGCCGGCGTGCCGCCAGATCCGCTCCGCCAGCTCGCCGACCGTCAGCGTCACGGGGTCCGCGGCGGTCGCCAGGTGGACGCCCTGCGCCGCGAGGAGCGCGCCGTGCGCGGCGAGCGTCGCCGCGTGCGCCATCGTGATCCAGTAGCGCACCATCCCGGTGTCGGTGACGGTCAGCGGGACGTCGGCGCGCGCCTGGCGCAGGAACAGCTCCGAGACGCTGCCGGCGCTCGCCAGGACGTTGACGAAGCGCACGGCGATCCGCTGTCCGCCGGAGCGGTGCGCCGCGAACGCCGCGAGCTCCTCCATGAACCGTTTCGTCCGGCCGTAGAAGCTCTGTGCGAGCGCGGCCTTGTCGGTCGACGCGACGACGACGGTGGGAACGCCCGCCGCCTCGGCGGCGCGCAGGACGTTCCAGCTGCCGTGCAGGTTCGTGTCGACGAACTCCTCCGGGTAGACCTCCGCCCAGTCCACGTGCTTGTACGCGGCGAGGTGGAAGACGACGTCGGGCCGCGCCGCCGCCACCTCGCGCTCGAGCCGCCCCGCCTCGCGGACGTCGCAGAGGACGTGGTCGACGGTCGCGAGCGCCGCCGCGGGGCGCTCGCGCCGGTCCGCGATCAGCGAGCCCTCGTGCCCGTCGAGGAGCACGACGCGCTCCGGCCGGAAGCCGAGCAGGAACGTGGTCAGCGTGCGCGCGATCGACCCGCCGCCGCCCGTGACGAGGACGCGGCGGCCGCCGAACCGCTCCTGCAGCTCCAGCAGCGCCGGCACCGGGTCGCGGCGCCCGAGCACGGCCTGCCAGTCGAACGGGTCGGCCGGGACGCGCTGCACCGGCCGCACGGAGGGGACGGCCGGCTCGGCGAGCAGGCGCTCGATCCGTAGGTACGCCGCCTTCATGTTCGGCGAGCGCGCCGGGTCGGGCTCGTTGATCTCCGCGACGACGAAGCGCACGCGCTCGGCGAGCCGCCGCACGACGGGATCGAGGTCGAGCTCGCCGTCGCCGTACGGGAGGCCCTCGCCGAGGAGGCCGTGCGCGTCGGAGACGTGCGCCACCTCGGCGTGCGGGCCCAGCTCCTCGACGTACCGGTCGAGGTCGAGGTCGGCGTCCGACGCGAGCGCGAACGCCGTCGGGTACGAGGCGGCGAAGCTCCGGAAGAGCGCCGCGTGCGAGGTGTCGAGCGTGAACCCGAGCTCCGGCACGCGCTCGCGCCACTCGAGCAGGTCGCGCCAGTGGCCGCCGAGGGGGGAGAGGTAGACGCCGCCGGTCCGCATCCGCAGCACCGGCGGGACGTTCTCGATCAGCGGGACGACGCCGTGCCGCGCGCACGTGGCGGCGTAGTGGCGGAGGAAGCGGAGGATCGCGGCCTCGTCGGGCCGGGCGCCGTGGCGGTACGCGTCGGGGTCGGTCGGCGCGAACAGGTGCACCGTCAGCACCGGCGATCCCACCTCCCGCGCGAAGCGCGCGCTGCGCTCGAGCCCCGCCTCGGCCTCGCCGTCGAGCCGGTCGACCGACACGAAGGCGCCGCTCGGCCAGCTCACCGGGCACTCCGCGGCGACCGTCGCGCCGTCCGGGACGGCCGCGCGCACGGCGGCGACCGCGTCCGCGAGCGCTTCGTCGCTCTCGACGTGGCGCGGCCCGAGGCAGATCTCGATCCCGGCCCAACCGCGCCCGTCGGCGAAGCGCTCCTCGAGCTGCGCGCGCTCGGGCGCGGCCTTCAGCAGCGGGATCGCGCGGCCGCTCATCGGGCGCGTAGCCAGTCGACGTACATGCGGATAGCTTCGCCGAGCGGGTGGACGTCCAGCCGGAGGGACGGCACGTCGGCGGGGGCGGCGTAGCTCGCGTCCTCGCCCGCGGGCAGCTCGCCGCCCGGCGTCACGATCTCGCAGTCCGAGCCCGCGGCGTCCCGCACGAGCGCCGCGGCCTCGACGAGCGGCGTCGCGCGCCCGCTCGCCGCGACGAGCGTCTCCCCCCACCGCTCCTCCTCGACGAGCGACGCGATCCCGCGGACGAGGTCGTCGACGTAGAGGAAGTCGCGCGTCCGCCGCGGATCGCCGGGGATCACGATCGGCTTGCCCGCGAGCGCGCGCGCCGCGAACGACGCGATCGCGCCGGTCGCGCCCTCGGCGGCCACCTGGCCGGGGCCGAACACGGACGTCAGCCGCAGCACGGTCGCGCGCGCGCCGTGCAGCGCGCAGGCCGCCTCGCCGAGCCGCTTCGACACGGCGTACGGATCGGGCGGCGGGTCGACCGCGGCGCGGACCGTCGACGGGTAGACGAGCCCGGCGCCGTGCTCGCGGCAGCCCTCCAGGAGGTTCACCGTCGTGCCGGCGTTCTCGCGCACCGCGCGCGCCGGATCCTCGCGCGCGCGCCGCGGGTCCGGGATCCCGGCGAAGTGGAGGACGGCCGCGCAGCCGGCGACGAGGTCGCGCGCCGCGGGGTCGCCGGCGTCGAGCTCCAGCGCGTCCACGCCGGCGGCGTGCGCGCGCGCGGCGCGTCCCGGCCGCGCGAGCCGCACGACCTCGTGCCCCGCCTCCTCCAGCAGCCCGGCCGCGCGCCACCCGAGGAACCCGGTCGCGCCGGTGACGAGGAACCTCACCGCGCGAGGTACTCCCGCAGCCGGTGCCGGTACGCGAACGGGCTCGAGACGGTCCACGCAGCGCCGCCGGGCGGCTCCTCGCCGCGGGCGAGCGCGGCGACGTCGGCGACGGTGACGGTCTCCGCCGCGACGTTCTCCACCTCGATCCCGGGCCGCCGCGGCGACTCGAGCAGGATCCGCGCGGCGTCGTCGACGTGGACGACGCCGATCGTCGCGCGCCCGCCGTCGTCGAGCGGGAGCGGCTTCCCGGCGGCGGCGAGGCGGCGGAACTTGTCGACCACCGTCTGCGACTCCGGCCGATCGTGCTCGACGGGGCTCGGGCCGTAGACGATCCCGAGCCGGAGCAGCGCCAGGTCGAAGCCGTGGCGCCGCGCATAGAGCTGCAGGCACAGCTCCGCGTAGATCTTCGAGAGGTGGGCGAGGTCGCCCTGCTGCCCGTACGGCCGGTCGACCCGGACCTCACCGCTCAGGCCGGGGCCGTAGACGTGGAGGGAGCTCCCGTACACGAGCGACGGCGGCGACGCCGCGGCGGCGACGGCCTCGGCGACGCGCCGCGCGCCGGTGAGGTTCGTCTCCTCCGTGTAGTCCGGGTCCGTCTCCGAGAGCGGGCGGCTCGCCTGCGCGGCGAGCAGCAGCACCTGCTCCGGGCCGTCGGCGAGGAGGCCGTCGAGGTCGGCGCGGCTGCGGACGTCCGCCGTCTCCACCCGCGCGCCCGCCTCCTCGAGCGCGCGCAGCTGCTCCCGCTCGGTCGCGTACCAGTTGTCGGCGAGCACGACCTCGCGCCCTTCTGCGAGCGCGAGCTCGGCCGCGCGCGCGCCGACGTAGCCGGCTCCGAGGACGAGCAGCGGGCCGCCGGCCACGGCGCCGGGCTAGATCCGCGTGACGTGCGGGCCGGGCGGGACGACGTTGCGCGTGTCGACGACGAGCGCGGCGTCCGTCCAGTGCGGGTCGTCGAGGAACTGCCGGTGCTGCGTCAGCATCACGACGCAGTCGGCGCGCCGCACCTCGTCGGCCGTCCACTCGACCGACTCGTGACGCGTCCCCTCGAGCTCGAAGTGCGGCACGAACGGGTCGCAGTAGACGACGTCGCCGCCTCGCGCGATCAGCTGCCGCATGATCTCGAGACTCGGCGACTCGCGCGTGTCGTGGACGTTCGCCTTGTACGCCATTCCGAGGAGGAGCAGGCGCGAGCCCTTGATCGGCTTGCCGACCTCGTTGAGCGCGTCGGCGACCTTCCCGACGACGTACAGCGGCATGTGCGCGTTCACCTCGTGCGCGGCGTCGATCAGCTGCGCCGAGTAGCCGTACTCGCGCAGGCGCCACGCGAGGAAGTGCGGCACGACCGGGATGCAGTCGCCGCCGAGGCCGGGGCCGGGGTAGTGCGGGAGGAAGCCGAAGGGCTTCGAGGACGCGGCCTCGATCACCTCCCACGCGGAGATCCCGAGTCGGTCGCACATGAGCGCGAGCTCGTTCGCCAGCGCGATGTTCACGGCGCGGAAGGTGTTCTCGTGGAGCTTCGCCGTCTCCGCGACCATCGGGCTCGAGCACGGGATCACCGTGTCGACGATCTGCTGGTAGAGGAGCTCCGTGCGCCGGCAGCACTCGGCGGTGACGCCCGAGACGAGCTTCGGCGTGTTCTTGATCTTCCAGACCGCGTTTCCGGGGTCGACGCGCTCCGGCGCGTAGCCGAGGAAGACGTCCTCGCCGACGCGCGCGCCCGCGCGCTCGAACGTCGGGAGCACGATCTCCTCGGTCGTCCCGGGGTAGGTCGTCGACTGGAGCACGACGAGCTGGCCCGGGCGGAGGTTCTGCGCGACCGCCTCGGCCGCCGAGACGATGTAGTTGAGGTCGGGCGTCCGCGTCTTCGAGAGCGGCGTCGGCACGCAGATCGTCAGCGCGTCGAGCTCCTGCACCGCCGCGTAGTCGCTCGTCGCCGTCAGCTCTCCCTCGAGCCCGTCGTAGCGCTCGGCCGGGACGTCGACGAGGTACGACTCCCGCGCGCGCACGGCCTCGACGCGGCGCTCGTTCAGGTCGATCCCGGTGACGTCGAAGCCAGCCTCCGCGAACGCCATCGCCAGCGGCAGCCCCGCGTAGCCGAGGCCGACGATGCCGACCTTCGCGTCGCGGGTGCGGATGCGGTCGTCGAAGACGCTCGAGGTGGAGAGGACTTCGGTCACAGCGGGCGATCGTAGCACCCGCATCCGCCGGCGCCGGGGCGGCCCGGGGGTGCTGGTATAACCGCCGCATGGCCTTCTCGGAGGCGGTGCGCGCCCTCCTCACCGAGTGGAGCACGGCGGGCGGGTTCCTCCTCGCGGCCGCGCTCGTCCTCGTCCTCACGCCGCTCGTCGCCCGGCTGGCGCCGCACGTCGGCGGCGTCGACGACAAGGCCGACCGCCCGCGGGTGCACGCGAAGCCGGTGCCGCGGATCGGCGGGCTCGCGATCGTCGCGGGCATCGTCGTCCCCGCGGCGATCTTCGTCGGGCTCGAGGGGCGATGGCTCGGGATCCTCGGCGGGACCGTCGTCGTCGCCGCGATCGGGCTCGTCGACGACATCCGCGGCCTGCGGCCCGCGACGAAGCTCCTCGGCGTCGCGATCGTCGCGCTCGCCGTCGTCGTCGCGTTCGACGTCACCTTCGGCCGCGTCACGCTGCCGCTCGTCGGCGACCACGACCTCGGGCTCCTCGCGGTGCCGCTGACGGTGCTCTGGATCGCCCTGCTCGCGAACCTCGTCAACCTGATCGACGGGATGGACTCGCTCGCGGCGGGCATCGTCGCGATCGCCGCGGGGTCGTTCGCCCTGCTCGCGATCTCGTTCGGCCGGACGGGCGCCGCGGCGCTCGCCGCGATCGTCTGCGGCGCGACGCTCGCGTTCCTCCGGCACAACTACCACCCGGCGACGATCTTCATGGGGGACACCGGCGCGCTCGCGCTCGGGTTCCTGCTGGCGGCCGTCGCGGTCGAGGGCGTGCTGAAGACCGCCGCGACGATCTCGCTCGTGGCGCCGCTGCTCGTCCTCGCGGTGCCGATCCTCGACACCTCGTTCGTCGTGCTGAAGCGGCTGAAGTACCGCCGGCCGCCGTGGGGCGCCGACCACAACCACTTCTACCACCGGTTCCTGCGGATCGGGTTCTCGCAGCGGAAGACGGCGGCGTACCTCCACGTGTGGGCGATGCTGCTCGCGGCGTTCGCGATCCTCGTCCGCTTCGTGCCGCCGCGCCCGACCGGCGTCTGGGACCTCGGCAACACGCTCGTCGTCGCGTTCGCCGGCGTCCTCGTGCTCGCCGCGTCGGTGTGGATGGTCTACGCGCTCGAGATCCTCAAGGCGCGCCACTTCGAGGCGCTCGGGCTGCGCCGCCCGCCGCCCGACGACCGCGAAGAGGCCGTCGAGCGGACGCTCACGGCCGGCCGTCGCTGACCCACGGGAGCGCGAGCTCCAGCAGCTCCGCCGGGTCGCGGCGGACGCGGTCGGCGAGCGCGCCCGGCGGCTTCCGCCGCAGGTCGAGGTCCGTGGGATCGCGCAGGAGCCGCAGCCGTCCCTCCGCCGCGAGCCGCTCGTCGACGGCGCCGGGGCGCCCCTCGAAGACGGAGTAGACCGGCGTCCCGAGGACGGCGGCCTCGCGGTTCATCGTCCCCCCGGCCGAGACGAGCAGGTCTGCGTGCGCGACGAGGCTGCGCCCGTCGACGGCGCGGTCGGGGACGACGACGCGCTCGAGCCCGAGCGCGCGCACCGCCTGCCGCTGCTCGTCGGTCCGTGCGAGCACGACGGTCTGTGCGCCCTCCTCCTCGAGCCGGCGCAGGACGCGCGGGAGGAGCGCGCTCTCGGAGCCGCCGAGGTAGAGCGCGTACGACGGCGCGGTGCGGACGACCGCGAGGAGGCGCGTGCGGTCGACGCCGAGGCGGTCGAGCAGCGAGTCGTCGGGCTCGAACGCGGCGAGGTAGTACTCCTCCTTCAGCCCGGGGTAGCGGACGAGCTTCGGCGGTCGCGCGCCGTACCGGGCGACGCGCTCGGCCGGGATCGCGTCCGGGACGAGCACGCGCGTGGCGAGGCGGCAGTTCCAGTGGTGCTGCAGCGTCGCCCACTCGTAGTCGAACATCGTCGCGTTCCGGACGCGGAGGAGCCGGCACGCGGCGGACAGGTCGGTCGAGCCGTGCGCGAGACCGGCGCCGAAGCGGCGGGCGCGCGCCCACGCGAGGAGGCGCGGGAGGCGCGCGGCTGCGGCGGCCGCCTTGCCGGCCTTGCGGGCGCCGCCGTAGTGCCCGACGGCGAGGTACGGATGGCCCCAGTCGTCGAGGAGCTCCGTCGTGTGCGACAGCGGCCGTGCGGTGATCTCCACCTCGTGGCCGCGTTCCTCGAGCAGCTCCACGAGCGGCCGCAGGACGACGACGTGCGCGGTGTTCGTGACGTCGACCCAGATGCGCATCGCGGCGCACCTTGACAGACTCGCCGCGTGGAGCGGGGGACGGCGCTGCGGCTGTCGCGGTGGCTGCTCGGCGCGGCGGTCGCGCTGATGGTCGTCGGTGTCGCCGCGAACGCGCTGGGGGCGCTCGGCGAGCGCGCCACCGACTGGATCGCGATCGCGGGACTCGCGCTCCTCGTCGCCTCGCAGGCGCTCCGCGGCTGGGTCCACCGCGCCGCGCGGCCCGTCCTCGTGCTCGCGCTCGCGTCGATCCTCCTCGCCCTCGTCCTCCTCGACGTCCTCTGACCCCCGGGGTCAGACCCCCATCAGGGAGGTCGAGGGTTGCAGCGCAACCCTCGACCGCCGCTCGAGGTGCCGTCGCAACCCCGGGGTCAGACCCGCTTGAGGGTGGTCGAGGGTTCGGGCGCAAGCCTCGACCGGCTTTCGAGCCGCGGCCGCTCGGGCCGCGTCGCTCCGCCGCACGCGCCGCCGCCGCCGGCGGCTCCCGGCGCGGGCGCTCCGCGTGGGACGCCACGAGGCGCATCGTCGCGGCGCGCATGTGCCAGGACGCTACAAACCTGCGCGAAATCGCGGAAACAGACGGGATTTGCGCTGTTACAAGCTCTGGTATGCTCGCCGCAGATGGAGCCCCGTCCGCGCCAGACCTTCCACCCCCTCGCGGCCGGCGGCATCCTGACCGGGACGACCGGTGCCGGGATCGCCGTCGGCGCCGGGATCGGCTGGGCGCTGGGCTCGTGGCCGCTCGGCGCGCTCGGCGGCGCCGTCGTCGGCGTCCCGGCCGGCGTGGCCGCCGTCTACCGCCGCTACCGCGGAGCGTTCTCGTGAGCGCGCGCGACGCGCTCGGGACGCCGCGCCCGCTGCCGAACCGGCTGATGCCGGCGCTCGTCGGCTCCGCCGCGGTCGTCCTCGCGCTCCCGATCTTCCTGCTCACGGGCCTGCCGCTCGCCGGCTGGCTGCTCGGCGCGGCGATCTGGGCGGGCGCGCAGGCCGTCGGCGCGCTGCTGGCGCGTCTCCCGCTCGGCGCCGTTAATCTCGCCGCCTCAGGCGTGGTGGGCTTCGGGATGATGGTGCGGGCAGTCGCGGTCGTGGTCGGCCTCGTCGCCGTGGCGACGGTCGCGCCGTCGCTCGCGCTCGCCGCCGCCGCCGTCTACGCCGTGGGCTACACGCTCGAGCTCGCGCTCGGGCTCACCCTGTACTTCGGCGGGGAGCCGGTGGGGCGATGAGGCGGATCCTGCCCCTCGGCCTGCTCGTCGCGCTCCTCCTGCCGGCGCAGGCGCTCGCCGCCGAGGAGTTCGACCCGGAGCACGAGTTCCAGCTGCCGCCGTGGATCCCGATCCACATCGGCCCGCTCGACCTCTCGATCAACAAGGCCGTCGCCTACCTGATCCTCGGCTCGCTGCTCTCGATGGCGATCGGGATCTTCCTCATGCGCGTGCGGATCGGCGTCGACCCCGACACGCGCCAGACGATCGGCGAGCAGATCTACGACATCTGCCAGACGCAGATCGCCGAGGGCGGGCTGCCGTCGAAGGCCGTCGGCCGCTGGTTCCCCTACGTGGCGACGCTGTTCATCTTCATCTGGTCGCTGAACATGCTCGGGTTCGTCCCGCTGCCGCTGACGAACCCGTCCGACCACGTGGAGATCCTCGGCGTCACGGTCCCGGCGCTCGGGATCTACGCCGCGACGGCGCAGATCTCGGTGACGCTCGTCCTCGCCGCGATGAGCGTCGCGTTCACGCACATCGAGGGCGTCCGCTGGAACGGCGCCGGCGCGTACTTCAAGAGCTGGATCCCGCACGGTGTCCCGAAGGCGCTCGTCCCGTTCCTGTTCACGATCGAGGTGCTGTCCCACGCGGTCCGCGTCGTGTCGCTCTCGGTGAGGCTCTTCGCGAACATGCTCGCCGGTCACATGCTGATCCTCGTGATGCTGGGGCTGATCATCGTCCTGCAGACGGCGTTCCTCGCGCTCGTGACCGTCCCCGTGGCGACGGCCTTCTACCTCTTCGAGGTCGTGATCGTCGTCAACATCCAGGCCTTCATCTTCGCGACCCTGTCCGCCATCTACATCGGCTCGGCCATCGAGCCAGACCACTAAGGAGAGTCCAGACACATGACCACCGCGCTCGTCCTCGCGCAGATGGAGGGGAACATCACCGACGCCGCCAAGGCGATCGCGTTCGCCCTCGGCATCGGCCTCGGCTCGCTCGGGGCCGGCATCGGCCTCGGCCACGTCTTCGGCTCGATGATCCAGTCGGTCGCCCGCCAGCCGGAGCTGCGCGGCGAGCTGCAGGGGATCATGTGGCTGTCGTTCGCCCTCGTCGAGGCGCTCGTCTTCTACGGCCTCCTGGGCGGCCTTCTCGCCTACGTCCTCGTCTAGCCCGTGCTGCTCTTCGAGATCTCGCCGCTGATCCGCCCCGTCCCGGGGCTGATGATCTGGACGTTCGTCTGCTTCCTGATCACCTTCGTCGTGCTGAAGAAGTTCGCGTTCGGCCCGATCCAGAACGTCATCGACGAGCGGCGCAAGCGGATCCGCGAGGCGCTCGAGGAGGCCGAGCGGACGCGCGCCGAGGCACGCGAGCTGCTCGAGGAGCACCGGCAGCTGCGCGCGCGCTCGCGGAGCGAGGCGGAGGAGATCCTCGCCGAGGCGCGGCGGGTCGCCGAGTCGATGGCGACGCGCGTGCGCGAGGAGACCGAGGCAGACCGCCAGCGCCGGCTCGACGACACGAAGCGGCAGATCGCGGCGGAGACCGAGCGGGCGCTCGAGCAGATCCGGAACGAGGTCGCCGAGCTCGCGCTCGTCGCCGCCGAGAAGGTGACGCGGAAGTCGCTCGACCCGGCCGACCAGCGCCGGCTGATCGAGGAGGCCATCGGCGAGCTCGACTTCTCGGTGCTGGAGCGCGCGGAGCGCTAGTGGCCGTCCCGCACCGCCTCTACGCGCGCGCGCTCTTCGAGGCGGCGCAGGAGCAGGGCCGCGTCGAGCAGGTGCGCGACGAGCTGGCGGACTTCGCGGCGAGCGCGCGCGAGGTTCCGGAGCTCGGCTCGCTGCTGCGGAACCCGCAGATCGACCCGCGCGCGCGGCGTGCCGCGATCGAGGAGCTCCTCGGTGACGCGGACCCGCTCGTCCGCAACTTCCTCCTCCTCGCGGTCGAGAAGGGCCGCGCCGCGGAGCTCGACGAGATCCTCGAGGAGCTCGACGCGCTCGTCGCCGCGGAGCAGGGGCGCCTGACGGTCGAGCTCACCACCGCCGTCGAGCTCTCCGACGACGAGGCGCGGGAGATCCTCGCGCAGATCGAGCGCGCGTCCGGCCGCACCGTCGAGGCGACGCGGCGCGTCGACGCAGACCTGATCGGCGGCATCGTCCTCCAGGCCGGGTCGCTCCGCGTCGACGCGAGCGTGCGCGGCCGCCTGAACCGACTCCGACACCAACTCGCCACGAAGAGGAGCTGAGCCCGTTGAAGCTACGCCCAGAAGAGATCACGTCGATCCTCCGGCGCCAGATCGAGGAGTACGAGGTCGAGACGGACCTCTCCGAGGTCGGCACCGTGCTGCAGATCGGCGACGGCATCGCCCGCGTCCACGGGCTGGAGAACTGCCTCGCGCTCGAGCTGCTCGAGTTCGAGCACGGCGTCACGGGGATCGCGCTCAACCTCGAGGAGGACAACGTCGGCGCGGCGCTCTTCGGCGAGTGGGAGCTGATCAAGGAGGGCGAGCCCGTCCGGCGCACCGGCAACGTGGCGAGCGTTCCCGTCGGCGACCAGCTCCTCGGCCGCGTCATCGACCCGCTCGGGACCCCGCTCGACGGGGGGCCGCCCGTCGACACCGGCGAGCGCCGCCCGCTGGAGTTCAAGGCCCCGGGGGTCGTCGAGCGGCGGCCGGTGCACCAGCCGCTGCAGACCGGCCTGAAGGCGATCGACTCGATCATCCCGATCGGCCGCGGCCAGCGCGAGCTCATCATCGGCGACCGCGGCACCGGGAAGACGGCGATCGCGATCGACACGATCCTCAACCAGCGCGGCGGCGACGTGATCTGCATCTACGTCGCGATCGGGCAGAAGACGTCGACCGTCGTCCAGGTCTACGAGAAGCTGAAGGACGCGGGCGCGATGGACTACACGATCATCGTCTCCGCGCCGGCGGCGGAGGCCGCGCCGATCAAGTGGATGGCGCCGTACGCCGGCGCCGCGATGGCCGAGTTCTTCATGTTCGGCGGCCGGCACGCGCTCGTCATCTACGACGACCTCACGAAGCACGCCGACGCGTACCGGCAGCTTTCGCTGCTGCTGCGGCGCCCGCCGGGACGCGAGGCGTTCCCGGGCGACGTCTTCTACCTCCACTCGCGGCTGCTCGAGCGGGCGGCGAAGCTGAGCGACGAGCTCGGCGGCGGCTCCGTCACCGCGCTGCCG
This sequence comes from Gaiellaceae bacterium, assembly GCA_035540835.1. Classification (GTDB taxonomy): domain Bacteria; phylum Actinomycetota; class Thermoleophilia; order Gaiellales; family Gaiellaceae; genus DATLFU01. The sequence continues at coordinate 24,591 of DATLFU010000059.1, forward strand.
ATCATCGAGACGCAGGCCGGCGACGTCGCCGCGTACATCCCGACGAACGTGATCTCGATCACCGACGGGCAGATCTTCCTCGAGTCGGACCTCTTCTACTCGGGCGTGCGCCCGGCGATCAACGTCGGCATCTCCGTCTCGCGCGTCGGCGGCGCCGCGCAGACGAAGGCGATGAAGAAGGTGGCGGGCCGCCTGCGCCTCGACCTCGCGCAGTACCGCGAGCTGGAGGCGTTCGCGCAGTTCGGCTCGGAGCTCGACCCGGCGACGCAGCAGGCGCTCGCCCGCGGGGAGCGGATGGTGGCGACGCTGAACCAGCCGCAGTACGCGCCGTGGCCGATCGAGGAGCAGGTGGCCGCGATCTACGCGGGGATCAACGGCTACCTCGACCCGATCCCGGTGCCGCAGGTGCCGCGGTTCCACGAGGAGCTGCGCGAGCACCTGCGGACGGAGGGGACGGTGCTCGAGGCGATCCGCGAGAGCGGCGAGCTCTCCGACGAGACGGCGGCGAAGCTCGACGAGGAGCTGAAGCGCTTCGCCAACAGCTTCAACGTCCAGGAGGAGACCTCGCTCGTCTAGCGACGAGCGAGGTCAGGCGACCGTGCGCGAAGGGTCTTCTCGACAGATCGTCCTTCGGGCGAACTCTCGCCTGGACCGAAGGCGCGGGCGATAGCCCGTGGCTTCGGTCCAGGACATCAAGCGCCGGATCCGCTCCGTCCGCAACACGAGCAAGATCACCCGCGCGATGGAGCTCGTCGCAGCCGCGAAGCTGCGGCGGGCCCAGGCGCGGATCGAGGCGATGCGCCCGTATGCCGACCGCATGCTCGAGCTGATGGCCGGCGCGGCGCGCGCCAGCGACTCGATCCAGGGAATCCCGCTGCTCGAGCGGCGCGAGGTCGGCAAGGTCGCGGTGCTTCCGCTCACGGGCGACCGCGGCCTCGCCGGGCCGTTCAACGGGCAGATCCTCCGCCGCGCGTTCGCGCTCGAGCGGGAGCTGACGGCCGACGGCTTCGACGTCCGCTGGCTCGTCGCGGGGAAGAAGGGCCGCTCGACGCTGTCGTTCCGCCGGTACGAGCTGAGCGCCTCGTGGGCCGGCTTCAGCGACCAGCCCGCGTACTCCGACGCGCAGGCGATGTCGCACCGGCTGACGGAGCTCTACACCGAGGGCGAGGTCGACCGGGTCGTGATCGTCTACAACCACTTCGAGTCGGCGCTCGTCCAGCGCGTCGTGCAGCAGGAGATCCTCCCGATCGCGGAGGACATCTTCGAGCGCGGCGAGGACGACCAGCGCGACGCCGCCCTCCGGGGAGACTTCTTCTACGAGCCGGACCCGGAGACGATCCTCGCGCGGCTCGTGCCCGTGTACCTCGAGACCGAGATCTTCCGCGCGCTGCTCGAGTCCGCGGCGTCCGAGCAGGGAGCGCGGATGACCGCGATGCGCAACGCGTCGAAGAACGCGGGGGAGCTGATCGACCGGCTGACGCTTGAGATGAACCGCGCGCGCCAGGCCGAGATCACGCAGGAGATCCTCGAGGTCGTGGCCGGCGCGGACGCCCTCCAGGGCTAGGCGTTCGACACCGCGGCCAACGCGGCTGCAGCACCTCCGCCTGCAGGGCGAGGCGCGGCGTGCTTAACTCGCACGCGACGTCGCGCTAACTAATCGGCGGCAGCGGCGTCACATGCAATGTCCGTACGGCTCGGTCAGCAAGTCCTGACCAGGAATCGCGAAAGGAGCTCGCAGAGCAACATGCGTCGCTTCGGTCAGTGCTGGCCAGGTCGTAGCGGAAGAGCGCCTGAGGCTAAGGGGGTCCAGGCGTGGGGTGCAACAACCACGATGGAGGACATCGATGCGTAACCGAATCTGGCTCGTCGCCGGCGCCCTGAGCGTCTGCGTGGGCCTGATGGCGGCAGCCGCTCCCGCGGCTCCGCAGAAGGCCCAGGGCCAGCAGGCTCGGGTCGGCGGTACCGTCGTGATCGGTCAGGATCAGGAGCCCAGAGTCCTGAACACCTGGATCACGGAGGGCAACCAGTTCGCGGCCACCGAGGTCGTCGTGCCGCTGCTCGACGCGGGCATGCGGTTCAACAACCGCGCGGTCCTCGTCCCGCAGCTCATGGACGGCCAGCCGCGGATCATCAGCAACAAGCCGTTCCGCGTCCGCTTCAAGTACAAGCGGGCCGCGCGCTGGAGCGACGGTCGCCCGGTCACGGCCGCCGACTACCGCTTCACCTGGCAGACCCACATGAACCCGAAGTGGACGATCACGTCGCGCGCGGGTTGGGAGGACATCACGCGTGTCCAGGCCCAGGGGAAGACGGTCACGATCACGTTCCGCCGGCCGTACGCCGGTTGGAAGATCATCGCGGCCGCTGCGCCGATGCCGTCGTTCCACCTCGTCGGTCAGAACTTCGACCAGGCGTTCCGGAACGACTTCCGCAGCCCGCGGACGGGCCAGCCGATCTCGAGCGGTCCGTTCCTGTTCAACAACTGGGTGCGCGGTCAGCAGATCCGCCTCGTCCGGAACCCGCGGTACTGGGGCCGGAACGCGTATCTCGCCGCCCTCGTGTACCGCCCGCTGCCTGACACGAACACGCAGTTCCAGGCGCTTCGCGCGGGTGAGATCCAGCTGCTCCGCCCGCAGCCTCAGCTGCAGATCGCGGACATCCGCCAGGACGCGCGGTTCCGCGTCCAGTCGGGGCCGGAGTACGCGTGGGAGCACATCGACATCCAGCAGGGTGAGAAGGGGCATCCGGCCCTGAGGCAGCGGTACGTCCGCCAGGCCCTCATCGCCGGGATCAACCGTCCGCAGATCGCGCAGGCGCTCTACCGGACGATCGCTCCGAACCTCCCGGTGCTCCACAGCGTCATCTTCAAGCCGTTCGAGCCGCAGTACCGGCCGAACTGGCAGGTGCACCAGTTCAACCAGCGGCGGGCGATCTCGCTCCTCCGCGGCGCTGGCTGCACCGGCGGCCCGGCGACCCCGGGTGCCGGCGGCGTCTACACCTGCCCGAACGTGGGCCGGCTGTCGTTCCGCTTCCACTCGACCGCGGGGAACCAGCTGCGTGAGCTCGCGTTCGAGATCATGCAGACGCAGCTCCGCTCCGTCGGCATCGAGATCCGGTCGAACTTCGGGCCGGCCTCGCACGTGTTCGGCACCGTCCTGCCCTCCGGTGACTGGGATCTCTTCCTGTTCACCTGGGTCGGCAGCCCGACGTCGCCGATCTTCCAGAAGAACCTGCACGCCTGTGGTGGCGACCAGAACTACATGAACTACTGCAACCAGGCCGTCACCCGCCTGCTCAACCAGGTCGAGAACACGATCAACGACGCTCAGCGGACCGTCCTCCTGAACCGGGCCGATGCCCAGATCTCGGCGGACATTCCGACGATCCCGCTGTTCGCTCGCCCTGGGTTCGTCATCCACCGGACGAACATCCGCAACATCCTCCGCAACCCGACCCAGGCCAGCACGCAGTGGAACGCTGTGAACTGGTGGGTCGGCTAGTCGAGGCGACCTAGGCAGACCGCTCCGGCGGCAAGCCGACAGGAGACCCGCCCCCACGCAGGTGGGGGCGGGTCTCCGCTCTACGACTGCACCGACCCCTCCGGCCCCCCACTCGTTAGAGTCTTCGCCCTCTCAGGAGACGACGCGCCCCCGTGCTGACCTACATCGTTCGCCGGCTGCTCTACAGCATCCCCGTGCTGATCGCGGCCAGCTTCATCATCTTCACGTTCGTCTCGATCTCCAGCGATCCGCTCGCGTTCCTCCGGATGCAGCCCGGTGTCTCGTTCGACACGATCGACCTGATCGCCGAGCGCAAGCACCTGAACGACCCGATCCCGGTGCGCTACGTCCACTGGGTGAAGGAGGCGGTCACCGACCAGTTCGGGACGACGACGCTCGGCAACCGGCCGATCTGGCCCGACCTCACGCGCGTGATGAAGAACACCGCGCAGCTGATCATCGCCGCCGAGCTGATCGCGATCTTCCTCGCGATCCTCATCGGCGTCTACTCGGCGGTGAGGCAGTACTCCGCCTTCGACTACTCCGCGACGACGTTCAGCTTCCTCGGGCTCGCGACGCCGAACTTCTGGCTGGCGCTGATGCTCCAGGTGCTCGTCGTGAACATCCTCGAGAAGTACAACATCAGGCTCTTCTACGTCTCCGGCCTCAGCTCCGTCGATCCCGGGGAGGGGTTCCGCTTCGTCCTCGACCGCGCGCAGCACCTCGCGCTGCCGGTGTTCGTCCTCGCGACCGCGAGCATCGCGTCGTACAGCCGCTTCATGCGCGCGTCGATGCTCGAGGTGATCAACTCCGACTACGTCCGGACGGCGCGTGCGAAGGGCCTCAACGAGCGGAAGGTGATCATGCGCCACGCGTTCCGGAACGCGCTGATCCCGCTCGTGACGCTGATCGCCCTCGGCTTCGGCGGCCTCTTCGGCGGCGCCATCGTCACGGAGACCGTGTTCTCGCTGGACGGGATGGGCTTCTACTTCATCCAGGCGATCGGGGAGGGCGACCCGTACCCGGTGATGGCGTGGCTGATGATCACCGCGACGCTGATCATCGTCTTCAACCTGATCGCCGACATCGTCTACGGAATCCTCGACCCGCGGGTGCGCTATGACTGAGTCGAAGCAGTTCGAAGAGCAGCAGCCGCAGCGCCCGAGCGCCGGCGGGATGGCCCCGACGCCGACGTACGGCGGCGTCGCGCAGCACAGCGGCCCGATCGCCGACATCGGCGAGCCGACGGAGCTCGCGCTGACGTGGGAGACGGGCGTCGACCTGAAGACGCGGAGCCAGTGGCAGTACGCGCTGCGCCGCTTCCTGCGCCACCGGCTCGCGATGGGCAGCCTCGTCGTCCTGCTCGGGATCCTCGCCGTCGCCGTCTTCGCCGAGCAGATCGCGCCCTACGCGTTCGACGACATCGACCTCGAGAACATCAACTCGCCGCCGACCACGCAGGGCAACCACTTCTTCGGCACGGACATGCTCGGGCGCGACTACTTCAGCCGCGTCGTCTTCGGCCTGCGCACGTCCGTCTGGGTCGCGCTCGTCGTCGCGCTGCTCTCGACCGCGATCGGGACGGCCATCGGCGCCATCTCCGGCTACTTCGGCGGGTGGGTCGACAACCTGCTGATGCGCTTCACCGACCTGATCCTGACGCTGCCCGGACTCGCGATCCTGCTCGTCGCCGCCGTCTACTTCGGCGCCGGCGACCCGCTGCGCGTCGCGATCATCCTCGCGCTCCTGTTCTGGACGGGGATCGCGCGCGTCGTGCGAGGCGTGTTCCTCTCGCTGCGCGAGAAGGAGTACGTCGAGGCGGCGAAGGCCTCCGGCTCCGGAGACACGCGGATCATCCTCCGGCACATGCTCCCGAACACGATGGGCCCGGTCATCGTCAACGCGACGCTCGTCGTCGCCGCGGCGATCCTCACCGAGGCAGGCCTCTCGTTCCTCGGCTTCGGCATCCAGCCGCCGAACCCGGCCCTCGGGAAGCTGATCGCGGACGGCCAGAGCGAGGGGCTGAAGCTCTGGTGGCTGGTGACGTTCCCCGGCCTCGTCATCGTCGCGATCGCGCTCGCGATCAACTTCATCGGCGACGGGCTGCGCGACGCCCTCGACCCGACGCAGAGGAGGATCCGTGCCTGAGCCCGCCACGGCGCGCGAGCCGGTCCTCTCGATCCGCGACCTGACGGTCGAGTTCTCGACCGAGGACGGCGTCGTCCACGCCGTCAACGGCGTCAGCTACGACGTGTACCCCGGCGAGACGCTCGGGATCGTCGGCGAGTCCGGCTCGGGGAAGAGCGTGAGCCTCATGTCGATGCTCGGGCTGATCCCGACGCCGCCGGGCCGGATCGTCCGCGGCGAGGCGCTGTACCGGGGCCGCGACCTCCTGAAGCTGAAGCCGAAGGAGCTGCGTGACATCCGCGGCGGCGACATCGCGATGATCTTCCAGGACCCGATGACGTCGCTGAACCCCGTGCTGACGGTCGGCGAGCAGCTCAGCGAGGCGATTCGCGCCCACAACCCCGACGTGAAGGAGAAGGAGGCGCTCTCGCGCGTCGTCGAGCTCCTCCGCCTCGTCGGCGTCCCGAACCCCGACCAGCGGGCGAAGCAGTATCCGCACGAGTACTCGGGAGGCATGCGGCAGCGCGCGATGATCGCGATGGCGATCGCGAACGCGCCGTCGGTGCTGATCGCGGACGAGCCGACCACGGCGCTCGACGTCACGATCCAGGCGCAGATCCTCGAGGTGTTGAAGGCGGCGCAGCGCGAGACGCACGCCGCGACGCTCCTCGTCACGCACGACCTCGGCCTGATCGCGGAGATGGCCGACCGCGTGATCGTGATGTACGCCGGCCGCGTCGTGGAGGTCGGCGACGTGATGACGATCTTCTCGAGCCCGCGTCACCCGTACACGACCGGCCTGATGGAGAGCATCCCGAAGCTCGGCGGCGGCGACGACTGGCTGCGGCCGATCCCCGGCCAGCCGCCGAGCCTGATCAGCCCGCCGGCTGGGTGCCCGTTCCACCCGCGGTGCTTCCTCTCGAACGGCCGGCAGCGCTGCCGCACGGAGGTGCCGCCGCTGCGGCCGATCGACGAGCGCGACCACCTCTCCGCGTGCCACTTCGCGGAGGAGCTGATCGGCGAGACGGAGGGTCTCGGCGCCCGCTCGCCGGAGGGCGTCTCGTGAGCAGCACCCTCGACACGACGCCGGGCGGCGACGCGCGCACCGCGTACGCCGGCGACGGCCAGGAGCTGCTCCGGATCGAGGGGCTCGTCAAGTACTTCCCGATCCGCGCCGGGCTGTTCAAGCGCCAGGTCGGGCAGGTGCACGCCGTCGACGGCGTCGACCTGACGCTGAACGCGGGCGAGACCCTGGGCCTCGTCGGCGAGTCGGGCTGCGGGAAGACGACGCTCTCGCGGACCGTGATCAAGCTCGTCGAGCCGACCGAGGGGAAGATCATCTTCGCCGGCCGCGACATCACCGGCTTCAGCCGGCGCCAGATGCGCGAGGTGCGGCGCGAGATGCAGATCGTCTTCCAGGACCCGTACGCGTCGCTCAACCCGCGGATGACCGTGCGGGAGATCGTGAGCGAGCCGATGCGGATCCACGGCCTCTACGGCGGCCGTGAGCGGAAGGACCGCGTGTCGGAGCTCCTCCGCACCGTCGGCCTCTCGCCCGAGCACGGGAACCGCTTCCCGCACGAGTTCTCCGGCGGCCAGCGGCAGCGGATCGGGATCGCGCGGTCGCTCGCGCTCAACCCGCAGATGCTGATCCTCGACGAGCCGGTGTCCGCGCTCGACGTCTCCATCCGCGCGCAGGTGATCAACCTGCTCGAGTCGCTGCAGCAGGAGTTCCGCCTCACGTACCTGTTCGTCGCGCACGACCTGTCGCTCGTGCGGCACGTCTCCGACCGCGTCGCGGTCATGTACCTCGGCAAGGTCGTCGAGATCGGGACGCGCGACCAGATCTACGGCGAGCCGACGCACCCGTACACGCAGGCACTCCTCTCCGCCGTCCCCGTCGAGGATCCGTCGATGCGCGGCAAGCGTGAGCGGATCGTGCTCACCGGCGACGTCCCGAGCCCGGCGAACCCACCCTCCGGGTGCCGCTTCCGCACGCGGTGCTGGAAGGCGCAGCAGATCTGCGCGGAGGAGGTGCCCGCGCTCGTCGACCGCGGGCACGGCCACCCGAGCGCCTGCCACTTCGCAGAGGTCGTCAAGCCGTTCGCCTGACCCGAGCGCGCCCTCGGGCGCGCTCGCGTGGCCGCGGCGGACTGCGGCTACCATGGGCCGGCGCCTGCCCAGCGGCGCGGCGAAGACGTGCAGAGACCTCACGGAGCAGATCGGCGGCGGCGGCCGCTCGCGACGGCCGCGCTCGGGCTCGTCCTGACCGCGGGCGCGCTCGTCGCGCTCGTCCGCCCGGCTGGGGCGACGGAGGGGATCCCCGTCCCCGACGTCAACCCGGCGGGCGGTCTCTACCAGCACTGCGAGCAGCAGCTGCGGCCGGCGCAGCAGTTCAGGTGCTACGTCGACGCGCTGCTCGGCCAGATCGAGGCGTCGAAGCGGCCGGCGACGGAGCTCCCCGAGATCGACCGGCAGGTGGACCGCGGCGCGGGCCCGTACCTGACGGCGCAGTGCCACATGATCATGCACGAGGTCGGCCGCCGCTACGCGCGGCGGAACGGCGTCACGCTCGAGAACCTGCAGGCCCACATCCCGCGGTCGAACAACCCGAACTGCTCGGCCGGCTTCGGCATGGGGCTGACGATGCACCTCGGCCGCGGCCTCGTCCGCGACCCCGCAGGCGCGGGGCGGACGTGCCTGGCGCAGGGGACGCGGTTCCGCGGTTACACGTGCATCCACGGGCTCGGCCACGCGTACCTGCGCGCGCACCACGGCGACCTCCGCCGCGCCCTCTGGAGCTGCCGGGAGATGAACAACGGCCACGCGGCCGACTGCGGCCAGGGCGTCTACCACGACTACTGGATCTCGCTCGGCGGCGGCGACGGCACCAAGCGCCCGGCCGGCGCGGTGACGTCGCCGCGGACGCTGTGCGCGCAGGCCGATCTCCTGTTCGTGCGCGGCTGCTGGTACCGGACGTTCCTCGAGCGCCGCCCCGCGGGCGGGGTCTCCTCCGCGCGCGACGTGGAGCGGCTGTGCCGCGGGCTCGTCGCCCTCCAGCGCGGGGCGTGCGTGAGCGCCGCGTCGCTGATCCTGCCCGGGGAGCCGCCGGAGCACCTCGCCGCGTGCAGCGCCTTGCGTGGGCGCGATCCCGTCAACTGCGTGCGGTCGCTCCGCGTCGCGGGGCTCGAGAACCGTCCCGCGGAGCAGCTCTCCCTGATCCGCGGCTGCCGCAGCTTCCCGCGCGCCGCGCAGGGCGACTGCTACGAGTGGCTCGGCCGCGCGCTGTCGGTCGTCTCGAATGGCGTCTTCGCCGCGCGGGGGTGCCCGCAGCTCCCGGGCACGGCGGCCGCGCGGTGCCGCGCCGGCGCCGGGACGACCGGCGCGCCGCTCGTCACGTTCGCCTGACGGCTAACTCGCGCGCGGCTCGCGCGTCATAAGAGAACGTGAACGTGATCCGCCCAGCCGCCTGCGAACGGACCCGCGCGTACGTCTCGCTCCGCCTCGACGGCGAGCTCGCCGAGCTCGAGCAGCGCATGCTCGATGCGCACCTGCCCGCGTGCTCCGCGTGCAGCGCGTACGCCGACGACGTCGCCGCGGCCACGCGCGCCGTCCGTGCGACGCCGCTCGCGCAGCTGCGGCGCCCGCTCGCGCCGCGCGTCCGGCGGGCGCGGCCGGTGCGCGTGCACCACGTCGCGGCGGTCGCCGCCGGCGTGCTCGTCGTCGTCGGCGCCGGGACGGCGGTCGACCGCGGCGGCGACGTGACGCGCCGCCAGACCGCGAGCCCGCTCGCGTGGCCGACGCCGAAGCGGTACCTCTCGGACGCGGCGCTCCGGGAGGAGCAGTCGCTGCTCGCGCTGACGAAGCCGGGCTCGCCGCTCCCGCAGCTCCGGTTCTAGCGCGCGGCGTCTAGCTGTCCGGCTGCTCGGGCGGCGCGTGCCGGCCGAGCGGCTGCACGTCGATGCCCTCCGCGCGGAGCGCCGCCAGCGCCTCCTGCGTGCGGTCCCAGAACGCGAACTCGAGCGCGGACACCGGCGCCTCCTGGAACGTCGGCTCCTCCTCGAGGGCGGTCGCCGTATTCCCGACCTCCTCGGAGAGCCCACGCAGCGACGTCACGAGCTCCTCCGCCTCCTCCTCGAGGCCGTCCGGCGCGCCGACCTCCTCGAGGTCGTCGGCCGCGGACCCGATCTGGTCGGAGGCGGCGCGGATCCGCAGCAGCAGCTCGTCCCACGTCTGCGCCGTCGCGATGTTCGCGAGCGCGGCGTCGGTGCGGTCGCGGCTGTCGCGCACCTGCGCCTCGAAATCCTCGCGGCTGGTCGAGCCGCAGCCCGCCGCGGCGACCGCGAGCAACACGACGACGAGGACGGATGCGAGGCGGCCGAGCACGCACGGAGAGTAGCGGCAACGCCTCGCGGCGCCTCGATAGACTGGAGCCTCCGGCCGGCGACTCGCGCCCGGCGCCACCTTTTTCCGACGGAGAGAGATGTCCGAGACACAGACGAACGGCCGCACGCAGAACGTCGGCAAGCTGATCGAGATCAGGGGCGTCGTGATCGACGCCGTCTTCACCGGCGCGCTGCCGGAGATCTACAGCGCGCTCCGCATCGACCTGCCGGCGCGCGACGGCGTCGCGCCGCGGACGCTGATCGCGGAGGTGCAGCAGCACCTCGGCGACGATCGCGTCCGCGCGGTGGCGATGGACTCGACCGACGGCCTGGCGCGCGGCCTCGACGTCGTCGACACGGGCGCGCCGATCTCGGTCCCCGTCGGCGACCAGACCCTCGGCCGCATCTGGAACGTCCTCGGCGAGCCCGTCGACAACCGCGAGCACGCGACGGGCGAGCGGTGGCCGATCCATCGCGACCCGCCGAGCTTCCGCGACCTCTCCCCGACGACGGAGATCTTCGAGACGGGGCTGAAGGTCATCGACCTGATCGCGCCGTTCATCCGCGGCGGGAAGGTCGGCCTCTTCGGCGGCGCCGGCCTCGGCAAGACGGTGCTCATCCAGGAGCTGATCCACAACGTCGCGCAGCAGCACGGCGGCGTCTCCGTGTTCACGGGCGTCGGCGAGCGGACGCGCGAGGGCAACGACCTCTTCCTCGAGATGGAGGAGTCGGGCGTGATCGACAAGGTCGCGCTCGTCTACGGCCAGATGAACGAGCCGCCGGGCGCGCGCCTGCGCGTCGGCCTCTCCGGCCTGACGATGGCGGAGTACTTCCGCGACCAGGGTCAGGACGTGCTCCTCTTCATCGACAACATCTTCCGCTTCGTCCAGGCGGGCTCCGAGGTCTCGGCGCTGCTCGGGCGGATGCCGAGCGCCGTCGGCTACCAGCCGACGCTCGCCACCGAGATGGGGCAGCTGCAGGAGCGGATCACCTCGACCCAGACGGGCTCCGTCACCTCGGTGCAGGCGATCTACGTCCCCGCGGACGACCTCACCGACCCGGCCCCCGCGAACACGTTCGCGCACCTCGACTCCTCCGTCGTCCTCACGCGCACGCTCGTGGAGCAGGGGATCTACCCGGCGGTCGACCCGCTCGACTCGACCTCGCGCGCGCTCTCGCCGGGGATCGTCTCCGACGAGCACTACGAGACGACGACCCGCGTGCAGGAGATCCTGCAGCGCTACAAGGACCTGCAGGACATCATCGCCATCCTCGGGATCGACGAGCTCACCGACGAGGACAAGCTCGTCGTCGCGCGGGCGCGGAAGGTGCAGCGGTTCCTCTCGCAGCCGAACTTCGTCGCCGAGCAGTTCACCGGCACGCCGGGCGAGTACGTGAAGCTCGAGGACACGATCAAGGGCTTCCAGGAGATCATCGACGGCAAGCACGACGACCTCCCGGAGCAGGCCTTCTACATGGTCGGCACGATCGAGCAGGCGGTCGCGAAGGCGAAGCAGACCGAGGCCGCGGCGGCCTGACGTGGCGGAGGAGACGCACAGGTTCGACGTCTCCCTCGTCACGCCGGAGGGCGCGGCGTGGGAGGGAGACGCGGAGATGATCGTCGTGCCCGGCGTCGACGGCGACATCGGCGTGCTCTCGCGGCATGCGCCGCTCGTGGCGACGCTGAAGGCCGGGTCGACGCGGATCTACGTCGACCGCGCGCGCGAGGAGGTGCGCGAGTTCGCGACCGGGGCGGGCTTCTTCAAAGTGGAGCTCGACCGCGCGCTCGCCCTCGTCGACGATGCGATCGCCGCCGACGAGATCGACGAGGCGCGCGCGCAGCGGCAGCTCGAGGAGGCGCGGGCCGAGCTCGAGCGGGTGGAGGCCGGCGAGTCCGACGCCGACCGCTGGCAGCTCCAGCAGCAGATCCGGCACGCGGAGAACCAGCTCGCCGTGCTCGGCCGGCCCGCCGGGTAGGACGTGCCGGCGGGCCGCAGCACGCGACTCGTCCGCCCGCGCCGGGGCCGCATGATCGCGGGCGTCGCGGCCGGCATCGCCGACCGCTTCGGCCTCTCGCGCACGCTCGTCCGCGTGCTGTTCGTCGCGTCGCTCGCCCTGCCGGGGCCGCAGATCGTGCTCTACGTCGCGCTCTGGATCCTCATCCCGAGCGAGTGACTGGCGCCCCCCGGCGGCGCGGCTCCGGCACCGCGGAGGCGTCCGCTAGGCTTGACGCACCTGGAGAGCTTTGAACGGCAGCTTGGCGACCAGGAGAAAAAACGCCTAAAGAGCCGAGAGCCCTCGCCGGCTCCGGACCTCTTTCGGCAGGAGCAGTCGCGGCAGGGAGGACGATGAGCGTCAGGGACCGTCTCGAGGAGCTGTTACGCGAGCGGATCCTCGTGCTCGACGGCGCCTGGGGCACGATGCTCCAGGGGCGCGGCCTCACCCCCGACGACTACCGGGGCGAGCGCTTCCGCGACCACCCGCACGACGTCACCGGCGACCCGGACGTCCTGAACCTGACGCGGCCGGACGTGATCCTCGACGTCCACCGCGCGTACCTCGCGGCCGGCGCCGACATCACGACGACGAACACGTTCACGGCGACGCGCATCGGCCAGGCGGACTACGGCCTGGAGGACGCCGTGCACGACCTCAACGTCGCCGGCGCGCGGCTCGCGCGGCAGGCCGCCGACGAGGCCGGCGGCCGCTTCGTCGCCGGGTCGATCGGGCCGCTCAACGTCGCGCTCTCGCTCTCGCCGCGCGTCGACGACCCCGGCTACCGCGCGGCGACGTTCGACGACGTCTATGCCGCGTACGCGGAGCAGATCCGCGCGCTGCGCGAGGGCGGGGTCGACGTGCTGCTCGTCGAGACGATCTTCGACACGCTCAACTGCAAGGCGGCGATCGCCGCCGCCCTCGACGAGGCGCCCGACCTGCCGCTCTGGCTCTCCGGGACGATCGTCGACCTCTCCGGCCGTACGCTCTCGGGGCAGACGATCGACGCCTTCTGGACGTCCGTCGAGCACGCGGACCCGCTCCTCGTCGGCGTGAACTGCTCGCTCGGCGCCGAGCAGATGCGCCCGCACGTCGCCGAGCTCGCGCGGCTCGCGCACGCGTACACGAGCTGCCACCCGAACGCCGGCCTCCCGAACGCGTTCGGCGGCTACGACGAGCTCCCGCACGACACGAGCCGGCTGCTGCGGGAGTTCGCGGAGCAGGGCCTCCTCAACGTCGTCGGCGGCTGCTGCGGGACGACGCCGGAGCACACGCGCGCGATCGTCGAGGCGGTGCGCGGGCTGCCGCCGCGGCGCCCGCCCGAGCGGCGGCGGACGACGCGGTTCGCCGGCCTCGAGACGTTCGAGATCGGACCCTACACCGGCTTCGTGATGGTCGGCGAGCGGACGAACGTGACGGGCTCCGCTCGCTTCCGGCGCCTGGTCGAGGCCGGAGACTTCCAGGGCGCCGTCGACGTGGCGCTCGAGCAGGTTCGCGGCGGCGCGAACGTCCTCGACGTGAACATGGACGCCGACCTGCTGGACGCGGAGCAGGCGATGACGACGTTCCTGAACGTGATCGCGACCGAGCCGGAGGTCGCGCGGCTCCCGATCATGGTCGACAGCTCGCGCTGGTCGGTGCTCGAGGCCGGCCTGAAGTGCGTCCAGGGGAAGGCGATCGTCAACTCGATCAGCCTCAAGGAGGGGGAGGAGGCGTTCCTCGACCAGGCGCGGACGATCCGCCGCTACGGCGCCGGCGCCGTCGTGATGGCGTTCGACGAGCAGGGCCAGGCGGACACCGTCGAGCGCAAGGTCGAGATCTGCGCGCGCGCGTACGACCTGCTCGTCGCCCGCGCGGGGTTCCCGCCCGAGGACGTCGTCTTCGACCCGAACGTCCTCGCCGTCGCGACGGGGATCGAGGAGCACGCGGATTACGCGAAGGCGTTCATCGAGGCGATCCCGCTGATCAAGGAGCGGTGCCCGGGCGCGCGCGTCTCCGGCGGGATCTCGAACCTGTCGTTCAGCTTCCGCGGCAACGACGTCGTCCGCGAGGCGATGCACTCGGCGTTCCTCCTCCACGCGATCCGGGCGGGGCTCGACATGGGGATCGTCAACGCCGGGCAGCTCGTCGTCTACGAGGACATCGACCCGGAGCTCCTCGAGCACGTCGAGGACGTGATCTGGAACCGCCGCCCCGACGCGACCGAGCGGCTCGTCGAGCTCGCGGGGCGCGTCCAGGGCGAGGGCACGCGGCGGGAGCTCGACCTCTCGTGGCGTGACGCGCCCGTCGAGGAGCGGCTCGCGCACGCGCTCGTCCACGGCATCGTCGACTGGATCGAGGAGGACGTCGAGGAGGCGCGGCGGCTGCTGCCGCGGCCGCTCGACGTGATCGAGGGGCCGCTGATGGACGGGATGAAGGTCGTCGGAGACCTCTTCGGCGCGGGCAAGATGTTCCTGCCGCAGGTCGTGAAGAGCGCCCGTGCGATGAAGCGCGCCGTCGCGTACCTCGAGCCGTTCATGGAGGCCGAGCGGCGGGCGGCGGGAGGCGACGGCGCGGGACCGCAGGCGCAGGGGAAGGTGCTGCTCGCGACCGTCAAGGGCGACGTCCACGACATCGGCAAGAACATCGTCGGCGTCGTCCTCGGCTGCAACAACTACGAGGTCGTCGACCTGGGCGTGATGGTGCCGGCCGACCGGATCCTCGACACGGCGGCCGCGGAGGGGTGCGACGTCGTCGGCCTCTCGGGGCTGATCACGCCGTCGCTCGACGAGATGGTGGGCGTGGCGGCGGAGATGGAGCGCCGCGGCCTCGACGTGCCGCTCCTGATCGGCGGCGCGACGACGTCGAAGCAGCACACGGCCGTGCGGATCGCGCCGGCGTACGGCGGCCCGTGCGTGCACGTGCTCGACGCGTCGCGCGTCGTCGGCGTCGTCTCGGACCTCCTCGATCCGGACCGGCGCCGGCGCCTGGACGCGGAGAACCGCGAGCTGCAGGAGCGCCTGCGGGAGCAGCACGCCGAGCGCGACCGCAAGCCGCTGCTCCCGCTCGCCGACGCGCGCGCCAACCGGGAGCGGCTCGCGTACGACGACCTCCCGGTGCCCGCGTTCACCGGCGCCCGCACCGCCGAGCCCGAGCTGGCGGAGCTGCGACCGTACGTCGACTGGCAGTTCTTCTTCCACGCGTGGGAGCTGAAGGGGAAGTTCCCGGCGATCCTCGAGCGCCCGGAGGCGCGCGCCCTGTACGACGACGCGCAGGAGCTGCTGGACGAGATCGTCGCGGGCGAGGCCTTCGCGGCGCGCGGCGCGTACGGCTTCTGGCCCGCGCGCGCCGACGGCGACGACGTCCTCCTCGCCGACGGCACGCGCTTCTGCTTCCTGCGCCAGCAGGCCGCCTACGGGGACTCGCGCCCGAACCGGTGCCTCGCGGACCTCGTCGCGCCCGGCGGCGACCACCTCGGCGCGTTCGCCGTCTCGATCCACGGTGCCGACGAGCTCGCGGCGCGGTTCGAGGCGGAGCACGACGACTACCGCGCGATCATGGCGAAGGCCCTCGCCGACCGGCTGGCGGAGGCGTTCGCGGAGTGGCTCCACGAGCGGGCGCGGCGCGACTGGTACGAGTCGGGGCCGACCGCGTCGCCGGAGGAGCTGCTGGCGGAGCGCTTCCGCGGCATCCGGCCGGCGTTCGGCTACCCCGCCTGTCCCGACCACAGCGAGAAGCCGAAGCTCTTCGAGCTGCTCGGTGCGGACGCGCTCGGGATGTCGTTGACGGAGAGCTGCGCCACCCTCCCGGCGGCATCCGTCGGGGGCCTCCTCTTCGCGCACCCTGCCTCGCGGTACTTCGCGGTCGGGAGGATCGCACGCGACCAGGTCGAGGACTACGCGGCGCGCAAGGAGATCGAGGTGACGGAGGCGGAGCGGTGGCTCTCCCCGAACCTCGCGTACGACCCCCGTCCGGCGGATGGAGTCCCGCCGGTGGCTCGGCTATCCTGAGGTGCCGAGGACGCCTTTGGCGTTCTCGGTGTTTGGGGCCCCGATGAAGACGACGCTCAAGAGAGGCTACGGCCGCGGCGCGGCCTTCAACGGCAACGGCCGCGCGGTGCTGCCCCCCGAGACCGTCGTCGCGTCCCCGCCGGTGACGCGGTACCGCCAGCCGCCGCCGCCGCGGAGGAGCGTCGGGGGGATCCTCGCGCGCGCGTTCGCGTGGGTGCTCGTCGCGGCGCTCACCGCGGGCGCCGGCGTCGCGGGCGGCGCGTACCTGTACGTGCACGACGCCGTCGAGGAGGTGAGCGCGCAGACGCCCGAGGTGCGGCTCGCCGCGGAGGAACTCGACATCGCGCTGCCCGGCCAGCCGGCGATCGCCCTCGTGATCGGCTACGACCGCCGCGCCGGCGACGAGGAGGCGGGGATCGGCACGCGCTCCGACACGATGATGCTCCTCCGAGCCGATCCGCTGAAGAACGCGGTCTCGATGCTCTCGTTCCCGCGCGACCTCGTCGTCGAGATCCGCTGCCCCGGCGAGGCGCCCCGGGTGGCGCGGATCAACGCCGCGTACGAGGACTGCGGCACGCGCGGCGCGCTCGAGACGGTGCGCGCGCTCACCGGGCTGCCGGTCAACTACCTCGTCACCGTCAACTTCCGCGGCTTCACGCAGGTCGTGGCGAACCTCGGCGGCGTGTGGATCGACGTCGACCGCCGCTACTTCAACGACAACAGCGCTGGCGCGACCGGCTACGCGTCGATCGACCTCCAGCCGGGCTACCAGAAGCTGAACGGCCAGCAGGCGCTCGACTTCGTCCGCTACCGGCACACCGACTCGGACCTCTTCCGGATCGCGCGGCAGCAGCTGTTCGTGAAGTCGTTCCGCGCGCAGGTGGCGGCGAACTTCTCCGTCACGAGCCTGCCGAGCATCCTCCGGATCGTCACGTCGAACGTCGAGGTGGGGCAGGCGGGCGGGCCGCTCTCGGTGCGGACGCTGCTCTCGTACGGGCTCTTCCTCCACCAGCTGCCGAACGGGCGCTTCTTCCAGAGCAAGGTGGAGGAGCTGCAGGAGCACGACAACTTCGACCTCAGCGCCCCGCCGGCGGCGATCAGCGCCGCCGTGAACGAGTTCGTCAACCCGGACGTCGAGGCGGGGGAGAAGGCGACGGTGACCGCGCTCGGGCTGAAGCCGAAGAAGCCGCAGGCGCCGCCGCCCGCCGAGACGACGCTCGTCGTCCTCAACGGGAACGGCGTACCGGGCGCCGCGGCGGACACGTCCTGGCAGTTCCGCGAGCGCGGCTACGTGACGCTCGACCCGCCGAACGGCCTCGCCGCCGACGCGCCGAGCCACGACTACTTCCGCAGCAAGGTCTACTTCGCGCCCGACGAGGAGGGCGCGGAGGCGGCAGCGCGCGCGATCGAGCCGCTCGTCGGCGAGGCCGACGTCGAGCCGCTGCCGTTCGACCCGCACCTCCGCGACCGCGCCGGCGAGGCGATGGTGACGGTCGTGATCGGGCAGCAGTTCGGGGGCACGCTCGCGCCGGCGCCGGTCGACAAGACGCCGCAGCGGCAGGACCCGCAGGTGGCGGAGCGGCGCGACGTGACCGAGCCGCTCGCGCGGGAGGCGCAGAAGCAGGTGCCGTTCCCGGTGCTCGTGCCGACGGTGCTCGAGGAGACGTCGACGCCGGCGGCCGACACGCCGCTGCGCGTCTACGAGATCGCCGGCCGCAAGACCGTGCGCTTCACCTTCGCGACGGGCGCGAGCGACTACTGGGGGATCCAGATGGTGCGGTGGCCGCAGGCGCCCGCGCTGAAGGGGCCGACGCGGAAGGTGACGCTGAAGGGGCGGACGTACGACCTCCACTACGTCGGGCCGCGGCTGCAGATGGTCGTCCTGCGCGAGAACCGCACGACCTACTGGGTCGTGAACACGCTCCGCAACGCGCTCTCGAACGAGACGATGCTCGAGATCGCGCAGGGGCTGAAGCCCCTCGACGGGTAGGCTCCGCCGCGTGTCCGCACCCGCTCCGGCACGGATCGCGATCTTCGGCGGCGGCTACGTGGGCCTCGTCACCGGCGCCTGCTTCGCCGAGCTCGGCCACCGCGTCGTCGTCCGCGACGTCGTCCCCGCGCGGATCGAGCAGCTCCGCCGCGGCGAGGTGCCGATCTACGAGCCCGGGCTCGACGACGTCCTGTCGCGCAACCGGGAGCGGATCGAGTTCACGCTCGACGTCGGGGAGGCGCTCGACGGCGCCGAGTTCGTCTACGTCGCGGTGGGGACGCCGCCGACGCCGTCGGGCGACGCCGACCTCTCCGCCGTCTGGACGGTGATCGACGAGCTGCCGGACGACACCGACGCGATCGTCGTGATGAAGAGCACCGTCCCCGTCGGGACGGGAGACAAGGTCCGCGCCGCGCTCGACGCGCGCGGGCTCGAGGACGTCGGCTACGTCTCGAACCCGGAGTTCACCGCGGAGGGGACGGCCGTCCGCGACTTCATGCACCCGGACCGGATCGTCATCGGCTCCGACGTGCCGGAGCACGGCGACGCCGTCGAGCGGCTCCATGCGGGCATCGACGCGCCGGTGGTGCGGACGGACGTCGCCTCCGCCGAGATGGTCAAGCTCGCCTCGAACGCGTTCCTGATGACGCGGATCAGCTTCATCAACGAGATCGCGAACGTGTGCGAGCGCGTCGGCGCCGACGTCACGAAGGTCGCCGAGGGCGTCGGCCTCGACCGGCGCCTCGGGCCGCACTTCCTGCGCGCCGGGATCGGCTACGGCGGTAGCTGCTTCCCCAAGGACGCGACCGCGCTGAAGCAGCTCGCGGCGAACTCGGGGTACCACTTCCAGCTGCTCGCGGCCGTGATCGAGGTCAACGAGCTGCAGAAGCGGCGGGTCGTCGGGAAGCTCGCCGACCATCTCGGCTCGCTGCGCGGGAAGACGATCGCGCTGCTCGGGCTCGCGTTCAAGCCGAACACGGACGACATGCGGGAGGCGCCGAGCATCGTCCTCGCGAACCGGCTGCTCGCCGAGGGCGCGACCGTCCGCGGCTGGGACCCGGTCGCGGACGCGGCGGACGTCCTCCCCGGCGTCGAGATCTGCGCGACGCCGCTCGAGGCGGTGCGCGACGCCGACGCGGCGGTGATCGTCACCGAGTGGCCGCAGCTGCAGGGGATCGCGAGCGCCGAGACGCGCGAGACGATGCGCCGGCCGCTGATCGTCGACGGGCGCAACATGCTCGATCCCGCCGCGGTCGTCGAGGCGGGCTTCGCGTACGAGGGCATCGGGCGCCGCGCCGAGCAGGCGGCGCCGGCCGAGGGCGTCCTCGAGGCGCGCTGATGGAGGCGATCCTGCTCGCCGGCGGCAAGGGCGAGCGGCTCGGCGCCGCCGCCCAGGGGCTCCCGAAGGCGCTCGTGCGGGTCGCCGGACGGCCGCTCGCGGCGCACCAGGTGGAGTGGCTCGTCGACGCCGGCGTCGACCGCGTGATCGTGAGCTGCGCCGCCGGACGCGAGCAGCTGTTCGAGGAGGAGCTCGACGGGCTCGGAGCGGAGATCGTGACGGCGCCCGAGGACGAGCCGCTCGGCCGCGGCGGCGGGCTCCGCTTCGCGGCGAGCCGGCGCAGCGACTCCGGCCCGCTGTACGCGCTGAACGGCGACGAGCTGCTCGACCTCGATCTGGTGACGCTCCTCGAGCGCCACGCGGCGTCGGGCGCCGCGGCGACGATCGCGGTCGCGCCGATGGTGTCCGCGTTCGGCGTCGTCGACGTCGACGAGGGCGACTTCGTCACGGGGTTCCGCGAGGCGCCGCGGCTCCCGTTCTGGGTCAACGTCGGCTGCTACGTGCTCGACGACGAGGCGCTCCGCCGGCTGCCCGAGCGCGGCGACCACGAGACCTCGACCTTCCCCGAGCTCGCGGCGGAAGGGCGGCTCGCCGCGTTCCGGCACGAGGGGCTCTGGCTGACGGTGAACACGCCGAAGGACCTGCGACGGGCAGAGGAGCACTTCGCCGCGCGACAGGCGTAGGATCGGCGGGTGCCGACCGACCTCGACTCGGTGAACTTCGAAGGACTCGACCGCTTCTCGTTCGAGCCCCGGCGGATCGAGAAGCCGTGGGGGTGGGAGCTCGTGTGGGCGCTCAGCGACGCGTACTGCGGCAAGCTCCTCTTCGTCCGCGCGGGCGAGTCGCTCAGCCTCCAGTTCCACCGCGAGAAGGACGAGTCGTGGTACGTCCAGGAGGGGCGGGCGAAGCTCGAGCTGGGGGAGGTCGGCGACGCCGTGCTCAACACCGAGGTGGTCGGCCCCGGGGCCGCGTTCCGCTACCCGCCGGGGACGGTCCACCGCGTGACGGCGATCGACGACACGCTGATCCTCGAGGTCTCGACGCCGCACCTCGAGGACGTGGTCCGGCTCGAGGACCGCTACGGCCGCAGCGGCGGCTGACGAAGCTTCACACGCTTGTGTTAAGGTCGGCGCGTGCAGGCGCTGACCGTCAGCGAGGCAGCCGCGCAGACGGGGTGGTCGGCGCGGATGCTGCGGTACCTCGAGCGCACCGGCCTCGTCGTCCCCCGCCGCACCCCGTCCGGGTACCGCGCGTACGGGCTCCGCGAGCTGAACCAGCTGACGTCGCTCCGGCGGCTCCGCTCCCGCTACGGCGTCGAGCTGGCGGAGATCGCGTTCGCCGCGCGGCTCCGCCGCGAGCCGGAGCTGCGGGCGGAGGTGTCCGGCTGGCTCACCGGCGCCGGCATCGACGCGCTCGACTGGGAGCAGCGCAAGCACGAGCGGCTCCTCGCCGCCTGAGATCTCGCCCCTGCCGATCGACCGACTGGAGAAGACATGGCAACCACGAAGCGCTACGACGTCAAGGACCTCGGCCTCGCCTCCGAGGGCGTGCGCCGGATCGAGTGGGCCGACCGGCAGATGCCGGTGCTCGCCGCGATCCGCGAGCGGTTCGAGCGCGAGCAGCCGCTCGCCGGCTACCGCGTCGCCGCGTGCCTGCACGTCACGACCGAGACGGCGAACCTCGCCCGGACGCTGAAGGCCGGCGGCGCGGACGTCGTCCTCTGCGCGTCGAACCCGCTCTCGACGCAGGACGACGTCGCCGCGGCGCTCGTCGACGCGTTCGACATCTCCGTCTTCGCGATCAAGGGCGAGGACAACGACACGTACTACCAGCACATCGAGGCGGCCGTGGACCACAAGCCGCACCTGACGATGGACGACGGCGCCGACGTGATCGGCGTCCTCCACTCGGCGCGCCGCGAGCAGCTCGGCGACATCATCGCGGGGACGGAGGAGACGACGACCGGCGTGATCCGGCTGAAGGCGCTCGAACGGGACGGCGCCCTCGGCTTCCCCGTGATCGCCGTCAACGAGGCGCAGACGAAGCACATGTTCGACAACCGCTACGGGACGGGGCAGTCGACCATCGACGGGATCATCCGCGCGACGAACGTCCTCATCGCCGGCAAGCGGTTCGTCGTCGCCGGCTACGGCTGGGTCGGCAAGGGCGTGGCGATGCGCGCGAAGGGCATGGGCGCGCACGTGATCGTGACGGAGGTGGATCCGCTCCGCGCGCTCGAGGCGGCGATGGACGGGTTCGAGGTGCTGCCGATGGCGCAGGCGGCCGAGGTCGGCGACGTCTTCTGCACCGCGACGGGCGACAAGTCGGTGCTCACGCGCGAGTCGATGGAGCGGATGAAGGACGGCGCGATCCTCGCCAACACCGGGCACTTCAACGTCGAGATCGACATCCCGGCGCTGCGCTCCCTCGCGTCCGAGACGCGCCACGCGCGCGAGTTCGTCGAGGAGTTCACGCTCGCGGACGGGCGGCGCCTGTACCTGATCGCCGACGGGCGGCTCGTCAACCTCGCGGCGGCGGAGGGCCATCCCGCGCTCGTGATGGACATGTCCTTCGCGAACCAGGCGCTCGCGGCCGAGTACGCGATCGCCAACGCGGCCGAGCTCGAGCGGAAGGTCTACGACGTCCCGCGCGAGATCGACGAGGAGATCGCGCGCCTCAAGCTCGCGACGATGGGCATCGACATCGACCGCCTCACCGAGGAGCAGGCGAAGTACCTGGCCTCGTGGGACGAGGGCACGTAGCCACCACGCGCCCCGGCGGGCGCGCGCGTCGCAGAATCGGCACGAAATCGGCACAGACGCGCGCGCCCGCCGCCCGTACCCTCAGCACTACCCCCTTGGGAGGGTGGGGGGTGAGTGGGTGCGGCCGCCGGCGGCTCGCCCCGTGACCGGAGAGATCGACCCGGAGCGGATCCTGCGGCTCGAGGACGACCGCGTCGTCTTCCTCGACCAGCGCCGGCTTCCCGACGAGGAGGTCGAGCTCGTCTGCCGCTCCTCCGCCGAGGTCGCCGACGCGATCCGCACGCTCGCCGTCCGCGGTGCGCCCTCGATCGGCGTCGCGGCCGCGTACGGGCTCGCGCTCGCCGCCGGCCGCGGCGAGGACGTCGACGAGGCGGCGCGCACGCTCGCCGCGGCGCGGCCGACCGCCGCGAACCTCGTCTGGGCGCTCGAGCAGCTGCGCGACGACCCGACGCCGGAGCGGGCGCGGGAGCTGCACCGTCTC
Source organism: Gaiellaceae bacterium (assembly GCA_035540835.1). Lineage (GTDB taxonomy): Bacteria > Actinomycetota > Thermoleophilia > Gaiellales > Gaiellaceae > DATLFU01. The sequence goes on from DATLFU010000059.1 coordinate 47,159, forward strand.
GAGGTCGAGCGCTGTCGCCGGATGGCCGAGCACGCGCTCGCGCTGTTCGCACCCGGGACGCGCGCGCTCACGCACTGCAACGCCGGCGCGCTCGCCACCGCCGGGTACGGCACGGCCGTCGGCGCGATCCGGCGCGCCTGGGAGGACGATCTCGTCCGCCACGTGTTCGTCGACGAGACGCGGCCGCTGCTCCAGGGGAGCCGCCTGACCGCGTGGGAGCTCGCCTCGCTCGGAATCCCGCACACGGTGATCGCCGATGCCGCCGCCGCGTCGCTGATGGCGGCCGGCGAGGTCGACTGCGTCGTCACCGGCGCCGACCGCATCGCCGCGAACGGCGACACGGCGAACAAGATCGGGACGTACGCGCTCGCGGTGCTCGCGGCGCACCACCGGATCCCGCTCTACGTCGTCGCGCCGACGTCGACCGTCGACCTCGCGACGCCGTCGGGGGCGGCCATCCCGATCGAGGAGCGCGACGCCGCGGAGGTTTCGGAGCACTTCCCCGCGCGCAATCCTGCGTTCGACGTGACTCCCGCCGACCTTATCGCCGCGATCGTGACCGAGGACGGAGTCCACCGCGCGCCGTACGCCTCGTCGCTCGGCGCGGGGGCGGCGGCGTGAACGCACTCGTCCTCGCGGCGGGGTACGCGACGCGGCTGCGTCCGCTCACGGACACGGTGGCGAAGCCGCTCCTGCCCGTCGGCGGCCGGCCGATGATCGACTACATCGTCGACGCGATCTCCGACGTGCCGGACGTCCGCGCGATCCACGTGGTCACGAACAGCCGCTTCGCCTCCGCGTTCGAGGAGTGGGCGCGCGGCCGCGACCGCGTCGTCGTCCACGACGACGGCACCACCAGCAACGAGGACCGCCTGGGTGCGATCGGCGACCTCCGCTTCGTGAGCGAGCGTGCCGGGCTGGACGCGGACGACCTGATCGTCGTCGCGGGCGACAACCTCTTCGACTTCAGCCTCCGCGACGAGGTCGACTTCTGGCGCTCGAAGGGGACGGCGAGCGTCGTCGCGCTCCACGACGTCGGCGACCTCGAGCTCGCGAAGCAGTACTCGATCGTCGAGCTCGACGACGACGGCCGGATCGTCTCGTTCGTCGAGAAGCCGGAGGATCCCGCGACCACGCTCGTCGGGACGGCGACCTACGTCTTCCACCGCGAGCACGTCCGCCTCGTCGAGACGTACCTCGCCGAGGGGAACGCGCCCGACCAGCCAGGGCGGTTCCTCGCGTGGCTCTGCCCGCGCGCGCCCGTCTACGGGTACGTCGGCGACGGCGCCTGGCTCGACATCGGCGACCGCGGGCAGCTGCTCGAGGCCGACAACCGGCTGCGGCGGCGACAGGGGCTTCCGGAGCGCGACGAGTACGTGCTCGACTAGGCACGGTTCCGTCACGAACCGGGTCGTACCCTCGGGTGCGTGCTCGACCTGCTCCTGCCGCAGCGGTGCGTCGCGTGCGGCGCACCCGGCGCGCAGGCGTGCGGCGACTGCCTCGCGTCGGCGCGGCGGCTCCGCGCGCCGCTCTGCGACCGCTGCGGCGCGCCGACGGCGTGGCCGGTCGCGCGCTGCCGGGAGTGCGCGGGCCGCCGGCTCGCGTTCGCGCACGCGCGCGCCGCGGTCGCGTACGACGGCGCCGTGAGACAGGTCGTCGCGGCGTGGAAGGAGCGCGGCCTGCGCCGCCTCGCCGAGCCCGTCGCCGACGTCGTCGCCGAGGCGGTCGCGCCGCCGCCGGTCGCCGCCCTCGCCGCGATCCCGCCGGACCGCGAGCGGACGCTGCGCCGCGGGCACCACCCGGCGGACGGCCTCGCGGCCGCGCTCGGCGCGAGGTGGGAGCTCCCCGTGGAGCCGCTGCTGCGCCGCGAGCGCGGCGCACCCCGTCAGCGGGGGCTCTCGCTCCCCGAGCGCCGCCGCAACGTCAGCGGCGCGTTCACCGCCGTGCGCCGCCCGCCACGCGCGATCGCGCTCGTCGACGACGTCTACACGACCGGCGCGACCGCGCACGCCGCCGCGAGCGCGCTGCGGCGCGCGGGCGCGGCGCGCGTCGAGGTCGTCACGTTCGCGCGGACGATCAGGCTCGCGTGAGGGACGCGGCACCTCCGCGCGCGCGTTAGATTCAGGGCTCTTCCCGGAAGGAGGCGACCGATGCGACTTCAGGTGAAGGGCAAGAACCTCGAGGTCAGCGAGTCGATCCGCAGCTACGCGGAGCAGAAGCTGGCGAAGCTCGAGCCTCAGCTGAACGACGCGACGCAGGTGGAGCTCGAGCTGGCGGTCGAGCGCAACCCCTCGATCGCGGCGAACCAGGTCGCGGAGGCGACGATCTGGACGAAGGGACCGGTCCTCCGCGCGCGGGAGGCGTCGACCGACATGCGCGCGTCGATCGACCAGCTGACGGAGAAGCTGCTGCGCCAGGTGAAGCACTACCGAGAACGCCGCAACCCGCGGAACCGCGGCCAGAGCCACGACGACGCCGGAGGAGCGAACGCCATGCCCGAGACGGACGCCGAGCCCCAGATCGTCAAGACGAAGCAGTTCACGATCAAGCCGATGACCGCCGAGGAGGCGGTGCTCCAGCTCGAGCTCGTCGGCCACGACTTCTTCGTCTTCCAGAACGCGGACTCGAGCGACGTCAACGTCGTCTACCGGCGCAAGGGCGGCGGCTACGGGCTGATCGAGCCCCAGGTGGTCTAGCGGTGCCGTTCCGGCGCGAGCGCCGCCCGCTGCACGAGCGGCTCGCGTCGGACGGAGGGCTCGACTGGCGGGGGCGCGACGACCCGCACGCCGGCCGCCGCGAGCCGGAGGTGCTCGAGCCGGTGCCGCCGCGTATCGCGCCCGCGCTCGAGGGCGGCCACCGCGCCCGCGAGTGGGACGCCGTCCGGACGACCGAGGAGCCGGGGCCGCCCGTCGGCGAGCTCGACTTCGTCGTCGTCGACGAGGAGCTCGTCGTGGTCGAAGGCGAGGAGGACGTGCCGGAGTCGATGCTGGCGGCCTTCGAGGGCGCGCTGGCGCCGCCGTACCGCGTCCACGCCGTCCGCAAGGGCGAGGCGCTGTGGTCGCTCGGCGCGCGGCGGATCGAGCTCGTCGAGCTCGAGGACGTCGAGGGCGAGGAGCTCGAGCTCGTCGTCCGCGGCGGCTCCGAGTCGCTGCGGACGCACGGCGGCGGCTCGGTCGCCGGCAACGACGCGGCGCTCTTCCGCTCCGTCCGGACGCTGAAGCGGTCCGCCGAGGAGCGGCGGTTCCGCGACTACGTCGTCCGCGCCGAACGCATCGACGGCGCGCTGTGGGAGGTGTCGATCACGCCGCTCTGAGGCGCCGCTCCGCCGCCTCGTTAGGGGTCTGTGAAGCGCGCCCGCGCGAGGTTCTGGGACGACCGCGAGCGGCTACTCTACGGCGATGCCCGCGAACCTCGAGCTCGGCCCCCTCGAGAAGGTCCTGCGGTTCAGCGAGGGGCGGCGCCTCAAGCGGCTCGCCGCGCAGGCGGCGTACGTCGGCGAGCTCGAACCGGACTTCGAGCGCCTCTCCGACGAGGAGCTGCGCGGGAAGACCGCGGAGTTCCGGCAGCGGCTCGACAACGGCGAGGAGCTCGACCAGCTCGTCTTCGAGGCGTTCGCCGCCGTCCGCGAGGCGTTCAAGCGGACGATGGGCGTCCGCCTCTTCGACGTGCAGCTGATGGGCGGCATCGTCCTCCACGAGGGCGACATCGCCGAGATGAAGACCGGTGAGGGGAAGACGTTCGTCGCCGTCCAGCCGCTCTACCTGAACGCGCTCCTCGGCAAGGGCGTCCACCTCGTCACCGTCAACGACTACCTCGCCAAGCGCGACGCGGAGTGGACGCGCCCCGTCTACGAGGCGCTCGGCATGACCGTCGGCTTCATCCAGAACCTGATGCCTTTCGCCGAGCGCAAGGCCGCGTACGCCTGCGACGTCACCTACGGGACGAACTCCGAGTTCGGGTTCGACTACCTGCGCGACAACATGGCGGTGTCGCTCGACGCGCTCGTCCAGCGCAGCCACACGTACGCGATCGTCGACGAGGTCGACTCGATCCTCATCGACGAGGCGCGGACGCCGCTGATCATCTCCGGCGAGCCGGAGGCGGCGGCGCAGCTGTACTACGACTTCGCGCGGATCGTGAAGCGGCTCCGCGGCGTTCCCGCGTCGGACGTCCCGAAGGGGACGGAGGTGAGCGACCTCGACGCCGACTACACCTACGACGAGAAGCGGAAGACGATCTCGCCGGGCCACGGCGCGATCGAGGCGGTCGAGCGCGCGCTCCACGTCGACAACCTCTACGACCCGCGGCACGCGCAGCTCGTCAACCACCTCATCCAGGCGCTGAAGGCCGAGTCGCTGTACAAGCGCGACGTCGACTACGTGATCCAGGACGACGAGGTGAAGATCGTCGACGAGTTCACCGGCCGGATCATGGAGGGGCGGCGCTGGTCGGAGGGCCTCCACCAGGCGGTCGAGGCGAAGGAGGGGGTCGCGATCAAGGAGGAGCACGTCACCCTCGCGACGATCACGCTCCAGAACTACTTCCGCCTGTACGAGAAGCTCGCCGGCATGACCGGCACCGCGAAGACGGAGGAGAAGGAGTTCGTCGAGATCTACAACCTCCACGCCGTCGAGATCCCGACGAACCGGCCGGTCGCGCGTCTCGACGGCAACGACCTCGTCTTCAAGACGAAGGACGCGAAGTTCAACGCCGCCGTCAAGGACATCAAGGAGCGCCACGCGAAGGGGCAGCCGGTCCTCGTCGGCACGATCGCGGTCGAGACGTCCGAGTACCTGTCGCAGCACCTGACGCGCTCCGGCATTCCGCACAACGTCCTCAACGCGAAGCAGCACGAGCGGGAGGCGGCGATCATCGAGGACGCGGGCCAGCGCGGCGCCGTCACGATCGCGACGAACATGGCGGGCCGCGGCGTCGACATCAAGATCGACGACCACGTGCGGGAGCTCGGCGGCCTCTACGTGCTCGGCACCGAGCGGCACGAGTCGCGCCGGATCGACAACCAGCTCCGCGGACGCTCGGGCCGCCAGGGCGACCCCGGCGAGACGCGCTTCTACCTCTCCGGGCAGGACGACCTCGTCCGCCTCTTCGCCGGCGACCGGATCTTCAACATCATGGAGCGCTTCAAGGTGCCCGAGGACGAGCCGATGGAGGCGAAGATCCTCTCGAACCAGATCGAGGGCGCGCAGAAGAAGGTCGAGGAGCAGAACTTCGTCGCGCGGAAGAACGTCCTCAAGTACGACGACGTGATGAACGTCCAGCGCCAGAAGATCTACGAGCAGCGGCGCCAGGTGCTCGAGGGCGAGGACATGTCCGACCAGGTGCGCGAGTGGATCGAGGAGGCGATCGCCGGGATCGTCTCGGCGCACACCGAGGCGGAGTACTCGGAGGAGTGGGACCTCGACGCGCTCGCGCGGGCGATGCACGACTTCTACGGCTCCGACATCACGGCCGACGAGCTGCGCGACGAGGTCGACCTCGACCGCCAGTCCCTGACCGAGGAGTACGTCACCGACGCCCTCGAGGAGTACGAGGCGAAGGAGCAGGAGCTCGGCCCGGAGCTGATGCGCGACGTGGAGCGGTACGTGATCCTCCAGATCGTCGACCGCCGCTGGCGCGAGCACCTCGAGAACATGGAGTACCTCCGCGACGGCATCCACCTGCGCGCGATGGCGCAGAAGGACCCGCTCGCCGAGTACCGCCACGAGGGACATCTGATGTTCCTCGAGCTCTCGGCCGGGATCCGCGAGGAGGTCGTCGTCACGCTCTTCCACGCGCAGCTCGCTCCGCAGCAGGCGCCGGAGCTCCAGCCGGAGGCCGTCGGCGACGGGAACCTCTCGTACCAGCACGAGTCGCTCGCCGGCGCCGACGCGATCGCGGCGGCCGGGGCGGGCGCGGGCACCGCCGCCGCGGGCGCGGGCGGGACGACGTCGATGACGCCGGTGGGCGGCGGCGGCGCGGCCGTCGCGACCGCGCCGAGGCAGCGCGTCGTCGCCGACCAGGAGAAGGTCGGGCGCAACGACCCCTGCTGGTGCGGCAGCGGCAAGAAGTTCAAGAAGTGCCACGGCGCGTAGCCGCGCCGTGCGCTGCTAGGCGCTAGCAGAGCCGGCGGGCTCAGCCGGGGGTGTGAGCGAGCGCGCGGAGCGCGTCGCTCAGCTCGTCGAGCGCCTCGAGGTACCGCTCGAGCGGCGCATCGAGCTCGAGCTCGATCTCCGCCGCCGCCTCCTCGAGCGCCCTCCAGCCGCGCTCGTACAGCTCCCGCCCCTGCGGCGTCAGCCTCACGAGTTGCGAGCGGCGGTCGGTCGGGCTGGGGACGCGCTCGAGCGCCCCGCGCTCCTCCAGCTGCTGGAGCCCGTCGCGGACGGTGGTCCGCCGCATCGTGATCAGCTGCGCGAGCCGCGTCGGCGAGACGGGCTCGAGGTCGGCGACGTGTGCGAGGAAGAGGAAGCCCGTCGGGTCGATCCCCCGCTCCTCGAGCGCGCGTCCCCCGAGCCACACGCTGAGGTGCGCCGCGATCGGGAGGTTCGTGAACAGCGCGGCTTTCACGCCCGGACGCTAACAAAGCGGCGGATTCGCCGTATTATGTGGCGGAACCGCCGTTTCTATTCTCCGAGGAGCCCTGATGAGATCACTGTTCGTCCTTGCCGTCGTCGCCGCTGCGCTCGCGCTGCCGTCGGCACAAGCCGCGTCCCCGCCCGACCTGCACGCCGGCGGGTACGTCCTCTTCGTCGCGCACGCGGGCACCGGCAAGGGCTGCGCGCTCGACGGATCGCGCGTCCAGCGCGCGTCCGCCGCCGTCTCGCGGCACGCCCCGCCCGTCGCCCGCGTCCTCGCCGCTCCGGACTGCGTCGCGCGCGGAACGGCGCAGGCGCTGTTCGGGCGCGCCGCCGCCGCCGCACCGCTCGGCCCGCTCCCGCCGACCCCCGCGGCGAGGCGTCAGCGGCTGGCGCAGCTCGAGCGCCTGCTCGCGGCGGCGCCGCCGGCGGGGAAGAACACCGTGCTCGTCGGCCATCCGGCGACGCTCGCGGCGCTGCGCGGCGTCCGGCTCGGCCGCGTCGACGCGGCCGTGTTCCAGCCGGGCGCACGCGCGGCGGTCGCCCGCGTCGCGGCGGGCGGGTGGGACGCGCTCCTGCGCCCGCGCACGCCGTCGCGGTTCCAGGAGTGGGACGTCCGCGGCAACCGGTCGCTCCCGCGCGGCGTCCACCCGCACGACATCTGGCCCGCCGGGGACGGCACCGTCTGGTACACGGGCCAGTTCAACAGCACGATGGGGCGGCTGAACCCGGCGACGGGGCGGTACCACGAGATCCCGCTCGGCGCCGGCGCGTCGCCGCACGGCGTCATCTCCGACGCGGCCGGGAACGCGTGGATCACCGACCAGGGCCTGAATGCGATCGTCCGCGTCGACCGGATCACCGAGCAGGTGACGGTGTACCCGATCCCGGCGCCGCAGTCGGCGCCGAACACCGCCACCTTCGACAAGCGCGGCGTCCTCTGGTTCACCGGCTACGGCGGCTGGTACGGCCGGCTCGACCCGCGCGTCGGCACGGTCGAGGTGTGGCCGGCGCCGCGCGGCTTCGGGCCGTACGGGATCGATACGACCCCCGCCGGCGACGTCTGGTTCGTCTCGCTCGACGGCGGCTACCTCGCGCGGATCGACGTCGACACGGCGGCGCTCACCGTCTACGACCCGCCGTCGCGGAACGCCGGCACGCGGCGCGTGTGGTCCGATTCGCGCGGGCGCCTCTGGGTGACGGAGTCGAACGCGCGCAAGCTCGCGCTGTACGACCCCGCCGCCGCGCAGTGGCGCGAGTGGAACCTGCCCGCGGGCGCGGCCGCGTCACCGTACGCGGTCTGGGTCGACGAGCAGGACAAGGTGTGGATCACCGACTTCGGGACGAACGCGCTCCTGCGGTTCGACCCGGCGACGGAGCGGTTCGAGTCGTTCCCGTACCCGTCCGGGAACTCGCTCGTCCGCCAGATCGTGGGTGCCGACGGCGTGCTCTGGGGCGCGGCGTCCGGCCGGGACAAGATCGTCGCGTTCCGCATGCCCTGATCCGGCGGCAACCGGCCCCGGAGCGTCCCCTCGCTCCGGGGCCGGGCACCCCTCCGGCGGATACCATCGACGCGTGGCCGAGCCGCAGACCGTCTCGCTCGACGAGCAGCTGAAGGAGATCGGGGCCCAGCTCGCCTGGGTCCGTGATTACCTTTGACCCCGACGCGACCGCGGCGCGCGCGGGCGAGCTCGAGGCGCGGATGGGCGAGCCCGGCTTCTGGGACGACCAGCAGGCGGCGGCCGCCGTCTCCGCCGAGCACTCGCGGCTGACGAAGCGCCTCTCCCGCTACGAGCGGCTGAAGGGCGAGTACGAGGAGGCCGTCGCGCTGCTCGAGCTCGACCCCGCCATGGCGGACGAGCTCGCCGCGCACGTGGCCCCGCTGCGCGAGGAGCTGGCGCTGCTCCAGGAGGACGCGCTCTTCAGCGGCGAGTACGACGCCGGCGACGCCGTGCTGTCGATCCACGCGGGCACCGGCGGCACGGACGCGCAGGACTGGGCCGAGATGCTGCTCCGGATGTACCTCCGGTGGGCGGAGCGGCGCGGGTTCCGCGCGGAGCTCGTCGAGGCGAGCCCAGGCGAGGAGGCCGGGCTCAAGTCCGCGACGCTGACCGTGCGCGGCGAGAACGCGTACGGGATCCTCAAGGCGGAGCGCGGCGTCCACCGGCTCGTCCGGCTGTCCCCGTTCGACCAGGCGCACCGGCGCCACACCGCGTTCGCGCAGACCGTCGTCGCGCCGCTGCTCGAGGACGACGGCGCGGTCGAGATCGACGAGGGCGAGCTCCGCGTCGACACGTACCGCGCGAGCGGCGCGGGCGGGCAGCACGTGAACAAGACCGACTCGGCCGTCCGCATCACGCACCTCCCGACGGGGATCGTCGTCCAGTGCCAGAACGAGCGGTCGCAGACGGCGAACAAGCAGACGGCGATGAAGCTGCTCCGCTCCCGCCTCGCGGAGCTGCGCGAGGAGGAGCGCGAGGCGGAGCTCGCGCGCGAGCGCGGCGCCGCGCAGGACATCGGCTTCGGAAGCCAAATCCGCAGCTATGTGCTGCACCCGTACCAGCTCGTCAAGGACCACCGCACCGACCACGAGGTCGGGAACGTCCAGGGCGTCCTCGACGGCGAGCTCGACGACTTCATCCATGCCTACCTCCTCGCCAAGGCGGCGAACAAGGTCGTCTAGGCGCTTCGGTACACTGGGAGCCGTTCCCCCAGTCCGGAGTGGCGTTCGACCACGCGCCCTCTGAGCACCCTTCCCGTGCAGGAACCGACCCTCCAGGACACCGCCGTCCCGACCGCAGTCGCGGAGCCGCGGCGCGAGCCCGCTCCCGCCCCCGGGCCGGGCGCGATGATCGTGTTCGAGAACGTCCGCAAGGTCTACGAGCCGAACGTCGTCGCGCTCGACGGGATCTCGTTCGTGATCGACAAGGGCGAGTTCGTCTTCATCGTCGGCGCGTCGGGCTCCGGGAAGTCGACGCTGATCAAGCTCCTGCTGAAGGAGATCGAGCCGACCGACGGCCGGATCATCGTCGGCGGGCGCGACCTCGGCCGCCTCAAGCGGTCGAAGGTGCCGCTGCTGCGGCGCAATGTCGGCTGCGTGTTCCAGGACTTCAAGCTGCTCCCGAACCGCACCGCCGCCGAGAACGTCGCGTACGCGCTGAAGGTGCAGGGGGAGAGCCGCACGTCGGTCCGCCGGAAGGTCCCCGAGGTGCTGAACCTCGTCGGCCTCGCGGACAAGATGAGCTCGCTCCCCGACGAGCTCTCCGGCGGCGAGCAGCAGCGTGTGTCGATCGCCCGCGCCGTCGTGAACAACCCGCCGCTCCTCATCTGCGACGAGCCGACGGGGAACCTCGACCCCGACACGTCCGTCGGGATCATGCAGCTCCTGTACCGGATCAACCGCGCCGGGACGACGATCCTGATGGTCACGCACGACCGCGAGATGGTCGACAAGATGCGGCGTCGCGTGCTCGCGCTGGAGGACGGCAAGCTCGCGCGCGACGAGCGGCGTGGGGGGTACACGTCCGAATGAGCCGGACGCGGATGATCGTCTCCGAGGCGTTCCGCTCGCTCGGCGCCAACCTGTCGACGACGATCGCGGCGACGATGACCGTCCTGATCGGAATGTTCCTGCTCGGGATGCTCGTCGCGCTCGGCAGCTGGGTGGTCTCCTGGAGCGACCAGGTCAAGCGCGAGCTGATGGTGAAGGTCTACTTCGAGCCCGACCGCACGGAGCAGCAGATCAACGCGGTGCGGACGCGGCTCGAGTCCGACGAGCGCGTCTGCTCCGTGGAGTTCATCTCCGCCGCCGAGGCGCTCGAGCGGATGCGGCAGCGCTACCCGGAGCTGACGGAGAACCTCTCAGCGAACCCGCTCCCCGACTCCTTCGAGGTGCAGCCGTGCGACGCGGACGACACCGCCGCGATCGCCGCCGGCGTCGAGCGGCCGCCCCCGCCCGGCGTCGACAAGGTGAACTACGGCGAGCGGACGGCGGACCGGATCCTCCACGTCGCGCGCGTGATCCAGATCGTCTTCCTCGTCGCCGTCGTCGTGCTCCTGGCGGCATCGACGCTGCTGATCGCGAACACGATCCGCCTGTCGATCTTCTCCCGCCGGCGCGAGATCGAGGTGATGAAGCTCGTCGGCGCGACGAACTGGTTCGTCCGCGGGCCGTTCATGCTCGAGGGGCTCCTGTGCGGCCTCATCGGCGCCGTCGCGGCAGTCCTGCTCCTCCTCCTCGGCAAGGAGCTCGCGCTCCCGGCGATCCTCGGCCGTATCGAGGCCGGCGCGGGCGTCCAGGCGCTGAGCTTCATGTGGAACGCCGTGATCCTGATCGTCGTCAGCCTCGTGATCGGCGCGGTCGGGTCGGGGCTCACGCTCCGGCGCTTCCTGCAGGTCTAGCCGCTGCGCCTCGCTTCGCGAGACCCAGCGGTTAGGTGGAGTCGCGGCGAGGGATGAGCTCGCCCGTGGATCTCGTGGTGGTGGAGCTCTCGCGCCGCGGCAAGCTGCCGCTCGGGGAGCCGTTCTTCACGCCGGGGCAGCCGCTCCTCCTCGATCGCAAGGGGCTGACGGAGGCGCGCCCGGGCGACCTGCTCGCGGTGCACCGGCCCTCGCGCGGCCGCGCGCGGATCGAGCGCGTGCTCGGCGCGGCGGACGACGTGGAGGCGGTGCTGGAGGGGCTGCTGGTCGAGTCCGGCCTCCGCGGCGGGTTCGAGCCGCACGACCTGCCCGAGCCGACGCACGAGGGACGCGTCGACCTGCGCGACCTCGTCACCTTCACGATCGACCCGGAGACGGCGAAGGACTTCGACGACGCGATCTCGGTCCGCCGCGAGGGCGACGGGCTGCGCGTCTGGGTGCACATCGCCGACGTGGCGCACTTCGTCCCGGCCGGGACGCCGCTCGACCGCGGCGCGGCCGACCGCGGCTTCTCGACCTACGTCCCGGGTCGCGTCGCGCCGATGCTGCCGCCGGAGCTCGCCGACGACGCGTGCTCGCTCCGCCCGTACGTGGAGCGGCTGTGCGTGACCGTCGAGATCCCGTTCGACGCCGCGCTCGACGCGGGCGAGCCGCTCTTCTACCGCTCCGTGATCCGCAGCGACGAGCGGTTCACGTACGGCGGCGCGCAGGAGATCCTGCGCGGAGGCGCGGAGGCGCGGGCGCACCTCGCGGAGGCGCTCCGGCTCGCGGAGCGGCTCGCGCTCGAGCTGCGGCGGCGCCGGTTCGCGCGCGGCGCGCTCCGGATCGAGACGCCGGAGGTCGTGTTCGCCTTCGACGGGCGCGGCGGGGTCGAGCGCGCGTGGCTCGAGCGCGAGCCGCACGCGCACATGCTCGTCGAGGAGCTGATGATCCTCGCGAACGAGGCGGTCGCCAGGCTGCTGGCGAGCCGCCGGCGGGAGGCGCTCTACCGCGTCCACGAGCGTCCAGACCCGCACGCGATCCTGCTTCTCGTCGCGAAGCTCGCGGACCTCGGCGTCCCGACGCCGCCGGCGCCGGAGGCCGACCGGATCGGCCCCGGACAGGCGGCCGAGCTCGCGGGCGCCGTGGGGGAGCGCGTGGCCGCGTACGTGGAGCAGTCCGGACGCGGCCGCGAGGCGCTCCCCTCGCTCGTCCTCCGCTCGCTCAAGCAGGCGCGGTACGCGCCGCAGAACCTCGGCCACACCGGCCTGGCGAGCCCGGCGTACTGCCACTTCACCTCGCCGATCCGGCGCTACCCGGACCTCGTCGTCCACCGCGCGCTCCTGCACGAGCTCGGGGCGGGGGAGGAGCCCGCGGCCGCCGACCTCGAGTGGCTCGCGCAGCACACGTCCGAGCGCGAGCGCGAGGCGCAGCGGCTCGAGTACCGTGCCGACGACCTCTGCCTCGCGTGGCTGCTCGAGCGCGTGCTCTTCGAGCGCGGGTGGCAGGAGCCGTTCGAGGGCGAGATCACCGGGCTCATCGGCGCGGGCCTCTTCGTCCGCTTCGGCGAGGTGTTCGACGGGTTCCTGCCGGCGCGGCGGCTCGTGGGCGACTACTTCGAGCTGAACACGCTCGGGACCGCGCTCGTCGGCCGCCGCACGCAGCGCACGTACCGGCTCGGCGACCCGGTCGAGGTGCGCGTCGCCGACATCCGCCGCAGCGAGGGCAAGGTCGAGGTCGCGCCGGCGCGCGGCTGACGCGCCCCGCGATATCGTCGGCGGCGTGCGCGCAGCCGTCGCCGCGACGTCGCTCCTCCTCGCGCTCGCGGGCTGCGGCGGCGCCGGCGAGACCGAGGCGGACGGCGCCGCGCCCGCCGGGCGGCAGCTCTTCGTCTCGAACTGCGGCAGCTGCCACGCGCTCGCCGACGCGGGCACGAACAGCTCCGCGGGCCCGAGCCTCGACGCGTTCGCGCCGTCCCGCGAGAGCGTCGAGGAGCAGGTGCGCCACGGCGGCGGCGGGATGCCCGCGTTCGAAGGTCGCCTCAGCGACGCCGAGATCGAGGCCGTCTCCACGTACGCGGCCGACCACGCCGGCCGCTAGCCCGTCCCTACACTTCCGGCCATGGCGCGGGCCGGCGGCGAGAAGCTGATCGCGGAGAACCGCAAGGCGCGGCACGACTACCACCTGCTCGAGCGGATGGAGGGCGGCCTCGTCCTGACGGGCACGGAGGTGAAGTCGCTGCGGCAGGGCGGCGCGAACCTCCAGCGCGCGTACGCGGACGTCCGCGACGGCGAGGTCTGGCTCCTCGGCGCGCACATCGCGCCGTACGAGCAGGCGTCGATCGGCAGCCACGACCCGGACCGGGCGCGGAAGGTGCTGCTCCACCGCCGCGAGATCGCGTCGCTCATCGGGAAGGTGAAGGAGCGCGGCCTCACGCTCGTCCCGACGCGGCTGTACTTCAAGGACGGGCGCGCGAAGGTCGAGCTCGCGCTCGCGCGCGGCAAGGAGCAGCACGACAAGCGCCGCGACATCGCGCGCCGCGACGCCGACCGGCAGATCGAGCGCGCGCTCCGCAGCCGGCGGTAGCGGCTACGGGAGCGGGACGCGCGGCGTCGCCACGACGCCCAGCCGCTCGAACAGCTCCCGCGCCTCGGCCTCCGGCCCGGCGGCGTCGCGCCCCTCCCGGCGCGCGAGCTCCGCGAGCGCCTGCAGCGTCAGCGCCTGCTCGTACGGCGCCGCCGCCTCGCGTGCGTCGGCGAGGCTCCGCTTCAGGTGCTGCCGCGCCGCCTCCGGGTCGCGGTTCTGGAGCGCCGCGTAGCCGGCGACGCGCTCGAGGAGTGCGCGGAGGACCGGCGACTCCGCCTCCGCGAGGAGCGCGGTCGCCGCCGCGTACGCCTCGCGGTGCTCGCCCGCGAGCATCCGCGCCTCGGCGATCCGGGCCGACGTCTCCTGCACGAACGACTGCGACCCCATCTCGCGGAACGCGGCCAGCGCCTCCTCGAGGCGGGCGTGCGCCTCGTCGAACCGCCCCGCGCGCGCCGCGGCCCGCCCGAGATTCGCGAGGTCGACCGCGGCGCCGACGGCGTACCCCGCCGCGCGGTGCACGCGCAGCGCCTCCTCGAAGAGCGCGATTGCCTCGTCCACCTTCCCCTGGTCGGACAGGATCTCGCCCTCGTTGTTCGCGCCGATCGCCTCGCTGACGACGTCGCCGGCGCGACGCTTCTCCTCGCGGCTGCGCCGCCAGTGCGCGCGCGCGTCGTCCCAGCGGCCGGCGTAGTAGTCGACGATCCCGAGGTTGTTCAGCGCGTTGCCGCTGCCGACGTGGTCCTCGAGCTCCTCGAAGGCGGCGAGCGCCGCGCGCAGCGAGCCCGCCTCGTCCCCGCGGCCGAGCCCGACGGCGAGCGCCGTTCCGCGCAGGTAGTGCGCGTGCGCGAGCGAGCGCCGGTCGCCGGCGGCCTCCGCGTGCGCGCCCGCGCGCTCCGCCCACGCGACCGCGTCCTCGTAGTCGCCGACGCGAAACCGGAGGCCGCTGCACGCGAGCTCGAGCTCCGCCAGGACGCCCGGCGCCTCGTCCTCGTGCGGCCGCGCGAGCGCGATCCCCGCGTCGTAGGCGCGCAACGCCTCGTCGTAGCGCCCCTCGTGCTGGAGGATCGCTCCCTCCTTCCGGTGCAGCCGGGCTTCGGCCGGCGCGTCGCCGCCGCGCAGCGCGCGTGCACGCCGGTACGCGTCCGCGGCGCGGTCGTAGCGCCCGAACAGGCCGCTGACGTCGCCCAGGGCCTCGAGGACGTCGGCCACGTCCTCCGCCGGCAGGTCCGGCAGGTGCCCGGCCGCGCCCAGCGCGCGTCCGTAGAGCTCCGCCGCGACGACGTTCGCGTACCGCTCCTGCGCGCGCCGGCCGGCGGCGACCGCGTAGCGCCAGGCGCGCTCGTGCTCGCCAGCCTCCGCGAAATGCAGGGCGAGCAGGCCGGCGCTCTCGCCGAGCGGGTCGGCGGCGCGCCGCTCGAGCGCCTCGCCGAGGCGGCGGTGGATCGTCCGCCGGCGGCGGAACGACAGTCCGGCGTAGGCGACGGCGCGGAAGAGGTCGTGCCGGAAGCGCAGCGCGTCGATGCCGTCCCAGGCGACGAACTCGGAGAGACGCTCCCAGCGGTCGGTGCCCGCCGCCGCGTCCCCGTTCAGGATCTCCCGGAGCGTCGCCAGGTCGAACGACGGCCCGACGACCGACGCGTAGCGCAGGAGCAGCCGGTCGGCCGGGTCGAGGCGGTCGAGGCGCGCGGTGATCAGCGTCTCGACCGTCTCGGGGAGGTCGGCGACCGCGCCGCCCTCGCGTGCCGCGGCGACGAGCTCGCGGACGAAGAGCGGGTTCCCGCCGGACCGCTCTGCGACGGCGGCGAGATCGGTTTCCGCGAGCGCGTCGCCGGCGGCGGCGGCGAGCGCGAGCCGCGCCACCTCCTCGCCCGCGAGCGGTTCCAGCTCGAGGCGCGTCGCGCCTCCGTGCGCGATCACCGGCTCGCCCTCCGGGCGCCGGCTGACGCAGACGAGCCACGGGCGCGGCACGGGGGCGGCCGCGAGGTGCCGGAGGAGGAACTGCGACGCGTCGTCCATCCAGTGCGCGTCCTCGAACACGAGCAGCGTCGGCACCATCAGCACGCGCGAGAGGAAGCCGTCGACGACGTCGTGCAGGCGGTCGCGCCGCAGCGTCGGGTCGAGCGCGTCGACCTCGGGCGTCGACGGCACCGCGGCGTCGAACGGCACCGCGAGCAGCGGCAGCCACGGGGCGAGGTCCGGCATCGTCGGGCCGACCCAAGCGGCGAGCTGCGCGCCGGCCTCCTCCGGCGGCTGGTCGGGACGGATCCCCGCCAGCGTCCGCAGGATGCTGCGGAAGGCGAAGTACGGGTGCGCGCTCTCGTACCGCTCGCAGCGGACGACGAGCTGCTGGAAGCCGACGGCCGCGGCGAGCAGCTCGCGCACGAGGCGCGACTTCCCGATCCCCGATTCGCCGACGAGCTCGACCACCTGGAGCTGCCGCATCCGCGCGGCGTTCAGCGCCGCGGTCAGGGCGGCGAGCTCCGCCTCGCGGCCGACGAGCGGCAGCGCCACGTCGACCTCCTCCTCGCGCCCGCCGGTGACGGCACCGACGCGGAAGACGGTCACCGGACGCTCCTTCCCCTTCATCAGGTACGGCTGGTGGGAGGTCTCGAACAGCGTCCGGGAGCGCTCGAGGACGTCGGCGGTGGCGTAGAGCTCGCCGGCGCCGGCGCGGCCGACGAGCCGCGCGGCGAGGTTGACGGTGTCGCCCATCACCGCGTACGTGCGCCGCGTCGACGACCCGATCAGACCGGCGAAGACCGGGCCGCGGTTGACCCCGGCGCGCAGCTCCGGTCCGTGCTCGGCGTCGAGGATCGCGCGGACGGCGCGCAGCATCCGCTCCTCGTCGTCGCCCGCCGTCGACGGGGCGCCGGCGGTCAGGTAGAGCTTGCCGCCGTCGGCGTCGATGTCGGACTCGAGCCACGTGATCGCGAGCTCGTCCGCCGTCTCGCCGACGACGCGGCCGAGGAGGTCGAGCTGCGCGAGGACCGCACCCTGCCCCTCGGCGGCGAGCAGCGCGTCCGTGCCCTTGAACCGGAGGAAGGCGACCGTCGCGTGCCGGTGCTCCCCCTCGGCGGCGTCTCCCGCGACGTGCGCGCGAACGGGTGCGGGAACGTACTCGGCGAGATCCGCGGCGGGAGCGTCCGCCGACTCCGGCGGCGGCGCAGAGGCGGACGCCCCGTCGGGCAGGGCGAGCAGCACGTCGCCGCCGCGCTCGCCGCCCAGCCACGCCGGGTCGACCGCCGCGGCCGTGCGGGCGGAGACGACGATCTCGCCCGCCGACGCGGCGTCCTCGAGCCGCGCCGTCTCGGTCGTCGCCGGCCCGGTCGCGACGAGCTCCCGGTGCGACGAGCCGACGAGGTAGAAGTGGCACGCGCCGGAGTAGATCCCGGTCGACATCCGCAGCTGCACCTCGCCGGCGGAGCTCCGCGTCGGGCCGGCCTCGCGCAGGAACCACTGCATCTCCGCCGCCGCGACGCACGCGCGCGGCTCGTGGCCGCTCCCCGTGAACAGGATCAGGAGTGCGTCCCCGCGGAACTTCAGGACGTCGCCGCCGTGGCGCTCCGCGATCCGGATCAGCCCCTCGAAGACGCCGCTGATCAGGAGGATCAGCTCTTCGGCGCCGGCTCGGCCGTGCGCCGCGAGACGCTCGGACAGCGCCGTGAACCCGGAGAGGTCGGCGGAGACGAGCGAGCCGTCCAGCTCGCGCGCGCGGTCGCCGGGCACCGCCGTCGCCCACTCCCGGACGAGCCGCGGCAGGTACGGCGCGTAGGCCGACCCGGTGACCGTCGTCTGGGCGTCGCTCATCGGAAGACGCCCGCGACTCTAGTCGTCTTGGGGAGGGTGGCGGTGGAAATCCGACTTGAAATTCGTCAAAACCGTCCTATGATGCGGCTGCAACTTAGTTCGGGGAGAGGTCGTAGCGGTGGGAGCAGGGGAGTGACCGGCGCAGGGGTGCGCCGGGCGGTGGGCGTAGGTGCGGCGGCCGTCACGGCGGCGTGCCTGCTCGCGGGCGCGCAATGGGCTCCCGCCGCGTTCCCCGGCGACAACGGCCGGATCCTGTACCTCGAGGACGGCGACCTCTGGTCGATCGAGCCCGACGGCACGGACCCGGTCAACGTCACGAACCACGACGCGTTCGACTTCCAGGGTCGCTACTCGCCGGACGGGTCGAAGATCGCGTTCGCGAGCGACCGCGACGGCGATTGGGACATCTACGTGATGAACGCCGACGGAACCGGCGAGGTGGAGCAGCTGACCGACGATCCCGCGCACGATCAGTGGCCGGCGTGGTCTCCCGACGGCTCGAGCCTCGCGTTTGCGTCGACGCGCGAGGGCGGCTGGGCGCTCTACGTGATGAACGCGGGGGGAACGATCTGGATGCCGCTCGACGGCGGCGCGCCGGGGATGCAGCCGGAGTGGTCGCCCGACGGCGAGCAGATCGCCTTCGTCGCCATCCGGTCCGGCGACGAGGCGGAGCAGGTTTACGTCGTGCCCGCCGAGGGCGGCGACGCGACGAGGCTGACCGAGGAGGGGTCGAACCAGCAGCCGACGTGGTCGCCGGACGGGACGCGGATCGCCTTCACGCACATCGTCGACGGCCGCTACGACGTCTGGGCGATGGACGCGAACGGCGAGAACGCCGGCGCGGTCGCCGACGACGCGGAGCTGCACGAGGACAACCCGCGCTGGTCGCCGGACGGGACCGCGCTCCTCTTCACGCGCGCCCTCGCTGCGGGCGGCTCCGGGCTCTGGGTGTCGCGCGAGGGGGACGAGGCAGCGCTGCTCGGCGACGTGGGGATCAACCGGTCTGCGCAGGACTGGCAGCCGACCGGCGGCGAGTGCACGGGCGACGACGTCACGGTCTCGAGCGTCGGCGCGCTCGTCGACGCGGTGCAGACCGCGAACGCGACTCCCGGCTGCGACACGATCCGGCTCGAGCCCGGCGCGTACGAGCTGACGGCGCCGCTGAACGTCACGGACCACCTGTCGCTCCTCGGCGAGCCGAGCGCGCGCATCACGGCGAGCGAGGGGACGGTCATTGAGGTGCGTCTCGCCGAGAACGACCCGACGCCGGCTGACCTGACGCTGCGCGACCTCCACCTCGACGGCGGCGGCGTCGGCGTCAGCTTCCGGGGGCGCCGGCTCCACGTCGAGGGGACGACGATCTCGCGCGCCGCGAACGTCGGCCTGTGGTTCGAGAGCGGCGACGGCACCGTCGAGAACTCGACCATCTCCGGGAACGACTGGGGGATCGACAACGAAGGGGGGAGCCTCGTCCTCCGTCACGTCACGATCACCGGAAACGCGGACGGGGGGCTTGCGAACTTCGCACAGACGCACGCGCACAACACGCTCATCGTCGGCAACGGCGCCGGCGAGTGGGGCGACTGCGAGCGCGGGAACCCGCTCGACTCCGGCAGCGGCAACCTCGACACCGACGGAGCGTGCGTCGCCGGCGGCGAGTTCGGCGGCACGGTGGACGACGCGCTCCTCGGCCCCCTCGCCGCCAACGGCGGGCCGACGCCGACGCACGCGCTCCTCGACGGGAGCCCCGCGATCGACGCGGGCAACCCGGACGCGTGTCTCCGCACGACCGACCAGCGCGGTATCGAGCGGCCGCAGGGCGACGGCTGCGACGTCGGCGCGTTCGAGCTGGAGCGCGGCGCGGGCGGCGGCCCACTCGTCGTCAACACGAGCGACGACGTCGGCGACGGCTCCTGCGACGCCGAGCACTGCTCGCTGCGCGACGCGATCTCGGCGGCGAACGCGGCCGGCGGAGGGTCGATCGAGTTCGCAGTCGGCGACGGCGGGCGCATCACGATCAGCGTGCTCTCCCCGCTCCCTCCGGTCGCGGGCGGGACGACGATCGACGCGACGACGCAGCCCGGCGACGGCGACGGCGACGCGCCGCGCGTCGTGCTCGACGGGAGCTCCGCAGGGAGGACCGTCGGGCTCCGCCTCGAGGGGAGCGGCAGCGTCGTCCGCGGGCTGACGCTCAACCGCTTCGCCTCGCACGGGATCGTGCTCGACGGCGACGGCGGCCACGTGGTCGAGCGGTCGTTCGTCGGCACGGCCGCGACGGGCATGGCCGCGAGCGCGAACGGGGGCTGGGGGATCGTCGTCGCGAGCGACGGCAATCGCGTCGGTGCGCACGGCGCGTGGCCGCCGAACGTCGTCTCCGGGAACGCGCTCGGCGGCATCCTCGTCACCGGCGACGGGAACACGCTGCTCGACAACCGCATCGGCTCCGGGATCGACCACGCGGCTCCCGTCGGGAACGGCGGCCCCGGCGTCCGCCTCGCCGACGGGGCGAGCGGGAACGCGGTCGGGACGAGCGACGACGGCGGGCCCGGCAACCGGATCGCCTTCAACGAGGGGGCGGGCGTCGTCGTCGCGGGCGAGGCGACGACGGGCAACCGGATCGTCCGGAACTCGATCGACGCGAACGGCGGGCTCGGGATCGACCTCGGCGGCGACGGCGTCAGCGCGAACGACCCGCTCGACGGCGACGGCGGGCCGAACCGGCTCCAGAACCACCCGGTGATCGAGAGCGCCGTCCGCGAGGCGAGCTGGACGCGGATCGTCGGCGAGCTCCGCAGCGCGCAGGGCACGACCTACCGGATCGACTGGTACGTGAGCGACGCCTGCGACCCGAGCGGCCACGGCGAGGGAGCGAGCTGGGCGGGGTGGTCGCAGGTCTCGACGAACGCCGACGGGTACGTCGCGATCGACACCCTCACCGGGATCACGTTCCCCGCGCTCCCGGGGCAGGTCGTCAGCGCGACCGCGACGGACCCCGCCGGCAACACGTCGGAGCTCGCCGGGTGCGTCACGATCGGCGGGGCGAAGCCGCCGTACGTGGTGACGACGACGGCCGACGGCGGCGCGGGCTCGCTGCGCGCGGCGATCCTCGCCGCGAACGCCGATCCCGATCCCGACCGCATCGACTTCGCGATCCCCGGCGCGGGGCCGCACACGATCCGGCCGCTGACGCCGCTGCCGGCGATCACGCAGCCGGTGTACGTCGACGGCTACTCGCAGCCCGGCTCGGCGCCGAACACGACGTCGCCGGGGACGAACGCCGTCCTGATGGTCGAGGTGAGCAACGAGCTCGTCGACCCGGAAGCGGCCGCCGGCGTCCTCACCGTCTCGGGGAGCGGGAGCACGATCCGCGGGCTCGTCCTCAACCGCGGCCTCTACGGCCTCGTCATCACCGGCGAGACGGCGCAGGGGAACGTCGTCGGCGGGAACTTCGTCGGGACGGACGTGACGGGGACGGAGTCGCGCACGAACGGCATCTACGGCGTCCTCGTCCGCGACGGCGCGAGCAACAACACGATCGGCGGCGGCGGCCTCTCCGACCGGAACCTCATCTCCGGCAACGTCGGCAGCGCCGGGACGAACGGCAACGGGATCGGGATCGCGCGGGGCGCGTCGTTCAACGACGTCCTCAACAACTACGTCGGCACCGACCGCTCCGGCCGGGAGCCGCTTCCGAACGCGACGGGCGTCCTCCTCCTCAGCGGCGCGTCCGGGAACCGGATCGGGCCGTCGAGCTTCGACGCCTTCAACGTGATCACGGAGAACCTCGGCGAGGGCGTGCGCATCCATGAGGAGGGGACGTCCTCGAACGAGATCCGCAACAACTTCGTCGGCGTCTCGTGGATCTCGGAGACGGAGCGGAAGGACTCCGGGAACGGCGGCGCCGGCGTCGCCGTCTCCCAGGCGTCGCACAACGTCGTCCGCGGCAACGTCGTCGCGAACAACGGCGGCGACGGCGTCGTCGTCGGCTTCGCCACCGGCATCCGCATCTCCGCCAACCGGATCCGCAACAACGGCGGCCTCGGGATCGACCTCGGCGGCGACGGCGTGACGCCGAACGACGACGGCGACGCGGACACGGGCGCGAACGGGCTCCTGAACCACCCGGAGCTGGAGCGCGCCGCCCCCGCCTCCGGCGAGTCCGACCAGGTCGTCGTCTCGGCCGCGCTGCGGGCCGGCGCCGGGACGGCGCTCCTGCGCGTCGAGTGGTTCGCCGGTCCCGCGTGCGACGAGTCCGGCCACGGCGAGGGGCAGCGGTACCTCGGCGCCCAGGACGTCGCGACCGCTCTCGCCGCTGCGGGCCTCCACCGGTTCTCGTCGCCGCCGCTCACGGTCGCGCCCGGTGAGGTCGTGACCGCGACGGCGACCGACGTCGCCGGCAACACGTCGGAGTTCTCCGCCTGCGTGACCGTCGCGGGCGCGGAGCTCTCGCTCGAGCTCGAGGCGGCCGAGACGGTCGAGGCGGGCGCCGGCCGCATCCGTCTGGCGGACGTGCCGTCGTGGATCGCGCTCGGCCGGCCCGCCGACGGCCCGCAGGCCGCGCCCCTGGCGAACGTGCCGCTGGCGAACGTGCCGCTCGCCAACGTCGACCTGCGCCGGTCGCCGCTCGCGAACGTCCCGCTCGCCAACGTCGGCCTCGGCGAGGTCGTCGACGGCCCGCTCGGGGACGTCGCGCTGTCGGCGATCCCGCTGAGCACGCCCGGCGGCTGGGAGGCCGTTCTCGCCGGGACGATCTACGCCGACGTCCCGCTCCAGACGGTGACGCTCCGCGACGTCTACTCGCTGCCGGTGCTGCCGGCAGCGCTCGGCGACGGTCCCGGCGCGGCGACGCTCGCGAGCCTCGACCTCTCGCACGCGCGCCTCGCGTCGCTCCCGCTCGCCGGGGTCGCCCTCGCCGGACTCCCGCTCGCGAACGTCCCGCTGGCGAACGTGCCGCTCGCCAACGTCTCCGTCGACCAGACGCTCGCCGCGTGGTGCGCGGCGCTCTCCGGGCCGCCGCTGCACTGCACGAACCCGGCGTCGCTCGCCGGCGAGACGCTCCTCTCGACTTCCGTTCGCGGCGCACCTCTGGCGAACGTGCCGCTGGCGAACGTCCCCCTGGCGAACGTGCCCCTGGCGAACGTGCCGCTCGCGAACGTGCCCCTGGCGAACGTGCCCCTGGCGAACGTGCCCCTGGCGAACGTCGTCCTCGGCAGCACGCCGCTGGCGAACGTGCCCCTCGCGAACGTGCCCCTGGCGAACGTGCCGCTCGCGAACGTCCCCCTGGCGAAGGTGCCCCTCGCGAACGTGCCGCTCGCGAACGTCGCCGACTGCACGCGCGTCGACTGCGCGAACGGGACGCTCGGCGACGCGTATGCCAGCGACGCCCTCCACCCGGACGTCACCCTCGGCGACGTCGTCGGCGCGCTCGGCGACCTGACGCTCGGCGACCTCCACACGTTCGGCGACGTCACCCTCGCCGACATCTGGGACCACCTGCCGGAGTGGGTGACGCTCGGCGACGTCCTCGTCCTCCTCCTCGGTCCCGCCGAGCTGCCGTGGGAGAACCTCGACCTCGACCTGCTCGACCCGGCGCGGTACGCGACGGCCGGCAGCACGCTCGAGTACGCCGCGTCGTTCACGATCGACGGAGGGACCGCGAGCACGAGCGCGACGCTGAAGGTGCGGCTGCCGGACGGCTTCGGCTACGTCCCGGGCACCGCCGTCCTCGAGTCCGGAGAGACCGAGGAGCGGCCGCTCGCCGACCCGCAGCTCGACGCCGGGGCGCTGACGTTCGCCGTCGGCGGCCTCCAGCGCGGTCGCGCGTACCGCCTCGTCATCCGCGCGCGCCCGAGCGTCGTCCTCGGCGTGGCGACGGCCGCCGCGACGGGCACGGCGGCCGGCGGCGCGGCGAGCGCGGCCGCACACGCCGAGACGGAGGTGACGGAGACCTTCGAGCCGAACGGCGACCCCGAGGCCGCCCCCGAGATCGCCTCCGACTCGCTCTACCTGTCGTACGTGACCTCGCGCGACGACGTCGACTACTACCGGTTCGCGATCCCGCCCGCGGGCACGCGCGTGACGATCCGGCTGAGCCAGCTCGCCGCCGACTACGACGTCGTCGTCTACGGGCCCGGACGCCGCGAGCTGCCGCGCGACGCGACTCCCGCGCCGCCGCTCGACGGGGTGCCGCTCGCCGACGACGGCGCCGGCTTCGGCGCGGCGCTCCAGCCGCTCGCGCCCGAGGCGCTCGAGGACGTCCCGCTGCTGCGCGACCGGCCGCTGTGGGGGCTCTCGATCAACCGCGGCACCGCGCGCGAGGACGTCGTCGTCGTCTCGGACGGCGAGCCGGGCTACTACACGATCCAGGTCTCCGGCTACAACGGCGCGCAGAGCGCGCGCCCGTACATGCTTCGCGTGCAGGAGTCGGCGCCGCGGAAGCTGCCGCCGTGCGCGCCGCGCGAGTTCGCGCACGCGGGGGACGGCACCGCCGGGACGCTCCCGTCGACGTACCCCGCCGGCCTCAACACGGTGTTCCTCGTCAACGAGCGCCGGCTCGGCGACACGTACGGAACCGCGGGCGCCGCGCAGGTGATGAGCGCGCTCCACGGGAACGTCGACGAGCTCGAGGAGCTCGGGTTCCCGGCCGCCGTCGTGCCGGTCGAGGGCGATCCGGACGTGGCCGCAGCGTACGCCGCCTGGGACGACGAGCCGTGCTCGCCCCACCGCGCGAACGCCGTCGTCCGCGCGATCGGCGACGTCCTCGACGACATCCGCGCGGCGCGCCCCGGCCTGACGTACGTCGTCCTCGTCGGCGGCGACGACGTCGTGCCGCACGCCCGGATCGACGACGTGACGACGTTCGCGAACGAGGTCGAGTACGCCGGCACCTTCGGCAGCGTCAACAGCCAGTACCTCGGCGCCTTCGGCAACGGGAAGCTGCTGACGGACGACCCGTACGCGTCGACGGCGCCGATTCCGTTCTTCAACCGGCAGCTGTACGTCCCGGACCTGCAGGTCGGCCGGCTCGTCGAGAAGCCCGCGGAGATCGCCGGCGCGATCGCGCGCTTCGTCGCCTCCGACGGGCGGCTCGACCCGCAGACGTCCTTCACGACCGGCTACGACTTCCTCACCGACGGCGCGACCGAGATCCACGACCATCTCTCGCAGCTCGTCCCCGGCGCATCCGCCGCGCGCATCGACGAGACGTGGACGAGCGGCGACGTCGAGGACGCGCTGTTCGGCGGCACCGCGCCCAGGATCGCGTCGATCAACGCGCACTACGACCACCACCGGTCGCTGCCGGCCGCGCCGCACGCCGCCGGAAGCGAGCAGGGCCTGTTCACCATCGAGGAGGTGCGCAGCGCCGCGCCGGAGAGCCTCGCGGAGCGGATCCTCTTCACGATGGGCTGCCACGCCGGCCTCTCGCTCGCGGACGGCGTGATCGCGAATACCGAGCCGGGCGACTGGGCGCAGGCGTTCGCCGAGCAGGGGGCGCTCTTCGCCGGCAACACCGGCTTCGGCCTCGGCGACACCGACGTCGTCGCGTACACGGAGCGCCTCCTCGCGCTCTTCGCCGAGGAGCTGCGCAGCGCGGGCTCGATCGCGGAGGCGCTCGCGCGCGCGAAGCACCGCTACCTCTCCTCCCAGGGCGTCGTCGGCGTCTACGACGAGAAGGTCGCGGCGCAGATGACGCTGTACGGGCTCCCGATGTACGCGGTCGGCGGTGGGCTCTCGGCCATGTCCGCAGCCGCGGCGGACGCGCCCGCCACGTTCGCCGACCCCGCGACCGGGATCGAGGCGAGCAGCTTCTCGGTGACGCCGACGTTCCAGACGCGGACGCGGCCGAACGGCCAGTACGACACGGTCCAGGGCGGCGACCTCCAGGTGACGCACTTCCGTCCGATCCAGCCGCGGCTGCAGCTGCCGGCGCAGCCGGGCGCGCGCGGCGCCCTCGTCACGCACCTCGAGTCGTCCGACCGGTCCGGGGTCGACCCCGTCTTCAGCCGCCCGATCGTCGACGACTCGGCGCGCGAGCCCGAGATCTCCTTCGGCGACGTCGCCTTCCCGACGAAGGTCCAGACCGTGACGCGCGGGCCGGACGGCGAGTCGCTCGTGCTCGTCGTCGGCCAGTTCTTCACCGACCCTGCGGGGGACGTCCAGCGGCGGTGGACGCGCGTCGACGGCCTCGTCTACAGCTCGGCCTCGCCGGACTACGCGCCGCCCGACCTGCGGCGGATCGACGGCGTCCGCCTGGGGTCGCACGTCTCCTTCACCGTCGACGCCGCCGACGCGGCCGGCGCCGTGAAGCGCGTCTACGTCCTCTACCGCGACGCGACTGGATGGCACGGCGTCGACCTCGCGCACTCCGGCAGCACCACGTTCACGGGCGGCGGCCCCGTGTCGCTCGGCGCGGACGGGCGCGCGCCGGAGTTCTTCGTCCAGGCGGTCGACGCGGCGGGGAACGTCGCCGTCAGCACGCGGAAGGGCGACTACTACGAGGCGCGGCCGCCGGACCCCGTCGATCCGTCGCTGACGGTCGAGCTCGACGGGCCCGAGGGGAACGGCGAGTGGTTCCGCGGCGCCGTCTCGGTCGCGCTGGCCGGTCCGACCGACGGCGCGCTCGAGGTGAGCGTCGACGGCGGCGCGTTCACGCGGTACGCGGGCGCGTTCACGGTCGCCGGCGACGGCGTCCACCGTGTCGAGGTGCGCGGCCCCGGCGGGCTCGCGTCGTCGATCGTCGTCCCGATCGACTCGACGCCGCCGACGATCGCGATCACGACTCCCGCAGACGGCGGCGTCTACCGTCGCGGGGAGGACGTGCGCGCCGCCTACGCGTGCGTCGACGCGGGTTCCGGGGCGGTCGCGTGCGAGGGCACCGCCGCCGTCGGCGCCGCCGTCGACACCGCCTCGGGCGGGGTGCGGTCGTTCTCCGTCACCGCCAGCGACGCCGCCGGGAACGCGACCGCGACGGCGACCGCGTCCTACGTCGTCAGCGCGCCGCCGACCGTCACGATCGCGTGCCCGACCGCCGTGAAGCTCGGCAGCGTCGCCACCGCGTCGTGGACGGCCGCGAGCGCGGGCTCCGGCCTCTCGACGCCGGCCTCGGGGACGATCGTCCTCGACACCTCGTCGGTCGGGACGAAGAGGGCGACCACTCCCGTCGCGCGGGACGACTACGTGAGCGAGGCGACGGCGAGCTGCACGTACAGCGTCGTCTTCGACTTCAGCGGATTCCTCGCACCGGTCTCGAACCCGCCTGTCGTGAACGTCGTCGGCGCGGGGCAGTCCGTTCCGGTCAAGTTCAGCCTCAGGGGCGACCAGGGCCTCGCGATCTTCGCGAGCGGCTTCCCGCGCTCGGCGAAGGTCGCGTGCGAGACCGGCGCGCCGACGGACGAGGTGACGGAGACGCTGACGGCGGGCGCGAGCACGCTCCAGTACGACGCCGCGACCGACCGCTACACGTACGTCTGGAAGACGGACAAGGCCTGGGCGAAGACGTGCCGCCGTCTCGAGCTCCGGTTCGTCGACGGGACGACGCACGTCGCGCAGTTCCGGTTCAGGTAGTCCGCGGCTACACTGCGGGCAACGACATACGGGGGCGACCAGGCTTCGACGTGGTCGATCTTCCGGCTGAGCTGCAAGCGGAGGTCTCCGGTCGGCCTCCTAAAACAACCGGAACAACCAAGTAAGTGCGGACAACGATCTCGCACTCGCCGCCTAACCCAGTTAGGTGACGTGTCGCCCCGGACTCGGCCCGTGGTTCGGGAGGCGGCATCAGAAACGGGCTAGGCGCGGAGGGAGAGCCACTCGCCCGAAGCGCGACACCGCAGGAGGGC
This sequence comes from Gaiellaceae bacterium, assembly GCA_035540835.1. Taxonomy (GTDB): domain Bacteria; phylum Actinomycetota; class Thermoleophilia; order Gaiellales; family Gaiellaceae; genus DATLFU01. Next base: position 74,358 of record DATLFU010000059.1, read on the forward strand.
TAGTCCGTCGGTAGGTCGGCTGCCAACCGGCCGCCGGACGAATCCAAACGGCAGCCTAAGCTTGTAGACGCTCAGACGGTGCGTCCGCGGACGCGGGTTCGATTCCCGCCGCCTCCATCTCGCTCTCGCGGCCTACTGCCGCGGCTCGTGCCGACGGCGCTCCGCCTCGCGGGCGGCGCGGTACCGCTCCAGCTCCTGCCGCTCCGCGTCCGACAGCTCGGCTTCGGTCTCCGCCTGCATCCGCTGGAGCATCTCGCCGAACGGGACGCGTTCTCGCCTCGCCCGCCACCACACGCCGAGGAGCAGCGCCGTCGCGCGGACGGCGATGTTCGCGGTCTCGATGAAGCCCACGCGGCGCCCCGCGGTCACGTCGCACCGGGTTCCCCGTCGCCGCGAGCGAAAATCGCGCCGCGCCCGGAGCGTCCGCCGTTTTCGGCCGCTGTGCGCGGGAAGAGCAGCGGCGAGGCGCATGGACTTCGACCACGCGATCGACACCGTCGGCAGGGCGATCGACGCGATCGGCGTCGCCGTCATCGCCGGCGGGCTCGTCTACGTCACGGTCGCGCACGCGATCCGGCGGCACGGGCTCGCGGATCCGTTCCGCCACTACCGCCGGAAGGTCGGTCGCGTGATCCTGCTCGGGCTCGAGTTCCTCGTCGCCGCGGACATCATCCGCACCGTCGCGGTCACGCCGACGTTCCAGTCCGTCGGGGTGCTCGCGATCATCGTCCTGATCCGGACGTTCCTCAGCTTCACGCTCGAGGTCGAACTCGAGGGTCGGTGGCCGTGGCAGCGGCGCCCCGACGCGGCGGCGTAGGCGCACGAAGAGCGCGAACATCGCGTTCGCAGATGCCTAACAGGTGCCGCGTACCGTTCGCGAGGCGATGATCCGGTCGCGCCCGCTCGAGTCGCTGCTCGTCGCCTGGGGCGTCCTCGCCGCGTCGACGGGGATCTGGGTACCTGCCTTCCGCGGGGGGATCGGCGAGCGGCCGGTCGCGCTCCTCGTCACCGCGGGCATCGCCGGGGCGCTGGCCGGGGCGGCGGCGTTCGCGCTGAGGCGCCGCGCAGCGACACCGCGCGACGCGCTCGTCGAGGCGCTGCCGGCGCTCGGCCTCGTCGCGGCTGCGGCCGTGGTCGCGACGATCCAGGTCCAGCGCGGTGCCGACCTTCGCGGGGAGCCGATCTTCCTCTGGTTCGGCGTCGCCCTCTGGACGACGTGGGCGGCGCTCGTCGTCGCGACGGCCTGGCTGGCGCGGGCGCGGTGGAATCGCCCCGGCGCGCTCGCGCTCACGGCATTCGTCGTCCTGCTGGGACTCCCGCTCCTCACGTTCCGGATCGACTGACGCCGTCGCTCAGGGGCGTACCCGCCCGGAGCGCTCGGCCGTTGACCACCTGTGAGGATCCTCGGGATCTCCGGCAGCCTGCGCGCGGGCTCCTACAACAGGATGCTCCTCGAGACGGCGGCAGACCTGCTCGTCGACGGCGCCGAGCTGACGATCTTCCCCGGGCTGAAGGCGGTGCCGCCGTACGACGTCGACGACGACATCGAGCCCGCTCCCGCCGCCGTGCAGCGGCTGCGGCGCGCGATCGCCGCCGCCGACGCCGTCCTCTTCGCGACGCCCGAGTACAACTCGTCGCTGCCGGGGCAGTTGAAGAACGCGCTCGACTGGGCGTCGCGGCCGATCGCGACGAACGTGCTCCGCAACAAGCCGGTCGCCGTCGTCGGTGCGAGCACGAGCATGTTCGGCGCCGTCTGGGCGCAGGCGGAGCTGCGGAAGGTGCTCGGAGCGACCGGCGCGCGCGTGCTCGACACGGAGCTGCCCGTCGCGCACGCGCAGACCCGGTTCGGCGCCGACGGGCGGCTCGCCGACCCGGAGCTCCGCAGCGGCCTCGCCGAGGTCGTCTACGCCCTGCTCGGCGAGGCGATCCCGCTCGCCGCAGCCGCGTAGCCGAGGCGACCACCACCCGGTAGCCGCCGGGACTACTGAGCGGTAGTCTCTGGAGATACCGATGCTCTCGGACGTCAATCCCTTCGTCTACTCGCACCCGGTCGCGCCGGACGACGTCATCGACCGGGACGAGGAGACGCAGGCGCTGCTCCGGAACGCCGTCGGGGGACACTACGTGCGGCTGTACGCGCCGCGGCGCTACGGGAAGACGAGCCTGCTCCGCCGCGCGCTGCGCGACGGAGAGCGGCAGGAGGGGCTCGTGCCGGTGCTCGTCGACCTCTACGGCGCGATCTCGCTGGCCGACGTCACCGTCCGCTTCGAGCGCGCGTACTCGAAGCACCTCAAGGGCGCGATCCGCGGCCGCGTCGAGGAGTTCCTGCAGCGGACGGGGCTCGGGCTCTCGCTCGGGGCGTTCGGGATCAGCGCCAAGCTCCAGCTCGACCCGCGCGTCGACCCGATGCCGGCCCTGCACGCGCTCCTCGACCTGCCCCTGCGGCTGGAGGAGAGCGGCGGCTTCCGCGCGTTCATCGCGCTGGACGAGTTCCAGGAGGTGGACAAGATCCCGTCGCTCGACGGCCTCCTCCGCAGTCACATCCAGTACCACGGCGACGTCGCGTCGTACGTGTTCGCCGGCTCGGAGCCGGCCCTGATGAAGCAGCTCTTCGAGGACCGCGAGCGCCCGCTGTACGGCTCCGCCGTGCCGCTGCGGCTCGGGCGGCTGCGCGACGAGGACGTGGCCGGCCACGTCGCCGACCGGTTCCGGCAGACCGGGAGGAGCGTCGGCGAGGCGCTGAACCCGCTCCTCGCGGCCGCGCAGGGCCATCCGCAGCGGACGATGCTGCTCGCGCACCGGCTGTGGGAGGAGGTCGAGCAGGGCGCCGCCGCGGGCCTCGACGAGTGGACGCGCGCGTACGTGACCGCGCTCGCCGAGCTCGAGCCGGAGTTCGACGCACGCTGGCGCGGCCTCGACACGTCGGAGCAGAAGACGCTGCGCGCGGTGATCGCCGGCGACGGGTCGCCCTACCGGAGCGCGGTGCTCGACCGGCTGGAGCTGACGAAGGCGATGGCCCAGAAGGCGCTGCGCCGGCTCGCTGCGCGCGCCGAGATCGAGGCGGAGGGCGGGAAGCAGGCGCTGGTCGACCCGCTCTTCGCGCAGTGGATCCGGCGGCTCGGCCGCGGGGACGACGCGGGCTTGCGCAGTGGCGGCGAATAGTTGATCCTCTATCGCGCGTGCCGCGCGGGATGACGCCAGAGGACGTGTTCGAGCTGACCGGCGTCGGCGACCCGCGGCTGTCGCCGGACGGGTCGCTCGTCGCGTACGTGCGCTGGTGGATCGACCCGGACGACCGCGACTATCGGTCGGCGATCTACGTCGTCCCGGTCGACGGCTCGGCGCCGCCGCGCCGCTTCACCTCCGGCGAGAAGCGCGACGCGTCGCCGCGCTGGTCGCCCGACGGGTCGCGGCTCGCCTTCGTCTCGACGCGCGAGCGCGACGCCGCGCAGCTGTACGTCATCCCCGCCGCCGGCGGCGAGGCGGTCCGCCTGACCGACCTCAAAGAGGCGGTGCAGGAGCCGGCGTGGTCTCCGGACGGCACGCGGCTCGCGTTCTCCGCCCGCGTCCGCCACGAGGACTACGAGGAGGAGGACGAGCGGAAGCGGCGGCCGCGCCGGATCACGCGCCTGCTCTTCACGCTCGACAACGTCGGCTGGACGGTCGACCGGCGCCAGCACGTCTTCGTCGTCCCCGCCGACGCCTCGGCCGCGCCGGTGCAGGTGACCGACGGCGACTTCGAGCATCGCGGCCCCGTCTGGTCACCCGACGGGACGCAGCTCGCGCTCGTCGCCGCGCGCGGGGAGGACTGGGACCTCGAGCTCGTCTCGGACGTCTACCTCGTCGGGGCCGACGGCGGCGAGCTGCGGCGGCTCACGCCCGGCGACGCCGGACGCGGCGCACTGGCGTGGTCGCCCGACGGCTCCCGCATCGCCTGCGTCGTCAACCCGACGCCGCGCGACTGGCCGCGGCACGCGCAGGTCGCGGTCGTCGACGTCGCGACGGGCACCGACCGTCTGCTGACGGAGGCGCTCGACCGGCACTGCGCGCCGTACCCGCCAGTCCGCGAGCCGATCTGGGACGGCGACGGCCGCGTCGTCTTCGGGCTCGAGAACCGCGGCGACAACGACGTCTACGCGGTGGCCGCCGACGGATCGGCGCCGCCCGAGCCGCTCCTCGCCGGCGTCGGCCTCGTCACCGGGTACGACCTGCGCGACGGCACGCTCGTGCACACGCTCTCGCGCCCCGCGCGCCTCTCGGAGCTCTTCGCGGGCGACCGGCAGCTCACCGACAACGGGGCCGCGTTCGCGGACGCGCGCGAGCTCCCGCAGCCGGAGCGCTTCACCGCGGTCTCCGCCGACGGCTCCGAGGTCGACGCGTGGATCCTGCGCCCGGTCGGCTTCCGCGAGGGCGAGCGCTACCCGCTCCTCCTCAACGTCCACGGCGGGCCGTTCACGCAGTACGGCACGGGGTTCTTCGACGAGTTCCACGTCCAGGCCGCCGCCGGGTACGCGGTGCTGTGGTCGAATCCGCGCGGCTCCTCCGGGTACTCGGAGGCGTGGGGGCGGGCGATCCGCGGCCCGTCGAACGAGGGGCCGGGGT
>DATLFU010000060.1:0-10997 GCA_035540835.1 Gaiellaceae bacterium
GGTGACCGACTCGTGCGTCCACGGGATCTCGTGGTTCGAGAGCTGGTCGTAGAGCTCCGGCCCCGCGGTGCGGAGGTAGATGTTCTCGAACAGGTCGGTGAGCGTCCACCCGTCGGCCGCGCCGATCGAGTACGGCGTCACCCCGGACTGCTGGAGCGTCTGGGCCGCCTGCTGGAGCTCCTCCCACGTCTCGGGCGGCTCGATCCCGGCGTCCTCGAACGCCTGGACGTTGTACCAGATGGTCGACTTGTTGGCCCCCTTGAAGAAGAGGCCGTAGAGCGTCCCGTCGACGGTGCCGAGGTCGATCCACGACTCCGCGAAGTTCGCCTCGATGTCCTCCCGCGCGAAGTCGAGCGGCTGGAGCGCGTCGCGCCCTGCGAGGTCCCGCATCAGGCCCGGCTGCGGGATCGTCGCGACGTCGGGCGGGTTCCCGCCCTCGATCGCGGTGGAGAGCACCGTCGGGAGCTGGTCGCCCGCCGGGTTGTAGTTCACCGTCACGTTCGGGTACTGCTCGCGGAAGCCTTCGAGCACCGCCTCGAACGAGGCCTGCTCGTCGCCCGTCCAGACGCCCATCACGGCGACGGTGCCGGAGACGTCCTCCTGCGCCCCGTCGTCCGCCGGCTCCTCGGCCGTCGGCGTCGCGTCGCCGCCGCCGTCGTCGTCACCGCCGCCGCCGCACCCGGCGGCGAAGAGGGTGAGGACGAGCAGGGCGAGGAGCGCGAGCAGGTGGAAGCGATGGCTGCTTCGGCTCATCCAGAGGCTCCTTTCGTGGTGTCGTCTCCGTCGTAGATTCCGAGACCGGTCTCGGGGTCGAAGAAGTGCAGCGCGCGCGTGTCGACGCTGATCTGGATCGTCTCCCCGTCGCGCACGCGCGAGCGGGCGCCGAAGCGGCCGACGAGGGTCGCGCCGGTGCCGCCGTCGCCGTCGCCGCCGATGCCCTCGGTGCCCGCGTCCTTGGCGAGCTCGCGCGTCTCGTCCGTCTCTGCGGTGCGCGCGTCGGTGGTGAAGTGCACCATGATCTCCGAGCCGAGCGCCTCGCGGAGGACGACGGTGCCGGTGAGGCAGCGCCCCTCGTCGCCGTGCGCGAGCGCGGCGTCGTCGAGGTCCTCGGGTCGGATCCCGAGGATGACGTTGCGGCCCTCGTACGACGTCAGCGCGGGGCGCGCCGAGAGCGTCTCGTCGCCCAGCGCGATCCGCTGCGAGCCGGCGACGGCGGTCAGGGCGCCGTTCGTGCGCTCCAGCCGCGCGTCGACGAGGTTCATCGCGGGGCTGCCGATGAAGCCGCCGACGAAGAGGTTGCGCGGCCGGTCGTACAGCTCCTGCGGCGAGGCGACCTGCTGCAGCTCGCCCTTCCGCATCACGGCGACGCGGTCGCCCATCGTCATCGCCTCGACCTGGTCGTGCGTGACGTAGATCGTCGTCACGCCGAGGTCGTCCTGGAGGCGCGCGATCTCGGCGCGCATCTGCACGCGCAGCTTCGCGTCGAGGTTCGAGAGCGGCTCGTCCATCAGGAACGCCTGCGGCTGGCGGACGATCGCGCGCCCCATCGCCACGCGCTGCCGCTGGCCGCCGGAGAGCGCGCGCGGCTTCCGCTTCAGGAAGCCCTCGAGGCCCAGCACCTTCGCCGCCTGCTGGACGCGCTTGTCGATCTCGTCCTTCGGCACCTTCGCGAGCTTGAGACCGAACGCGATGTTGTCGTACACGGACAGGTGCGGGTAGAGCGCGTAGCTCTGGAAGACCATCGCGATGTCGCGGTCGCGCGGCGGGACGTGGTTGACGACGCGATCGCCGATGCGCAGCACGCCCTCGGAGATCTCCTCGAGCCCCGCCACCATCCGCAGCGCGGTCGTCTTCCCGCACCCGGACGGCCCGACGAGGACCATGAACTCGCCGTCGCGGATCTCGAGGTCGATGTCGTTGACCGCGCGCGTCCCGTCGGGGTAGATCTTGCTGACGTCCTCGAACGTGACCCCGGCCATACGCGCCCTCCCCTCGTCGGATCGAGCGCGATCTTACTCCCGTGCCCGCGCGCGAGCAGGGAGAACGCACGCGGGGCGGGGTCGCCGGCGCGCCGCGGCAAGTAACACAGTGTTACAAGCTGCGCGCCACGGGCACGGAGCGGGCCGAGCGCGCAAGTAACACAGTGTTACAAGCTTCCGAGGGCCCGCGCGGTCAGGCGCTGGAAGTGCGCGACGAGGCGCTCGCTCTCCGACAGGAGGACTCCGCCTGCGACGGCGCCGGAGCGGACGCCGCGCTGCACGCGCTCGACGAGCGCCGTGTCCTCGGCGCCGACCTCGTCGTCCCAGGCGAGGAACTCGCGCACCCAGTCCGGGTCGGCGTCGGGCGCGAAGAAGTAGTCGAGGAACCGCGTCGTCCGCTCCGGCCCCTCCGGCAGCACCGGCCCGATCGAGAGGTTCGCGCGGCCAGGCGCGATGTTGATCGTGACGTTCGGCCAGAGGAAGTGGAACTGCGACCGCTCGACCTCGCCCTCGCGCACGTCGAACGCGCCGCGGCCGTTCGTGCGCACCGGCCCCCGCTGCGTCGAGAACCACTCCGACGTCTCCTCCAGCTCGTACGCGTCCGGCGAGACGTCGATGACCGCGCTGAAGCCCGGGTGCGCGACCGCGCAGTGGTAGCACTCGAGGTAGTTCTCGCAGCAGACCTTCCAGTTCGCGGCGTACGTCGACGTGGCTCGGTGGTGGAAGACGAGCGCGTCGACGTCGACCCCGGCCGAGGCGACGAGCGCCGGCAGCTCGCGGAGCGTCTCCGCGAGCGGCGCCGCCTCGGGATCCGGGTTCACGAACAGGAGCGGGCCCCACTGCTCGACGCGCACCGGGATGAGGCCGAGCTCCTCAAGCGCGAAGCCCGGCTCCCGCTCCGCGCGCGGCGCCGCGCGCAGCGTCCCGTCGAGCCCGTACGTCCACGCGTGGTAGGGGCACTGGAGCGTCTCGCGCCGCCCCGGCTCGTCGACGAGCTGCGCGCCGCGGTGCCGGCAGACGTTGACGAACGCGCGCAGCACGCCCTCGCCGTCCCGCGTGAGCACGACCGGGACGTCTCCCGCGCGCGCCGGTGCGTAGGAGCCCGGCTCCGCCACCTCGCCGACGTGGCCGGCGTACTGCCACGCCCGCCTGAAGATCCGCTCCTGCTCCCGCCGCAGCACCTCGGGGTCCGCGTACCAGCTCCACGGCAGCGTCCGCTCCACGCGCGGGAATGTACTGTCGCCCCGATGCCCGAGCCCCCGCATCGCCCGCCGGACGACGACGAGACGCGGATCCTCCCGCGCGACGACGACGCGTGGCCGGAGGAGGACGCGCCGACGACGTACCGCCCGCGGCCCGCCGCTCCGCCGCCGCCGCGTCCGCTGCCACGCCGCCGCGAGTACGCGTACGAGGAACGCCGCGAGCCGCGCCGCCCGGAGCCGCCGCCACCGCCGCCGCAGCGCGAGCTCTGGCCGTGGCTCCTCGCGCTGCTCGCCGTCGTCCTCGCCGGGATCGCCGCGCTCTGGCTGCTCTCGCGCGACGGCGGCGAGGACGCCGAGCGCGTCGGGGTGCCCGCCGTCGTCCGGCTCACCGAGGAGGACGCGCGCGACCGCCTCCAGGAGCGCGGGTTCCAGGTCGAGGTCGAGCGCGCGGCGAACGAGGCGCCGCCGGGGATCGTCTTCGCCCAGACGCCGGGGGCGGGGCGGACGCTGCCGGACGGCGCGACCGTGACGATCCACGTCTCGGAGGGCCCCGACACGACGGCGGTGCCGAGCGTCGTCGGCCTGCCGGAGCCACAGGCGCTCGAGCGACTCGAGGGCGCGGAGCTCGAGGCCGAGCGCGAGCAGGTGTTCTCGGAGGAGCCGCAAGGGGTCGTCGTCGCGCAGGAGCCGGCGGCCGGCGAGGAGGTCGAGCGCGGGTCGTCGGTCCGCATCCAGGTCTCGCAGGGGAGCGGCCGCGTCGAGGTGCCGGACGTCGTCGGCCTCCTCGTCGACGAGGCGCGCGCGGCGCTCGCCGAGCAGGACCTCGAGGCGAACGTCGTCGAGGTGCCGTCGCGGGAGCCGCAGGGCACGGTCGTCGCGCAGAGCCCGGCCGGCGGCGCGGAGGCGACGCGGGGCGATCGCGTCCGCCTGAACGTCTCCCGCGGACCCTAGGAGTTCCATGAGAGGGCTAACCACGCTCGCGCCCGTGCGTCTCTGCCCCTGAGAGACGATGGAGACGACGCAAGCGCCCACGCCCTCGGACGCGGAGCAGTTCGCGCGCGCGTTCGCGCTCGCGGAGCGGTTCGCCGACAACATCGAGACCGTCGTCCACGGCAAGCGCGAGGAGGTGAAGCTCGTCCTCGCCGCGCTGATGTGCGGCGGCCACGTCCTGTTCGAGGACGTCCCGGGAACGGCGAAGACGGTGCTCGCGCGGGCGATCGCGCAGTCCATCGACGGCGCAACCACCTCGCGGATCCAGTGCACGCCGGACCTCCAGCCGACCGACGTCACGGGCCTCTCGATCTTCGACCAGCGCGAGCGCGAGTTCGAGTTCCGGCCGGGGCCGATCTTCGCCAACGTCGTCCTCGTCGACGAGATCAACCGGGCGATGCCGAAGACGCAGTCGGCGCTGCTCGAGGCGATGGCCGAGGGACAGGTGACCGTCGACGGCGAGACGCGCCGGCTGCCGGACCCGTTCTTCCTGCTCGCGACGGAGAACCCGATCGAGTACGAGGGGACGTTCCCGCTTCCCGAGGCGCAGCTCGACCGCTTCTTCCTGAAGACGGCGCTCGGGTACCCGGCGCCGGAGGACGAGGTGCGGATCCTCGAGGAGCAGCGGACGGGCCATCCGCTCAAGTGGCTCGAGCCGGTGCTCGACCTCGGCGAGGTGGGCGAGCTGCGCGTCGCCGTGCAGGAGGTGTACGCCGACCCGTTGCTGCAGCGGTGGATCGTCGACCTCGTCGGCGCGACGCGGACGTTCGAGGGCGTCGCGATCGGCGCGTCCGTGCGCGGCAGCCTCGCGCTCGAGCGCGCCGCGCGCGCGTGGGCGCTCCTCCACGAGCGGCCGTTCGTCGTCCCGGAGGACGTGGAGCGGCTGTTCGCGCCGGTGCTGCTGCACCGCCTCGTCTTCACGCCGACGTTCCTCGCGGACGTCCGCCGGCGCGGGTGGGACACCGTCAGCGCCGAGTTCGTCGAGGCGTGCCTCGCGGCCGCGCCGCGCCCCGCGCCGAACGCGGACGCGGAGCTCGCGGCGGTCGCGCCCGGCAGCTGAGCGTGGCAGGCGACCTCACCTTCCCGCTCGTCCCGCGGCGGCGGCTGGTGGGGCTGTCGTTCGGCGCGATGCACAGCGCGCGCCGCGGGATGGGCTCCGACGTCGCGGGCTCGCGGCTCTACCGCCCGGGCGACGACATGGACACGATCGACTGGGGCGCGTCCGCGAAGCTGTCCTCCGCGCGCGCGACGGACGAGTTCGTCGTCCGGGAGCACTTCGCGGACGAGGCGCCGCGCGCGGTCGTCCTCTGCGATCACCGTCCGTCGATGGCGCTCTACCGGCCGCCGCTGCCGTGGCTGGCGAAGGGCGCCGCGATGCGGGTCGCCGCGCAGCTGATCGCTTTCAGCGTCGTCGCCGTCCGCGGCTTCGTCGGCTACCTCGACTACGCCGACGACGGCGAGGAGCTGTGGGAACCGCCGCGCAGCCGCATCGACCTCTTCCGCCAGGAGCTCGCGCGGCCGTTCCGCGCGCCGGCCGACAGCCTCACCACCGCGTTCTCGCGGCTCGTCGAGCACCGCCGCGCGCTCCCGCCGGCGAGCTTCGTCTTCGTGCTCTCCGACTTCCTCGCGCCGCCCGGCGAGGAGGCGTGGACGCGCGCGCTCCAGCACCGGTGGGACGTCGTCCCGGTCGTGATCCAGGACCCGACGTGGGAGCGGAGCTTTCCCGACGTAGCGGGCGTGGCGGTCCCGCTCGCCGATCCCGAGACGGGGCGCGTGCGCCTCGCGCGGCTCACGCGCCGCGAGGTCGCGGCGCGGCGCGAGGCGAACGAACGGCGGTTCGCCGAGCTGCTCGAGCGGCTCGGCGCGCTCGACCTCGAGCCGGTCGTGCTCTCGTCGGCCGAGCCCGCGGAGGTGCTGTGGGACTTCCTCGCCTGGAGCGAGCAGCGGCTGTTCCGCCGGGGGCGCGAGCGGTGAGGCGCGCGCTCGTCGTCGCGGTGCTCGCGGCCGGCGCGGCGGCCGCCGCGGTACTCGCCGTCGCGCTGCCGTCGGGGTCGGAGGCGACGGACTTCCCGCAGCTCGCCGGACGGCCGGTCGTGGCGACGGCGACGGTCGAGCCGCGCGCGCACCTCTTCGGCGACGCGGTGGCGGCGCGCGTCGAGGCCGTCGTCGACCGCGGCCGCGTCGACCCGTCGGCGCTGCGGCTCCAGGCGGACTTCTCGCCGTACGAGCCGGTGGGGCCGGTGGTGGTGCGCCGCCGGGACGTCGGGAACCTCGCGCGCGTCCGCCTCACCGTGCCGCTGCGGTGCCTCGGCGGCGAGTGCGTGCCGCCGGCGGCGCGGCGGCTGTTCACCTTCCGCGCCGGCGCGCTCGTCGCCGGCCAGCGGCCGGTCGCGCAGCTGCAGTGGCCGGAGGTGGAGGTGACCTCGCGCGTGAGCCAGAGCGCGCTCGTCGACAGCGAGGCGATCATCCAGGTGCACTGGCGCGCGAACATGACGGAGCTGCCGCCGGTGAGCTACCGCGTCGAGCCGGGCGTCGCGGTCGCGGCGTTCGGCGGGCTCGCCGGGCTGCTCGCGGCCGCGGGAGCGCTGCTCGCGTTCGTCGCGCTCCGCCCGCCGCCGCGCACGCCGCCGCCGCTGCCGCCGCTCGAGCGCGCGCTCGTCCTGCTCGAGGCGGCGCGGCGCGCGGACGCCGAGGAGCAGCGGCGCGCGCTCGACCTCGTCGCCGCGGAGCTCGCGCGGAGCGGCGCAGGAGACCTCGCCGCGACCGCGAGCACGCTGGCGTGGTCCCGGCCGCTGCCGGCGGAGCGCGAGACGGAGGAGCTGACGGAGCGGGTCGCGGAGCTGGTGCACGGCAGGAGGAACGGCGACCGTGCGTAGGCCCGGTCTGCCGACCGTCGACCTGCCGGCGCTCGGCGGCGCGGTACGCCGCACGACGGTGCTTCGTGCGGCGCTCGTGCTCGCGCTCGCGGCGGCGCTCGCGGCCGAAACCGCCGTCGCGCGCGGGCGCGACGTGCGGCAGGCCGGATTCCTCCCGACCGGGACGAACGGGATGCTCGTCCTCGACGCGTCCAAGAGCGTCGAGCTGCACGCGAACCGGCAGATCGCCGCGCTGCTCGAGCGGCTCGCGGCGCGGAACGAGCCGCTCGGCCTCGTTGTCTTCTCCGACATCGCGTACGAGCTGCTCCCGCCGGGGTCGCCCGGCCGCGCGCTCGGGCCGCTCGTCCGGTTCTTCACGCCGCGCGTCGACTCGGAGGGGAACCAGCTCGTGGAGGACCCGTTCATCGCGAACCCGTGGGCCGACGCGTTCAGCGGCGGGACGCAGATCTCGGCGGGGCTGCTGACCGCGCTCGACGCGCTGCGGCGCGACGGCGTCGAGCACGCGTCGCTCCTCCTCGTCAGCGACCTCGAGACGGCCCCGAGCGACCAGCCGCGGCTGACCGACGCGCTCCTGCGGATCCGCGACGAGGGCGTCCAGGTGCGGATCCTGTCGCTCGCGCCGCTGGAGCACTCGCGGCAGGTGTTCGCGGCGGTCCTCGGGCCCGACGTCTTCATCGAGCCGGAGGAGGTCGGGTTCGTCGGCGGCCGCATCGAGCAGCGGCTGGAGGGCGGGTCGGCGCGGCCGCTCGTGCTCGCGGGATGCCTCGTCCTGCTGCTGCTCGGCGCGCAGGAGCGGCTGCTCGCGCGGGTGCGCGTCCCGGAGGAGGCGCGGTGAGGCGGCCGCTGCTCCTCGTCGCTGCGCTGCTCCTGCTCGCGGCGGCCGCGGCGCTGCTCCTGCTCGCGGCGGACGTGCGGCGGTGGGAGACGCGGCTCGCGCAGGACGACCTCGCCTTCCGCCACGCGCCCGGGCGACCGGCGCTGTGGCAGCCGGAGGCGCGCGTCCCGGGCGATCCGGCGCGGCGGCTGCTCGGCGTCGAGGACGACCTCCGCTTCCGCGAGGCGCTGCGCCTGTTCCGGCTCGGGCGGCCGCGGCAGCTCGCCTTCGACAAGCCGCACCTCCTCGCGCTGCGCGGGCAGGCGCAGGGCGAGCTGAACGAGCTGGCGAAGACGGATCCGAGCCCGCGGCGGCGGTCGGAGGCGGTGAACCTCGTCGGGGTGCTGTCGCTCGGAGTCGAGGGGCGCGAGAACGCGGCGGCGCGGCAGGAGTTCCTGGAGAGCGGCGTGGCGAACTTCCAGACGGCGATCCGGCTCGACGACGCGAACGAGCCGGCGAAGTACAACCTCGAGCTGGCGCTGCGGCGGCAGGAGACGGACGCGGCGAGCCTGGAGGAGGCGGGCGCGGAGGTGCCGCGCGACAACCCCAGCGGCGCGGGGCTGCGCGAGGGCGGCCGCGGCTACTGATGTCGCTGACGTTCGTGACGCCGCTCGGGGCGTTGCTCGTGCTCGTCGCGGCGGTTCCGCTCGCGGCGCTGTGGACGGGGGAGGAGCGGGCGCGTCGGGTCGCGTCGTCGCTCGGGCTCCCGCACGGCCCGGTCGGGCGGGCGCCCGTCGCGGCGGTGGTCGCCGTGTCGGCGCTGCTCGCGCTCGCGGCGAGCCAGCCGGTGCTCGCGTTCGAGGCGGAGAAGCGCGTGCGCGGCGACGCGGAGGTGTACGTCGTCCTCGACACGACGCTCTCGATGCTCGCCGCGGAGTCACGTGGCGGGCGGACGCGGTTCGAGCGTGCGAAGGAGCTCGCGCTCGCGCTCCGCGGCGAGATCGACGACGTCCCCGTGGGGATCGCGTCGTTCACCGACCGCGTGCTGCCGCACCTCTTCCCGTCGCCCGACGCGGAGCTGTACGCGGCGACGCTCGAGCGCGCGCTGCGGATCGAGCACCCGCCGCCGGAGCGGCAGTGGGAGCAGCGCGCGACGACGTTCGGCTCGCTCGCGGCGCTCGCGACGCGGAACTTCTACTCGCCCGGGGCCGAGTCGCGCGCGTTCGTCCTGCTCACCGACGGCGAGACGCGGGAGTACTCGCTGCCGGCGCTGGCCGGCGTCTTCCTGCGGCCGCCGGCGATCGTGCCGCTGCTCGTCCACGTCCGGCGCGAGGGCGAGCAGCTGTGGCTCGACGGGGAGCTCGACCGCGGGTACGAGTCGGATCCGCGGAGCGCGCGGGCGCTCGCCGACGTCGCGGCGGCGACGCGCGGGGCGGTGTTCGCCGAGGACGAGACGGAGCGCCTCGGCCGCGCGATCCGCGACGCGCTCGGCGAGGGCGAGTACGTCGCGGAGGCGAGCCACCGCCGCACGGTGATGCTCGCGCCGTGGCTCGTCCTCCTCGCGGGCGTCCCGCTGGCGTTCCTCGCCGCCCGCCGCGCCCTCTGAGCGGCGGCGCCCCGCGTCACACTCCGTCACACTCGCGTCACGCTCCCGTTCCGGGGTCAGACCCCGGAACGGGAGCGTGACGAGGCGTCCACAGCGGCCCGAACGGACGGGTGCGCGTTTCGGCTCGTTCAGGCGGTCGGTGACGGTTCCGTGACGGTTCCGTGACGCGCCGGTCACGGGGCAGACCTTCGAACGGAAGCGTGACGCGCCTTCCACACGCGGCCGAAGCGGACGAGCCGGTCGCGCGGCCGCAGCGGCGCGCGCCTAGAAGAGCTCGAGCGACTCCATCATGTCGTCGAGGACGCGGCGGTTCCGCTCGAAGTCGGTGCCCTCGACGTCGTGCGTCTGCGCGACGATCGTGGAGCCGTCGCCGCCGTCGACGTAGTACCGGTACGTGACGGTGCCCGCGTCGAGGAGCCCCTGCCCGGTCGCGCGCACCTCGACGCGCAGCGCCGGCCGGCCGGCGACCGTCGCCTCCTCGGACGACACGCGCTCCTCCGCCGGATCCTCCGAGGTCGCATCCGCGAACGGCCGCTCCTCGCGCCGGATCACGATCGCGAGGTCGGCCGGGATCTCGCTTGCCTCCGGCAGCGTGATCGGCTGCGGGTCGAAGACGGAGCACGCGTCGAGCACCTCCGTCGTGTTCGTGTACCAGTCGCCCGGGAAGGTGACGGCCCAGCCGTCGACCGGGTTCTCGCAGCTCTGCTCGGCGCCCGCCTCGCCCGCGTCGGCGCCGACGGTCGCCCCCGAGTCGATGTCCGCCGTCCCCGCCCCGGGGCCGGAGGTGCCGCCGCCGCCGCAGCCGGCGGCGAGGAGCGCGGAGAGGGCGACGGGGAGGAGGAGGCGGCGGTCCATCCGGTCACGTGTTCGCCGCCGCGCGGGCCAGCGAAACCACCCGGCGGAGCTGGTCCCGGTTCGGACGCCGCTACCCTCCGCGGGTGCCGCTCCGCGAGGACATCCGCAACGTCGCCATCGTCGCGCACGTCGACCACGGGAAGACGACGCTGGTCGACGCGATGCTCTGGCAGTCGGGGTCGTTCCGCGAGAACGAGGACGTCGCCGAGCGCGTGCTCGACTCGATGGACCTCGAGCGCGAGAAGGGGATCACGATCCTCGCGAAGAACACCGCCGTCCGGCACGGAGGCGTGAAGATCAACATCGTCGACACGCCGGGGCACGCCGACTTCGGCGGCGAGGTCGAGCGCGCGCTGCACATGGTCGACGGCGTGCTCCTGCTGGTCGACGCGAGCGAGGGGCCGCTGCCGCAGACGCGCTTCGTCCTGCGCAAGGCGCTCGAGGCGCGGCTGCCGACGATCCTCGTCGTGAACAAGGTCGACCGGCCGGCGCGCGCGTTGCAGTAGACGATCGGGAACTCGATCTGGCTCTCGTCCGCGTCGAGGTCGAGGAACAGGTCGTAGACCTCGTTCACGACCTCGGCGACGCGAGCGTCCGGCCGGGCGGGGCTCGAGCCGGACGCGCTCGCCGACGACCTCGGGCCGCTGTTCGCGACGCTGCTCGCGCGCATCCCGC
>DATLFU010000061.1:0-13771 GCA_035540835.1 Gaiellaceae bacterium
GGCCGGACGCTGCGGCTCGGGCTCCGGCGCGCGCTGTTCGTCCGCGTCGGCGACCCCGAGAGGCTGCGCGCGACGATCGGCGCGCAGCCGCAGCGCGTACGCGTCGGCGCCTGGGGCTTCGTGGCGACGCCGCGCGGCATCGAACCGCGCGAGTAGCCGCGCCTACAGCACGTCGGCGAGCACGAACGCCATGAACACGAGGCTGATGACCCCGTTCACGGTGAAGAACGCCGCGTCCAGCCGCCGCAGGTCGTCCGGCCGGATCAACAGGTGCTCGTACAGCAGGAGCGCGCCGACCGCGCCGACTCCCAGCCAGTACGCGAGGCCGACGTCGAGCCCCGCCCCCGCGGCGGCGAGGAGCGCCGGCGTGGCCGCGTGGAGCACCCGCGCCCCCGCGAACGTGCCGCGGCGGCCCCACCGCGTCGTCCAGGAGTGCAACCCCTGCTCGCGGTCGACGTCCTCGTCGAAGAGCGAGTAGAAGAGGTCGAAGCCCGCGACCCAGAGGAGCACGGCGGCGCCGAGCGCCCACGCCTGCCACGGCAGCTCGCCCGTGATCGCCACCCACGCGCCGACCGGCGCGAGCCCGAGTGCCGCGCCGAGCCACAGGTGGCACAGCCACGTGACGCGCTTCAGGTACGGGTAGACCACGAAGAGCGCCACCGGGATCGGCCAGAGCAGGCGGACGACGGGGTCGAGCTGCCAGACGGCGAGGAGGAAGAGCGCGAGCATCGCGACGCAGAAGAGGACGACGTGCCACGGCCGCAGACGCCCCGCCGGCAGCTCGCGGGTCGCGGTGCGCGGGTTGCGCGCGTCGATGCGCGCGTCGACGAGCCGGTTCAGCCCCATCGCCAGCGACCGCGCGCCGACCATCGCGAGCGTGATCCAGCCGAGGTCGCTCCAGTCGGGAACGCCGCCGACGGCGAGCAGCGCCCCGACGTAGGCGAACGGGAGCGCGAAGACGGTGTGCTCGATCTTGACGAGCCGCGCGAAGTGCGCCGCGTACGCGGTCACGTCTGCCGGTGCGCGGTGTGCTCGCCGGCGAGGAGGTCGAGCGCGTGCGCGAGCGCCGGCCGCAGCACCGCGTACCCGTCGCGGCACCCGCCGGTCGAGCCGGGGAGGTTGACGACGAGCGTCGTGCCGACGACGCCGGCGGCGCCGCGGGAGAGGAGCCCGTGCGGCGTCTTCGCGATCGCGTCGGCGCGGATCGCCTCGGCGATGCCCGGCGCCTCCCGCTCGAGCACCCGCCGCGTCGCCTCGGGCGTGACGTCGCGTGGCGCGACGCCGGTCCCGCCGGTCGTGAGCACGAGCCGCGCCTCCGCCGCGAGCCGCACGATCGCGTCCGCGACGGCGTCGACCTCGTCCGGGACGACCTCGCGCGCGACCGCGAAGCCGTCGCCCTCGAGCAGCGCCGCGAGCGCCGCGCCGCTTCCGTCCTCGCGCTCCCCGGCCGCGACGCCGTCCGAGACCGTCAGCACCGCAGCCCTCACGCCGGCTCCTTCGTCTTCTCGAGGAGGCGGACCTCCGAGACGACCATCGCCGGGTCGACCGCCTTCGCCATGTCGTAGACGGTGAGGGCGGCGACGGAGGCGGCGACGAGCGCCTCCATCTCGACGCCCGTCTGCGCCGCCGTCTCGGCCGAGGCGACGATCTCGACGCCGTCGTCGCCGACTTCGAGCTCGACCGCGACGTGCGTGAGCGGAAGCTGGTGGCAGAGCGGGATCAGCTCGGCGGTCCGCTTCGCGGCCATGATCCCCGCGAGCCGCGCCGTCGTCAGCGCGTCGCCCTTCGGCAGCTCGCGCAGCCGCCGCGCCGTCTCGGGCGCCATCCGGACGGTCGCGCGGGCGCGCGCGCGGCGTCGCGACACCGGCTTCGCGCCGACGTCGACCATCCGCACCTCGCCGGCCTCGTCGACGTGCGAAAGCTCCCTCACCGCCTGAACGCTACCCCGGACGCCGCGCGGTCGACGTCCGCGAGCTGCGCGCGGAGCCACGCGGCGACGTCGTGCTCGCGCACGCGCGCGCGGATCGCCTCGATCCTGCGCCGCCGCTCCTCCCGCGGGAGCTCGAGCGCCCGCGCGATCGCCTGCGCCTGCCCGGCGACGTCGAAGGGGTTGACCGTCAGCGCCCACTCGCCGAGCTCCTCGTGCGCGCCCGCGTTCTCCGACAGGACGAGCACGCCGTCGCGCTCGTTCACGAGCGGCGCCTCCTTGGCGACGAGGTTGAGCCCGTCGTAGACGGCGTTCGTCAACAGCACGTCGAACTGCTTGTACGCCGCGACCGACCGCGGGAAGTCATCTGCGACGTCGAGGTGGATCGGCTGCCAGCCGCCCCGCCCGAACCGCTCGTTCACCTCGGCGACGGTGCGCTCGATCGCGGCGAGGTACTCGACGTACTCCGGGATGTCCTGCCGGGACGGATCGAGCAGCGCCAGCATCCCCACGCGCCCGTGCGCCTCGGGGTGCTCCTCGAGGTACGCCTCGAACGCGCGGAAGCCGCGGACGACGTTCTTCGACGGGTCGGTCCGGTCGACGCGGAGGACGAGCCGCTCGGGCCGCCGCTCCACGAGCGCGCGTTCCGCGGCGAGGACCGCGTCGCTCCGCGCGAGCTCCTCGAACTCCGCGACGTCCACCGAGATCGGGTGCGCGGTGACGAGGACCCGCCGCCCCTCGTGCTCCAGCGTCGCGTCGTCGCCCCCGGCGCCGAGGAGGTCGCGGCACGCGCGCACGAAGTTCGCGCGCCAGCGCTCCGTGTGGAACCCCACGACGTCGTTGGCGAGCAGCCCGTCGTGCACGGCGCGGCGGAGCGGCTCGGGGAGCACGCGCCAGGCGTCCGCCTGCGGCCACGGGATGTGGACGAAGTGCGCGAGCAGCGCGTCGGGCCGCGCCTCGCGCACGAGACGCGGCGCCAGGTAGAGGTGGTAGTCGTGGAAGAAGACGACGGCGCGCGGCCGTTCCTCGAGCTCCTCGAGCGCGGCGTCGGCGAACGCCCGGTTGACCGCGGCGTAGCCGCCCTCCCACGCGCGGTGGAAGCCCGCGCGCAGCGCCGGCTCGTGCGCGAGCCCCCAGAGCTGGTGCTGGAGGAACCACAGCATCGGGTTCGCAACGACGTTGTAGAAGAGATCGTAGGAGCCGGAGTCGTGCGCGACGAGGCGGAGCCGGTACGCGGAGCCGTCGCGCCCCCGCTCCTCGACCGTCCCCTCGGCCGCGACGGCGCGGTCTTCGTCGGAGATCGCGCTCGCGATCCAGGTGACGTCGTGGTGCGCGAGCAGCCCCCGCAGCGCGGTGACGAGCCCGCCGGCCCCGCGCTTCGCCACCCGCTCGCCGCCCTCGTCGCGCGCGTATGCCACCGGGCCGCGGTTCGAGACGACGATCAGCTCGCGGCGGGACACGGCGCGGGAGTCCCGCCGGCTACTCGGGCAGGAGCTTCGCGAACCGGAGCCGCGAGCCGCGGCCGTCGGGACGCGCGCCGAGCTCGAACTCGTCGGCGATCGAGCGGATGATCGCGATCCCGAGCCCGCCCTCCGACAACTCCTCCTGCGCGCCGGGCTCGCGCTCCTCCAGATCGAAGCCCTCGCCGTCGTCCGAGACCTCGATCACGAGCCGGTCGGGGAGCAGGCCGTAGGTCACCTCGACGATGCCGCCGCCGTCGCCGTACGCGTGGCGGACGGAGTTCGAGCACGCCTCGGTGAGCGCCAGCTTCAGGTCCGCCAGCGTCTCCTCGCCGAGCGCGCGCACCCGCGACACGCCCATCAGCGCCAGCCGGCACAGCGAGATGTACTCGGCCTTGGCCGGGATCGTCAGCCTGATTGCGTGGTCGCCGTCCATTCGCTCCTGCCCTACCGCCAGAATCGAGAAGGTAAACCTGTCTTTTCTGCTGAAAGCGGAGTCGTCCTGCGGCGGCGCCTCCGACGCCGCTATCCCCGCGCCTTCTCGTTCCTAATCAGGGGGCTAGCGCGGCGGCGCGTCCGCGGGGCGCTCGCCGAGCTCGACCTCGAGGTCGAGCGTCCGCGATCCTCGGACGACCGTGAACACGACGCGCTGCCCCGGACGGAGCTCACCTGTGACGATCCGCACGAGGTCGTCCGCGCTCTCGACACGCCTGCCGCCGATCGCGACGACGAGGTCGCCGCCGGTGCGGACCTCGCCGCCCTGGAACCGGACGGTGCGCGTCGATCCGCGCATCCCCGCGGCGCGCGCAGGCCCCTCGTTGACGCTGACGACGAGTGCGCCGCGTTCCGCGCGGTAGCCGAGCCGCCGTGCCAGTGCCGGCGTCATGTCGTTCGTCGAGATCCCGACGTACGCGTAGGCGACGCGGCCGTTCGCGATCAGCTCCTCCATCGAGCGCTTCGCGGAGTTGATCGGAACCGCGAACCCGACGCCTTCGGCGAGACCGGAGTTGCTGCGGATCTGCGCGTTGATCCCGATCACCCGCCCCTGCGCGTCGAAGAGCGGGCCGCCGGAGTTGCCGCGGTTGATCGGCGCGTCCGTCTGGATCGCGTCTACGAGCTGGTAGTTCGACGTCAGCGCCGCGATCGACCTCCGGGTCGCGGAGACGACGCCCACCGTCAGCGTCCCCTCCTCGCCGAATGGGCTGCCGATCGCGGCGACGGGGTCGCCGACGGCGACCTGCGACGAGTCGCCGAGCGGGAGGGGGCGCAGCTCGTGCGCCTCCGGGTCGACCTTGATCACCGCCACGTCGTCGAAGACGTCCCACCCGACGATCCGCGCCGGCACGCGGTCGCGGTCGCTGAACTCGACGTAGACCTCGTCCGCCGCCTCGACGGCCGAGCCCTGGTTGCCCTCGCCCGCCGTCGTGACGACGTGCGCGTTCGTGAGGATGTGCCCGTCCGCGGAGGCGACGAAGCCCGAGCCCTGGCCGCCGCCCGTCGCCGGCCCGGATCCGGAGGTGAAGAGCGCGTAGACGGTGACGACGCCGTCGAGCCGCTCCGCGTAGATCCGCCCCGCGTCGAACGCGTTCGCCGGGAGGGCGCGTGCCGGCGTCGCGGGCGCCGCCCGAGCGTCCGCGGCGACGGGCGCCGGCAACGCGAGCGGCTGCGGCTCGTCGGCGGCGACGATGCCGGTCGCCGCCCCGACGGCGAGCACGAGCGCGGCGCCGAGGACGGCGGAGACGAGCGCGACGGCTGCGACGGCTGCGGAGCGCACGGCCCGCGCACTGTAGCGGCGGCGATCTCGCACCCGGTGGCGCGCCGACGGCGGCCGCGGCACGCGATTTCCCGTGAAAACGCCTCGCCGCTAGGCGCTCGACGACGCGCGCCGGGCGACCGGCAGCACGAGCGAGAAGACGGTGCGTCCGGGCTCCGACCGGAGCTCGATGCGCCCGTCCATCGCCTCGGCGAGCTCGCGCGCGATCGCGAGGCCGAGGCCGCTCCCGGACGCGCGGGCGCCGCCGTCGACGCGGTAGAAGCGCTCGAACACGTGCGGCGCGTGCTCGGCCGCGATCCCCGGCCCCTCGTCCTCGACCGCGAGCGCCACCGTTCCGTTTGAGGAGCCGACGCGGATCGCCACCCGCGTCCCGGCCTCCGTGTGCCGGAGCGCGTTCTCGACGAGCACGCGGCCGATCTGGAGCACGCGGAGCTCGTCGCCGAGCGCCTCGGCGGGCTCGCCGTCGACCGCTGCCTCCAGCTCGCGCCCCTCGACCACGGCGAGCGCGGCGAACTCGTCCCGGAGCGCCTCCGCGAGGCGCGCGAGATCGAGCGGCTCGAGGTCGAGCCGCAGCTGCCCCGCGTCGAGCCGCGAGAGGTCGAGGAGGTCGCTGGCAAGCCGCGTCAGCCGCTCGATCTGCTCCTGCATCGTCGCGAGGAACTCGCGCCGCGTCGCCTCGTCGAGATCCTCGTCGCCGAGGAGCTCGAGGAACCCGCCGAGCGAGAAGATCGGGGTGCGGAGCTCGTGGGACGCGTTCGCGATGAACTCCCGCCGCGCGTGCTCGAAGGCCGCGAGCCGTCGGCGCATCCGCTCGAATGCCGCGGCGAGCTGCCCGAGCTCGTCGCGCCCCTCGACGAGGACGGGCTCGTCGAGGCGGCCGTCCGCGATGCGGTCGGCGGCGCGCTCGAGCCGGCGGATCCGCCGCGCGAAGACGTTCGCCGCGCCGTACCCGAGGAGGAGCGCGACGAGGAGCGCGAGCGCGCCGGCGCCGAGCAGACGGCGCTCCACCTGGCGCACGTTCGCGAGCGTCTCGTCGATCGGCGCCGCTCGAGGGCGGTGTGTTCCTGCTCGCGGCGCCGCCACCTCGGCGTAGTGCGTCCCCTGCCGCTCCACGACCGCGCGCTGGAGGACGCCAGTCTCCGCGGCGCGCTCCGCGGTCGGCGTCGCGGGCAGCGCCTCGTCGAACCCGCGGCTGTCGGCGTACGCGGTCAGCGGCGTCGGCATCTCGGAGAGCGGGACGTAGAAGACGGCACGAGCGCTGGTCTGGTCGCCCGCGACGGTGACGAACTCCTGCACGAGCACGTTCTGCGGCGGGAACCGCGGCCGCAGGAGCGCGATCGACCGCTCCAGCTGGTCGAGCTTCGCCGCGGTGAGGTTCCGCTCGAGCGCCGGGACGGCGACGGCGTAGACGACCGCGAGCGCGAGCGCGACGACGAGGCCGAGTGCGGCGCTCAGCCGCGCGCCGACGCTCCGGAAGGGGCTCACGTGTCGCGGAAGCGGTACCCGACGCCGCGCACCGTGAAGATCAGCTCCGGCTCGCGCGCGTCGCGCTCCAGCTTCTCCCTCAGGTGCCGGACGTGCACGTCGATCGTGCGCGGCTCCCGGTACTCCGAGCCGCCCCAGAGCCCTTCGAGCAGCATCTGACGCGTGTAGACGCGGCCGGGGTTCGACGCGAGGATGCGGAGGAGCTCGAACTCGACGTACGTCAGCTGCACCTGCCGGCCGTCGACCTCGACGGTCCGCTTCGCCAGGTCGATGCGGAGGTCGCCGCTCTCGATCGTCTCGCTCTGCCGCGGGTCGTGGCGCGGCGCGGACGCCCGGCGGAGGAGCGCACGCACGCGGCTGCGGAACTCGCGGATCGAGAAGGGCTTCGTGATGTAGTCGTCGGCGCCGAGCTCGAGCCCGAGCACCTTGTCCAGCTCGTCGTCGCGCGCCGTCAGCATGATGATGGGCACGGAGCTCTGGGACCGCATCCGGCGGCACACCTCGAGCCCGTCCAGCTTCGGGAGCATGATGTCCAGCACGACGAGGTCGACCTCCTCCGCCGCGAACCGCTCCAGCGCCTCCTCGCCGTCGCGCGCCTGCAGCACCCGGAACCCGTCCCGCTCGAGCGGGTACGTCAGGAGCTTCTGGATGGAGTCCTCGTCGTCGACGAGGAGGATCGTGGACGAATCGAGCACGGAGCGACCTCGGTAGGGCGCGGCAGACCCGCCCGCGGCCTACTATAGCCACGCTATGGCGGCCTCCCTGCCCGGTCAGGAGCGCCGCCGCCCGCGCCGCGGCTCCATCGAGCGGCCGATCAACAGCCGGATGTACCGCGGCACGTGGCTGCTCGTCGGGCTGCCGCTGCTCGTCGCCGCCTTCAGCGTCGCACGGCCCCAGCCGCTGCCGGCGCCCGCCGCCCCGCCGACGTTCGACGCCGACGCCGCGCTGACGCTCGCGACGAGCCTCGCAGCCGACTACGGGAACCGCGCTCCGGGAGCCGGCGGCGCGCTCGGCGCCCTCACCTGGGTGGCGGAGCGGTTCCAGCTCTACGGGTTCGAGGTGCGGGCGCAGACGTTCGACGCGGAGATCCCGGGCCGCGGCAGCGCCGCGCTCACGAACCTCTACGCCGTCGCCCCCGGGCCGTCGCCCGAGTCGCCGGTGCTCGTCGTCATGGCGCACCGCGACAACGGCGGCCTCGGGCGGGGCGCGAACGACAACGCCTCCGGCACGGCCGCGCTCGTCGAGCTCGCGCGCCCGTACGCGCGCCTGCCGTCGAGCTCGGGCGGCGCCGTCAGCCCGGCGCACACGATCGTCTTCCTCTCGACCGACGGCGGCGCGTTCGGCGGCCTCGGCGCCGCGCACTTCGCGCGCCACTCGCCGTACGCCGACGCGATCACGGCGGTGATCAACCTCGACACGATCGCCGGCCCCGGCGTGCCGCGGATCGAGCTCGCCGCCGACACGCCTCGGTCGACCTCCGCGACCCTCGTCCAGACGGCGGCGGAGCGGCTCGTCGAGCAGACGGGGATGGAGCCGGAACGGCCCGGCGCGCTCCGGCAGCTGGCGGACCTCGGCTTCCCGTTCAGCCTCCACGAGCACGCGCCGTTCGTCGCCCGCGGGATCCCGGCGGTGACGCTGACGACGGCCGGGCCGCGGCCGCTCCCGCCGCTGGAGGACTCGACCGACGCGCTCGACGCGGAGCGGCTCGGCGAGGTCGGAGCCGCGGCGCAGCAGCTCCTCGGCTCGCTCGACCAGGGGCTCGAGCTGCCGGCGGGCGGCGCCACGTTCGTGTGGTTGGGGCCGCGCGTCGTCCGCGGCTGGGCGATCCAGCTCGTCCTCCTGGGGGCGCTCCTCCCGTTCCTCGCCGCCGCGGTCGACCTGTTCGCACGCTGCCGGCGCCGCCGGATCCCGCTCGCGCCGGCGCTGCGCAGCTACCGCAGCAGGCTCGGCTTCTGGCTGTTCGTCGGCGCGCTCTTCGCCGCCTCGGCGCTCCTGGGGGCGTGGCCGCGCGGAGCGGCGCGGCCACCCGCGGCGGAGGTGGCGACGGGCGCCGACTGGCCGGTGGTCGCGCTGACGGTGCTCCTCGTCCTGTCCGTGCTCGGCTGGCTCGTGGCGCGCGACCGGCTGCTCCCGCGGCGCCCCGTCGCTCCTGCGGAGGAGCTCGCGGGGTACGCGGGCGCGCTCCTCGCCCTCGGGCTCGTGTCGCTCGTCGTCGCGGCGATCAACCCGTTCGCGCTCCTCTTCGTCCTCCCCTCGCTCCACGCGTGGCTGTGGCTCCCGCAGGTCCGCGACGCCCACGTCCTCGTGCGGCTCGGCGTGCTCGCCCTCGGCTTCGCCGGGCCGGCGCTGCTCGTCCTCTCGTTCGCGTCGCGGCTCGGCCTCGGCGTCGACGCGCTCTGGTACCTCGCGGCGCTCGTGTCCCTCCGGTACGTCGACGTCGCGCTCGTCGTCGTCATGCTCGCGTGGCTGGCGGTCGCAGGCCAGCTCGGCGCGCTGTCGGTCCGTCGCTACGCGCCATACCCCGAGGCGGACGAGCGGCCGCCGCGCGGGCCGCTCCGCGAGCTCGTCCGCCACGTCGTCCTCGCCGCCCGCGCGCGACGCGCCGCACCCGAGGAGGACGCTCGGGCGTTTGGACCGTGATGAGACGGCTCGTTCGCCTCACCGGCACGCTGCTCGCGCTCGCGGGGCTCGCGCTCCTCGCGTGGGCGTTCACCGTCTGGCGCTGGGAGGACCCCGTCACCTCCCTCTACACGCACCTGGAGCAGCGGAACCTCGCGCGCGGGTACGACGAGGTCGCAGCGGGGTACGCCGTCGCACCGACGGCCACGGCCGGCGGGAAGCTCGACGTCCCGGCGGCGGCGAAGGCGTACCGCAAGGCGCTGCGGCCCGGCGGCCCCGTGGGGCGCCTGCGGATCCCGAAGCTCGGGATCACGACGATGGTCGTCGAGGGCACCGACGACGAGACGCTGAAGCGCGGCCCCGGCCGCTACCGGCAGCTGTACCTGCCGGGCGAGGGCGAGCTCGTCTACCTCGCCGGCCACCGGACGACGTACTCCGCGCCGTTCTCCCGGATCGACGAGCTGCGGCCGGGCGACGAGGTCGTCCTCGAGGTGCCGTACGCGCGCTTCGTGTACCGCGTCGTCCGGCACCGGATCGTCGCCGACACCGAGGTGTCTGTCCTGAAGTCGGGCGGCGAGGAGCTGCTCGCGCTGCAGGCGTGCCACCCGCGGTTCTTCGCCACGCACCGGTACATCGCGTACGCGAAGCCCGTCCGCGTCGAGCCGCGCGTGACGGCGAAGCCCGACGCGACCGCGGTTCCCGCGGGCTAGACCGGGCCGATCCGCAGGTACCGGACGGGCGCGCCCGCCGGGACGTCGCCCTCGCCGCTGGGGACGAGCACGAGCGCGTCGGCGGCCGCCGCCCGGGCGATCATGTGCGAGTCCTGCCCGCGCAGCGGCTCGAGCGCGACCGCGTCCCCGTCCGTACGCGACCGGGCGCGGACGAGCTGCACGCGGGGGCCGCGCCGGATCGCCGAAGCGAGCCGCCCGGGCTCGAACCGCGGCAGCGGGTCGGCGTGGCCCTGGAGCGCGAGGAGCGCGGGGCGGACGAACAGGTGGAACCCGACGAGCGCGGACACGGGGTTCCCGGGGAGCCCGAACACGAGCGTCGCGCCGCGGGCGCCGAACCAGAGCGGCTTCCCCGGCTTCACCGCGACGCCCCAGAAGACCTCCTCGACGCCGAGGTCCGCGCCGACCGGGCGCACGAGGTCGTGCGGCCCGACGGACACCCCACCGGAGGTGACGACGACGTCCGCCGCGAGCGCCGCCGCGAGCGCGCGCCGGTGCGCGTCGGGATCGTCGGCGACCGCGTCGAGCACGCGCGCTTCCGCGCCCGCCTCCACCGCCGCTCCGCGTAGGATAACGCTGTTAGCTTCGTAGATCTGACCGGCGGTGAGCTGCTCTCCGGGACGCCGCAGCTCCGTCCCCGTCGACAGCACCGCGACCGCCGGCGTTCCGCCGACCCGCACGTGCGCGACCCCTGCGCCGGCGAGCGCACCGAGCTGCGCGGGCCCGAGCCGCGTGCCGGCGGCGACGACCGCCTCGCCGGCGGCGACGTCGCCGCCGCGGCGGCGGACGAACGCCCCGGGCTCGACGCGCTCGCCGACGACGACGGCGTCGCCGTCCTCCGACGTCGCCTCGACCGGAACGACCGCGTCGGCGCCTTCCGGGACGACGCCGCCGGTCGCGATCGCCATCGCCTCGCCCGCCGCGAGCGCGCGCTCCGCCGGCCGGCCGGCGGCGATCCGCGCGGCGATCCGCAGCCGCCCCGGCGTCTCGGCGGCGCGGAGCGCGTACCCGTCCATCGCGGAGCTGTCGTACGGCGGCAGGTCGACCGCGGCGCGCGCGTCGGCGGCGAGCACGCGGCCCGATCCCTCCGCGACCGCGACGGTCTCGGCCGCCAGCGGCGCGGCTCGCGCCAGCACGAGCCGCTGCGCCTCGGCGATCGTCAGCAGGGCGGCCACGGGCGCCCATAAGCTACCGCCGTGGGGGAGACGAGGGTGATCGCCGGCCGCTACCGGCTCGCGGAGCCCCTCGGGGTCGGCGGCATGTCGTCCGTGTGGAAGGCCGAGGACCTCGAGCTGGAGCGGCTCGTGGCGCTCAAGATCCTCGCCCGCGACGCGGACCGCCCGCGGTTCGAGCGCGAGGCGCGCGCGGCCGCCGCCCTCGCACACCCGAACGTCTGCCAGCTGTGGGACTTCGGCGAGTCGGAGGAAGGGCCGTACATGGCGCTCGAGTACCTCCCCGGAGGGACGCTCGAGGATCGGCTCGACGGCCGCGCCCCGCTGCCGGACGAGGAGACGCGGCGGATCGCGACCGAGGTCGCGGCGGGTCTCGCCGCGGCACACGCACAGGGCCTCGTCCACCGCGACCTCAAGCCGGCGAACGTCCTCTTCGACGAGGAGGGGCGCGCCAAGATCGCCGACTTCGGGATCGCGCGCGTCGGGGGCGCGGGGACGATCACCGAGGCCGGGACGGTGATGGGCACCGCCGCGTACATCTCGCCGGAGCAGGCGACGGGGGAGGTCGCAGGCCCCGCGAGCGACGTCTACTCGTTCGGCGTGATCGTTTTCCGGATGCTCACCGGGCGACTGCCGTTCGAGGCACCGGAGCCGATCGCGCTCGTGAGGATGCACGCGACCGAACCGGCGCCGCACGTCGCGGACGTCCGGCCGGACGCGCCCGCCGATCTCGCCGCCGTCGCGGCCGCAGCGCTGCGCAAGGACCCCGCGGAGCGCCCCGCCGACGGCAAGGCACTCCTCGCGGCGCTCGCCGGCGGGACGACGATGGGCGCCGGCGAGACGGTCGTCCTCCCGGCCGCGGCGGGCGCCGCGACGCGCGTCGCGGCCGCTCCGGCCGGTGCCGCGGTTCCTGCGCGCCGTCGGGCCGGACGCGCCGCCCTCGTGGCGGCGACGGTCCTCCTGCTCGCGCTCGCGGGCGGCGCCCTCGCGCTCGTCGCCGCCGGCGGGGGCGACGGCGAGGTCGAGCGGACGGAGCCGCCGCAATCCACGACGCGCCCGGCGACCACCACGACCGGCGAGACGACCGAGCCCGCCGACGAGACGGAGCCCGCGCCCGCCCCTGCGCCGCCGCCGGCGACCACGGCCGACACGGAGCCGGCGACGACGGAGCGGACGACGCCGACCGCGACCACCGCGCCGCGGACCGCGACGACTGCGACCACGCCCGAGCCGGCGCCTCCTCCGCCTCCGCAGCCTCCCCCGACCACGACGCCGCCGACGGAGCCGCCCGCTCCGCCGACGACCGCGCCCACGACCGCGACGACGACGGCAGGCGGCGGCTAGAGCGGCACCGTCTGCGGCAGCAGGTACGCCGTCAGCGCCACGCAGAGCCAGCGCGCGTCCGCGTCGTCGTCCGCCGCCGCGAGGGGGACGGCCCACGCCAGGTACCACGGCGTCAGGTACGGCAGGGCGAGGAGCAGGAGCGCGGCCGCGAGACCCAGCCGCGCACGGCCGCGGACGGCCTCGCGCAGGAGCCACGCGTACGCCGCTGCGAACGCGAGCGCGAGGGCTACGACCGCGAGCGTACGCGGGACGCCGAGCTGCGCGAGACGCTCCGGCAGCGCGAACCGCGTCCCCGTCTCCGCGCCGGCCGCGAGCGGCCCAGCCGCGGTCACCCAGTCGACGCCGTACCGCCACGTGGCGAGCCCCCCGACGAGCGCGCCGGCGAAAACGAGGCCGCCGTAGCCGAAGCGGCGACCACGCGCCCGCTCCGCGACGAGGTGGAGCGGCAACAGCACGAGCGGGATCCACTTGACGAGGATCGCGAGCGCCCACAACGCGCCGCCCGCCCGCCGCCTCCCCGCCGCGACGAGGAGCGCGGCGACCCACGCGTCGTTGTGCCCGCCACCGGCGAGGTGCAGCGCGAGCAGCGGGTTCCACCCGACGACGACGGCGGCGAGCGCGGGGCGCGGCGAGACGCGGGCGGCGAACGCGAGCGCGACGAGCACCGCGAGCGCGGCGAGGAGCTTGTACGCCCACGCGGCGGCGTGCCGCGACTCGCCGGCCGCGGCCGCGACGGCCTCCGACGTGAGCGTGAACGCGGGGCCGTAGACCGAGGTCGTGTCGCGCCACGCCGCTCCCACCCACGGATACGCCGGATCGTCGGGGAAGGCGCGCGGCGGGTCGGCGTACGGGTTCGCGCCGTGGGCGGCGCCGATCCGGCCGTACGCCCAGTACGTCCACGCGTCGCTCGAGAGCAGGAGCGGCGCGGCGAGGGGAGCGAGCTGGATCGCGACCGCCGTCGCCGCGACGGCGCCGAGCCGCGCGCCGCGGCGCGCGCACAGGGCGATGCCGGCCGCGTACGCCGCGACCGCTCCGGCCCCGGCCGCGAGGAAGAGCCACGCCCACCGCGCGTCGCCGTCGTGGCGGCCGCCTTCGCGGGGGACAAGCGGCGACTCCGCGGGCCACGCGGCGGCGACGCAGACGCCGACGAGCAGGAGCGTCGCCGCTCCCGCCACGAGGGCGAGCGCGCTAGGGCGTGGTCGTGCCAGGCGTGGTCGGTGCCGGCGGAGGCGGCTCCGGAGCCGGCGGAGGCGGCTCGGGGG
>DATLFU010000062.1:0-7687 GCA_035540835.1 Gaiellaceae bacterium
CCCTTGAACGTGCCCGTCCCGGCGGTGTACCAGGAGCAGCGCTCGTAGTCGCCGATCCGGCCCGCCCCCGCCGCGAAGACGGCCTCGCGCGTCGCGTCCAACGCCTCCCCGGGCACGAACCAGACGAGCTTGTGCGTGCGCGCGCCGCTCACGTTTCGACGCTCCTGGCGGCGGGAACCCGGCCGCCATGGCAACGCTGACGGTGCAGCCGCGCGACACCCCGGGCGAGCGCCCCGGGACGCCGGTCGAGGTCGAGGTCGACGACGCGCTGAGCGTCAACGCCGCCGTCCTCGAAGACTGGGTCACGCCGCGGCAGAACTGGGAGTTCGCGCTCAGGCAGGGTCACGACTTCGGCCGGCCGAACAACGTCGAGGGGCGCATCCTCTTCGTCGCCGGCGAGCAGACGTCGTCGCTGACCTTCCGGCTGGACCAGCTCGACATCGCCGAGGACACCGGCGAGGAGCTCCTGCTGCGGTTCGAGGAGCAGGACGGGATTGCGAAGGTCGCCCGGCTGACGCCGACCGGCTTCGACGTCGAGCTGTTCCACATCCTCACCTACACCTAGTAACAGTCTGTTACTAGGGGGCGGGTCGCTCGACGTTGTCGATCTGCGCCCGCTGCAGCTTGCCGGAGTAGTCGACGTAGATCGACTTCCACTCGGTGAAGACGTCGAGCGCCGCCTGGCCCGCCTCGCGGTGGCCGTTCCCGGTCTCCTTCGTCCCGCCGAACGGGAGGTGCACCTCGGCGCCGGTGGTGCCGGCGTTGACGTACGTGATCCCGGTCTGGAGGTCGCGCATCGCGCGGAACGCCCGGTTGACGTCGCGGGTGAAGATCGAGGACGAGAGGCCGTAGCGGATCCCGTTCGCGGCGCGCACCGCCTCGTCGAGGTCGTCGACCGGGATCAACGCCGTCGTCGGCCCGAAGATCTCCTCCTGCGCGATCCGCATCTGCGGGTCGACGTCCGCGAAGACGGTCGGACGGTAGAAGAAGCCCTTTTCAAGGTCTCCCTCCGTCGCGGGCTCGCCGCCGGTCAGGAGCTTCGCGCCCTCGTCCTGCCCGACGCCGGTGTACCCGTGGATCTTCTCGACGGCGCCGCGGTTGATGACGGGCCCGACGTCGGTCGCCTCGTCCCAGCCGGGGCCGAGGCGCATCCCCTCGGCGGCGGCGACGAGCTTCCGCTGCAGCTCGTCGTAGACGGCGCGGTGGACGATCACGCGGCTCGCGGCGGTGCAGCGCTGGCCCGTCGTCCCGAACGCCGACCAGACGATGCCCTCGACGGCGAGGTCGAGGTCGGCGTCGTCCATGACGATGATCGCGTTCTTCCCGCCGAGCTCGAGGTGGACGTGCTTGAGGTGGTCGGCGGCGACCTTCGTCACCCGGATCCCCGTCGTCCGGTGGCCGGTGAACGTGATCACCGGGACGTCCGGGTGCGCGACGAGCGCCTCCCCCGCGTCCTCGCCGAAGCCGTGGACGACGTTGACGACGCCCGGCGGCACGCCCGCGTCGGCGAGCAGCTCGACGAAGCGCGACGCGAGCAGCGGCGTGTCCTCGGCCGGCTTCAGCACGACGGTGTTCCCGCACACGAGCGCCGGCGCCAGCTTCCAGGCGGGGATCGCGATCGGGAAGTTCCACGGCGTGATCGCGCCGACGACGCCGACCGGGAGCCGGACGGACATGTTGAACTTGTCGGGGAGCTCCGACGGCGTCGTGTGGCCGAAGAGGCGCCTGCCCTCGCCGGCCATGTAGACGCTCATGTCGATCGCCTCCTGGACGTCGCCGCCGGCCTCGGCGAGCACCTTCCCCATCTCGCGGCTCATCAGCTCCGCCAGCTCGTCCTTCTCGTCCTCGAGCAGCCGCGCGAAGCGGAGCAGGATCTCGCCGCGCTTCGGCGCGGGGACGAGGCGCCACGTCTCGAACGCCTCGCGCGCGGCGGCGACGGCCCGTTCGACGTCCTCCGGACCGGACCGCGGGAACGTCGCAAGCGCCTCGCCGGTCGCGGGGACGATCGACTCGAACGTCTCGCCGCTCGCGGCGTCGACCCACTCGCCGCCGATGAAGTTGCGTCCGGTGCGCTCCGCGACGGCCACGGAGCCGATTCTAGGGAAAGGCTAGGCGGCGGCGTCCGTGTCCGGGAACGTCCCGGGCACGCGCGGGCGCCTGCGGTCGCGCAGCTCGCGCTTGCCGCCGTACTCCTTCCCGCGCCGCCGGTCGGGGCCCTCGCGCCGGTCCACGATGACCGTCACGTTCGGGTTGTCCTTGTAGTAGTCGACCATCTTCTCGTAGAGGTCGGCCTCGAGCTCGCGCGGGATGACGCAGTAGATCATCGTGCTCTGATTGTAGGGACGCCGGCGGCGCGCGCCAGCCCGTCCCTCAGCCGCGCTCGATGTCGGGAACGACGCGCCCGTCCTCGGCGACGTGCGCGTTCCAGCGCGTGAACGCGCCCTCGAGCTCGCCGGGGTCGTGGCCGCGCTCGGCCAGCCGGACGGGCTGCACCGACTCGGGGTTGACGCGGTACTGGTACCAGGAGATGTCCCACGCGACGGTGACGACGAGCTCGCCGCTCGACCCGGACAGCGGGACGACGCTGGCGCGCGGCGTCCCGAGGCTCTTGGCGATGCCGCCGACGGTGCGGCGGTAGTCGCTCGCGTTGAAGACCTCGGCCGCCTCGACCATCGCGAGCTCCGACTCGGAGAGGCGGCGGAGGATCGGCTCCGGCATCACGGGCTCCGGCTGCTGCGCCGACCGCGTGCCGAGGAAGCGCATCAGCCCCGGCGCGCGCCGGCGGCGCCGCTCGGCGGCGAGGGTGGGCGTCGTCGGACTCCCCTCCTTCACCCAGCCGTGGCCGATCGCCGTCTCGTGGCAGAGCGGGCACACGTCGACGAAGTCGTCGTTGCCGTGCGGCGAGAAGCGCGTGGCGCGCTCACCCATCAGCAGCGACCGCTCGCAGATCGCACACGTCCGCTGGACGCTGCTCTTCGTGATGCGCATCCGTTCGAGGATAGCGACGACGGGTCGGTGTAAGCGCGTGCCACGCGGGCATCGAGAGCGCATGCAGCAGCTGAACACGCCGCTCTGGCTCGACGGGGCGGACACGCGCTACGCGCCGCTCGACGGCGACGCGGACGTCGACGTCGCCGTCGTCGGCGCCGGGATCACCGGCGTTACGGCGGCCCACCTGCTGAAGCAGGCGGGGCTGCGCGTCGCGCTCCTCGAGACCGGCGCCGTCGGCAGCGGCGCGACCGGCTACACGACCGCCAAGCTCACCGTCGGCCACGGCGTCGTCTACCGCGACCTCGTCGGCAAGCACGGGGTCGAGGTCGCGCGCGCGTACGCGCGGTCGAACCAGGAGGCGATCGAGCAGGTCGCGGCACTGGTCGACACGCACCGGATCGACTGCGACTTCGAGCGGGCGAGCAACTACGTCTACGCGGAGTCGCGCGGGGAGGCGGGGCAGATCGAGGAGGAGGTCGGCGCGGCGCGCGCGGCGGGCGTCGCCGCCGAGCTGACGCACGAGACGGAGCTCCCCTACCCCGTGGCGGCGGCGGTCCGCGTCGACGGCCAGGCCCAGTTCCACCCGTGGAAGTACCTCGCGGCGCTCGCGGCGCTCGTCGACGGCGACGGGAGCCGCGTCTACGAGCGGACGCGCGCGGTGCACGTGAGGAGCGGCGACCCCTGCGTCGTCGAGACGCAGCGCGGGCGCGTCCGCGCGCGGCACGTCGTCGTCGCGACGCAGCTGCCGTTCCTCGACCGCGGCCTCTTCTTCGCGAAGGCGCACCCGACGAAGTCGTACGCCGTCGCGGCGAAGGTCCCGGCCGACGCCGCGCCGCGCGGCATGTACATCAGCGTCGACCAGCCGACGCGTTCGATCCGGTCGACGCCCGGGAGCGACGGCGGGCGCGTGCTCGTCGTCGGCGGCGAGGGGCACAAGCCCGGCACCGACCCGGACACCGACGCGCGGTACCGGAAGCTCGAGGACTTCGCGCGCGAGCGGTTCGGCGTGGGCGACGTGCGGTGGCGGTGGTCGACGCACGACTACGTCCCCGTGGACTCGCTCCCGTACGTCGGCCGCCTGCGGCGCGGCGACGACCGGGTGCTCGTGGCGACCGGATACGCCAAGTGGGGCATGACGAAGGGGACGCTCGCCGCGGCGATGCTCGCGGACGCGATCCTCGGCCGGCCGAACCCGTACGCGCAGCTGTACGACGCCAACCGCCTGAACCCGCGGCAGTCGGCGGCGCGGTTCGCCAAGGAGAACGCGCAGGTCGGCGGCTACTTCTTCCGCGACCGGCTCCGCTCGCGGCCGGGGCGGGACGCCGTCGAGCGGCTCGCGCCGGGCGAGGGGACGATCGTCCGCGTCGGCGCGAAGCAGTACGCGGTCTCGCGCGCGGACGGCGGCGAGTTGCACGTCGTCTCGGCGCGCTGCACGCACCTCGGGTGCATCGTCGGCTGGAACCCGGCGGACCGGGCGTGGGAGTGCCCGTGCCACGGCTCCCGGTTCGCCGCCGACGGCACCGTCGTCCAGGGGCCGGCGACCGCCGACCTGCCTCGGCGCGAGCTCGACTAGCGCAGCGCGGGGTCAGACCCGCGCTTCCTCCCGCTCCTTCGACGTCTCCGCGATGATCCGCTGGGCGATGTGCGAGGGCACCTCCTCGTAGCGGAGGAAGTGCATGTGGTAGTCGCCGCGGCCGCCGGTCAGCGACGTCAGCGACTGCGAGTACGTCAGCACCTCCGCCATCGGCACCTCGGCCTTGATCGTCGTCATCCCGCCGGCGGGCTCCATCCCCTGCAGGCGCGCGCGCCGCGAGTTGAGGTCGCCGTTGACGGCGCCGACGGCCTCGTCCGGGACGATCACCTCGATCTCCATGATCGGCTCGAGCAGCACGGGGTCGGCGTTGTGGTAGGCCTCCTTGAACGCCATCGAGCCGGCGATCTTGAACGCCATCTCGGAGGAGTCGACGTTGTGGTACTGGCCGTCGACGAGCCGGACGCGCACGCCCTGGACGGGCGCCCCCGCGAGCTCGCCCGCCTGCATCGCCTCCTGGATCCCCTTGTCGACGGCCGGCCGGAACCCCTGCGGGATCACGCCTCCGACGATCTCGTCGACGAACTCGTACCCCTCGTGCCCCTGGCGCGGCTCGAGCACGATCTCGCAGTCGCCGAACTGGCCGCGGCCGCCGGTCTGCTTCTTGTAGCGGTGGCGCGCGCGCGACTCGCGGCGGATCGTCTCGAGGTAGGGAACGCGCGGCGGGTGCAGCTCGACCTCGACGTTGAAGCGGTTCTTCAGCCGCTCGACCGCGACCTCGACGTGCATCTGGCTCATCCCCGAGACGAGCTGCTCCCCCGTCTGCTCGTCCCGGCGGAGCACGAGCGTCGGGTCCTCCTCGCAGAGGCGCCGGAACGCGGAGGCGACCTTGTCCTCGTCGCCCTTCGACCGCGGCGTCACCGCGAACGTCATCACGGGCTCCGGGAAGCCGATCGACGGCAGCTCCGACGCGTCGAGCTGGACGTCCGCGAGCAGGTCGCCGGTCTGCGTGTCCTTCAGCTTCGCGACCGCGCCGACGTCGCCGGGGCCGAACTCGGCGGCGCCGTCGTGCTCCTTCCCCTGGAGCGCGAGCAGCGTCCCGAGGCGCTCCTTCGCTCCCGTCCGCTCGTTCACGACCGTCGAGTCGGAGGCGAGGCGCCCCTTCAGCACGCGGAAGAGGTTGATCCGGCCCGCGAACGGGTCCGCGATCGTCTTGAACACGAAGGCGGCCGTCTCTGCGCTCTCGACCTGGATCGGCGTCCCCTTCTTCGCGGGCGACGGCACGCCCTCGACGATCAGGTCGAGCAGCGCGCTCGTGCCGAGGTTCTTCGTCGCGACGCCGCAGGCGACGGGGAACACCTCGCCGCGCGTCACCGCCTCCTTGAGCGCGTGCGCGACCTCCTCCGCGCCGAGCTCCTGCCCCTCGAGGTAGCGCTCCATCAGGCCCTCGTCCGTCTCGACGACGGCGTCGAGCAGCTTCTCCCGGTACTCGGCGACGACGTCCGCCATCTCGGCGGGGATCTCCGTCGGACCCGTCTCGCGCGCCCCCTCCGGGCTCGTGTACGCGCACATGTGCAGGAGGTCGACGATCCCGGTCAGCTCGTGCTCGGCGCCGATCGGCAGGTGGATCGCGACGCACCTCTCCGAGAGCTGCGCCTTCAACGCGGCGAAGACGCGGAAGAAGTCGGCGCGCTCGCGGTCGAGCATGTTGACGAAGAAGAGGCGCGAGTCGCCGTGCTCCTCCGCGCGCTTCCAGAGGCGGCTCGTGCCGACCTCGACGCCCATCACGCCCGAGACGACGAAGAGCGCACCCTCGACGACGCGCAGCGACGCGATCGCGTCCCCGAGGAACCCGGGGTCGCCGGGCGTGTCGATCAGGTTCAGCTTCCGCCCCTGCCACTCGGCGCGGCAGAGCGACGCCTGCAGGGACATGCGCCGCCGCTTCTCGTCCTCGTCCCAGTCGCCGACGGTCGATCCCTGCTCGATCGTCCCGAGCCGGTTCACCGCGCCGGACTGGAACAGCATCGCCTCGACGAGCGACGTCTTGCCGGTGCTCCGGTGGCCGACGACGGCGACGTTGCGGATCTTTCCGGGCTCGACAGCGGCCATGCGCGGCGGTCCTCCTCGGGCGTGGGTCGGGTCGCCGCCTATCGTATCCCGCTCGCGGCGGCCGATCCGATCAGTCGCGGAGGGGGATCGGCGGCCCTGCGAGGCGCGCCTTCAGGCGGAGGATCGCCTTCGTGTGCAGCTGCGAGACGCGGGACTCCGTCACGCCGAGGACCTCGCCGATCTCGCGAAGCGTCAGCTCCTCGTAGTAGTAGAGCGTGACGACGAGCTTCTCCCGCTCCGGCAGTCGCGCGATCGCCTCGCCGATCGCCTCGCGCATCTCCGTCTGGTCGAGCGACGTCTGCGGGTTCGGCCCCTGCTCGTCCTCGATCGTGTCGATGAGGGCGATCTGGTCACCGCCGGCGGAGACGGTCCAGAGCTCGTCGAGGGCGGCGATCGACGTCCGCGAGATCTCGGTCAGGCTCTCCTCCAGCTCGGCCTGGTCGATCCCGAGCTTCGCGGAGATCTCCTCGTCGGTCGGCGCGCGACCGAGCCGCGCCTCGAGCTCGCCGATCGCACGCTCGATCTCGCGCGCCCGCGACCGCACCGACCGCGGCACCCAGTCGAGGGCGCGGAGCTCGTCGATGATCGCGCCCTTGATCCGCGCGAGCGCGTACGTCTCGAACTTCACGTCGCGCTCGGGCTCGTACCGCTCGATCGCGCCCATCAGGCCGAGCAGCCCGTACGAGACGAGGTCTTCGTCGTCGACGTGCGCCGGGAGGCCGCTGCCGAGGCGACCCGCGACGTACTTCACGAGCGGTGCGTAGGTGAGGATCAGCCGGTCGCGCAGCTTCTGGTCGCGCGAGCGCCGGTACTCGAGCCAGAGCGAGTGCGTGTCCTCGGCCACGCGTAGAGAATACGGCCTACCCGGCCGTTCTCCTCAGTCCGCGCGCCGCGAACCCGAGCAGCCAGACCGCAAGGACGGCGGCCGCGACGGCGACGACCCACACGCGCGCGGTCGCGGCGGCGTACGCGATTCCCGCGAACGCGCACCCGAGCACGAGGAAGAGCGCGCCGAGCGCGCGCCGCTGCGAAGGCGCCGCCACGGCGCCGACTCTA
>DATLFU010000063.1:0-10628 GCA_035540835.1 Gaiellaceae bacterium
AGTACGCGCCGGAGTGGCTCGCGACGTACACCGGCCGCACCGTTCGGGGCCTCCGGGAGCAGACTCGCGAGGACTACGGTGGCTTCCTCGAGCGGGACGCGATCCCGTTCTTCGGGCGGCGGCGGCTCGCCGAGATCGAGCCTCGCGACGTCAAGCGGTTCGTCGCGGAGCTCGGCGCGCGCGGGCTCGCGCCGGCGAGCGTCCGGAAGAGCCTCGCCCCTGTACGGGCACTCTTCGCGACTGCCGTCGAGGAGGGGCTGATTCGCTCGAACCCGGCCGCCGGGATCCGCGTCGCGCGGGCCCTCGACGTCGACGCGGCCGGCCAGGAGCAGCCGGCGGTCAAGGCCCTCACCGAGGACGAGCTCCGCGCCCTGCTCGCCGAGCTCGACGGTCAGTGGCGGCTCTTCGTCGAGTTCCTCGCGCACACCGGCCTCCGGATCGGCGAGGCGATCGCGCTGCAGTGGCGGCACGTCGACCTCGGCCGAGGTCGCGTGCTCGTCCGCCGGCGGTTCTACCGCGGCAGCTTCGCGCCGCCCAAGAGCCGCTACGGCCGCAGGGACGTGCCCCTCTCCGAAGGCATGGCGCGGGCGCTCTGGGACCTCCGGAAGCGGCGGCCGACGAGCGACGACGCGCTCGTCTTCACGTCGGCGACCGGCCGGATGGTCGATCCGTCGAACGCGATGACTCGCGTGCTCAAGCCCGCCGCCGTCGAGGCGGGGCTCGGGGCGTGGGTGAAGGACGAGAAGGCGCGCGGCGGGCGACGCGCGGAGACGTTCGTCGGTTGGCACACGCTTCGTCACACGGCGGCGACGACGCTGTTCCGAGCGGGCCTGAACGCGAAGCAGGTCCAGGTCTGGCTGGGACACCACTCGCCGGCGTTCACGCTCGAGCGGTACGTGCACCTGCTCCCCGACGACCTGCCGGATCCGGCGTTCCTCGACGCCGTCACGGCGACCGCGGGGGGCAACACCGCGGCAACCAGCCCTGCCGAAACCGGCCGAGACGCTGCAGCCTTGAGCGTGCCGGAAACGCGCATGGTTCCAGACGTGGAGAGACACGCCGAGGCGGTGGCCGGTAGCTCGTAATGAAGGGGTCCGCGGTTCGAATCCGCGCGTCGGCTCACGAGAGAGCCCCGCAGACGCGGGGCTTTCGCGTTTCTCGGCGACGCGCCCTCGCCGGAGTCGGGACGCACCGCTCGGGCCGCGGGGCGGTCCTCCTCCTTCAGGACGCGCATGCCGTGGACGTAGACGATGGTGCCGCCGAGCCAGCCGCCGAGGGCGAGCACGGCGAAGCCGGCGAGCGTGAGGACGAGCGGCAGGGTCTCGACCTCGCGGTCGGCGTAGCCCGCGTGCCCGAGGATCGCCGCGGCCGCGAAGAGCAGCGTCGCAGCGAGCATCGCGACGAGGTGCGACGTCGCGGTCCGCCAGAGCGGCGTCCCGCGCGTGATCTTCAGCCAGTCGAGCAAGCCGGTGACCGCGGTGGGCGCGCTGACTACGAGGCCCGCGACCAGCGCGAGCCACCACGCGACCGCCATGTTCTCCTCCGCGACGCCGAGCGCCGAGAGGACGCC
Source organism: Gaiellaceae bacterium (assembly GCA_035540835.1). GTDB lineage: Bacteria > Actinomycetota > Thermoleophilia > Gaiellales > Gaiellaceae > DATLFU01. Next base: position 1,571 of record DATLFU010000063.1, read on the forward strand.
GAACGCGGCGGCGCCGGTGTAGAGCCCGATCGTCGCGTCCGTCAGGGGCGGGTGCGTCGGGTGGCCCGGCAGCCCCGTCAGCAGGTCGCGCAGCGTCATCGTCTCCTCCTCACTCGGTCGGCGGCGAACGTCGGGTGCGAGCGAACGCTAGCTCGTGTCCTGCGCGCGCAGAACCGCGCCCGCCGCGGCGCGGTGGGGCTCCAGCGTCTCGCGCTGGCGGTCGGCGCGCGCGACGAGGCCGTCGAAGTCGACGTCGGGGAAGCAGGCGCCCAGGCCGGCGAGGTCGCGGAGGTTCGCCCAGAGGATCTTCTTCCCCTCGATCCCCATCACGAGGAAGTCGAGCTCGACGAAGCGGCTGAGCGGCGAGTACGAGGCGACGCGGCCGTTGAGCTTCAGCCGGCCGACGCGCTCGCCCGCGATCGCGAGCGCGGTCTTGACGCGGTTGCGCGGGTGCCCGAGCCGCCGCATCAGCTGCTCGAACGTCTCCACGTCCTCGGCGATCTCCCGCGCGACGCGTTCGAGCGCGGCGCCGACGTCCGTGCCGCGGTTCGCGCGGGCCGATCGCTTCGCCACCTCGCGCCACGCGACGCCGAGCGCGAGCTGGTCGTTGAGGTAGATCCGGAGGAACTCGCCCACGCGTGTCTGATCTCCGCCCGTGCCGCGGCGAATCCTCGAGCCGGCGTTTCCGCGTCGGCGGGCCGCGGAATCGCCGCCTCGTGACACCGCTCGGCGCAGTCGGCCGCGGGCTCCTCGCGGGGATCGCGGGCACGGCGGCGATGACGGCGTGGCAGGAGGCGCTCGCGCGGCTCCGGGAGCCCGGCGACGCGCAGCACGACGGCGGCGCCGACGCGGATCCGTGGGAGAGCGCGTCCGCGCCGGCACGGGTCGCGCGGCGGATCCTCGAGGGCGTCTTCGGCGTCGAGGTACCGCCGGAGCGGATCCCGCTCCTCACGCACGCGACGCACTGGGGCTACGGGACCGCGTGGGGCGCCGCGTACGGTCTCGTCCAGGAGTCGGTGCGCGCCCGGCCGGCCGTGCACGGGCCGCTCTTCGGCGCCGCCGTCTGGGCGATGTCCTACGTGCAGCTCGTGCCGATGGGGATCTACGAGCCGCCGTGGCGGTACTCGCCGCGCGAGCTCGCCGAGGACCTCTCGTACCACCTCGTCTACGGCGCCGGGCTCGCAGCGGCCCACGCGCAGCTGGACCGAGGGCGAGGTCGCTCCCGGCGCGTCACGAGCCTAGCGCCGCCGGCAGCGGCTCCGCGTGGACGACGACGAGCGTCTTCGTCGGCCGCGTGAGCGCGACGTACAGCTCGCGCAGCCCGCGACCGCCGGGCGCGTCCGCGGCGATCCGCGCCGGCTCGACCACCACCACGTGGTCGAACTCGAGGCCCTTCGCCTCGCGCGGCGTGAGCAGCGGCAGCCTCAGCTCGTCGAACACGGTGGCGCGGCGCTCGCCGCCCGCCGGCCGCAGCGACTGCGGCGCGATCACCGCGACCAGCCCCTCCTCCCGCGCGAGCAGCACCGCCTCCTCGAGCGCGCGGGCGAGCGGGTCGCCGTCGCGCACGAGCCGCGGCGGCGCCGCGCCGGCGCGGTACGCGAGCGGGTGCGCCGTCCCGGGCGCGACGGCGTCGAGGAGCGGCAGCGCGAATCGCATGATCTCGCGCGGGACGCGGTACGCGTGCCGCAGCTCCTCCACCTCCGCAACGCCGCCGTGCGGGAGGTGCGCGAGCACCTCGTCCCAGCTCCCGTAGGGCACCGGCCCCGTCGCCTGGGCCACGTCGCCGAGGATCGTGAACGCGCCGCCGACCCGACGCCCGACCATCCGCAGCTGCATCGGCGAGAGGTCCTGCGCCTCGTCGACGATCACGTGGCCGTACGCCCGCGGCGGCCCGGCCACCAGCGCCGCGGCCTCGTCGAGGAGCGGCACGTCGGCGTCGCTCCACCCGCGCGCGCGGCGGCGCAGGAGCCGCTGCTCGTCGCCGTCGAGGATGCCGTCCGCCGCCTCCTCGAGGCCCGCCGGCGTCGCCAGCAGCCGCCGCACCACCTCCGCCGGCTTCACCGCCGGCCAGACCGCGTCGAGGAACGCGCGCAGCCGCCCGTCGCGCCGGAGCGCGGCCTCGAGCTCGTCGGCGCCGAGCGTGGCGCGCGTCCCCAGCTTGCGGCCGTAGTCGCGGTAGACGGCGCGGACCACCTCGAGCCGGAACCGCTCCCGGACGGGCGCGGAGACGCCGCGCTCGGCGCGGAGCGCGTCGCGCACCCGCGCCACCTCCTCCGCTCCGACCCCGACGTACCCGCCGTCGAGTCGCACGACGAGCTCCTCCGCCGGCCGGTCGAGCCGCAGCTCGACGGCGCGGCGCACCACCTCCGCGAGGCGCGGGTCCGCCTTCAGCTCCTGCACCGGCAGCGGATCCTCGAGCGTCGCCTCGACGCCGTCGACGAGCTGCGAGACCGCCCGCTGCTCGACGCTGTCCTCGCCGAGGGCGGGAAGGACGTGCGAGACGTAGTCCATGAAGATCGGGTTCGGCCCGACGACGAGCACGCGCCGCAGCCCGGCGCGGTGCGTGTACAGGAGGAACGAGGCGCGATGGAGCCCGACCGCCGTCTTCCCCGTCCCGGGGCCGCCCTGGATCACGAGCGGCGGCTCCGGCGCCCGCGCGATCAGGCGGTACTGGTCCGCCTGGATCGTGGCGACGATGTCCCGCATCCGCTCGCCGCGCGCCTGCTCCAGCTCCTCGAGCAGGAAGTCGTCCACCGAGCCGATCCCGTCGGCGACGGAGCCGTCGAGCGCCTCGTCGCTGAGGTCGAGGAGCGTGCGGCCGCGCGTCCGGAAGCGCCGGCGCAGCGTCACCCCGTGCGGGTCGGCGGGGGTCGCCGTGTAGAACGGCCGCGCCGCCGGCGCCTGCCAGTTCACGACGAGCATCCGCTGCTCGTCGTCGTGCACCCACCGGCGCCCGACGTAGAGCGGCCGCCGCGTCCCCTCGACGTCGAGGCGCCCGAAGCACAGGCCGCGCTCGGCGTCGGCGAAGGTGCCGAGCCGCGTCCGCGTCCAGCGCTCGATCGCCTCCGCGGCGACCTCGGTCGCGCCCGCGTCGGCCGCGCGGGCGACGGAGTCGCGCATCCGCTCGAGCGCGGCGTACGCGCCGTCGACGTACGCCTGCTCGTTGGGGAGGTCCGGGTGCGGCATCCGGCTGACGCTAGTGCGTCGCCGCCGCGGCTACCACCCCTCCCAGTGCACCATCGTCTCGAGCGGCCGGCGCGGCGCCGGCCTGAAATCCGTCCCCTTCGTGTACGCGACGGGGATCAGCGCCGCCTGCATGACCTGGTCGTACGGGATGCCGAGCAGCTCGGCGGCCTCCGCCTCGTGGAAGAGGTGGAAGCTCGTCCAGACCGTGCCGAGGCCGCGCGAGCGCGCGGCCAGCATGAAGCTCCACGCCGCGGGCATGATCGACGCCCACTTCGCCGCCTGCAGCGGGCCGGGCTCGCCGTCCGTCCGTCCCTCGACGCAGGGGATCACGTGCACGGGGACCTCGTGCAGGTGCTCGACGAGGTGCCGCACCGAGCGCACCGTCCGCTGCAGCTGTTCCGGCAGCCGCGACTCGTCGCGCCGCGCGAGGTACCGGCCGGCGCCCCTCCGCCAGAGGTCCGCGAGCTGCGCGCGGAGCGCCGCGTCGCTGACGACCACGAAGTGCCAGTTCTCGGCGTAGCTCCCCGTCGGCGCCTGCTGCGCGAGCGCGAGGCACTCCTCCAGCACCTCGCGCTCGACCGGGCGCCGGAGGTCGAGGCGCCGGCGCACCGCCCGCGTCGTCGAGAGCAGCTCGTCCGGCGTCAGGTCGAGGCGCACGGGGCGATCATCGCACCCGCCTCGCGCGCGGCACTACAGTCGCCGCGGATGCTCCCGACGCTCCGCGACCCGGCGCTGCGCCTGCTCGACCGCGCGCGGCTGCTCCGGCCGGCGTACCGCGCGTACGAGGCGGTGCGGGCGCGGACCACGTCGCGCTCGCGCGAGCAGGCGCCGGACGGGCTCCCGCTGCCGCCGCCGCCGCTGCGGACGCTCGTCGCCGGCACCGCGGACGCGGAGTGGTTCCTCGAGACGGGGAGGCGCTCGGCGGAGCTCGTCGCCGCCGCGGCGGCCCGCCACGGCGTCCGGCTCGACGCGCCGGGGACGCGGCTGCTCGACTTCGGCTGCGGCTGCGGGCGCGTCACGCGCCACTGGGCGCGCCTCGCCGGAGCCGACGTCCACGGGAGCGACTACAACGCGAGGCTCGTCCGCTGGTGCGCGGAGCACCTCCCGTTCGCACGGTTCGCGCGCAACGGCGGCGACCCGCCGCTGCCGTACCCGGACGGGCGCTTCGACCTCGTCTACGCGATCTCGGTGTTCACGCACCTGACGGAGCCGCGGCAGGACGCGTGGCTCACGGAGCTGCGGCGCGTCCTCCGGCCCGGCGGGCTGCTGCTCGTGACGACGCACGGCGACCGGCACGCCGACGCGCTCGCCCCGGACGAGCGCGCGCGGTACGACGGGGGCGAGCTCGTGGTGCGCTGGGAGTCGGTGGCGGGCACGAACCTCTGCGCCGCGTTCCACCCGGCGGCGTACGTCCGCGAGCGGCTCGCGCGTGGCCTCGAGCTGCTCGAGCACGCGGCGGAGGGCGCGGCGGCGGGGTCGCCGCACCAGGACCTCGTCGTCCTGCGGCGGCCGGGCTAGCCGCGGCGGCCGAGCTCGCGCTCGAGCTCGTCGAGCTGGGCGTGGAGGTCGTCGACGAGCCGCAGCAGCGCCTCGTTGAACAGGCGCTGGTCCTCGAACACCGGCTCGACGTACCAGCGGAGGAGGCGCCGGCCGAGCCGCTTGCGGAACGGCAGCCGCGCGCCGGGCCCCGCCTCGCGGTCCGCCGAGACGCGCGCCGCCTCGGCCGCCGCGGCGCGCGCGCGGCTCCACGGGTCGGCCGCCTCGCCGCCGCCGCCGCGGATCGACCGCCGCAGCTCCTCCAGGAGCGCCTGCTCGCGCGCCTCGTCCTCGCCCATCGGCGGGATCTTGCCGGAGGCGGCGGGCGGTGCCCGGTGTGAGCGACGCCGCCTCCGGTGATGCCTCTCCCGTGGACCCGGTGCTCGACCTCGTCCGCGACAACCAGAGCGTCCTCGGGCGCCTGGCGACCACGGCCGTCGTCGTGGCCGTGGCGGCCGCCCTCGCGTGGCCGCTCGCCCGCCTCGCGACCCGCGGCGTCGACGACGCGTACGCCCGGTACCACCTGCGGAAGGCGGTTCGCGTCGGCGTCGTCGTCCTCACGCTGATCGCGCTCGCGATCGTGTGGCGGCCGTTCGCGGGGCGCCTCGGGATCGTCGTCGGACTGACCGCCGCCGGGCTCGCCTTCGCCATGCAGGAGGTCGTCGGCGCGATCGCCGGGTGGTTCAACATCATGCTCGGCCGCATCTACCGCGTCGGCGACCGCGTCCGCGTCGGCGGCGTGGAGGGCGACGTGATCGACGTCACGCCCCTGCGGACGAAGCTGCTCGAGATCGGCTCGGCGAGCGGCGACTCGTGGGTGAAGGGCCGTCAGTACACGGGCCGCATCGTCACCGTCTCGAACAAGGCGACGTTCACCGACGCCGTCTTCAACTACTCCGGCGCGTTCGAGTACATCTGGGAGGAGCTGATGCTCCCCGTGCGCCACGACGCCGATCGCGACGAGGCCGAGCGGATCATGCACGAGGAGGCGGTGCGGATCTCGAACACGGCCGAGGCGCAGCGCGCGATCGACGCGATGGCGCGCCGGTACCCGATGCCGAGGACGGAGCTCGAGCCGCGCGTCTACCTCCGCGCCACCGACAACTGGACGGAGGTGGCGGCGCGGTTCGTCGTCCCCGTCCGCGGCGCGCGCGCCGCCAAGGACGAGCTGACGCGGCGGATCACCGCGCGCTTCCGCGAGGCGGGGATCGACCTCGCGTCCGAGACGATCGACGCCACGGTGCGCTCCGCGCCCGAGGAGCGCTCGCCCCGCCCCGGGTAGCGGCCCGTCCGCCAAACTCGCGGCATGTCGCTCGCGGCGTTCGCGCTCCGGCGCGTCCTCGTCACGATCCCGCTGCTCCTGCTCGTCATGCTCGCCACGTTCGCGCTCATGCGCGGGACCGGCGGCAGCCCCTTCGAGCCGCCGGAGGGGTACGTCGGGGTGCCGTACCAGCAGGAACGCGTCCTCCGCCGCCACTACCGCCTCGACGAGCCGTGGTTCCTCGAGTTCGCGGTCTACGTGAAGAACGTGGCGACGCTGAACTTCGGACCGTCGCTCGTCAACCGGCACCTCACGGTCGACGACGTGATCCGCGGCGCGCTCCCCGTCACGCTCGAGCTCGTCCTCCTGGCGGCGGCGTGGGCCGTCCCCGTCGGCGTCGCGCTCGGGGTGTGGGCGGGCGTGCGGCGCGGCTCGGCGCGCGACCTCGCGGCGACGTCGGGCGCGACCTTCCTCCTCGCGCTGCCCGTCTTCTTCGTCGCGTACCTGCTCTCGACGTACCTCGTGACCCGCTGGCAGCTCGTGCCCGACGGCTGGGAGACGAACGGCGCGAAGGTGCTGCCGGCGCTCGCGCTCGGGCTCGCGCCCGTCGGGTACGTCGCGCGGCTGATCCGGACCGCCGTGGTCGAGGCGCTGCAGGAGGACTACGTGCGGACCGCGCGCGCGAAGGGGTTGCGCGAGCGGCGGGTGATCTGGGTGCACGTGCTGCGGAACTCGCTCGCGCCGTTCCTGGCCGGCGCGGTGCCGATGATCGCGCTCCTCGTCACCGGCGCGTTCTTCGTCGAGCAGGCGTTCGACATCCCGGGGGCGTCGACGTTCTTCCTCGACGCCGCGTTCACGCGGGACTACCCGATGCTGATGGGCCTGACGGTCGTGCTCGCGGTGCTCGTGCTGGCGGCGAACCTCGTCTCGGACGTGCTGCTCGCCGCCGCCGACCCGCGCGTGCGGGAGGCCCAGGCGCGGTGATCCCGCGCGCCCTCCGCGGCCGTGCGACGGCGCCGGCGGCCGTCGTCCTCGTCCTCCTGCTCGCGTACGTCCTGCTCTGGCCCGCGGTCTCGCCGTACGACTCGCAGGCGATCGACCTCGACGGCGGGCGCCAGGGGCCGAGCCTCGCGCATCCGCTGGGGACGGACCAGTTCGGACGCGACCTGCTGACGCGCCTCGCCGCCGGCGGCCGCACGTCGCTGCTGATCGCCGGCGGCGCGCTCGCGGTGATCCTCCTCCTCGGATGGGCCTACGGGATGGCGGCGGCCCTCGCGGGAGGGCGCGTGGACGCGACCATGATGCGCGCGGTCGACGGCCTGCTCGCGATCCCGCGCCTCCCGATCGCGATCATCGTGCTCGTCCTCCTCGGCTTCCAGGCGCAGAACGTGTGGGCGACGGTGCTCGCGCTGTCGGTCGGCGGGTGGATGCTCACGGCGCGTCTCGTGCGCGGGCACGTGCTGACGGTGAAGACGCGCGATTACGTTCGCGCCTCGCGTGCCGCCGGCGCGCGGTGGGGGTACGTCGCGCGCCGCCACGTCGTGCCGAACTCCGCCGGCGTCGTCCTCGTCGCCGCGCTGCTCGAGCTGCCGGCGGTCGTCGTCGGCGAGGCGTTCCTCTCGCTGCTCGGCGTCGGCCCGCAGGCACCGATCGCGACCTGGGGGAGCATCGCCTACGAGGGCTGGCGCTTCTCCCGCACGAGGGAGATGGCGCTCGCGACGGCCGCGATCGCGCTCTTCGCCGTCTGCGCGAACGTGCTCGCGGACGCCTTCGGCGACGCGCTCGACCCGCGGCGCGGGCCCGCGGCGTAGGCGCCTTACCCCGCTGCGGCGAGCGGCCGATCGGAGTAGCCTCGCGCCGTGCGCGTCTGCCTGATGATCGAGGGCCAGGAGGCCGTCACCTGGGAGCAGTGGCTGACGCTCGCGCGCGCGTGCGAGGACTCCGGCCTCGACGGGCTGTTCCGTTCCGACCACTACGCCTCGGTGATGCAGGGGCAGGTGCGCGGCGGCCTCGACGCGTGGGCGACGCTCACGGCGCTCGGCGCGCACACGGAGCGGATCCGCCTCGGCTCGATGGTCTCGCCGGCGACGTTCCGGCATCCGTCGGAGCTGGCGAAGGTGGTCGTCACCGCCGACCACGTCTCGGGCGGCCGCGTGGAGCTCGGCATGGGCGCCGGCTGGAACGAGCACGAGCACGTCAGCTACGGCTTTCCGTTCCACGACATGTCGACGAGGCTCGAGCTGTTCGCCGAGCAGCTCGAGATCGTCCACCGCCAGTGGACGGAGGACGAGTTCGACTTCCACGGCAGGCACTACCGGCTCGAGGGCTGCCGCGCGCTGCCGAAGCCGGTCCAGGAGCCGCACCCGCCGCTGATCGTCGGCGGCTCGGCGGGCCGGAAGACCGCCGATCCCGCCGCGCGCTTCGCCGACGAGTACAACACCGTCGCCGCGCCCGTCGACGAGTGCCGCAGGCGGAGGGCGAAGCTCGACGCGGCGTGCGAGCGCGCGGGCCGTGACCCGTCGACGCTCCGCTTCTCGCTGATGACCGGCTGCGTGCTCGGCGAGGACGAGGCGCAGGTGCTCGACCGCGCCCGCGCGCTGCTCGCGGCGACGGGGCGGGACGTCGATCCGCGGGAGTGGGTCGAGTCGCGTCGCGACGCGCTCGTGATCGGCACGCCCGACGAGGCGGCGGCCCGCCTGCGCGAGCTCGAGGACGCGGGGGTGGAGCGCGTCTTCCTCCAGCACCTCGCCCACGAGGACGTCGAGATGGTCGAGCTGATCGGCCGCGAGCTCGTCCCGCTCGTCGCGTAGACGCGCCCGCCTCCGTCCGGCACGCATGTCCCAGCGGGCCATGTCGGGGGTCTGACCCCCTACATGGCCGCGCCGGCCGCGGCCGGTTCGAACGCGGCGGAACGGGACGCGGCCGGGGTCAGACCCCGGACGTGTCCGCGGGAGTCCCGTCCGCCCGTGCCGACGCACCGAGGTTTGCGGCGCCCCCGCACGCGGGGATCCTCCTGCGGATGGGCGAGAACGAGCGGGAGCACGAGACCGAGGAGGAGCTCGGCCGCGGCACGGG
>DATLFU010000064.1:0-34477 GCA_035540835.1 Gaiellaceae bacterium
AGCCCGGGTCGCGCGCGTAGACCGTCTGGTACCGCTCCGGCTCGCGCAGCGGCTCGACGACGTACGGCGGCAGCGGCGTCTCCCCCGCCGGCTCGCCCTCGAGGCGGACGCGCCACCGCCCCTCCCCCAGGTGCTCGAGCAGCTCGACCGCGCCGTAGCGCCGCCCCGCGCGCAGCCGCCGCGTCGGCCGCGCCAGCGCCTCCCAGACGTCGCCCTCGAGCCGCTCGAGCAGGAGCACCTCGCCGCGCGGCCGCTCGATCGGGATGCGCGCCGGGACGACGCGGGTGTCGTTGACGGCCGCGAGCGTCGCCGCCGGGAGCTCGTCCGGCAGGTCGGCGAAGCGCCGGTGGCGGATCCCGCCGGTCGCGCGGTCGTAGACGAGCAGGCGCGACTCGTCGCGGCGCTCCGCCGGATGCTGCGCGATCAGCTCCGGCGGCAGGTCGTAGTCGAGCTCCGAGGCGTCCACGGATCCGTCCGGCGGCGAGAGTACATTCGCCCCCGTGGACGAGGACGCCGTCGAGCGGGCGATGAGGCGCCTCGCGACCGCCGCCGAGGGGAGAACCGACCCGGCCGCGGTCGAGGCGGCGCTCGAGCGGGCGCGGGCGCAGGTGGAGGCGCTCGCCCAGACGGCGGCGGAGCTCGAGTCGGGGCTCCCCGGCAAGGTCGAGAACGCCGTCCGCGACGGCGTCCGCGCCGAGGCGCTGCCGGTGGCCCGGCAGATGGCCGAGGTGCGCGGGCTGATGAACTCGGTGATCCGGCGGCTCGAGCGGATCGAGGGGGACCTGCTCGCGGAGCGCCACGCGCGCGTGGACGACCTCGCGCTCCTCGTCGACCTCGTCTCCTCCGGCTGGCGCGGCGTCGACGCGCGGCTCGCGCGGCTCGAGCAGACGATCCAGGCCTCGGGGGGAGCGGTGGTCTACCGCATCGAGGAGCGGCGGCCGCCCAACGCCGGCTCCGGCGCCTGAAGGCCCTCCCGGGCCGGCAGCACGAGCTCGAACCGGCTCCCCTCGCCGGGGGTGCTCTCGAGGTCGATCCGCCCGCCGAGCGCGACCGCGAGCTCGTGCGCGATCGCGAGGCCCAGCCCGGTGCCGCGCCCGTCGCCGGAGAAGAACGGCCGGAACACGCGCGCCCGCTCCCGCCGTGGGATCCCCGGCCCGGTGTCCTGCACCGCGACGGAGACGGTGCCGTTCCGCGCCTGGAGCTCGAGGTCGATGCGGCCCCCGTCCGGCGTCCACTTGAAGGCGTTCGTGAGCAGGTTCGAGATGATCTGGAGCACGCGGTCGCCGTCGCTGACGATCACCGGCGCCGCCTCCGCCTGCAGCTCGTAGTCGATCGCGCGCCGGCGCGCCTCCTGCTCGAACGCGCCGTAGGCCCGCTCGAGCAGCCGCCGCATGTCGACCTCCTCCTCGAGCACGGTGAAGCGGTGCGCGTCGAGCTTCGCGAGGTCGAGCACGTCGCCGACGAGCCGCTCCAGCCGCCCCGCCTCGGCGGCGATCACGTCGAGCGAGTCGGCCCGCACGTCGGGGTCCTCGACGACGCCCTCGCGCAGCGCCTCGACGTGGCCACGGATCGCCGTGAGCGGCGTGCGGAGCTCGTGCGAGACGCTCATCAGGAACTTCCGCTCGAGCTGCTCGGTCTCGTGGAGCCGCGCGGCCATCTCGGAGAACCGCTCCGCCAGGTGGCCGATCTCGTCCCTGCTCTTCGGCTGCGGCACGTCGACGTCGTAGCGCCCGGCGGCGACCTCGTCGGCCGCGCGCGAGAGCGCGAGCACCGGCTCGGTGATCCGCCGCGACAGGTACCAGGCCAGCGCGCCCGCGACGAGGATGCCGGCGAGGAACGCGAGCGCGAGCCGCTGGAACAGGACCATGGACCGCTCGCGCAGCTCCGTCGCCGGCTTCGCGACCACGATCGCGCCGAACGTCTGCTCCCCGAGCCGCAGCGGGTGCGCGACGGCGAGGAAGGGCCTGTCCTCGCCGGGCGGGACGAACTCGAAGGTGATCAGCCCGGGCTCCTCGAGCGTCGCCGACGGGATCGCGTCCGCGGGGAGCGGCCGCAGATCGGTGTCCGCGCCCGGCCAGAGGCCGACGCCGGGGTTGACCTCGACGCCGTAGATGTAGTCGCCGGTCGCCGCCTCGAGGCTCTGCCGCGACAGCGGGATGTCGCCTGCGTGCTCCGCGTACAGCCGCGCGAGCCCCCGCGCCTCCCGCTCGAGCTCCGCGACGACCTGGTCGCGCACGTGCTCCTGGAAGAGCTGGAGCGCGATGAGGCTGGCGATGACGCCGGAGATCGCGATCCCGATGAGGAAGATCGCCGGCAGACGGAACCGGAGCGAGTGGAACATGGCTCCGCCGCTAGGCGGGGGCTGACTCCCGCGCCGGGGAGACCTTGTAGCCGACGCCCCACACGGTGACGATCGGCGACGCGTCGCCGAGCTTCCGCCGCAGCTGCCGCACGTGGACGTCGACCGTGCGCGTGTCGCCGGCGAACGTGTAGCCCCAGACGCGCTCGAGCAGCTGGTCGCGCGTGAGCACGAGCCCGCGGTGGTCGAGCAGCTCCCAGAGGAGGTCGAACTCCTTCGGCGCGAGCTGGACCTCGGTATCGCCCACGCGCACCTCGCGGCGGCCGGCGTCGATCACGAGGTCGCCGTGCCGCAGCTGGGCCGACTCGACCTCCTTCCGCTCGGGCGCCGCGCGGCGGAGGATCGACTTCACCCGCGCGACGAGCTCGCGCGGGTTGAACGGCTTCGTCATGTAGTCGTCGGCGCCGACCTCGAGGCCGATGATCTTGTCCACGTCCTCGTCGCGCGCGGTCAGCATCAGGATCGGCACGTCGCTCCGCTGCCGCACGCGGCGGCAGAGCTCGACGCCGTCGACGTCGGGGAGCATCAGGTCGAGGATGATCAGCGACGTGTCGCCGGCCGCGAGCTGCTGCACCGCCTCCGCGCCCGAGGCCGCCGTCTTCACCGTGTACCCCGCGTTCTTGAGGTAGAGCGAGACGAACGAGGCGATGCTCGGCTCGTCCTCCACGACCAGCACCGTCTGTGTCTGGCCCTTCGACATGTCCTGGAGGTTAGCCGGAGCCGCCGGACGTCAGCGGGACGCCCAGCTGGAGTTCCGTCAGCCGCGTGGGCAACGCGGACGGCTTCTCGCCGTCGAACGAGTACGTGCCGACGCGGTCGTCGTTCCGATTCCGGAGCCAGACCGAGCCGCGGCCGACGGCGGAGATCGAGATGTCGGGCCCGTACACGCGCACCCACTGGCGGCCGCCGACGAGGCGGAAGCGGATGACCGGGCCCACGTAGCGGCAGCGGAGCAGCCCGCTCGCCATCTCGAACTCGCGCACGGCGCGGACGCCGAAGACGGCCTCGGCGGAGCAGTCGCCGTCCTTCGGGTCCATGATCTCGATGTAGCCCGCGGTGCGGCCGAGCACGGATCCGCGGATGTTCAGTGCGACGTAGTCGTCCGCCCGCGCGACCGAGAGCGTGCCGTCGCCCGGCGCACGGCGCAGCGCCCACGCCGCCGAGGGAACGGCCAGCAGGAGCACGAGCAGGGGGACGACGAGACGTCGCATCGGCAGGAGTATCCGCACGGTGGGTGTGCGCACGTTGAGCGCTGCGTAAGAAAAGTGTAAGCGCAGCGGCGGCCACGTCAAAGGCCGCGCGGATAGAGTCGCCGCCGTGGAGTGGCTCGCGGCCGGCATCTTCGTCGCGGCGCTCGCCGTCATCGCGTTCGAGTGGGTGCACCGCACGAAGGTCGCGCTCGTCGGGGCCGGGCTGATGGTGATCGTCGGGATCCTCGACGAGGAGCACGCGATCGAGGCGATCGACTGGCCGACGCTCGGCCTGCTCACCGGGATGATGATCCTCGTCGGCCTGACCGAGCGGACGGGCGTCTTCACCTACCTCGCCCTGCGGGTGGCGCAGCTCTCCGGCGGGCGGCCGTTCCGCCTCGTCGTCCTGCTCGCGTTCGTGACCGGGATCCTCTCCGCGTTCCTCGACAACCTCACGACGATCCTGCTGATCGTCCCGATCACGCTGCTGCTCGCCGACGTGCTCGCGATCTCGGCGATCCCGCTCGTGCTGATCGAGATCCTCGCGAGCAACATCGGCGGCACCGCGACCCTGATCGGCGACCCGCCCAACATCATGATCGGCTCGCGGGTGCAGGAGCTGAGCTTCCTCGACTTCATCGTCAACCTCGCCCCCGTCTCGTTCTTCACCCTCGCCGTCGTCACCGCGCTGCTCTTCGTCGTCTTCCGGAAGCAGCTCCGCGTCGACCCGGCGCGCGCCGAGGAGATCGCCCGCCTCGACCCCGCCCGCGACATCCGCGAGAGCAAGTACGTGAAGCGCTCGGTCGCCGTCCTCGTCGGCACGATCGTCGCGTTCTTCCTCCACGCGCCGCTCCACCTCGAGCCCGCCGTCGTCGCGCTCGCGGGCGCGACGCTCCTGCTGCTGATCGCCGCCGACGACGTCGAGCACGCGCTCGAGCGGGTCGAGTGGTCGACGATCTTCTTCTTCCTCGGCCTGTTCGTGATGGTCGGCGGGCTCGAGCAGCAGGGGATCATCTCCCAGGTCGCGGGGGCGATCGGCGAGGTCACCGGCGGCTCGCGGGTCGGCGAGGGCATGGCGATCCTCTGGGGCGCCGCCGTCGGGTCGGCGATGGTCGACAACATCCCCTTCACCGCCGCGATGATCCCCGTCGTCGACGAGCTCGCCGGCGACGGCCCCTTCGACGACGCGAACTGGTGGGCGCTGGCGCTCGGCGCCTGCTACGGCGGCAACGCGACGATGATCGCCGCGGCCGCGAACGTCGCGGCGGCCGGCGTCCTCGAACGCGCCGGCCGGCCGATCTCGTTCGTCCGCTTCCTCGCGATCGGCGCGCCGGTGACCGCGCTGTCGCTCGTGATCGCGGCCGTGTACCTGCTCCTCTTCCAGCTCTAGGTCAGGAGGTCCCCGTGCCCACGCTCCGAGAGATGCCGCTCGTCGACGCGTCCGTCGGGCGCTCCGCGACGTTCCTCGACGCCGCGCGCGCGCTGACGGAGCACGGCGTCGCGGCGGTGGCCGTCGTCGAGGACGGCCGCGTGGTCGGGATGTTCACGGACGACGACCTGCTCCGTGGCCTCTTCCCGCGCTACCTCGAGCAGCTCCGGCACACGGCGTTCCTCGAGCGGGAGCCCTCGGCGCTCGGGGCGCGTCTCGACGCGGCGGCGGCGGAGCCGGTGACGGCGCACATGCGGGAGCCCGTCGTCGTGGACGTCGAGACCGCGGCGGTGCACGTGGCGGAGCGGTTCCTCCACTGCGACTGGGGCGCCGTCGCGGTGGTGGAGCGGGGGCGGTTCCTCGGGATGCTGCCGCAGCTCGAGTTCGCGCGCGCCGTCATGGCGAGCCGGACGGACGGCTGAGCAGCTCGCTCTCGAGCTCGCGGTCGGGATCGGGCGGCGGCGGCTGCTCGGTGAGGCGGTGGCCCGACTCGTCGCGCGCGCCCGGCGTCGCCATCCGCTCGTCCTGGAGGTAGGCCGCCCGGCCGATGACGTGCGCGGCGACCGGCGTCGTCGCGATCAGGAAGACGGCGATCAGCGCCGATCGCGCGACGACGGTGGCGTCGCCGGTGGCGAGGGAGGCGACGAGCAACGCGATCACGCCGAGCACGACCGCCTTGCTCGCGGCGTGCAGCTGCGTGTACGTGTCGGGCATCCGGAAGACGCCGTAGACGCCGATCGTCATCACCGCGACGCCCAGGACGACGAGCGCGTCGGCGGCGAGCGCGCCCCAGCTCACGAGAACAGCCTCCCCTCGGAGTGGTAGCGGGCCGCGGCGATCGTGGCGATCACGGAGAGGAGCGCGAGCATCAGCGCGGCGTCGAGGAAGTACGGCACGCGCCGGGCGTCGGAGAAGAGCACGAGCAGCGCGACGAGGATGAGGATCGTCATGTCGAGCGCGAGGATCCGCGCAAGCGACGTCCGCGCGCGGATCACGAGCACGACGCTGACGACGAGGAGTCCCGTCATCCAGAGCGCCGCGCCGTAGAAGACCGCCTCGTGCATCTACGGGAAGACCTTCCGCTGGAAGCGCTCGTAGAAGCGGTCGTGCTTGCGACGCACCTCGTCGGGATCCGACGCGTCGATCACGTGCAGGAGCATCACGCGGCGCGCCTCGTCGACGTCCACCAGGAACTCGCCCGGCGACAGCGTGGCGACGAACGCGCCCACGGCGACGCCCGTCCTCGTGCGCTCGCCGAGCGGGATCGCGACGATCCCCGGCGCGCGCAGCGGCCGCAGGTGGAGGACGACGAGCGCGACCTCCCACGTGCCGACGACGATGTCCCGGACGATGGCCGCCGCGAACGCGGGGAACCCCGCGACGCGGCGGAGCAGCGAGGGGCCGTCGCGGCGCGGCTCGGCGAACACGAACGAGCGGAACCCGCCGAGGATCGCGGCGGCGACGACCACCGCGGCGGCGACGTCGAGCGGGTCGAGGCTCGCGAGCATCAGCAGGTACACGCAGGCGACGGCGACGAGCGAGACGCCCACGCGAGTCATCCGCGGCCTCCCGGCAGCACCTCGGCGGCGCGCCGGCTCAGCTCGAGCAACGGCTCCGGCCACACGCCGAGGCCGACGACGACGACGGCGAGGCCGGCGACGAGCGCGCGGCGGACCGGCGCGCTGACGGGCCCCGCCTGCTCCGTGCGCCAGTACTCGTGCTGGTAGATCTGGAACATGTAGACGAAGGAGAGCGCGCTGCCGACGAAGATCAGCGCGACGAGCAGGATCGGGTGCGTTGACGCGACGCCGGTCTGGAACATCGCGACCTTCGCGAAGAAGCCAGCCGTCGGCGGCACGCCCGCGACGCTGAACGCCCCGACGACGAACGCCGCGCCGACGAGCCAGCCGCGCAGCCCGATCGCGAGGAAGAGCAGCACCTTGTTCAGCGAGTTGACGACCGAGTAGAGGACGGCGGCCGCGTAGCCGACCGGCCCGCCGACGGCGAGCGCGACGAGGATGTAGCCGGCCTGCCCGATCGCGGAGTAGGCGAGGACCTCCCCCACCGCCGCACGCGACAGCGCCTGCATCGACCCGTAGACGATGCTCGCCGCGCCCAGGAGGAGGACGACGAGGGCCCCGAACTCGAGCTCGTTCGGGAGGATCCCGGCCCCGAAGCGGATCAGGCCGTAGCTGCCGATGTTCGCGAGCGCGCCGGCGAGGATCGCGGCGACCGCCGGGCGGGCGCCGGTGTACAGCGGCGGCAGCCAGAAGTGGAACGGGAAGAGGCCGAGCTTGACGCCGAAGGCGACGAAGACGGTGACCGCGATCATGATCGCCGACGCCGGCTCGACGGTGTCGAAGCGCGCGGCGATCGCACGCATGTCGAGCGTCCCGGTGACGTGGTACATCGCGCCGACCGCGATCAGGAACAGGAACGAGCCGAGCAGGTTGACGACGGCGAAGATCAGCGCGCCGCCGATCTGCTTCCGCTCCTCGCCGTAGACGCTGAGCACGTACGCCGCGATCATCGACAGCTCGAAGAAGACGAAGAAGTTGAAGACGTCCGCCGTCAGGAAGAGGCCGGTGAGCCCGGTCGCGAGGAAGAGGACGAGGGCCGGGAACGCGCGCGAGCGGACGCCGCGCAGCGCCTCGTGCACGAGCGCGGCCGTGAGGACGCCGCTCGAGAGGACGGCGAAGACGAGGCCGAGCGCGTCGGCGCGGAGGCGGATGCCGACGCCCTGCGGCCAGCCGCCGGTGACGCCCTCGACCCCGGTGCCTCCGTGCACGTCGTACGCGAGGACGAGGAGCGAGGCGAGGTGGACGAGGAGGGCCGTGACGCCCGCCCACGCGACCCACCGCCGCCGCCCGTCCACGAGGACGAGGAGCGTCGCGGCCATCCACGTGATCGCGAGGGGCGCCGCGAGCATCAGATGTGCACCTCCTCGCGCTCGAGCTCCTCGCTCTGGCGCGCCTCCTGGTGCGAGAGGTCGTCGAGGTCGACGGTCTCGTGGGAGGTGTAGACGCGGTAGACGAGGCTGAGCAGGAGCGCGGTGACGCCGAACCCGATCACGATCGCCGTCAGCGTCATCGCCTGCACGAGCGGGTCGGAGACCGTCTCGCCCTGCGGGAGCGGGTGGATCGGCGAGCGCCCGCGCGAGAGTCCGGAAGCCATCAGCGTGAGGTTCGCGGCGTTCGAGATCACGACCATGCCGATCACGACCCGGAACAGGTCCGGCTTCAGCATCAGGAACGCGCCGGCCCCGAAGAGGATCCCGATCACGGCGGAGAGCAGGACGATCACGCGCGCCGCCCCTCCCCCGCCTCGGCCGCGTACCGGATCACGCCGACGACCGCGCCGAAGACGAGCAGGAACACGCCGACGTCGAACGCGACCGCGGTGATCAGCTCGAGCGTGCCGACGTGGATCGGCTCTGTCCCCGCCCGGGGGTAGTGCGTGAACGCCGCGTCGCCGCGCAGGAGCGGCGCGAACGCCACCGCGAGCGCGAGGAGGAGCCCGGCGAGCGCCGCGGCCGGCGCATACCGCACGGGGAGCAGTCGCTCCGCCTCGCGGCGCCCGAACGCGACGTACTGGAGGAGGACGCCGAGCGCGGCGATCACGCCGGCGCTGAACCCGTCGCCGACGTCGGCGTACCCCTTGACGAGCACGGCCGCGGCGACGGCGAAGCTCGGCGCGAGGAGGAGCCGCGCGACGAGCTGCGTCAGGTCGGTGGTCACCACAGGCGCCCCCGCCGCAGGAGTGCGGCGATCCCCACGAGCGCAACCGCGACGACCGTGATCTCGCCGAGCGTGTCGAGCCCGCGGAAGTCCGCGAGGATGACGGTGACGACGTCGGAGCCGTGCGCCTCCGGCGCGAGGCGGGTGTGCTCGGCCGCGACGCTCTCCTCCGGCGCCGGCCGCGACAGCGCACCCCAGACGACGACGAAGGCGAAGAAGCCGGCGACGGCGGCGACGAGCGGGTCGCGCCACCGTCGGTTCGGGCGCGTCGGCAGGGCCGCCTCGCGGCGGAGGACGAGCCGCGGCATCAGCGCGAAGACGCCCAGGAAGAGGAGCGCGAAGATCGTCTCCACGAGCACGGCGACGAGCGCGACGTCGGGCGCGCCGAAGAACGCGTACGCGACCGCGAGCGAGAAGCCGAGGGTCGAGAGGATCAGGACGAGCGTGAGGTGGTGGCGCGGGAGCGTCGTCGCGACCGCCGCGACGGCGGCGACGGCGAGGACGAGCACGAGGGCGACGTCGCCGCGCCCGACGGTCCCCAGCTCGTACGCCGCCGGCGTCGCGACCGTCCCGAGCGCGACGAGGACGCCCGCGGGAACGAGCACCGCGGCGACGCGCGTCCGCAGGTCCCGGACCTCGACGTCGTGGATCAGGTCCGAGAGCTGGTTGAGGCCGAGCAGCGCCAGGTCGTACCAGCGCTCCGGCCCCACGCGCTCGCCGACGCGCGCCGCAGCCTCCGCGAACGGGCTCCACAGGCGGCTCGTGACGAGGAGGGCGATGCCGGCGGCGTACGTCGCCAGCGCCATCGCGTTCTCGGCGCGCAGGTCGAGGTGGTACGAGGGGATGCTGTCGATCGTCGCGCCGAAGCTGACGCTCGCAGCCGCGTTCGCGAGGCGCGCGAGCGGCTCGACCGCGACGCCGCCGACGAGGACGAGCGCGCCGAGGAGGACCGTCGGCCACACGAGGAGCGCGGGCACGCGGCGGCGCTCGCCGCGCGCGCGGCCGGTGAAGATCCCGAGCCAGAAACGGCCGGCGTACGCGAGCGTGAGCGCCGCCGACGCGACCGCGACCGCGCCGAACGCCGGGCCGCGCTCGAGCGCCGCCGCGAAGAAGAGCTCGTCCTTGAAGAAGCCGGCGGTGAACGGCAGCGCGCCGAGACCGGCCGCGGCGAGCCCCGTCCCGGCCGCGAGCAGCGGCCGGTCGCGCCCGAGCCCCCCGAGCCGCGAGAGGCGCGTCTCGCCGGTCGTCTCCGAGACGGCGCCGGCGGCGAGGAAGAGGGCGCTCTTCATCAGCGCGTGCGCGAGCACGTAGAAGCTCGCCGCCGCGACGCCGCTCGCGCCGCCGATCCCGAGCATGAACGTGACGTAGCCGTACTGCGCGATCGTCGAGTTCGCGAGCACCTGCTTCAGCTCGTCGCGCGTCAGCGCGAGCACACCGCCGACGGCCATCGACAGCATCCCGACGACGAGCAGCCCGTCGAGCAGCAGCCGGCTCTGCTCGAGCAGCGGGTACGTGCGCGCGAGCAGGAAGACGCCGGCCGCGACCATCGCCGCCGAGTGGAGGTACGCCGAGACGGGGGTCGGCGCCGCCATCGCGCGCGGCAGCCAGAAGTGGAACGGCACCTGCGCGCTCTTCGCGAGCGCCGCGAGCGCGATCAGGACGGCCGCCGTGGTCACCGTCGGCCCCGGCTCCGCGACGGCGAACAGCTCGGGCAGCGAGAACGTCCCGTACTCGTGGTGGAGGAGCACCGCGGCGACGAGCAGGAAGACGGCGGTGATCGCCGTGACGAGGAGCGCCATCAGGGCGGCGTAGCGCGCGTTCCGCTCGTGGCGGTCGAAGGCGATCAGGAAGTACGACGCGACCGCCGTCAGATCCCAGAAGACGAACAGGAGCAGCAGGTCCTGCGCCGTGACGAGGCCGACCATCGACACCATGAACAGGAGGAGGAACGCGTAGAGGCGCGTCGCCTCGCGGCGCGGCCTTCCCTGGTGGTCGAGGTGGAGCGGCACGTAGCGCGCCGCGTAGACGAGGACGACGGCGCCGATGCCGGTCGCGAGCCCCGCGTAGAGGACGCCGATCCCGTCGAGCGCGAACGCCAGCCGCGCGCCGAGCGTCGGCGCCCACGCGACGTCGAGCTCCGCGCCCGCGAGGAGCCCGGTGGCGACGAGCCCCGCGCCCGCCGCCGCGGCGCCCGCGTACGCGAGCCAGCCCTCCCGCAGCGTCCTCACCGCGCGCCCTCGATCCGCGTCTCCGGCTGCACCGCCTGCTCCGCCTCGACGAGGCGGCGCCAGCGGAGCGTCCGCAGCATCAGCGCGACCGCGGCAAGTCCGAGCACGAGGTTCGCCGCGATGAGGACGAGCTTCATCCCGACGCTGAAGCTCAGCACCGCCGCGAGCGGCGCGGTGCCGCGGAAGACGTAGACGAGGAGCGCCTGCTCGGTGCCGATCCCGGCCGGCGTCACCGGCAGGATCGTCGCGAGGCTCTGCGTCACCTGGACGAGGAGCGCGTTGTGGACGCTCGCGACGAGGCCGAAGGCGACGAGGAAGAAGTAGACGGTGGCGAGCCGGAATCCCCAGTCGAGCGCCTGCCACGGGACGACGTGGCGCAGGTACCGCGACGGCGGGCGCATGACCGCGAACCCGAGCGCCACGCGGCGCCGGAACGCGGCGACGTGCTTCGTCGCCCACGCGCCGAGCGCGAACGCGGCGACGAGCAGGAGCCCGACGACGACCGCCGCCGCGCGCGGGCGCTCGAAGAGCCAGAACCAGTCGACGGACGGGAACTGCACGGGGATGACGTCGAGCCCGGGGAGGACGCCGAGGGAGAGCGCCCACGCCACGAGGAGCGACGCGACGACGACGTCGAACAGCGTCTCGACGACGAGCGTGGCGGCGAGCGTCGGGTACGTCGCGCCCTCGACGCGGTGCTTGACGAGGTAGAGCTTGAGCAGGTCGCCGCCGCGCGCCGGGACGACGGCGTTGACGCCGACGCCGGCGGCGTAGGCGCCGAAGACGCTGCGCCACCGCACCTCCGCCTCGGGATACGCCGCCGCGACGACGTTCCGCCAGGACCGCGCCCGGACGGCCATCTTCGCGACGTGGCAGACGAGCGCGAGGACGAGCGCGGTCCAGGCGATCGTGTCGAGGTAGCCGATGAACGCGTCGGCCGCGCGGGCGAGGGGCTCCACGCCTCGATTCTGCCCCGGTTTCCAGGGCGCAGGCGCCGGTTACGGGGACGGCGTGACCGGCTTCCGTCCCGTCGCGCGGGCCGACGGGTACCCGTACCTCGAGGACCTCGGCCTGATCGGCGACGGCGGCACCGCCGCCCTCGTCTGCCGCGACGGCTCCATCCCCTGGATGTGCGTCCCGCGGTTCGACGCGCCGCCGCTGTTCGCGGCGCTGCTCGACCGCGAGCGCGGCGGCCACTTCACGGTCGCGCCGGTGGGGCTGCGCGAGGCGCGGCAGGAGTACGTCGGCGAGACGGGCGTGCTGCGGACGGAGCTGCGCGGCCCGGACGGCGTCGTCTCGCTCACGGACCTGCTGACGCTGCGCGCCGGTGCGCGCCTGGCGGAGCCCCGGAGCGCGGCGCGCGCCGAGCTCCTCCGGATCGCCCGCGTCGAGCACGGCCGAGTCCGGCTCCGCGTCGAGCTCGAGGCGCGCGGCGGCCTC
Source organism: Gaiellaceae bacterium (assembly GCA_035540835.1). Taxonomy (GTDB): domain Bacteria; phylum Actinomycetota; class Thermoleophilia; order Gaiellales; family Gaiellaceae; genus DATLFU01. The sequence continues at coordinate 12,384 of DATLFU010000064.1, forward strand.
GACGCGCGCAAGGGCGGCGGCGGGCTCCTGCTCCGCAGCCGCGCGCGGCCGGACCTCGACCTGCGTCTCGACGCCACCCGGCCGCTCGACCGCCTCCCCGTGGAGCTGGAGCTGGAGGAGGGCGACGAGCTCCAGCTCCTCCTGCACTGGGACGGGCGGCCGCGGCGGCGCGGGATCGGCGGCAGGCAGCTCCTCGACGACACGCTCGCCGCGTGGCGGAGCTGGCTCGACGAGTTCGCGTACGAGGGACCGCAGGAGCCGCTCGTCCGCCGCTCGGCGGTCACGCTGAAGCTGCTCGACTACTTCGAGAACGGCGCGCTGCTCGCGGCGCCGACGTCGTCGCTCCCCGAGTGGATCGGCGGCGCGCGGAACTGGGACTACCGCTACACCTGGATCCGCGACGCGGCGTTCTCCGTCTACGCCTTCCGCCGGATCGGCCTCGGCGAGGAGGCGTGGTCGTTCCTCGCCTGGGTGCTCGACGCGGTCGAGCGGCACGGGCGACCGCGCGTCCTCTACGACCTCGACGGGGAGACGCCCGACCAGGAGGCGGAGGACCCCGAGCTGCGCGGCTACCGCGGCTCGCGCCCCGTGCGCTGGGGGAACGGCGCCGCCGACCAGCGCCAGCACGACGTCTTCGGGGAGATCGTCGACTGCGCGTACCAGTGGGTCGCCTGGGGCGGCGAGCTCGCCGAGACGCTCTGGGCGCGCCTGAGCGAGATCGTCGAGGCGGCCGCGCGGGAGTGGACGGAGCCCGACCACGGCATCTGGGAAGTGCGCACCGACGGGCGCCCCTTCACGTACTCCGCGGCGATGTGCCAGGTCGCGCTCGACCGCGGGGCGACGCTCGCCGAGCGGGGCGGCCACGCCGCGGAGGCGGAGCGCTGGCGCGCGGAGGCGGAGCGGATCCGCGTCGCGATCCGCGACGGCGCGTGGAACGAGGAGCGGCAGGCGTTCATGGAGCACCTCGACGGCACCGGGCACCTCGACGCCAGCGTCCTCACGCTGCCGCTCCGCCGCGTCGTCGCGTTCGACGACCCGCGGATGGTGGCGACGGCGGAGCGCGTCGCGGAGGAGCTCGACGCGGGCGGCGGGCTGCTCTACCGGTACCTCCCGGAGCGCTCGCCCGACGGCCTCGACGACGACGAGGGCGCGTTCCTGCTCTGCAGCTTCTGGCTCGTCGACAACCTCGCCGGCCGCGGGCTGGTCGACGAGGCGGGCGAGCTGTACGACTCGCTGTGCGGGCGCGTCAACCACCTCGGGCTGCTGTCCGAGCAGATCCATCCCGAGAGCGGGATCTTCCTCGGCAACTTCCCGCAGGCGTTCAGCCACGTGGGCCTGATCTCGAGCGGGGTCAACCTCGCGCGCCGCGTCGGCTCGCCTGCCCGTGGCCGGACGGCGCCGGGCGGTTGACCCGCGCGCGCGTCACAATGGAGGCGTGAAGCGGCGCGACTTCCTCCGCGCGCTCGGTCTCGCGGCCGCCGCGCCCGCGGCGGCGAAGGCCGCGCCGGCGGCGGCTGCCGCTCCGCGGCCGGAGCTGCTCGACCTCCGCGTGCGGACGTCCGGCGCGCCGCTCGCCGGCGACCGCCGGCTGCTCGCGACGGTGACGCCGCGGCGCGCCCGCGCGATCGTGTCGTTCCGCCTCCCGCGCCCGGCGCGCGTCCGGGTGGAGGCGATCCGCACCGACACGATCCGCATCGGCCGGCCGGCGGGCGCCGTCGTCTGGCGGACGGAGCGACGCCTCGGCGCCGGCCCGCACGAGGTCGTCTGGCGCCCCGCCGCGTCGGTGCAGCCGCGGACGTACCTCCTCCGCGTCACCGTCATCGGGCCCGGCGGCCGCGTCCGCGTCTACGGCGGCCACCGCCCGCGCGGGAAGGTCGACGGACCGGTCGTCCGCGTCCAGGGCGTCGACGTCGTCGTGACGCGCACGAGCTGCCGCCCCGGCGACCCAACCGACCTGCTCGTCGCCTGCGACGCCCCGTCGCTCCGCTTCCAGGTCTTCCACTACGGCGGCAGCGCGCGCCCCGTCGAGCGCGACCTGCGGACGAACGGGATCCCGGTGACGCCGCCCGTCGGCGTGGACTGGAGCGCGAACGTCGCCGCGCCCGCGCGGCTGCGCGTCCTCCGCGCCGGCCAGTGGCAGAGCGGCCTCTACTTCGTGCGCGCGACCGCGCCCGACGGCCGCGTCGGCTACGCGCCGTTCATCCTCCGGCCGTCGCGGCTCGGCCGCGAGCGCGTCGCCGTCGTGCTCGCGACGAACACGTGGCAGGCGTACAACTTCCACGACGCCGACGGGGACGGCTGGGGCGACAGCTGGTACGTCTCGGACGCGATCAGGAGCGTGGAGGTGGCGCGGCCGTACCTCGACTTCGGCGTCCCCTTCCGCTTCCGCGACTGGGACCTCGCGTTCATCGCGTGGCTCAACCGCACGGGGAAGCGCGTCGACTTCCTCGCCGACGAGGACGTCGAGGCGGCGGGGACCGGTGACGCGCTCCGGCGTGCGTACGACCTCGTCGTCTTCCCCGGGCACGAGGAGTACGTGACGGAGAAGCACTACGCGATCGTCCGCCGCTACCGCGATCTCGGCGGCAACCTGCTCTTCCTGTCGGCGAACAACTTCTTCTGGCGCGTGCGGCGGGACGGGCGCCGGATCGTGAAGGAGCGGCTCTGGCGCGACCTCGGCCGGCCCGAGTCGGGGCTCGTCGGCGTCCAGTACTGCGGCTCCGACAACGGGCAGCGGCAGGGGCCGTTCACGGTCGTCGGAGCCGACCGCGCGCCGTGGGCGTTCGCCGGCACCGGGCTCGCGAACGGCGCGCGGTTCGGGCGCTACGGGATCGAGATCGACCAGCGGACGGAGGCGTCGCCGCCGGGGACGCTCGTGCTCGCGCACATCCCCGACCTGATGGGCAAGAACCGGTCGGCGGAGATGACGTACTACGAGACGCGCGCGGGCGCGCGCGTGTTCGCCGCCGGCGCGCTCAACTTCGCGGCGTCGCTCGAGGACCCGCAGGTCGGGCAGCTGCTCGAGAACGTCTGGGCGCGCCTCGCCGCCTGAGAGGAATCCGTCCGCGCGGGGGCGAATACTCCCCGCACGTGATCGCTGAGACGCGGAGCGAACGGACGGAGCGGCTCCTCACCATGCGGCTGGAGGAGCTGGCGCGTGCCCTCGAGCGCGCGGGCGCGCCGCCGGCCGAGGCGTCGCGGCTGCTCGAGCTGGCCTCGGTGGCGACGCTCAACGCCGTCGCGCTCGACCTCCTGACGGCCGAGCGCGCGGTTCGCGTGTGGCGCGAGGCGCGCGAGCAGCATCCGGTGCTCGCCGACGTCGAGGCCGCGCCGCCGCAGCCGCACGTCCGGATCGCGGCCTAGTTCCGGTCGTAGCGGTGGAAGCCTTCGCCGCTCTTGCGGCCGAGCTTCCCCGCCTTCGCCATCGCGACGAGCCGCGCCGGGGGTGCCATGCGCGGCTCGCGCAGCCCTTCCCACAGCGCCTCCGAGGCGTGCACGTGCACGTCGATCCCGACGAGGTCGACGAGCGTCGTCGGCCCCATCGGCCACCCGGCGCCGAACCGCATCGCCTTGTCGAGGTCCTCCGGCGTCACCCCCGCCTCGTCGAGGACGCGGACGCAGTCGTTGAGGAGCGGGATGAGGATCCGGTTGACGACGAACCCCGGTGTGTCGTTGCAGCGGATCGGCTCCTTCCCCAGCCGCTCGGCGAACGCGTACGCGGCCTCGAAGACGTCCTCGTCGGTGCGCTGCGCGCGGACGATCTCGACGAGCTTCATCAGCGGCGCGGGGTTGAAGAAGTGCATGCCGACCCACTGCTCCGGGTGCGCCGAGGCTGAGGCGATCTCCGTGACCGAGAGCGCGGAGGTGTTCGTCGCGCGGATCGCGTCCGGCGCGACGACGGTGTCCAGCGCGCGCACCAGCTCGTGCTTCACCTCCAGGTCCTCGAAGGCGGCCTCGATCACGAGGTCGCAGCGCGCGAGCGCGTCGAGCTCGGTGACGACGTCGAGGCGGCCGATCGCCTCGTCCTTCGCCCCCTGCTCCAGCTGCCCCTTCTCGACCTTGCGCGTGAGGAAGTGGTCGATCCGGGCGCGCGCCCGCTCGCCCGCGTCGGCGCTCAGCTCGCGCCCGACGGTGTCGAAGCCGGCCTCGACGCAGACCTGCGCGATCCCGGCGCCCATCGTCCCGAGCCCGACGACGCCGACGGTGCGGATCTCGCGTGCCACGACGCGCGATCCTAACCGGGGGCGGAGCCGGCGAGGCTTGTAACACTGTGTTACTTGCGTTCGTGCCGGCTCAGGCAGCCGCCGCGGCGGCAAGTGACACTGTGTTACTTGCTCCGGGGCCGCCGCGCGAGGAGCCAGTGCCACGTGCCGCGGCCGTACCCGAGCTCGACGATCGTCTCGAGCTGCGAGTCGACGACGTCCAGGCCCGCTTCCCGCACGAGCTCCTCGTTCCGCTCGGGGGCGTGGCCCGCGAAGAACATCTCCGTCCCGAGGAAGTCGCCGGTCCAGCCCGGGTTGTCGCGCGCCGGCAGGCTCGCGAGGAACCAGCCGCCGGGGCGCAGCCACCCGGCGACGCGCGCGAGCAGCGGCCCCAGCTCGTCCTGCGGCAGGTTGTTGAGGACGTAGAACGAGACGACGGCGTCGAACGACGCCTCCGGGAACGAGACCGTGGCGACGTCCGCCTGCAGCAGCCGCGTCCCCGGCAGGCGCTCCCGCGCGCGCCGCAGCTGCTCCTCCGAGACGTCGACGCCGGTGAGCCGCCCGCGCTCCGCGAGGATCCGGCTGGAGCGCACGCCCGCCCCGACGCCGAGCTCGAGCACGTCCGGCCGCCGCGGCAGGAGCGCGAGCAGCCGCTCGAGCCACTCGAGGCGTCGCGAGCCCGCGATCTCGCGCTGCCATGCCGCGAAGCGGTCGGCGATCCGGTCGTAGCCGGACGCCACGATCGCCGCGACGACGGCGGCGCGCCCCGACCGGAACTGCTCCTCCGTGAGCCGCACGTACGAGTGCCGGCCGACGCTCGTCGTCAGCACGCCCGCCGCCTGCACCGGCGGCGCCTCGCGGAGATCCGAGAGCGCGACCTCCGGCTCGATGCGGAACCGCCAGCGCCAGCGCACCCGCGGCGGCTCCACCTCCTCCGGCTCGGAGACGACGCGCACCGCGCCGAACAGCACCTGCCATCCCGCCGCGTACAGGAGCGCCCGGTCGCCGACGCGCACCCGCGGCCGCCGCGTGGAGGAGTGCGCGCGGAGCTCGTCGGCGCGCACCTCCGGCTCGAGCCGCCGCTCGCCCCGCCCCCGGACGAGCAGCCAGTGCGCGCCCGGCTCCTCCGATCCGGGGTTCACGCGCAGCGGCTCCGGCGCGGCGTCGGCACGACCGCGCTCGTGCGCGGCCCGGCACGCGCCCTCTGCGAAGACGTGCGGAGAAGGGGGGGATCGCGGGGGAACCATGGGGTTCCCCCACGGTCAGAGGCGCTCGAGGACGCCCGCGATCGCCTGGCCGAAGCCGATGCACATGCAGGCGATCCCGTAGCGCGCGTCGCGGCGCTCGAGCTCCGAGAGCAGCGTCGCGGTGATCCGCGCGCCCGTCGCGCCGAGCGGGTGCCCGAGCGAGATCCCGCCGCCGTTCGGGTTCACGTCGCCGGCCTCCCAGCGGTCGTGCAGCCCGGTGTCGGCGAGGAACTGGAGCACGACCGAGGCGAACGCCTCGTTGACCTCGATGACGGCCATGTCGTCCCAGCCGAGACCCGCCTTCGCCAGCGCGCGCTCGCACGCCTGCGGGTTGCCGTGGAGCATCACGTGCGGGTCGACGCCGGCGATCCCGAACGAGAGGAAGCGCGCCCGCGGCGTCAGGCCGAGCCGCGACGCCGCGCGCTCGGAGGCGACGAGGACGGCGGCCGCGCCGTCGACGATCTGGCTCGAGTTCCCGGCGGTGACGACGCCGTCCGGGACGAACGCCGGCGCGAGCGAGGCCATCTTCTCCAGCGACGTGTCGCGCCTGAACGCCTCGTCGGTGTCGAACACGCGCGGCGCCACCGCGGTGGCGGCCGCCGCGCCCGCGCCCGCCGCGCCGGGCGTCGCGTCCGCGGCGGGGCCCCGCCCCGGCCCCTCCGAGCCACTCGCAGACGGCTCCTCCTCGACCCGCAGCTCGATCGGGACGATCTCCCGCGCGAAGCGGCCCTCGTCCGTCGCGCGCGCGGCGCGCCGGTGCGACTCCAGCGAGTAGCGGTCGAGCTCCTCGCGCGAGAGGCCCCAGCGGTCCGCGATCACCTCGGCGGAGATCCCCTGCGGCACGATCTCCCACCGGTCGAGCACCGCCGGCGCCATGGACCCGCCGTTCGACCCCATCGGGACGCGCGACATCATCTCGACGCCCGCGGAGACGACGAGGTCGAGCTGCCCGGACCAGACGGCGGTCGCGGCGCTGAAGTTCGTCTGCATGGAGGAGCCGCACTGGCGGTCGACGGTCGTGCCGCAGACGGACTCCGGCCAGCCGGCCGCGAGCGCCGCGTTCCGGCCAACGTTCCACGCCTGCTCCCCGATCTGCGTGACGCAGCCCATCTGCACGTCCTCGACCTCCGCGGGGTCGACGTCGTGGCGGGCGAGCAGGCCGTTCAGCACCTGGGCCGCGAGCTCGTCGCCGCGGATCGTGGAGAGCGTCCCGTTCCGGCGCCCGATCGGGCTGCGGACAGCGTCGACGACGAGCGCGTCGGACTCCCATGCCGGCATGGCGTGAGTGTACTCCCGCCGCGGCGCTTGTTTCGCCGCCGCGGCACCGGGAAGACCGCCCGCATGCTGGGCGTCGCACTCGCACTGATCGCGATCGGGGTCGTCTTCCTCTTCGTGATCCCGTGGGTCGGGATCCCCGTCGGGATCCTCGGCTTGATCCTCGCGCTCGTGTACGTCGTCGGCGCCGCGCGCCGCCCCGCCGAGCGCTCGTAGCCCCCGGGCGGCGCCGCGAGGCGCTGTTACGCTCACGCCCGTGGCGTTCCCGTCACTGCTCTCGGCGCTGCGGCGCCCGCCGTCGGGCGGCGAGGCCGCGCCCGGCGACACCCCGGAGGCGGCGGCGTCGACGCCGCGCCGCGTCACCGTCTCGCCCCGCGAGCTCCGCCGCGAGCGCCGGATCCTCCTGCGCGAGCGCGAGCAGCAACTGCGCGACCTCGGCGGGCTGGCGCTCGAGATGTTCCGGCAGGACTCGTTCCGCGAGCACGTCCTCTACGAGCGTTGCGCCGAGGTGGCGGCGGTCGACGAGCGGTTGTTCGAGCTCGAGCGGCTGCTCGAGACGCGGCGGCCGCCGGCGGCGCGCTGCGCGTGCGGCGCGCCCGTCTTCTGGGGCTCGCACTTCTGCGGGAACTGCGGCCGCCCGGTCGGCGAGCCGGTGGTCGGGTGCGTGACGTGCGGGCACGCGCTCAGTGCCGACGCGCGGTTCTGCCCCGAATGCGGCACCCCCGCCCCGTCGCCCTCCCGGTAGATGGCGACGCCGACGACCGAGACGGACGCGCGAGGCGAGGCGACGCAGGTCGAGTGCGTCCGCTGCGGCTCGCTCGCCTCGTCCCGGCAGGAGTACTGCCTCGAGTGCGGCGCGCCGCTCCCGCCGCCGGAGGTCGCGGGCGCAGGCGCGGCGCGAGTCCGCGCGGGCGCGCGCGAGTCGCTCTTGACGGTGCTCGTCGCGTTCGTGGTCGCCGTGATCGCCGCCGCCGCCGTGATCGCCGTCCAGGTGACGCGGAACGCGAACGAGCAGCCGCTGCTCGTCACCCCGCCGGTGGAGACGCAGCCCGTCGAGACGGAGCCCGGCGTGGAGACGGCGCTCCCGCCGGACGAGCAGACGACGCCGGGCGGCCCGGAGCCCGAGCCGGAGCCGGAGCCCGAGCCGGAGCCGCCTCCGCCTCCGCCGACGCCGCAGCTGATCACGTGGCCGGAAGGGACGGACGGGTGGACGGTGATCCTCGCCGCGATCCCGACGGCGAACGGCCGCGCCGCGGCGACGGCGCGCGCGCGGCAGGCGCTCGAGGCAGGCCTTCCGGACGTCGGCGTCCTCAACTCGTCGGAGTTCGCGAGCCTCCATCCCGGCTACTTCGTCGTCTTCAGCGGCGTCTACGCGACGCAGGCGGAGGCCGAGGACGCGCTCGGCGCGGCGCGCGAGGCGGGCAATCCCGACGCCTATCCGCGCCAGATCGCGCGCTAGACGTGTAAATCGCGCGCGAGCGGGCAGACCGGTCCCGCGCACGCGCGGAGGGGGCGGCGTTCTCCGGCCGGGCAACTGCGGCGGCGACTTTGTAACACCGCCTGCCGAGGGTTAGACTGCGCCGGTACGCCGAGACCACCGCGTGCCGTAATCCCGCTTTAACAAAGCTTTCCGGCGCGTTAATCAGGAGACAGGCAAACTTGGACATCGAAGAGCGCACCCTCCGTCTGCAGAGCTGCATGTATCAGTACTCGCGAGCCATCTACCGGTCGATCAAGGACCTGATCGATCCCTACGCCGACCAGCAGACGCGGGTCGAGTCCCGGCGTCAGGTGCTGATGGCGTGCGAGCAGACGATGGAGCGGCTCGCACGCGACCCCCTCTACTTCGCCAAGCCGGACCGCGCGCTCTTCCAGGACATCCGCCGCTACTTCCCGATCACCGCGCAGGCGCAGGTCGCCTGGGCGGTGCAGCAGGGCGTCGCCGCGGCGGTGTCGTTCATCGAGGAGCAGATCGAGGCCGGCGCGCTCGACGGCGGGATCGCCCGCTGCAAGGCGACGACGCGCAAGGGCAAGCCGTGCCAGCGCACGCCGCTGCCCGAACGCGACTACTGCCCGTCGCACCAGCACCTCGAGCACGCTCGCGTCGCCGCCTGACCCGCGCGCACCCGTGAACCCGCCTCCGGCGCGGTAAGCTCGCGCCGCGCATGTCGCACGACACCGACAAGCTGATCCGCCAGCTGTCGCTCGTCGCCTTCCTGATGGCGGAGCGCCGGCCGCTGACCGCCCGCGACGTGAAGAGCAACGTCGAGGGGTACTCGGAGATGTCGGACGAGGCGTTCGCGCGCCGGTACTACTCCGACCGCGCGGAGCTGATCGCGCTGGGCGTCCCGCTCCACTCCCAGCGCGACGAGTTCACGGGCGAGGAGCTCTACACGCTCCGCTCGGAGCAGTACTTCCTCCCGCCGCTCGAGCTGACCGACGACGAGCTCGCGGCGCTGCAGACGTGCCTGTACCTGCTCGAGGGGAAGTTCGCCTACGCGGAGCCGCTCCGCCTCGCGCTGCAGAACCTCGCGCTCGGGCGCCCAGGCTTCGCGGACGCGCCGTCCGAGACGGCGGTGCGCGTCGAGGTGCTCGACCCCGACTACTCGGCGGAGATGCCCGGGCGGCTGAGCAAGCTCGAGTCGGCGATCTCGAAGCAGCGGACGGTGAAGTTCCAGTACTACGCGATGTCGACCGACACGGAGGCGGAGCGGACGCTGAATCCGTACGGCCTCTACACCGACAACGGCAGCTGGTACGTCGTCGGCTACGACCTCGACCGCGAGGACATGCGCACCTTCCGCGTCTCGCGGATCCGCGGCGAGATCCGGTTCGCGACGCGGCGAGAGCGCGACTTCCGCGCCCCAGCCGACTTCGACGTCGACCGCTACCGCGGGCGGCCGCCGTGGCAGATCGGCGACCCGGTCGGCGAGGCGAGGGTCCAGGTCGCGCCCGACACCGCGTGGTGGGTCGAGCGCGCCTACGGCGACCGCGGCCGGCTCGAGGGCGACGTCTTCGTCACGGAGTACGCCTCGCTCGAGGCGCTCGCGTCGTGGATCCTGCGCCAGGACGGGCGCGCGGTGCCGCTCGAGCCGTCGAAGCTCCGCAGCGAGGTCGCGCAGAGCCTGCGGCGGATCCGCGACCGCCACGAGCAGGCGCCGCCGGAGCTCGCGACGGAGCTCGAGCGCGACGACGCCGACGGCGCCGGCGACCGCCCCGCAGGCCCGGTCGCGCCCGAGCGCTTCGCGGTGCTCCAGGCGCTGCTCGCGTACCTGCTCGCCGCCTGCGGGGACGACCGCGGCGCGACGATCCCGGCGTCGGAGCTCGTCGACCGCTTCGGGATGGCGCCGGAGAGCCTCGAGGAGCACCTCTCCCTGCTGAACCTCGTCAACTTCGGCGGCGGGTGCTACACCGTCTACGCGGAGCTCGACGGCGACGTCGTCCGCGTCGACAAGGAGCTGTACGGGGACACGTTCCGGTCGCCGCCACGGCTGACGCCGCTCGAGGCGCGTGCGATCCGCCTCGCGCTCGAGTTCGTCGGGCCGATGATCGCCGCCGACGCGCACACGCCGCTCGACCGCGTCCGCCGCAAGCTCGAGGAGACGTTCGGCGAGTTCGAGCTCGCGCAGACGCCCGAGCCGTCGACGGGGACGGCCGAGGAGGACCTGGTGACGACCCTCGCCGAGGGGATCCGCGAGCGGCGCCTCGTCGAGCTCGAGTACCTCAAGGACGAGGAGGCGACGCCGAGCACGCACCTCGTCGAGGCGTACCACCTCGAGCGGCGCCTGCCCCACTGGTACGTCCACACGTGGGACCGCACGCGCGGCGGCGAGCGCAGCTTCCGCCTCGACCGGATGCGCAGCGCGCGGCTGACGGGCGACTCGTTCGACCCGCGCGAGGGGTTCGAGGTGCGGGGGCTGCCGGGCGCGCTCACCGCTCGCGTCTGGCACTCGCCGGCCGTCGCGCGGTGGCGGCTCGAGCGGGGCGAGGCGCGGCCGCTCGCGGACGGCTCCGCGCTCGAGGAGCGCGCCGTCGGGAGCCCCGAGTGGCTCGTGTGCGAGATCTTCGCGCACCGCGGCGAAGCCGTCGTGCTCGAGCCCGAGGACCTGCGACGGCACGTCGCCGCGCGGGCGCGCGAGCTCGCAGTCGAGCTGGGCGTCTCGCGCACGCGCGCCGGCGCGTGATGGACGACGACCGGCAGCGGCGGCTCGCCGAGAACGAGGCGCTCGCGCGCGACGTCAACGAGGTCGTCGAGCGCGTCGCCGGCTCGTGGTTCCGCGAGGAGGAGCGGCTCGGCTTCCGCTGCGAGTGCTCCCGCGCCGGCTGCCGCAGCCACGTCGCGCTGACGCGCGGCGAGTACGAGTCCGTGCGCGGCGACGCGCTGCGGTTCGTCGTGGTCCCCGGGCACGAGAACGCGGAGATCGAGCGCGAGGTCGGGCGGATCCGCGAGTACCTGATCGTCGAGAAGCGCGGCGCCGGCGCGGACGTGGCGCGCGCGTCGGATCCGCGCGCCTAGGCGTCACGCCTCGGCGGGGAGCTCGACCGTGAAGGTGGCGCCGCGCCCGGTCGTGGAGCGGACGTCCAGCGTGCCGCCGTGCGCCTCGACGATCGAGCGCGCGATGAAGAGGCCGAGGCCCGTCCCTGGCTTCCCGCCGTCGGTCTTCGCACGGCCGAACTTCTCGAAGATCAGCTTCCGGTGCTCGCGCGCGATCCCCGGGCCCGCGTCGGTCACGTCGACGACGACGCGGCGGTCGCGGGTGTAGGCGGAGACGCGGACCTCGCCGCCTGCGGGCGAGTACTTGACCGCGTTGTCGACGAGGTTCGTCAGGACCTGCCGGAGCCGCTCCGCGTCCGCGCGCACCGGCGGGATCGGGTCGCGGACGGTGGCGACGATCCGCACCTCGTCCTGGCCGACCTGCGCGGCCGCGACGGTCTCGCGGACGAGCTCACCGACCGCGACCGGCCGGAACGAGTAGCTGAACGTGCCCGCCTCGATCCGCGAGGTGTCGAGGACGTCCCCGATCAGCGACGCGAGGCGCGTCGTCTCGTCGGCGATCAGGGCGAGGAACGACTCCCGCTGCTCGGGGCTCAGCTCGCGCCATCGCTCCTGGAGCGTGCGCGCGGAGCCGATGACCGACGCCATCGGGCTGCGCAGCTCGTGCGAGACGAGCGACACGAAGTCCGCACGCAGCGCCGACAGCCGCCGCAGCTCCTCGACCGTGCTCCGCTCGGCCTCGTACGCCCGGATGTTCTGGACGCCGGTCGCCACGAGCCGGCCGAGCAGGCTCACGAGCTCGATCTCCTCCTGCGTGAACGAGCGCGGCTCCGCGCGGACGAGCGCCAGCATCCCGATCGCGCGCGGCCCCGAGAGGAGCGGCGCCGCGAGCCGCGCCCGCAGGCCGAGCGCGACGAGCTCCGACTCCTCGGGGTGGCGGCGTGACTCGGTCATGTCCTCGCGGTACACGAGCTCCCCCGCGAGCACCGTCTCCAGGACCGAGCCGTCGACGGGGCGCCGAGACCCCGGCGGGAAGACGTCGTCGGCGCCGCGACCCGCCGCCGCGATCACCTCGGCGGCGCCGTCCTCCGCCAGGACGAGCGCGACCCGGTCGAACGGCACTAGGCCGCGCAGCTCCCGGATGAACGCGCCGAACGCCTGCTCGAGCTCGAGCGACGACGCGAGCGCGCGGGCGCAGCGGTTCGCCGCCTCGAGCAGGTCCACGCGGCGCCCGAGCTGGTCGCGCAGCCGCTCCGCCTCGGCGGCGCGGCGGTCGCTGAGCGCCGTCTCGTCGCGCAGCCGGTCGACGAGCTGCCCGACCGTGAGCCCCAGGAAGAGCGCGATCCCCTCGCGCACGAGGAGCCCCTCCGGCTGGAACGGGAAGTCGTGGTGCGTCACGCGCCACCACTCCGCGAGCGCGACGGCCGGGAGGACCGCGATCGCCGCGGCCACGCCGCCGCGGCGGCCGAACTGCAGAGCCGCCGAGGCGACGACGAAGAGGAGCACCGAGCGCAGCGGCTGCCCCGGCGCCGACGAGGTCGGGAGCAGGAGCAGCGTGACGAGGACGAAGTCGATCACGATCGCCGCCGCATCGGCGCGGCCCGACACGTCCCTCCGCCACGCCACGCCGGCCTGCACGATCGCGTGGGCGGCGAAGGCCGCGAGCACCGTCCAGACGGTGGTCGACGCCTGCGTCAGCGGCGCGACGGCCGCGGCGATCGCGAGGATCGGCACGGCGACGAGGCGCGCCACCGCGAGCGACCGGCGGAGCGCGACGACGGAGTGCGCCTTCTCGCTCATCGGCGCCGCTCGTCGAGCCGCGCGAGCGCCCACTCCGCGTGCTCGCGCAGGAGCGGGTCGTTCCCCGCGGCGTGCTCCGCCAGGAGCTCGCGATGCTCCTCCCCGCCGACGTTGCCGAGCGCGACGAGCGCGTTCCGCTTGAGGTAGCGGCCGTCGTTCCGGGGCACGTAGAGGCGCTCGTACCGGGCCCGCAGCTCGTCGTCGTCGGCTGCGAGCCACTCCACGAGCGAGACCGTCGGCTCGGCCCCGGGCGGAGGCTCCTGACCGGCGCGGCGCTTCTCCACGCCGCGGTTCCACGGGCAGACGTCCTGGCAGATGTCGCACCCGTACACCTGGTCGCCGAGCGCGGAGCGGTAGGCAGTGGGGATCGGCTCGGGCGACTGCGTCCAGTACGAGAGGCAGCGCGTCGCATCGAGCGTCCCCACCTCGTCGAGCGCGCCGGTCGGGCACGCGTCGATGCAGAGGCGGCAGGAGCCGCAGTCCGCCGCGAGCGCCGGCGTCGCCTCGACCTCCACCTCCGTCACGAGCGTCCCGAGCACGACCCAGGAGCCGTGCCGCCGCGTGATCAGCAGCGTGTTCTTGCCGTAGAAGCCGACGCCGGCGCGCGCGGCGCCCTCGCGATCGACGTGCTGGTTCGCGTCGACGAGGACGCGGTACTCGCCGCCGAGGCGCCGCCCCAGCTCGTCGAGCTTCGCGCGCAGCTCGGCGTACGCGTCGCTCCAGGTGTAGCGCGCGAGCCGCCCCTCGCCCGGCCCCGGCGGCTCCGCGTCCGCCCAGTAGCAGTGCGCGGCGGAGACGACGGTGCGCGCGCCTGGGAAGAGGCGCTCCGGGTGGCACGAGATCTCGGGCTGCGCCATCGTGAAGCGCATCTCCGCGAAGAGGCCGCGCTCCCGCCGCTCGCGGATGTGCCGCTCGGTCTCCGCGTAGGGCTCCGCCGGAGCCGCGCCGAGGACGTCGAGACCCAGCTCCTCCCCCACGCGCTCCAGCTCCCGGGCGGTCACGCGTCGGATTGTGCCTAGTATCGGCGGCCGTGAAGGCGGTGCGGATCCACGAGGACGGCGGGCCGGAGGTCCTCCGCTACGAAGACGCGCCCGATCCGGAGCCGGGGCCGGGAGAGGTGCTGGTCGAGCTCCGCGCCGCGTCGCTCAACCACCTCGACCTCTGGATCCGGAAGGGGCTCCCGTCCGTCCCCAAGCCGCGGATCCTCGGAGCCGACGGCGCGGGCCTCGTCGCGCGCCTCGGCGAGGGCGTGGACGGCCTCGTGGAGGGGCAGCGTGTCGTGATCAACCCGGGGCTGGAGCACGGCGACGAGATCAGCGTCGTCGGCGAGCACACCGACGGGACGCACGCGGAGCTGGTCGCGGTTCCGGCCACGAACGTCCACCCGCTCCCGGACGAGCTCTCGTTCGAGGAGGCCGCCGCGTTCCCGCTCGTCTTCGAGACCGCCTACAGGATGCTCGTCACGCGCGCGGGGCTCGCGGCGGGCGAATGGGTGCTGATCTGGGGGATCGGCAGCGGCGTCTCGACGGCCGCGCTCTCGATCGCGAAGGCGCTCGGCGCGCGGACGCTCGTCACGTCGTCGAGCGACGCGAAGCTCGAGCGGGCGCGGGAGCTGGGCGCGGACGAGGTCGTCAACCACGCGAGCGGCGACGTGCGCGGGACGGTGAAGCGCCTCACCGGCGCGGGCGTCGACGTCGTCGTCGAGCACGTCGGCGAGGCCACGTGGGGGACGTCGCTCGCGGCGGCGCGCCCCGGCGGGCGCATCGCCGTCTGCGGCGCGACGAGCGGGCCGAACCCGCCCGCGCAGCTCCACCGCGTCTGGTGGAAGCAGCTGACGATCCTCGGCTCGACGATGGGGACGCACGCGGACTTCGAGGCCGCCTACGAGCTCGTGAAGAGCGGCCGTGCGCGCCCCGTCGTCGACAGGGTGTTCCCGCTCTCGGAGATCCGCGCCGCGCACGAGCGGCTGGAGGCCGGCGAGCAGCTCGGCAAGGTCGTCCTCTCCATACCGGACTGAGCCCGGCGCCGCCTCCTCAGCGGCCGAAGCGGCTCTTGACGACGGCGGCAGCCGCCCGTGCTCGTTGCCCCGGCGCGCCGCCGGCGAGCGCGATGCGGAGGCCGCGCGTCCACAGGTCGGGGCGGCGCGCCACGCACAGGCGCACGAGCTCCGGCAGTTCCCCGTCGACGCGGTCCGAGCTGCGGGCGGACAGATCGAGCGCCGTCAGCGCCGCCTCGCAGTCGCCGGCGAGGAAGCGGACGCGCGCGACGTCGGCGGCGTAGGCGGCCGGGAACGGCCAGTCGTCGGTCCAGCCCTCGTTCAGCTCCGCGAGCGCGTCGTCCGCGCGCCCCTCGACCGCGAGCGCGAACGCGCGCGCCCGGTGCGCCTCGTAGTCGAGGTCGCCCTCGTGGGCGGAGAGGAGCTCGGCCGCGCGCTGCAGCGCCTCCACCTTCCCGTCCCGGGCGAGCCACCAGACCTCGTCGCCGTACCCCCGCCGCTCCGCCACGCGCAGAGCTTAGACCGCGCGCCCGCGCGATCCCACCCGTCTTTCGGGGGAGGTGCGTCTACCCGAAGCCGAGGATGAACTTCGCGTCTTCCGACATGCGCTCCGGCGTCCACGGCGGATCCCACGTCAGCTCGATCTCGACGTCCTCCACGCCCGGCACGCGCGCTGCCGCCTCGTGCATCCCCTCCTGGATCATCGGCCCGGCGGGGCAGCCCATCGACGTGAGGCTGTGGACGACCTTGACCTTCGAGTCGTCGACCTCGACGTCGTAGACGAGCCCGAGCTCGACCACGTCCATCCCGAGCTCCGGGTCCTCGACCTCGCGCAGCGCCTCGAACACCTCGTCCTTCGTCGGCATCGCCTCAGTCTAGCCCCGCGCGGCGGCGTGCCCGCTCCTCGGCGTCCCGCGCCTCCGGCCGGAGGAGCGCACGAGCGAGGAAGACCATCGCCACGCACGTCAGCGCGGGCGCGACGGCGAGCCACCAGCGGCCGCCGACCGCGAAGAGGACCGCGCCGACGGCACCGAGGACCGCGACGCCCGCCGCGAGCCGGACGCCGAAGCGCCGGTGCAGGTAGGGATCGCCGCTCATCCGAGCAGCCGCACCTCCTCGCGCCGGTCGGGCGAGAAGAAGTGGAGCCCTTCGACGAACCTCACCCACCGGCAGCGGGTGCACATCACGAGCGAGTGCGTCCGCGCGCTGTCGGCGTAGAAGCGGACGCCGCGCAGGAGGTCGCCGTTCGAGACGCCGGTGGCGGCGACGATCACCTCGCCGGCTGCGAGCTCCTCGGTCGTGAAGACGCGCTCGACGTCGTCGATCCCGAACTCCCGCGCGAGGTCGATCTCGCGCCGCGACGTCGGCCACAGCTGCGCCTGCACCTCGCCGCCGAGCGCGCGCAGCGCCGCCGCGGACATGATCGCCTGCCGCGTGCCGCCGATTCCGATCGCGACGTGGTCGTTCGTCCCGCGGATCGCCGCGGAGATCGACGCCGTCACGGTCCCGTCCGGGATGAGCTTGATCCGCGCGCCGGTCGCGCGCAGGTCCTCGATCAGGTCGTGGTGGCGCGGACGGTCGAGCACGATCGTCGTGATGTCGTTGACGTTGCGGCCGAACGCCTCGGCGACGGAGGCGACGATCTGCTGCGGCGGGTCGGTGAGGCGCGCCTTGCCGCGAGCGCGTGGGCCGACGGCGAGCGTGCGCATGTACATCGACGGGAGCGCGAGCAGCGACCCCGGCTCGCCGACGGCGATCATCGACATCGCGCCGTGCCCGCCGCGCGCGACGACGCCGCGCCCCTCGAGCGGGTCGAGCGCGAGGTCGACCTCGTCACCCCCGGCGCCGACGACGTCGCCGACGGCGAGCAGCTGCCTCTCGTCGCCGCCGATCACGATCCGGCCGCGGATCGGGAGCGTCTCGAGCGCGCCGTGCATCGCAGTCGTCGCCGCCTCCTCGGCGCTGTCCTGGTCGGCGCGGCCGAGCCAGCGCGCGCCGAGCAGCGCCGCGGCCTCCGTCGCGCGCGCGTAGCTCTCACAGTGGCACTGGCGCGGCGGCGCGACCGGCGCCGCCTCGCCCGCGTCCGACTCGACCGTCTCCGTCATCGCGCCTCCTGGAGTTGCTCCGCGCGGTCGAAGACGAGCTCGATCACCGCGCCGATCGCGTCCTCCATGTTCCCGTTCTCGACCACGGGCACACCGGCCTTCTCCGCCTCGGCCAGGATCAGGTCCTGCAGCTGCCGGATGTCGGCGAGCCGGTCGAGGTACTTGTCGAGCGGCCGCGTGCCGCCCGAGGACGCGTCGCGGATGACGAAGTGCTGTGCGTGCACCTCCTCGTCCCGGATCGCGACCACGATGTGCACGAGCAGCACGCCCTCCGGCGCGCGGACCATCCCCGGGACGAGGTGGACGCCCTCGAGCACCATCGACCACCCCTCCTGCAGCGCGCGGTCGAGCGCCGCCTGGACGCCGACGAGCACGTTCCGCGTCTGGTCGAGGAAGCCGACGAGCAGCGGGTCGCCCGCCTCCCGCTCCGCCGCCGGGAGCGCCTCGCCCGCCTCGAAGCTGGAGTAGTGCACCGACGGCATGAACTCGGCGGAGAAGAACGCGCGCATCGTCTGGCGGATGAAGTCCGTGGAGGTGATGCGCGTGATCCCGAGCCGGTGCCCCACCTCCGTCGCGATCGTCGACTTCCCGGTGCCGGTCGCGCCGCCGACGAGCACGACGACGGGCAGGTCGAGCCGCCGGAAGTCCGCGTAGCGCCGCAGGCGGCGGACGACGCGCGCGGCGCCGCCCTCGCCCAGGACGCTCACCGCGAGCTCCTGGACGCGCTCCAGCCGCAGCTCCTCGCCGCCGCGGCCGCGGAGGTCGTCCTCGAGGACGTGCGCGAGCTCGTACGCGCGGACGGCGTCGACGCCGGCGGCGATCAGCGCGCGCGCCATCAGCCCCTTCGAGTACGGGACGCCGTCGGGGCCGCCGAGCGGCAGCGGGTCGGTGCGGCGCGGCTGCGTCACCGGCGTACGCCCTCGCGCCGCGCCGCCTGCGCCAGCGCGAGCAGCTCCGCGTCGAGGTCCGGCTCGCCTTCGAGCGGGAGGAGCTCGTTGTCGCAGAACACGATCTCCGCGCCGCGCTCCGCCGCCGCCTCCGCGACGACGTCGATCGCGGCCGCCTTGATCTCGACGAGGAACACCTCCGCGTCGAGATCGTCGAGGTCGCGCCGCAGGTCGTCGCGGCGCGCGAGGTTCGACGACGCGCGCACGACCTCGGCGCCGTGCTCTCCCTCGAGGTGCTCGACGAGCGACGGGAGGACGTCCTCGGGCGCCGTCGAAAAGAACGCGACGCGCCGCCCGCGCACGTCGTCGACGGGACGCGGCCGCATCCGGGTCGCCACGACCGGCAGACCGGGCTTCAGCTCCTGCACCGCCGCGCGCACCTCCTCGTGACGCGCGCCCTCCTCCGCCATCGTCAGGACGACGAGGTCGGAGACGAGCACGCGGTACGCGTTCAGGTACCCCGTCACGAGCTCGGGCGCCTGGTGCGCGCCGGCGACGAGGACGCGGCGGGTCGTCGCGATCGGGGGGAGCGCGGCGCCGCTGCCCTCGAAGACGACGAGGTCGGGCCGGCGCTCCGCGGCGAGCCGCGCCCCTTCCGCCACGTTCGAGACGACCGGTGCGCCGGCGAGCCCGCCGCCGCACCGCCGGCAGCCGATCGTGACGACGCCCGCGAGCGCCGCGTCCTCGAGGTAGTCGGAGGCGGCGTGCGCGCCCGCGCGCGACAGCTCGAGGAGGTCCTCGACCGTCGGCGACACCTCCGCGACCTGTGGCTCCGCCGGCCCGCCGCGGCCCATCGCGACGACGACGACGTCGTGGTCACGCGCGAGCAGCCGCGCGACGTAGCCGCCGACGGCGGTCTTGCCGATCCGCTTCCCGGTGCCGACGATGCCGAGCGACGGGAGCGGGAACGGGCGGAGCTCGGGCGGGTCGAACCGGAAGTCCGCCCCTTCGTACGGGATCCCGCGGGCGAGGACGCGGCTCGCGACGAGGAACCGCTCCCGCGGGCCCAGCACCGGCTCGTCGGAGAGGTCGAAGACGACGTCCGGCGCGTGCTCGTCGAGCGCCGCGTCGAGATCGTCCGCGAGCGGGACGCCGTAGTCGTCGCCGCCGCGCAGCTTCTCCGTGCCGCCGACGACGACCGCGGCGACGACCCGGTACGGGAGCCCCGACAACGCGTCGCGGACGACGGGCGCGTAGTGCTCGCCGTCGATGAGCGCGACCGCCCGCCTCATCGGTGGCGCGTCGTCACCTCGTCCTCGATGCGCGCCGTGTACTTCTCGTAGGCGCGCGTCTCGGTCGAGAACTGGATGATCCGCTCCTGCCCGTGGAACGGGTACTTCCGCCAGACGTTCACGTGCGTCCCGTCGACCTCGACGACGTTGTAACAGGGGCGGGTGTGGCCGCGGAGCCGCAGCGACGAGACGGTGCCGGCGTTGACGACGAACAGGTTCTCGAGCCGCCACGCGTAGGGGACGTGCTTGTGGCCGGAGAGGACGAGGTCGACGCCGGCGCGCTGGAGCATCTCGAGCGCGTCCCCGGCGTCGTAGACGACGTTGCGCTCGCGGCCGGTGCCCGGCACCGGCAGGAGGTGGTGGTGGAGCACGAAGACGCGCAGCGACGCCTCCTGCGCGAACTGCTCCTCGATCCAGCGGTAGCGGCCGCGCCCGATCTGCCCGTGGTCGAGGTCGGGCTCGCTCGAGTCGACGGCGACGACCGTGACGTCGCCGACGCGGAGCACCGAGTTCCGCTCGCCGAACAGCTCCTCGAAGTGGACGTAGCCGACGTTGCGCGAGTCGTGGTTCCCCGGGATCACGACGAGGTGCTCGCACGCGATCCGATCGAGGTAGGACTTCGCCTGCGCGTACTCCTCCTTGAACCCGAACGTCGTCAGGTCGCCGGAGCAGATGACGACGTCCGGCGCGAGGTCGTTGATCTCGCTGATCGCGCGCTCGAGGAGGTTCGGGACGAAGTACGGGCCGCCGCAGTGGAGGTCGGAGATCTGCGCGATCGTGAACGAGCGTTCCGCGGCCATGCCCGAAGTCTAGGTCCAGCGCAGCGTCGGCGTCCGGGGACGGTGCTAGCCTCGGTGCGGATGGCAGACGAGTCGCCTGCTTTCCGCGCCTACGTCGGCACCGAGCCGCCGCGGTTCGCGAACGACGCGGAGCTCGAGTGCGCGAAGATCCTCGACTACCACGGCGTCCCGTGGGACTACGAGCCGCGGACGTTCGTGCTCGAGCGCGACGAGGAGGGGCGGGTGACGGAGGCGTTCACGCCCGACTTCTACCTCCCGGAGCAGCGTTTGTTCCTGGAAATCACGGTGATGAAGCAGTCACTCGTCACTCGAAAGAACCGGAAGCTGCGAAAGCTACGCCGACTCCACCCCGACATCCGCGTGAAGCTCTTCTACAAGCGCGACATCGAGCGGCTGGCGCAGCGATACCACCTCGATCTCGCGTCCTGAAGCTCGACGACCGCGTCGGCGAGGTCTACCTCACCGCGGAGGAGCTCGCAGCCCGCGTGGCCGAGCTCGCGGACGAGCTCGCCCGGGACTACGCGGGGCGCGAGCCGCTCCTCGTGGCGTCGCTGAAGGCGAGCGTCGTTTTCGTCACCGACCTCTCGCGCGCGATGGGCATCCCGCACGCGCTCGACTTCGTCGAGCTCGCCGGGTACGGGCCGGGCGCGGAGACCGGCGGGCACAGCGGGATCCGGCTCCTGAAGGATCTCGACGCGGAGATCGAGGGGCGCGACGTGGTCGTCGTCGAGGACGTCGTCGACACGGGGCTGACGCTCAACTACCTGTGCCGCACGCTCACCCTGCGCGCGCCCGCGTCCCTGGCGGCGGCGACGCTGCTCGACCGCCCGTACCGGCGCCTCGTCGAGGACCTCCCGGTGCGCTACGTCGGCTTCACCGTCCCCGACGAGCTCTTCGTGGGCTACGGCTTCGACCTCCACGAGCGCTACCGGAACCTTCCGGACCTCCACGTCGTCCGTATGCCGGCCGCGACCGCCTAACAGCCTCCCGAAATACGACCGGCCGCCCCGGGGGGAGGCGGCCGGCGTCGTCGGGAGACGACCTTGCGAAGCAGCGCCGAAGCCTCTGCGCCGCTTACGATTTTCAAGTCGTAAACGAACGACCGCTGCGAATGGATACGGGTGGGTCTCGGCCGCGCTGGCGCGGGCTTCGCCGGAAGTGCTGCGGCACTTCCGGCGACTTCGGCCGCTCGGCGTGGGTCGGGCGGTTCTGTGGGCTGCGGCAGGAGCGCGGTCCTGCCGCAGCCTGGCCGTAGCCGCTGCGCGTGGGTGGGCCGGCACACCCACGCGCCGGGTGCCTGACGGTAAGCGCGGTGCGAAGCCGGGCGGCGTGCGCTACCGCGCATGCCGCCCGGAGACGGGCGCGCAGTCGCCGGAAGCCTCCGTCTTCCGGCTCCTAACCGCGCTCGGCCGTGCGGGTGGTTCGCGGGGTGGAGGCTCCACGGATGCGTGGCGTTGGACCGGTCCGGGCGGGACAGGACCCGTGCCTGGCACCGGACCAGGCCGCGCGGGACAGGATCCGTGCCCGGCACCAGACGGCGCCGGCAACCCTCGACCACCCTCAAGCGGGTCTGACCCCGGGGTGCCCGGTTCGGCCACGTCCCAGCGGCGTCGGCCCGCAACCCTCGACCACCCTCAACGGTGTCTGACACCGTTCGGAGGGTTCCGTCACGCTGGGGCGGTGGCTAGGCGATCAAGGCTCCACGGATGCGTGATACGGGGACGGGGCCCGGCGACAGGACCCGTGCCTGGAACCGGACCAGGCCGGCCGGGACACGACCCGCCCCGGCACCGGACCGCGCCGGCAACCCTCGACACCCTCAAGCGGGTCTGACCCCGGGGTGCCCGGTGCGGCCACGTCCCAGCTGCGTCGCCCCACCCGCCGAGCCAGGCCGGCCAGGCGCGGGCACGACCGCGCTCGTGCCCGCGCCCACAGGACGGGCGACCCGCGCCGAGCGAGAGAAGGAGGGGGCCCGTGGGGGAACCATCGGTTCCC
>DATLFU010000065.1:0-59030 GCA_035540835.1 Gaiellaceae bacterium
GCGCTCGCGCCGCCCCCGCCGGAGCCGCTCGACGGCGGCGCGAGCGCCGAGCCGAAGCCCGACGAGAGATCGCCGATCGCGAGCGCGCTCGCGCCGGAGCCGAGGTCGCCGTGAGGCGAGATCCAGTAGATCGTGCTCGCCTCGTGCAGCTCCGCGGGCATGTGCAGCTGCGCGCCCTGGAGCACGCGCTCGGCGATCCCGAGCGCGATCCCGTAGACGAGGTACCGCTCCCACAGCTCCAGCGACGCGGGCGGCGCCTCGTGGAGGCGCGGGAAGTCCGTCAGGTACCGCCGGAACGCCTCCCACCGCTCCGCCTCCGCCTGCGCGTCCGCGGAGCGGCGCCGCCAGAGCGGCACGCGCGTGGCCGCGACCCCGAGGACGCCGCCGTTCAGCAGCAGCACCGCGCCCGTCCCGAGGAGGACGAGCGCGCGCCACCGGACGAACTCGGCGGTGAGGCTCCCGAGGCCGCCGAGCACGAGCACCGCCCCGAGAGCGAGCAGCGCGATCGCCGCCGGGACGAGCAGCCACGCGCCGCGGTTCACGTACCACCGTCGCTGCCGGATCTCCCGCGTCACCTCGCGCCGGAAGCTCGCGAAGCGCTCGCTGTTCGCGACGCGGTCGCGCTCGATCCGCTCGCGGAACCCCGACAGCGGCGTCGGACCCTGCCGCAGCACCCAGTCGACCACCTTCGCGACCGGCTCCTCGAACGGCGCGAGCGCGACGGACCGGTCTCCGGGCGACAGCTCGAGGTCGGCCACCGCATCGCGGCGGAGGCCGCCCCAGACGGCGCGCTCCGTCGTCGTCGGCTCGGCGCGGTAGCGGCCGCGGCGGATCAGGTCGAACAGCGTCGCCGTGAACTCGTGCGAGCCGGCGGCCGCGCGCTGGGCGAGGAGCGGCGGCACGAGCGCGGGCTCCAGCGGCGACGGCGGCTCCTGCTCGTACTCGCGGTCGTACCCGGTCGACCGCTCGCGCCCCTGCGTCCACCAGACCGCGCCCGTCGCCGTCGCCGCGGGCAGCAGTCCGAGGGCGAGCAGGAGCAGGAGCCACGGCAGCGGGTCGTCGAGCACGCGGCGCACGCGTGCCTGCTCCTCCTCCCAGGCGCGCGCGTCCTCGAGCTCCTCGGCGACGATCCGCTGGAGCGCCGCGCCGCGGCGCACCTGCGCGCCCTCCGTCGACGCGAGCGCGTCGCGCGCGAAGAGCACCCGCGCCTCGACGAACGTCTGCGGCGGGACGTCGACCGCCCGGAGCGCAGCCGACTCCCCTTCGAGCGTGACGTCGCCGCGGACGGTCACGGGGTGTCCCCAGGCGCGCCGGATCACGCCCGGCCCGCGCACCGTCGCCGTCAACCGCGACAGCGGCTGCTCCCACTCGTCGCCCCAGACCTTCAGGTGGACGTCGACGACGTCGTCGTAGGCGACCGCGACGCCGGCGAGCCGGTACGCCACCGTGAACGTGCGTTGCTCGGACGACGCGCGGTAGTGCCAGACGATCCGCGCACGGCCGTCGAGGAGCTCGACGCCGAACGTCCCGGGCGGCGAGGTGCACCCGAGCTCGGTGCAGCCGCCGGGACGGTAGTCGACGCCGCCTTCCCGCACCTGCACCTCGCTGATCCCGTGCCTTCCGCGCGCGAGCGGCACGTCGCGGAAGGCGCCGCTGAAGTCGCCGTCGAACGAGAAGGTGATCCGCTCCTCGACGGCGACGCTGCCGTCGCGCCGGAGCTCCGCGTCGACGTGCGCCTCGGGGAGCCAGAACGACTTCGCGTGCGCCGGGCCCGCGAGCGCGAGCGCGGCGGCGGCCGCGATCAGAACGCGACGCGTGGCGCCTCCCGCGCGGCCTCCTCGAGCTCGAAGAACGGCCGCGGCTCGAAGCCGAACATGCCCGCGACGAGATTCGTCGGGACGGTCTGCCGCGCGTTCTCGTACGTGAGGACCGTGTCGTTGTAGACCTGCCGCGCGACGCGGATCTTGTCCTCGGTGTCGGCCAGCTCCGTCTGGAGCTGGCGGAAGTTCTCGCTCGCGCGCAGCTCGGGATACGCCTCCGCGACCGCGAAGAGGCGGCCGATCGCGGCGGTGAGAGCGTTCTCCGCCTCCGCCTGCTGCTCAACCGTCCGCGCCTCCTGCGCGCGCGTCCGCGCCGCCGTCACCTCCTCGAAGGTCCCGCGCTCGTGCGATGCGTAGCCCTTGACGGTCTCGACGAGGTTCGGGATCAGGTCGTACCGCCGCCGGAGCTGCACGTCGACCTGCGACCACGCGTTCGCGACGCGGTTCCGCAGGCGCACGAGCCGGTTGTACGTCGCGACGAGGAAGAGGGCGACGAGGATCGCGCCGCCGATCGACAGGATCACGACCCAGCTCATGGGAGGAGCGTAATCCGCGCGGCGGCCAAGTAACAGTCTGTTACTTGGAGTCCGCCCGGCGGGCGACCCAGACCGAGTCCTCGCCGCCGCGGTACGGGCGGCCGTCGAACCAGCCGTACACCGCCTCGACCTCGAACCCCGCGCGCTCGAGGAGGTCGCGCCACTCGTCCGGCGCGAGCCACGCGAGCGCCATCGTCGTCGCGCCGCCGGGGCCGCGCACGGAGAGCGTCAGCGTCCGCGACTCGAGGTCCCAGTCGGCGCGCTCGAAGATCTCCGGCTCCCGCTCGAGCCAGCGGGCGTGCGTCGCCTCCACGTCGTCGAGGCTCGGCTCGAAGACGTCGAAGACGAGGCGCCCGCCGGGGACGAGGAGCTCCCGCGCGGCGCGCAGCGCGTCGAGCCGCTCGCCGTCGTCGTGGAGGTGGAGGTACGCGCGGAACGGGCACGTCACGAGGTGCACGCGCTCCTTCACCGGCGGCCGCCGCAGGTCGCCGAGCCGCAGGTCGAGCAGCTCCGAGACCCCGGCCGCCGCCGCCGCCTCGCGGCAGACGGCGAGCATCCCCGGCGAGGAGTCGACGCCGATCACGCGGACGCCCGCCACCGCCGTGGGAACGGCGATCCGACCCGTTCCGACTCCGAGCTCCACCACCGGCCCGCCGGCCTCGCGCGCGAGCTCGACGTAGAACTCGACGTCCTCCGTGACGCTCCGGCTCCAGGGGTCGTAGACCCGTGCGATCGCGTCGTACGAGCTCACGGGCGCCGCGTGACCCACACGAACTCCGTGCTGTCGTCGTGGAACGCGCCGCGCTCGAAGTCGCCGTACAGCGCCTCCACCTCGAGCCCCGCGACGTCGATGAGCCCCAGCCACTCGTTCTTCGTCGCCCACCACAGCGAGATGACGGGGCCGGCGTCCTGCACGACGTCGATGCGGCTGTCGCCGGGAGCGTGGACGACGGTGTGCGGCGTCGGCTCCTCGTTGCGTCCCTCGTGCTCGGTCGCGAGGCGGTGGTGGAAGCAGAACGCGTTCCAGGCGAACCGGCCGCCGGGCCGGAGGGACGCGGCGACGCGCTCGAAGACGCGCCGGCGGTCGTGCCACGTCGGCAGGTGGAGGAGCGAGCGGAAGGGGCAGTAGACGAGCCCCGCCGGCTCGTCCAGCTCGAGGTCGCGCATGTCGCCGAGCCGCAGGTCGAGCTCGACGCTCGCGGCGGCCGCAGCAGCGGCGGCGCGCTCGAGCATCGCCGGCGAGGAGTCGATGCCGACCACGCGCCGCCCCGTCGCGCGCGCCACCTCCACGGCGACGCGCCCGGTGCCGACGGCGAGCTCCACGAGCGGCCCGTCGCTCTCGCGTGCGAGCGAGACGTAGAAGGGGACGTCCTCGGTCATGTGCTGCGACCACTGCGCGTAGTACGGCGCGAACGCGTCGTAGGCGCTCATCGCGCGAAGTTGTATCCTCTGCCGCGTGCACGGCATCACGGCGACGCAGCGGTTTATCCGGCCCCGGTCCGCGACCGGGGCGCCGGCGGCCGTCGCCTAGCGCCTCCTCACGTCGCGGCCGGGGCTCTCCCGACCCGACCCGCCGACAGAGGAGGAGCAGTGGAACCCGTTGATACCCTCGCCGCCGTGGACGTGCAGGCGCTCGAGACCGAGGCGCTCGACGCCGTCGCCGCCGCCTCCACGGAGGAGGAGCTGGACGAGGCGCGCGTCCGCTACCTCGGCCGCAAGAGCGCGCTGAAGCAGGCGCTCCGCGGCGTCCGCGACCGCGAGTCCGGCATGGCACTGAACGCGCTGCGCGAGCGGCTCGAGCAGGCGGTGGCGGAGCGCGAGGAGGCGTTCGCCGCCGAGCGGCAGCGCGCGCGGACCGGGGACGCGTACGACCCGACGCTGCCGGGCGACGCGCCGCCGCGCGGGCACCTGCACCCGATCACGCAGATCCGGCGCGAGGTCGAGGACGTCTTCCTCGGCCTCGGCTACGAGATCGTCGACGGCCGCGAGGTGGAGACGACGCGGTACAACTTCGACGCGCTCAACCTGCCCGCGTGGCACCCGACGCGCTCGTCCCGCGCGTCGCTGTTCCTCGACGACGAGACGGTGCTGCGGACGGAGACGTCGCCGTCGCAGATCCGGACGATGGAGGAGCGGGGAGGCCCGCCGATCTACATGATCACCACCGGCCGCGTCTACCGGCGCGACACCGTCGACGCGACGCACACGCCGATCTTCCACCAGGTCGAGGGGCTCGCGATCGACGAGGGGATCACGCTCGCCGACCTGAAGGGGACGCTGCTGCACCTGATGCGCGCGCTCTTCGGCGAGGACCGCGCGGTCCGCTTCCGCACGCACTACTTCCCGTTCACGGAGCCCTCGATCGAGCCGGACGTGTCGTGCTTCCTCTGCGACGGCCGCGGCTGCTCCGTCTGCAAGCACTCCGGCTGGATCGAGATGGGCGGCGCCGGGATGGTCGATCCGGCGCTGTACGAGTTCGTGGGCACCGAGATGTACGACCCGGAGCGGATCTCCGGCTTCGCCTTCGGGCTAGGGCTCGAGCGCATCGCCATGCTCCGTCACAGGCTGCCGGACATCCGCATGCTCTGGCAGAACGACCTCCGCGTCCTGGAGCAGTTCTGATGCGCGTCCCGATCGGGTGGCTGCGGGACTACGTGCCGCTGGAGATGCCCGTCGAGGAGCTGGCGGCGCGGCTCGCCGTCTCGTCGTGCGAGGTCGAGCGGGTCGCGCGGCTGGGGGTACCCGACGTCGACGGCAACCTTGGCCTCCTGCGCGTCGGGCGCGTCGTCGAGGCGGGGAAGCACCCGAACGCGGACAGGCTCCAGCTCTGCCGCGTCGACGTGGGCGAGGGCGAGCCCCGCCAGATCGTCTGCGGCGCGTGGAACTTCGGGGCCGGCGCCACCGTCGCCGTCGCGCTCCCCGGCGCGCTGCTCCCGGGCGCCGACGCGCCGCTCGGCGAGGCGAAGCTCCGCGGCGAGGTGTCGCGCGGGATGATCCTCTCCGAGCGCGAGCTCGAGCTCGGCCCCGACCACGGCGGGATCCTCGTCCTCGACGAGCCGTACGAGCCCGGGACGCCGCTCGTCGACGTGCTGCCGCTGACCGAGCAGGTGCTGGAGGTCGAGGTGACGGGGAACCGGCCCGACCTCCTCTCCGTCTACGGGATCGCGCGCGAGGTCGCCGCGTTGTATGACCTCGACCTCGCGCCACCGCCCGGGGTGGACCCGCCCCGCGACGGCGACGAGCCCGTGGACGTCCGCGTCGACGACCTCGCGGGCTGCCCGCGGTACGTGGGACGGCTCTTCCGCGACGTCCGGGTCGGGCCGTCGCCGCCCTGGCTGCGAGCGCGGCTCGCCGCGGCGGGGATGCGGCCGATCTCGAACGTGGTCGACGTGACGAACTACGTTATGCTCGCGCTCGGGAACCCGCTGCACGCGTTCGACCGCGCACGGCTCGCGGAGGGCCGCGTCGTCGTCCGTCGCGCCGGGGCCGGCGAGGAGATCCTGACGCTCGACGGGCAGCAGCGGCGCCTCGACGCCGCCGACCTCGTGATCGCGGACGCGGAGCGCGCGGTCGCGATCGCCGGGATCATGGGTGGCGAGGAGAGCGAGGTGACGGAGGCGACGAGCGAGGTCCTGCTCGAGGCGGCGAACTTCGAGCCGGTCGGGATCCTCCGCAGCTCCGAGCGGCTGAAGCTCCGGACGGAGGGGTCGAACCGGTGGGAGAAGGGCGTCGACCCGCACCTCGCGCCGCAGGCGGCGGCACTCGCGACCCAGCTCCTCGTCGAGCTGGCCGGCGCGCGGTGGGTCGGCGCGACCGACGTGCAGGGCGAGCTGCCGGCGCGCCCGGTCGTGCGGCTGCGGCGCGAGCGTGCGAGCGCGCTGATCGGGCTCGACGTCCCGGTCGCCGAGCAGGCGCGCATCCTCGGGCGGCTCGGGTTCGAGCAGGGCCCGGAGTCGATCGTCACCGTCCCGACGTGGCGCGCCCGCGACGTCACCCGCGAGGTCGACGTGGTCGAGGAGGTCGCGCGCTTCGTCCTCGACGACGTCCCGTTCACGCTCCCGGCGCGGCGCACGATGTTCGGGACGCTCAAGCCGATGCAGCGGCTGCGCCGCCGCTCGGAGGAGGTGCTCGTCGGCTGCGGCCTCTCCGAGGCGTACACGTGGAGCCTCGGCCCCGGCGACTCGAACCCCGGCGCCTACTCGCTCCCGGAGCCGCTGTCGGCGGAGCACCGCACGCTGCGCACGCGGCTCCTCGACGGGCTCGTCGCCTCGGCTCGCCACAACGTCGACATGGGCAACGAGCGGATCGCGCTCTTCGAGATCGCGCGCGTGTACCTGCCGAACCCGGGCGCCCCGCTGCCGGACGAGCGCTGGCACCTCGCCGCCGTGGTGCAGGCGCCGGACGACGAGACCGGCTTCCGGCGGGCGAAGGGCGTGGTGGAGACGCTCTACGGCGCGCTGCGCGTCCCGTTCCGGCTCGACCCGCTCGAGGACGCCGCCGGCGGCTCGACGCCGGACGGCGGCACGATCTCGGACCTCGCGGGCTGGGACGTCGACGGGCACTGGGGCGCGTTCGAGCTCGACCTCGAGCGGCTGCTCGGGCTCCTGCCCGGGGTCGCGCTCTACGAGGACGTCGTCACCTTCCCCGCCGTCAAGCAGGACCTCGCGTTCGTCGTCGACGAGGGCGTCCGCGCCGGCGACCTCGCGGAGGCGGCGCGCGCCGCGGCCGGCCCGGAGCTGCGGGAGATGCGGGTCTTCGACGTCTACCGCGGTGAGCAGGTCGGGCCGGGGAAGAAGTCGATCGCGTTCTCCGTGGCGTTCCAGTCGCCCGAGCGGACGCTCTCGGACGACGACGCCGCGGGGCTCCGCGCGCGCATCGTCGATGCGCTCTCGGAGCGCTTCGGCGCCGTCCTTCGCGCGTAGAAGCAGCATCGTTCTCAGTTGCAAGCCGTATCCGCCCGGGCGGTTCGCGCGTTGTCCCCGCAGACGAACGCCCCCTCCACGGCGAACGGACACAAGGAGAAGAGACATGCATCGGAAGCGCACGCGTCTCATGGGCGCGATCGGCCTCGGGCTGGCGTGCGCCGCCTTCACGGCGGGCGCGCACGCGAACCCGGGCAACGGGAACGGCAACGGTCCGGCGGCGACGCCGCCCGGGCAGGAGCAGAAGGCGCAGTCGCCGGCTCCGGCGGCGCAGCCGACCCCTGCCGCGCCTGCCGCGAAGGCCACTCCGCCGGGGCAGGCGAAGAAGTCGCAGCCGGCGGCGGCCGCGAGCCCGAAGGCGGCGACCCCGAAGGCGAAGCCCGCGCCGGCGGCGAAGCCCGCGCCCGCGGCGAAGGCGGCGAGCCCGACGAAGGGCAAGTCCGCGTCGGCGCCCGGCCAGGTGAAGAAGGCGCAGCCGTCCGTCTCGAAGGCGGCGAGCCCGAGCAAGGGCGCGTCCGCGTCCGCGCCCGGGAAGGCGAAGGCGGCCTCGGCGCAGAGCCGCAGCGGCTCGTTCAAGGCGACGAGCTCCGGCACGGACCTGAAGAACGGCCTCGCGCACAAGCACACGATCTGCCACGCGACGGGCTCCGCCTCGAACCCGTACGTGATGATCACGCCGTCGATCGCCGGCGTGTTCAACGGCCACATGGGCCACCAGGGCGAGCGCGACATCATCCCGCCCTTCACGTACAAGGGGCAGCAGTACTCGCTCAACTGGGACGCGGCGGGTCAGGCGATCTTCGCGGCCGGCTGCAAGGTGCCGGCGCAGCAGCAGCAGCAGACGCCGCCGCAGCCGACCCAGCCGCAGCAGACGTCTGAGCAGTGCCCGCCGGTGACGGTGACGCGGCAGGTGCTCGTCGGCGTCTGGCACAAGACGGGCGCGATCGTCGACGGCGAGCCGAAGTACGTCTTCATCACGCCGAACGCCGCGTCGGCGCACTACGGCAAGCACGCGGACGACCGGCCTGTGTACCGCACGGAGACGGTGACGCTGCAGGGCGCTGAGGCGTGCGAGCAGCGGCAGGAGACGGCGGCGACGACGACCACGACGACCCAGGGGCCGAGCGCTCCGGGCGCTCCGTCGACGCAGCCGCCGGCGGCGCAGCCGGCGCAGGGCGGCGTCGCGGGCGTGCAGCAGGAGCGCCGTGCGGCCGCCCAGCCGCAGCCGCAGCAGGCGGCCGGCGGCGTCGCAGGCGTCCAGACGACGCTGGCGCGGCCAGCGGAGCAGCCCGCGGGCGGCGTCCTCGGCACGGTCGGCCGGGTGGCCGGGCAGAACCTCCCGTTCACCGGCGTGCCGCTGTGGATCGCGGCGCTGGTGGGCGTCGCGCTCCTCGCGGCCGGCTTCGCGATCCGCGCGGCCAGCGTCGAGCACTAGCCTCGAGAGCGGTAGGAGGGCGAGACGGGGCGGCCGCGAGGCCGCCCCGTCGGCGTCTTGTGCGGCCGGCGACGTGGGAGTAGATTCGCGGGTGATGCGCCGCGCGCTCCTCGCCCTCCTCGTTGCCGCCGCCTTCGGACTCCCCGGAGCCGCGCGCGCAGACGAGGCGACGCTGATCGCCACGGTCGGCGACGACGCGACGATCACGCTGACCACGAGCTCGGGCGCGCCGGTGACGCGGCTCGCGCCGGGGACATACCGGATCCTCGTCCGCGACCGCACCGCCGCGCACAACTTCCGCCTGCGCGGGCCCGGCGTCGACCGGGCGACGAGCGTCGGCGGGACGGGCGACGCCGAGTGGACGGTGACGCTGGTCGACGGCGTCTACACGTACCTCTGCGACCCGCACGCGTCCACGATGCGCGGCCGGTTCACCGTCGGCACTCCGCCCGTCGCGACGCCGCCGCGCCGGCTCGTCGCGACCGTCGGCCCCGGCGCGACGATCGCCGTCCGGACCCCCGGCGGAGCAGCGGTGCGCTCCACCCCGGCGGGCCGGTACGCGATCACCGTCCGCGACCTCTCGGCCCACCACAACTTCCGCCTCGCCGGCCCAGGCGTCTCCCGCGCCACCGGCGTGGCGTTCCGCGGCACCGTCACCTGGACGGTGCAGCTGCGCAAGGGAGCGACGTACGCGTTCCGCTGCGATCCGCACGCGAGGCGGATGCGCGGCAGCTTCCGCGCGGTCTAGCGCGTCCGCCGCGCGTGCTGCACGAGGCCGGCGTTCTCGCCGCCGGCTGCGCGGATGTCCGCTTGGCGGTCGAGCTCCGAGTTGAGCTCGGCGCCGAACAGGAGCGCGAACGCCGAGTAGTTGAGCCAGAGGAGCAGCACGATCCCGCCCGCGAGCGAGCCGTACGTCGCGTCGTAGTTGCCGGCGAACGACGTGTACAGCGCGAACAGGCCCGAGAGCGCGAGCCAGAGGACCGCGCCGACGAGGGACCCCGGCGAGATCCACTTCCAGTTCCGCTGGTCCTCGTTCGGCGCGAGGTAGTAGACGATCGCGAAGAAGAGGATGATCGCCACGAACGCGATCGGCCAGCGCAGGATCGCCCACAGGAGCTCGAACGCGCCGCCGAGGCCGACCTCGTCGGCGATCGCCGTCCCGAGCGGGCCGCCGAACACGATCAGGAGGAAGAGACCCGCCGTCACGAGGCCGGTGGCGATCACGAGCACGATCGCGACGAGCCGCGTCTTCCAGAACGGCCGCGTCTCGACCCGGTCGTACGCGCGGTTGACCGCGCCGATGATCGACATCATCGCGCCGCTCGCCGCCCACACGGCGCCGAACGCTCCGGCGACGAAGGCAAAGCCGGCGGCCGCAGGGCGTCCCTCCGCGCTGTCCTGCGCGATCTGGACCGCGTCGAGCACGGCGCCGGGGGCGACGACGCCGAGGATCTCCATCAGCTGGTCGTAGATCCCCAGCAGGCCGATCAGCCCGACGAGGAAGATCATCGCCGGGAAGAACGCGAGCATCGAGCTGAAGGCGATCTGCTTCGCGAGCCCCATGCAGTCGTCGTCGAGGAACTCCTTGCCCGACCGCTTCAGGGCCGCGAGCCAGTCGCGCGCCGTCAGCCGCTCCGGCCCCTGCGGGGCGGTGCCCACCTCGGGGGGCGTCGTCTCCGCCTGCGCCAAGAGGGACTAGCGCTCGCGCCCGCGACGAGCGAGCAGCCGCATCGTCGCGCCGATGCCGCCGGCGAGGAAGAAGCCGACCGCCGCCGCCCCGGCCGCCGCGACCGGGAGGTTCGCGCGCAGCTTCGCCGTCACGTCGGTCGCCTCGCCGAGACCGGTGCGCAGCGACTCCACCGCGTGAGCGAGCTGCTCCCGCTCCGTCTCGATGTCGCGCCGGACCTGGTCCGGCGTCCGGCCGTCAACCGCCGCTGCCATTGCTCCTCAGGACCTCCGTCGTCCGCTTCGCCTCCGCGATCGCCTGCTCCGGAACGGGCGGCGACCCCTTCCTGATCTTCTTCAGGCCGACCGCGGCGAGCGCGCCGGCGACCGCGAGCAGCAGCACCGCGACGACGAGCAGCGCGAGCCACTCGGGCAGGAACGTCGCGAGCCCGGCCGCGAGCGTGAGCAGCAGGAACCCGAGCCCGTAGAGCGCGAGCACCGCGCCGCCGATCGCGAGCCCCGCGCCGGCGCCGAGCGAGGACACCTTGCGCTTGAGCTCCAGCCCCGCGAGCTCGAGCTCGAGGTTGACGAGGTTCTTCGCGTGGTCGGCGACCTGCTTCGCGGCGGCGCCGACGCCGCCCTGCGTCTCAGAGCTTGGGGTGGGCATGGCCCCTCCAGTCGATCACCTTCGCCAGGAGGACGCCGACCGCGAGCGCCGCCGCGACGACGACGATCGGGTTCCGGCCGCCGTTCGGCTTCGCGCCGCCGCCGTTGCCGCGCGTGAGCTGCGGGGCGGACGGTGCCGCAGGCGTCGCGCCGGGCTTCGCGTCGGTCGGGGCGTCGCCGCGGATGCGCGCCGCGATGAGGCTCGGCTTGAGCTTCCGCAGGAAGGCGGCGTCGGCCGCGAGCTCGTCCGCCGCCTTCGCGGCGACGCCGCCGCGCGCGGCCGCGCTCTGCGACGCCTCCTCGAGCTTGTCCGCCGCGCGCTCGACCGTGTCGTCCCCGCGCGTCACTTCTTCGTCGGAGGCTCCTCGCCGGTGGCGAGGCGCCAGATCTTGGAGGCGGCACGGCGCGCGGCCATCGTCGACGCCGCGCCGAGCGCGGCGTAGAGACCGGTCCAGACGATCTTGCGGAGGATCATCGCGGCCGATCATGTCCGTGCCGCGGTCGGACGAAACGTGGCCGCGGATCAGCCGGCGGGCGCGCCGCCAGGGCCCGGAAGGTCGGTCGTGTCGGCGCGGATCTCGGCACTCGGAGGCGCCGGCTCCGCCTCCGCGAGCCGCTCGAACGCGCCGGCGTCGAGGTCGAGCTCCACGCGGCCCTCCCAGATCGCCGCCACGCGCTCGGCGGGGACGTAGCGCGAGTGCCGGAGCACGCCGGGAGAGACGTTGAGGCCGTTGAAGATGTCGGCATTCGCGTCGCCGACGACGTCGTGGACGCTCCCGAGCTCCTCGCCGTCCGCGGCGACGACCTTCCAGCCCTTCTCGACGACCTTCCAGGAGACGGGGTCGGCCATCAGACCGCCCTGCCGCCGACGTACCAGACGGGGCCCTGCGTGGCGACGTGGCGGGTCTCCGACAGCGCGCGCAGGATCGCGATCGTGCCGCGGACGTTCTCGCGGTCGAGCCGCTCGAAGCAGCGGCGGGTCATCGCCGGCGAGGCGCCGTAGCCGGCCAGGCGCGCCACGCGGAACCGGAAGCCGGGGCGGCCGCCGTGGCGCGCGGGGTTCACGGGCGCGAGGAGGAGCGCCGCTCGCTCCAGCTGGTCGGTCGACCGGAGCTCGACCTCGACGTAGAGGTCGCTCCAGTCGCCGGGGAGCGTCTGCAGCGCCGCGTCCCACGACGCGGCGAGCGTGGCGCGCTCGGCGCGCGGCTCGAGCGCCGGCTCGCCCGCCGCGAGCAGGTCGAGGCGCCCGCCGATCCGCTCCCGGTCGAGCCGCTCGAGCGCGCGGCGGACGGCACCCGGGCCCGGGCCGGCGCCGCGCCGGGCGCAGAAGAAGCGGACGGCGCGCCCGCTGCGCCCGGGCGCGAGCGGCGCGAGCAGCGCGGCGGCGCGGTCGGCGTCGCTCCACTCGTCGACCTCGAGCGACAGGCGCGCGTCGTCCCACCCCTCCGGCAGGCCGCGCTCGATCGCGTTCCACTGCTCGACGAGCCTCACGAGCCTGAGCATAAACTCCGTGGCGATGGCCAAGGTCGAGAGAGAGACGCGCGTCTCGGAGGAGCTCCTGCGGGACTTCTTCCGCGAGATGCTGCTGATCCGCCGCTTCGAGGAGAAGGTGGAGGAGCGGTTCCGCGCCGGCGAGCTGCCGGGCTTCCTCCACGTGGCCATCGGCCAGGAGGCCGTGGCGGTCGGCGTCTGCCGCGCCATGGAGGAGGGTGACGTCTTCGGCTCGACCCACCGCGCGCACGGCCACACGCTCGCCGCCGGCACGCACCCGAACGAGGTGATGGCGGAGCTGTACGGGAAGCTCGAGGGCTGCTCGCACGGGTACGGCGGCTCGATGCACCTGTACGACGTCGAGCGCGGGAACCTCGGAGCGAACGCGGTCGTCGGCGGCGGACTGCCGTCGATCGTCGGCGCGGCGCTCGCGTTCCAGCTACGCCGCGAGCCGCGCGTGGCGGTCGCGTTCTTCGGCGACGGCGCGACGAACATCGGCCACTTCCACGAGTCGATGAACCTCGCGCAGCTCTGGAACGTGCCCGCCGTGTTCGTGTGCGAGAACAACAACTGGGCCGAGTCGACGCCGCGCTCGCAGCACATGCCGATCGACGACATCGCCAAGCGCGCGCTCGCGTACGACATGCGCGCGATGAAGGTGGACGGCCAGGACGTCGAGGAGGTCTACGTCTCCGCCCGTGAGGCGCTCGACCACGCGCGCAGCGGCGAGGGGCCGGTGTTCATGGCGGTCGAGACGCACCGGCTCGTCGGCCACTACATCGGCGACCCACAGGTCTACCGCCCGAAGGACGAGCAGCGCGAGCTGCGCGCGACGCAGGACCCGATCACGAAGCTGCGCGAGCGCCTCGGCCTCTCCGACGACGACTTCGAGCAGCTCGACCGCGAGGTGAGCGAGATCGTCGAGGAGTCGGTGCGGTTCTCGAAGGCTGCGACCGACCCGAAGCCCGAGGACGCGCTCAAGAACGTCTATGCCTAGCCTGTCCTACCGCGAGGCCGTCCGCGACGCGCTCTCGCGGGCGATGCGCGACGACCCCGACGTCTTCATCATGGGCGAGGACATCGCCGAGATGGGCGGCTCGATGGGCGTGACGCAAGGGATGCTCGACGAGTTCGGCCCCGAGCGCGTGCGCAACACGCCCATCTCCGAGATCGCGATCGCCGGCGCCGGCATCGGCGCGGCGATGCAGGGGATGCGCCCGGTCGTCGAGATCATGTACGAGGACTTCCTGACGGTCTCGATGGAGCAGATCGTCAACCAGGCGGCGAAGCACCGGTACATGTCGGGCGGGCAGCTGAAGGTGCCGCTCGTGATCCGGACGCAGGGCGGCGCCGGCTGGTCGCCGGGCGCGCAGCACGCGCAGCAGCTCGAG
Organism: Gaiellaceae bacterium; assembly: GCA_035540835.1. Taxonomy (GTDB): domain Bacteria; phylum Actinomycetota; class Thermoleophilia; order Gaiellales; family Gaiellaceae; genus DATLFU01. The sequence continues at coordinate 13,927 of DATLFU010000065.1, forward strand.
GCGTGGTTCGTCCACGTCCCGGGGCTCAAGGTCGTCTACTCGTCGACGCCGACGGACGTGCGCGGCCTGCTCTGGAGCGCGATCTACGACGACAACCCGATCGTCTTCTTCGAGCACCGGCTGCTGTACGGGATCAAGGAGGAGGTGCCCGAGGAGATCGAGCCGATCCCGCTGGGGAAGGCGCGGATCCATCGCGAGGGCGAGGACGTCACCGTCGTCGCCACCGGGCCGCTCGTGCACATGTCGCTGCAGGCCGCGGAGCAGGCGGAGAAGGAAGGGATCTCCGTCGAGGTCGTCGACCCGCGGACGCTCCAGCCGCTCGACGAGCAGACGATCGTCGAGTCCGTCAAGAAGACGAACCGGTGCGTGACCGCCCACGAGGCGGTCACGCGCATGGGCTTCGGCGCCGAGGTCGCGGCGGTCGTCCAGCATCAGGCGTTCGACTGGCTCGACGCGCCGATCGAGCGCGTCGGGTCGAAGTTCGCGCCGCTCGCGTTCGCGCCCGTGATGGAGCAGTACGTCGTCCCGCAGGTGGAGGACGTCCTCCAGGCGATCTACCGCACCGTGGGCCGCGATGGCGACTGAGGTCAAGCTCCCGCGGCTCGGCCAGGGCATGGAGTCGGGGACGATCGTCCGCTGGCTCAAGTCCGAGGGCGAGCGCGTCGAGAAGGGCGAGCCGCTCTACGAGCTCGACACGGAGAAGGTGACGCAGGAGGTCGAGGCCGAAGCGTCAGGAGTCCTGCTGAAGATCGCGGTCGCCGAGGGCGAGGTCGACGTCGGCCGGACCGTCGCGTTCATCGGCGACGAGGGCGAGGAGGTTCCCTCGGGCGACGGCGGCGCCGGCGACGGCGGCGCCGACGCCGGCTCACCCGCGAAGGTCGAGCCGCACGAGGCGGAGGCCGAGGAGGGCGCCGAGAAGCCGGGCGAGGGCCCGGAGATGGACGACGAGCGCGAGCGCGGGCGCCAGGCAGCCGCGGAGGCCGCGCGCGCCGAGACCGCGAGCGGCAACGGCGCGAGCCGTCTCGAGGGCGGCCGGGTGAAGGCCTCGCCGCTCGCGCGGCGGATCGCGCGGGAGAAGGGCGTCGAGCTCGCGTCGATCAGCGGCACGGGGCCGGAGGGACGCATCGTCGCCGAGGACGTGGAGCGCGCGGCGGCGGCGCCCGCGCCCGCTGCGGCACCGGCTTCGGCTCCGGCGGCTGCGCCGGCGCGCGGCGCCGAGCCCGAGGTCGTCCCCCTCAGCTCGACGCGGAAGACGATCGCCCGCCGGCTCACCGAGGCGTGGGCGGCGCCGGTCTTCCAGCTGTCGGTCGGCGCGGACATGAGCCGGATGCTCGACGTGCGCGAGCGCCTCGTCGCGCGGCTGCGCGAGGGGGAGACGAAGCCGACCGTGAACGACCTGCTGACGAAGGCGTGCGCCGCCGCCCTCGTCCGCCACCCGGCGGTGAACGCGCACTTCACGGGCGACGCGGTGCACCGGTTCCGGGTCGCGCACGTCGGGATCGCCGTCGCGGCGCCCGGTGGCCTCATCGTGCCGGTGATCCGGGACGCCGACCGGCTGACGGTGCAGGAGATCGCGGCCACGCGCGCCGAGGTCGTCGACCGCGCGCGTGACGGGAAGCTGCGGCGCGAGGACCTCGAGGGCGGCACGTTCACCATCTCGAACCTCGGCATGTTCGGCGTCGAGCAGTTCGTCGCCGTCCTCAACCCGCCGCAGGCGGCGATTCTCGCGGTCGGGACGACGGAGGAGCGCCCGGTCGTCGTCGACGGCGCGCTCGAGATCCTCCCGATGGTGCACCTCACCCTCACGTGCGACCACCGCGCGATCGACGGCGCCGAGGGCGCGGAGTTCCTCGCCACGGTGAAGGAGCTCCTCGAGGAGCCCGCGCTCGCGCTGTGACGGGCGCCGTCACCGTCTGGTACCGCGTCCGCGACCTCGACGCCGGGCGCGCCTTCTACCGCGACAAGCTCGGCTTCGAGGAGACGTTCTTCGACGCGAACGCGCGCTGGTCGAAGCTGCGCCGCGGCGACATGGAGATCGCGCTCGCCGAGGGCGAGCCGGAGGAGGGGGGCGTCGCCCACGTCGACGTCGAGGACGTGAAGGCGGACGCCGAGCGGCTGCGCGCGGACGGCGTCCAGGTCGGCGTCGTCCTCGAGCTCCACGGGCAGATGCGGCTGCTGGACGTCTTCGATCCCGACGGCAACCGGATCCAGCTGGCGCAGGAGCTCTAGCCGCAGGACATCCGGCGCGGGCTGCGCGGCGCGTCTTGCCGCCGCCGCGTGGCCGTAGGCGCGCCGGGTTCCGCCGCGCCCAAAGCCGGCCAAGTAACAGACTGTTACTTGGCGCCTGGGCGGCGGCATGCGTCGGACCCCGCCGCTCGCCTGTCACGTGACCGACCGGGTGCTTGGGTACTGCGATCGGGATGAAGTCGGTGCTCTTCCTCGACGTCGACGGGGTCTCGAACCCCTACCCGAAGACGCCGGAGGGGTACGCCGGGCACGCGGTCTTTCGCGGAGAGGAGCCGGTGCGGGTGCTCGCGGCGCACGCCCGCTGGCTCGCGGGGCTCCGCGATGCCTTCGAGCTCGTCTGGGCGGCCGAGGCCCGCGAGTGGGCGGGGTCGCGCGAGGAGCCGACGCTCCTCGTCGCGGTCGAGCCGCCGCCGGCCTCACCCGCGCGCGTCGACGAGCTGCTCGCGTGGGTGCGGCGCCGCGACTCCTCGTAACAGACTGTTACGAGGAGGCGGCCGCCCGGACGCGTTACGGTTCTCGACCGATGATCCGCAAGGCCGGGCCCCACGACGTGCGCTTCCTGCGCGACATGCTCCACCACGCGTTCTACCGGCGCGAGCGGGACGAGGCCTCGCAGGAGCAGCCGGTGTACCGCTACGTCTACGCGTGGGGGAGCCGTCCCGGAGACGCGGGCGTGATCGCGCTCGACGAGGGGTTCCCCGTCGGCGCCGCCTGGTACCGGCTCTTCCGCGCCGACGCGCCCGGGTACGGGTTCGTCGACGAGCAGACGCCGGAGCTCGCCACGGCGGTCGTCCCGAGCCGGCGCGGGCGCGGGATCGGCGAGCGGCTCCTGCGCGCGCTGATGGAGCGCGCGCGGGAGGAGGGGCACGAGGCGCTCAGCCTCGCCGTCGACCGCGACAACCCGGCGCTCGGCCTCTACGACCGCCTCGGCTTCCGCGAGGTGCGTCGGGAGGGCGAGACGGTCGTCATGGTCGCTCGACTAGGATCGACGGCCGAGAGCGACTAGGAGGCTTGGAGACCCATGGACTGTGACGTTGCCGTCCTCGGAGGCGGCCCCGCCGGCTACTCCGCCGCGATCCGCGCGGCGCAGCTCGGCGCGAGGACCGTCTGCATCGAGCGCGAGCCCGACCTCGGCGGCACGTGCCTCCGCGTCGGTTGCATCCCGACGAAGGCGTGGGTGCAGACGGCGTTCGCGCTGAAGGAGGCGGAGGAGACGTTCGCGCGGCTCGGCGTCAACGTCGGCGAGCCGCAGCTCGACATGGCCGCGGCGAACGAGTGGAAGTCCGCCGTCGTCAAGCAGATGACGGGCGGCATCGCGAGCCTCTTCAAGGCGAACGGGGTCGAGTGGGTCAAGGGGAACGGCCGCTTCACGGACGCGAACACGATCGCGGTCGAGGGCGGGGAGGACGTGACCTTCAAGAGCGCGATCGTCGCGACGGGCTCGTTCCCGCTGCGCCCGCCCATCGAGGGCCTCGACTCCGACCTCTGCGTCGACTCGACGGGCCTCCTCGCGCAGACGGAGGTGCCGCGCCGGCTCGTCGTGCTCGGCGGGGGCATCATCGGCGTCGAGTTCGCGTCGATCTTCCGCCGCTTCGGCTCGGAGGTGACGATCATCGAGATGCTGCCGCGGCTGATCCCGCAGGAGGACGAGGACGCCGCGAAGGAGCTCGCGAAGCAGTTCGGCAAGCGCGGGATCGCGCTCCAGCTCGAGAAGCAGTGCACGAAGGTCGAGCAGCAGGGGAACGAGCTCGTCGTCCACTTCGGCGAGGGCGAGACCGTCGAGTGCGACCTGATGCTCGTCGCCGTCGGCCGCGGCCCGAACGTCGAGGGCCTCGGGCTCGAGGAGATCGGCGTCGAGCTCGACCGGCGGAAGGGGATCGCCGCCGACGAGCACCGCCGCACGACGGTGCCGCACGTCTACGCCGCCGGCGACTGCGCCGGCTACTGGCAGCTTGCGCACACGGCGTTCCGCGAGGGCGAGGTCGCCGCCGAGAACGCGTGCGGCCACGACGCCGTCGTCGACAACCGCGCGGTGCCGCGCCCGATCTACACCGACCCGGAGATCGCCGGGGTCGGCCTCACGGAGGCGGAGGCGCGCGAGCAGTACGGCGACGACGTCGCCACCGGCACGTTCCCGTGGGTGGCGAACGCGCGCGCGGTGATGCAGAACGAGACGGTCGGCTGGGTGAAGTCGATCCACGAGACGCGGTACGGCGAGCTGCTCGGGATCGTCATGGTGGGGCCGCACGTCACGGATCTGATCGAGGCGGGGGTGGTCGCGATCGACGCGGAGGCGACGGTGGAGACGGTCGCCGACGGCATGGCTGCGCACCCGACGCTGTCGGAGGCGGTGAAGGAGGCGGGCCTCGTCGCCCTCGGCCGCGCGATCCACCTGCCGCCCAAGCGCCGCGCGAGCGCCAAGGCCTGACGGACGCCGTATCCGGCGGCACGCCGCCGCCGTTTCACGAGCGTGGCGATCTCCGTCGAGTCAGACCCGACCCGGCACGCCTTCGAGCTCCTGTACCGGCAGTACGTGGCGGACGTCTACCGCTACGCGCTCGCGTTGCTGCGCGACCCGTCCGAGGCGGAGGACGCGACGCAGGCGACGTTCCTGAACGCGTGGCGCGCGTACCGCGCCGGCCAGGAGCCGCACACGCCGCAGAACTGGCTGCTCACGATCGCGCACAACGTCTGCCGGCTGCGGTTCCGGACGCGCTCCCGTCGCGTCGCGGAGGTGGAGCTCGACCCGGAGCAGCACGCGCAGCCGGCGCCGGACGGGCCGCGCGCCGCCGACGTCCTCGAGGCGCTCGGCGAGCTGCCGCTGAACCAGCGCGCCGCGCTCGTGATGCGCGAGCTGGAGGGGCGCTCCTACGACGAGATCGCCGAGATCCTCGGCGTCTCCCGCGCCGCCGTGGAGACGCTGATCTTCCGCGCGCGGCGCACGATGCGCCTCCGCCACGCGGCGCTCCGCGCGCTCGCGTCGATCCCGCTGCCGTCGTCGCTCTCGTCGTTCTTCCGCGACCGCGGCATCGAGACCGGCGCGTCCACGCTCCTCGGCTACGGCGCGATCGGCAAGGCCGCCGCCGTCGTCGCGGCGGGCGTCCTCGTCGCCGGCGCCGCGACCGGCCCGGCCGAGTCGAAGGACCAGCAGCGCGCGCAGGAGCGCCCGCACGCGACCACGCGCGCGCAGGTCGCTCCGGACCGGCTCGCGGCCGCATCCGCCCCGGCGGCCGCGGTCCGCGTCGTCGAGCGGGCGGCGCCGCGCGCCGCCGCGGAGCCGAGGCGGACGCCGCGACTCCCGCAGCGGCCGGCGGCGAAGCCCGCCGCGCCCGCAGCGCCCGCTGCCGCGCCGTCCGCGGCGCGCCCGGATCCCGCGCCGGCCGCTCCGCCTCGCGCCGCGCCCGCGGCCGAGGCGGCCGCCGCGGAAGCCGCGGCCGTCCCGGCCGTCACGGCCGCGGTGCGCGCCGTCACCGCGCCGGTCTCCGTCCCGGCGGTGGCGCCGCCGGTGTCCGTCCCCGCCGTCGCGCCGCCGGCCCTGCCCGAGCCGCTCGCCGTCTCCGTGCCGCCGGCTCCGCTGCCGGAGCCGCCCGCGGCGCCGACGCTGCCGTAGGGGGCGCGGGTGCTCGCGACCCGACCCGAACGGACCTTCGAGCGCCTCTACCGCCGGCACGTCGCCGACGTCTACCGCTTCTCGCTGTCGATCCTCCGCGATCCGGCCGACGCCGAGGACGTCACGCAGACGACCTTCCTGAACGCGCTCCGCGCGCTCCGCCGCGGCGAGCGTCCCCGCGACGCGCGCCACTGGCTGCTGGCGATCGCGCACAACGCGTGCCGCCAGCACTTCCGAGACGCCGCGCGGCGGCCGCAGAAGGCCGCGCTCCACGAGGAGGCGACGCAGGCTCCGGCCGCGCTCGACGGCGCGCCCGCGCAGACGCGCGAGCTGCTGGACGCGCTGCAGGTGCTGTCGCTGAACCAGCGGTCCGCGCTCGTGATGCGCGAGCTCGAAGGACGGTCGTACGCCGAGATCGCCGAGGTCCTCGGGGTGTCGGTCGGCGCGATCGAGACGCTCCTCTTCCGGGCGCGCCGCGCGCTGCGCGAGCAGCTCGACGGGAGCGTCACGTGCGACGCGGCGGAGGCGCTGCTCTCGAAGGAGGCCGACGGGACGCTCGGCGGCTCCGAGCGGGCGGAGCTCCGGGCGCACCTGCGCTCGTGCGGGGACTGCGCCGCGATGGCGCGCCGCGAGCGCGCGCGGCGCGCCGCGCTCGGCTCGCTCGTGCTGCTGCCGCTGCCGCCGTCGCTCGCCGAGCCGTCGCCGTGGCTCTCGGCGGCGCTCGGGTACCCGCTCGCGGTGAGCGGCGGCGGCGTGACGGCCGCGACCGCCGCGAAGGCGGGCGCGCTCGCGGTCGCCGCGGTGGTGCTCGTCGGCGTCGCTCCGGAGGTGCCGCGCGGCGGGGGCGACGGTGCCGACGGCGTCCGGCAGAGCGGCGTCGCCGCGGCGGTCGCGCCGGACGGCTCGACGGCGACGGCACCCGTCGCGGTCGATCCCGACGATCCGCGCTTCTCCGCAGTGGTGCTCCTGACGGACGGCCTGCAACCGGGAGCCGCGCGCGCCGCCTCCGGCGGGCGCGACGCCGCCTCGCAGGCGCCCCGTGCGGCGCAGCCGCCCCGCGCGACGCGACCGGCTCGTGCCCCGACTCCCGCACGTCGCGAGGCTCCGGCCGCACCGGCGCGGACGACGCGGTCCGCGCCCGCTCCACGGCCGGCGCCCGCGCCCGCGTCCGAGGCACCCGCGCCCGCTCCGGCCGCTCCCGCCGCCGAGGCGCCGCAGCCGCCCGCGGAGCCGCAGCCGCGGGGTCGCGCGCGCCGCCCGCTCGACGGGCTCGTGCCGGTGCCCGCGCCGCCGCCCGAGACGCCGCCCGGGCACCACGTGCGCGACCAGAACGAACGGGGAGGCCGCGGCTGAGCAGACCGCAAGAACGCTGCGTCTCCGGTATCTAGAGAGGTATGGCGCCGCTCCTGGCGACGCGTCCGCGTGCCGAGCGCACGTTCGAGCGCATCTACCGCCGCCACGTCGGCGACGTCTACCGCTACTGCTTCGCGGTCCTCCGCAACGCGAGCGACGCCGAGGACGTCGCCCAGACGACGTTCCTGAACGCGTACCGCGCGTACCAGCGCGGCGAGCGCCCCCGCGATCCGCACAACTGGCTGATCGCGATCGCCCACAACGTCTGCCGGCAGCGCTTCCGCCAGTCGCAGCGGCGGGTCGAGGAGGTCGAGTACGACGACGCGATCGGCGACGGCGTCGCTCCCGAGGACGACGCGCCGACGGCCGAGGACATCCGCCGCGCGCTCGACCAGCTCGCGTTCAACCAGCGCGCCGCGCTCGTGATGCGAGAGCTCGAGGGCCGCTCGTACGCCGAGATCGCGGCGATCCTGGACGTGTCGGTCAGCGCGGTCGAGACGCTGCTCTTCCGGGCGCGGCGGGCGGTGCGCGAGCAGCTCGAGGGGACGCTGACGTGCCGCGCCGCCGAGCTCGCGATCTCGAAGCAGCTCGACGGCGAGCTGCCGCGCGACGAGCGCGGGCAGCTGCGCGCGCACCTCCGCGAGTGCAAGGCGTGCGCGACGGTCGCGCGCAAGCAGCGGGCGCAGCGCGCCGCGATCCGCGCGCTCGGGACGGTGCCGGTGCCGGCCTCGCTCGCGTCGCTGTTCGGCGGCGGAAGCGCCGCGGCCGCCGGCGGCGCGATCGCGTCAGGCGCGGCGCTGAAGGCGGCGGCGGTCGTCGCGGCGGGCGTCGTCACCGCCGGCGCCGGCTACGAGCTCTCGCGCGAGCCCGCGACGCCGGCCCGGCCGCCGGCGGTCGCCGCGCCGGCGGCTCGCTCGGAGGCGGCCGCGGTGCACCGTCCCGTGTCGTTCGACGCGCGGCCCCCGGCGCTCGCCGTCGCCGCGCGTCCGACGGGTGCGGCGTCGGCCCGCCAAGCCGCCCCGGCCGCGGCGAGGCCGGAGCGGGCGGACCGTCCCGCGCGCGCGGGCCAGGGGCGGTCGAAGGCGGCCGCACCGGGGCGGAAGCAGCGCCCCGCGAAGACGAAGCCTGCACGCCCGCAGCCCGCCGACCGCGGCTCCCGCCCGGAGGCGCCGCCCAAGCGCGCCGCGCCGAAGGGCGCCGCGGCGAAGCCGGCGGCCGCGAGGCCCGCGGCGACGCCGCGGCCGACGCGCGCCGCGACCCCCGCCGCGAGAACGAAGCCCGCGGCGGCCGCGACGAGGCCTCGTACCGCGAAGCCGCGTCCCGCGAAGCCGCGTCCGGCGCCGGCGCGGCCCGCCACGCCCCCGGCGCCCGCGAAGCCCGCTGCGCAGCAGCCGCCCAAGCCGAAGCCGGTCGTCCCCGTCGCGCCGCCCGTCGAGGTGCCGCTGCCGGGCGGCGTCGCCTCCGTCGACGAGCCTTAACACTTTCTTAGCTTCCAGGCCGCAAGTCCACGGGCGGGGCGGCGTCTACTCGGGTGAGGACGTGCCCTCGTCCCCGGCCCCGGAGCCAGCCGCCCGCCGGCTCCGGGGCCATCCCCCTTCTCCTGCTCCGTTTACGTCCCTCGGCCGCGCGGGTAGCCTCGCTCTGGCGACAAGGAGGAGCGGATGGGAATCGTGAACCGGCGGAACGCGGTGATGGGGTGGCTCGCCTGGGCGGCGGGGAAGCGGGTGCTCCGGCGGAAGGCGCGCGAGGCCGTCCCGGGCTTCGACGCCGAGACGAAACGGCCGAACAAGGGCGCGATCGTGTCGGCGCTCGCTGCGCTCGGCGGCGTCCTGTGGTTCTGGCGCAGGCGCGGGACGGGCGACGACGGGGCGCCGACGCCCCCGACTCCCGGCGACTGACGGGCGACGTGGCGGCGAGCCCGATCAGGCCCGCGCTCGCGGACCTCGTCCCGTACGAGCCGGGGAAGCCCGTCGAGGAGGTCCAGCGCGAGCTCGGCCTCGACCGGGTCGTCAAGCTCGCCTCGAACGAAGGCCCGTTCGGGCCGTTCCCGCAGGCGCTCGAGGCGATCGCACGCGCGGCGACGGAGGTGAACCGGTATCCGGACGGCGGCGCGTACCGCCTGCGCGTGGCGCTCGCGGAGCGCCACGGCGTCGCCTTCGAGGAGGTGGCGCTCGGCGCGGGCGCCGACGGCGTCATCGACTGCCTCGCCCAGGCGACCCTGGACCCCGGCGACGAGCTCGTGACCGGCTGGCCGTCGTTCCCGAGCTACGTGATCGACGCGCGCAAGCTGGGCGCGACCGCGCGCCTCGTGCCGCTCCGGGAGCACCGGTACGACCTCGACGCGCTGCTCGAGCAGGTGGGGCCGCGCACGAAGCTCGTCTGCATCTGCAACCCCAACAACCCGACGGGGACGATGAACACGCGCGCCGAGCTCGACGCGTACTTCGAGCGCGTGCCGGACCACGTCCTGACCGTCCTCGACCAGGCCTACTTCGAGTACGTCGACGACCCGGAGTACCCGGACGGGCTCGACGACTTCCGTGCCGGCCGGCGCGTGATCGTGCTCCGCACGTTCTCGAAGATCTTCGGGCTCGCGGGGCTGCGGATCGGGTACGGGATCGGCCCCGCAGAGGTGGTCGCCGCGATCGGCAAGGTGAGGCGCGCGTTCGACCTCAGCATCCCCGCGCAGGAGGCGGCGCTGGCGAGCCTCGACGGCGACGAGGAGCTCGAGCGGCGCCGGCGGCTGAACGCCGAGGGGCGCGGCGCGATCGAGGAGGCGCTCCGCCGGCAGGGGTTCGACGTCGCGGGTCCGGCGGTGGCGAACTTCGTCTACGCGGACGTCGGCGGTGACGCAGCGGCGCTGTTCGACGCGCTGCTGCGGCTCGGCGTGATCGTGCGCCCGCTCGGCGGGTTCGGCGCGCCGGGGGCGATCCGCGTGACGGTCGGGACGCCCGAGGAGAGCGCGATCTTCGCGGACGCGCTCGCGGAGGCGGTGGCGGCCGCTCCGCGCTGACCGCGGGTTGCCGCTCGGCGACGACACTAGTACAACTGTCCGGTGGGTTCGGCGCTCCTCCGCCGGCAGCTCGAGCTCCTGAAGGACGCCCCGAGCTTCCGGCTCCTCTTCTTCGCAACGCTCGGATCCGGGCTCGGCACGATGCTCGCGGTCATCGCGCTGATGGTCGACGTCTTCGACCGGACGCGGTCGGGGACGTGGGTCGCGGCGCTGCTGATCGCCGACTTCCTGCCGATGCTCGTGATCGGGCTCCTGCTCGGCCCGCTCGTGGACAGGTTCTCGCGGCGGCGGCTGATGATCGTCTCGGACCTCGTCCGCTGCGCGGCGTTCGTCGCGCTCCCGTTCGCGCCGAACGCCGCGACGATCGTCGTCCTCGCGGGCGTCGTCGGCTTCGCCAGCGGCTTCTTCCGGCCGGCGGTCTACGCGGGCCTGCCGAACCTCGTGCGGGAGCGCGACCTCCCGCAGGCGAACTCGCTCTTCCAGGCGGTCGAGAACCTGACGTGGCTCGTCGGCCCGCTCCTCGGGGGCGTCCTCCTGAGCGCGGCGGGGCCGACGGTGCCGTACGCCGTGAACGCGGTGACCTTCCTCGTGTCGGCGGCGCTGCTCGCACGGATCCCGGCGCGCGACCTCGCGGCGGCCGACGCGGCGTCGTCGGGCGGCCACTGGCGCGACCTCGCGGAGGGCTTCGGCGTCGTGCGGCGGTCGCGGCCGCTCGTCGCCGTCCTCGTCGCCTGGACGATCGTGATGTTCGCGAACGCGGGCGTGAACGTCGCCGAGGTCGCGCTCGTCAAGGTGGTGTTCGACGCGCGCGACGTGCATCTCGGCGCGATGATGGCGACGGCCGGCGCGGGCCTCGTCCTCGGCAGCGTCCTCGCCGGCGCCTGGGCGGAGCGCATCCGCGTCGCCTGGCTGTACGGCGGCGCGCTCCTGCTGATGGCCGCCGGGACGGGCGCGGCCGCCGCGGCGCCGAGCGTGTGGGTCGCGATGGCGCTCGTCGTCGTCTCCGGCTTCGGCAACGGCGTCGCCGGCGTCCTCAACCCGCTGCTCGTGCAGCGGGGCGCGCCGGACCGGGTCCGCGGGCGCGCGTTCACCGTGATCATGAGCGTGAACTTCGCGGCGCTCGGGCTCGGGATGATCCTCGCGGGGCGGCTGACCGACTCCCTCGGAGCGCGGTGGGTCTGGGCGGCTGCGGCGGTGACGTACGCCGTCGCGGCGGCGGTGGCGGTCGCGCTCGCGCGCGGCGTCGACGTGCGCGACGCGGCCGCGGCGGAGACGGAGGAGCCGCCGGACGAGCTCGCGATCGTCGCGACGGCGGCACCGCAGGCGCGGAGCGGCCCCGACCCGCTCTAGAGTTCCGCGGATGGCGGGGCGGAGGGAGTGGACGCGCGAGACGCTGGCCGCGGGAGTCCGGGCGGGGGAGAAGCGCGCGCTCGCACGCGCGATCACGCTCGTCGAGAACGGGGAGCCGCTCGCCTACGACCTCGTCCGCGACGTGTACGGCGACACCGGCCACGCGTACGCCGTCGGCGTCACGGGGCCGCCGGGCGTCGGCAAGTCGAGCCTGATCAGCGCGCTCGTCCGCCACGTCCGCGAGCGCGGCGACACCGTCGGCGTGATCTCCGTCGACCCGTCGAGCCCGTTCTCGCAGGGGGCGCTCCTCGGCGACCGCATCCGGCTCGCCGACCACTTCCTCGACGAGGGCGTCTTCATCCGCTCGATGGGGACGCGCGGCCACCTCGGCGGCCTCGCGGAGACGACGCTGCAGGCGCTGCTCGTGCTCGACGCCGCGCGCAAGGACGTCGTCTTCCTCGAGACGGTCGGCGCAGGGCAGAGCGAGGTCGAGGTGATCGGGATCGCGGACACGGTCGTGCTCGTGCTGATGCCGGGGTCGGGCGACTCCGTGCAGGCGCTGAAGGCCGGGATCATGGAGATCCCGGACGTGATCGCGATCAACAAGATGGACCACCCGGCGGCGAAGACGATGCTCGCGGAGGTGCGCTCGATCCTCGCGCTCGACCGCGAGTCGGCGTGGAAGCCGCCGATCGTGCTCACCGAGGCGACGCGCGCCGAGAACGTCCAGGAGCTGTGGGAGAAGGTGGAGGAGCACCGGCGCCACCTCGAGTCGGAGGGGCTGCTCGAGGAGCGGCGGCGGCGGAACCTCGCGTCGGAGGTCTTCGCGGTCGCGTCGGGGCGCGCGAAGGCGCACCTCGAGCGCGCGGTCGCAGACGACCCGGAGCTGCGGCGGCTCCTCGACGCGGTGCAACGCCGGGAGCTCGACCCGCTCACGGCCGTGCGCGAGATCGTCGAGAAGGTCTTCCACATCGATGGCGGGAACCGCGCCGACGCTGCGTGAGATCGAGGCGGCCGCGGGCCGCCTCGAGGGGATCGCGCAGCGGACGCCGATCCACTTCACCGAGACGTTCTCGCGGCTCGCGGGACGGCAGGTGCTGCTGAAGGCGGAGAACCTGCAGCGCACCGGCGCGTTCAAGATCCGCGGCGCCGTCAACCGGATCGCGACGCTGACCGAGGAGGAGCGCGCCGCGGGCGTCGTCGCGGCGAGCGCCGGCAACCACGGCCAGGCCGTCGCGTGGGCGGCGCGCGAGGTCGGCGTCGCGGCGACCGTTTTCATGCCGCTCGACGCGCCGATGGCGAAGATGGACGCGACCCGCAACTACGGCGCGCGCGTCGAGCTCGCCGGCGAGGGCTTCGACGAGTCGCTCGCCGCCGCGCGCGCGCACGTCGAGGAGACCGGCGCCGCGTTCGTGCACGCGTTCGACGACGAGCAGGTGATCGCCGGGCAGGGGACGATCGGGCTCGAGCTCGCGGAGCAGCTGCCGGACGACGCGACCGTCGTCGTCCCGGTGGGCGGCGGCGGCCTCGCGGCGGGGGTGGCGATCGCGCTCGCCGAGCTGCGGCCGCGGATGCGGGTCGTCGGCGTGCAGGCGGCGACGTGCGCGCCGCTCGCCGGGGACGCGCCGCCGGGCTACACGATCGCGGACGGGATCGCGGTCAAGCGTCCCGGCGAGCTGACGTCGGAGATCCTGCGCGAGCGGCTCGAGGGCATCGTGACCGCGTCCGACGACGAGATCAGCGAGGCGATCGTGCTGCTGATGGAGCGAGCGAAGCTCGTCGTCGAGGGCGCCGGCGCGGTGGGGCTCGCGGCGCTGCTCGCCGGACGCGTCGACGGCGGCGGCCCCGTCGGCGTGATCCTCTCCGGCGGCAACATCGACCCGTCGCTGCTGATCACGGTGATGCGGCACGGCCTCACGCGCGCCGGCCGGTACCTGGTCGTCCGCTCGCGCGTCCCCGACCGCCCGGGCGAGCTGCTCAAGCTGCTGGGCCTCGTCGCGCAGGAGCGCGTGAACGTCGTCTCCGTCGAGCACCACCGGGAGGGGCTCGCGATCGAGATCGGCGAGACCGAGGTGGAGCTGACGCTCGCCACGCGCGACGAGGAGCACTGCGCCACGCTGCTCGAGTCGATGCGGCGCTGGGGCTATCCGGTCGAGCGGCTCCGCTAGGGCGACCGAGGCGCGGCGCGCCTACGCGCCGGCGCGGAACGGACGGCGCGCGGCGGCGACGTGCAGCGGGAGCGTCGCCCGGAGCTCGGGCGTGAGCCGCGCGACGAGGCGGGCGACGACGCGCTCGCCGAGCGTGGAGAGCTCGACGGCGTCGCGGCCCTCGTGGGGCGCGTGGCGACGGGCTGACCGCAGCGCCTCGACGTGTGCCTGGCGGGCGATCTCGGCGTTCGTGCTCGGGTGGTACACGGCTCCTCCTCCTGGTCGGTCGACCACCCGACGCGCGAGCGGCGCCCGATCTTCCGCGGGCGCGCTCAGGCGCCGCAGCGGCGGAACCCGATCGTCGCGTGGCCGCGCTCCCGCCACGCCGCGACGCCGCCGTGGAGGACCGGCCGCGCGTCGACGCCCGCGGCGGCGAGGACGCTGGCGGCGATCGCCGCTCGAGCGCCCGTCTCGCAGATCGTCACCACGGCGCCGTGTCCGTTGCCGTCGCCTGCGAGCGCGCGCAGGAGCCGGTACGGGACGTGGCGTGTGCCGGGGATGTACCCGGCGTCGCGCTCGTGCGGGTCGCGCACGTCGATCACGTCGGCGGCGCCGTCGCGGAGCAGCCGCTCGAGCTCGTCGAGGTCGACCGGGTGCATCCGCTCCGTCGCCGGCGGATCGACGAGGTACCCCGCCACCTGGAGCAGGCCGACCGCGTGGAGGCGGTGCGCGGCGCGCTGCGCCTGCTCCGGCGTGTCCGCGTGGAGCGCGATCCGCTCCTCCGGCGCGAGCACGTATCCCGCCTTCGTCCCGAAGGAGCGCGCGTCGAGCGGCACGTTCAGCGCGCCGCGGACGTGGCCGGTCGCGAACGCCTCCGCGCTCCGGACGTCGAGCACGACGTCGGCGTCCGACGCGCCGACCGGCTCGAGCGGCGGCGGCTGCGCCACGAACGGACCGCGGTTGAGGGCGACGACGTGCGCCACGTTCGGCGGCTTCGCGCCGGCGGACGACGTCGAGGCGTCGACGAACTCGTCCTCGGAGGCGAGAGCGAGGATCGAGCTGAAGCGCCGCTCGAAGCCGATCGTGGAGGAGCCCTTCGAGCTCATCGCCGCGCCGCAGAGCGAGCCGGCGACGTGTCCGGGGTAGACCTCGACGCCGTCGCCGAGATCCAGCAGCCGTTGCATGCTCCGGTAGAGGTCGCGCGCGCCCTCCTCTGGCTCGACGGCGAGGTCCGGGCGCGCGACGTCGCCGACGAAGAGCGAGTCGCCGGTGAGGACGAGCCACGGCTCCTCGCTCCGCGACCGGTCGGCCACCGCGAACGCGCAGTGCTCGGGGCGGTGGCCCGGCGTGTGGAGGACGGTGACCGCGACCGTCCCGAGCTCCAGCACCGCGCCGTCCTCGAGCGGCTCGAAGGGGTACTCCGGCGCGCCTGCGGGATGCGCGTGGACGCGGACGTCGTGCTCGAGCGCGAGGCGTCCGTGCCCGGAGACGTGGTCGGCGTGCGTGTGCGTCTCGAGGCAGGCGACGATCCGGACGCCCTGCCGCTCCGCCTCCTCGAGGTACTGCTCGATCGCGAGGGCGGGGTCCACGACCGCCGCCACGCCCTCGCTCCCGACGAGGTAGGACGCGCAGCCGAGGTCGCTGTCCACGAACTGCCGGAAGACCACGGGCGGAACGTAGCACCGCCCTCCGCTATCGCACCTGAAGTTTTCGGCCGGAGGGCGGGACGCGCCTTCCATTGCTAAGGGTCGGTTAACGCCGTGCGAAGGCTGGCGCAGCCTCCCGCGCAATCCTCCTCGAACCTCGCCGTTCCTTCGCAGCGGCGCGACGGTTCGCGCGTTTGCCGTCGCCCACTTCGGCGTACGATCTTCCCGGGCGCTGCTGCGAGCGGTGGCCCGCCTTCCACGAGGGAAGAAAGGACACAGATGCAGAAGACGAATCGGAGGTGGCTGCTGCTCCTCGCCGCCCTGACGCTCGGTCTCGGGCTCGTTGCGGGCGGGTGCGGCGGCGACGACGGCGGCGACACCGGCGCCGAGCCGGCGGAGGACGTGCCGCAGGACGAGCGGGCCGCGGAGCAGGTGATCACGGTCGCCTGGGGCGCGGAGCCGCCGTCGCTCGACCCGGGGCTCGCGACGGACACGACGTCCGCGAACATCCTGCTCAACATCATGGACCCGCTCGTGAAGCTCGAGGGCGAGGACCTGGAGCCGACCCCCGCGCTGGCCGAAAGCTGGGACGTCAGCGAGGACGGGACCACGTACACCTTCCACCTGCGTGAGGACGGCCGCTGGACGAACGGGGACCCGGTCACCGCGAACGACTTCGAGTGGTCGTGGAAGCGCGTGCTCGACCCGGAGACGGCGGCCGACTACGCGTACCAGCTCTACGGGATCAAGGGCGCGCAGGAGTTCAACGAGTGCGAGGAGAACTGCGACCAGCTCCGCGACCAGGTGGGCGTGCGGGCGGTCGACGAGCGGACGCTCGAGGTCACGCTGACCTCGGCGCAGCCGTGGTTCCCGCAGCTCGTCGCGCACCACGTGTTCCTCGCGGTGCACCAGCCGACCGTCGAGCAGCACGGTGCGAACTGGACCGAGGCGAACAACATCGTCACCAACGGGCCGTTCATGCTCGACCGGTGGGAGCACGAGGCGAACATCGACCTCGTGAAGAACCCGGACTGGCGGAACGCCGACGAGGTCGCGCTCGAGCGCATCAACGGCCGCATCATCGTCGACGGCACCACCGCGGTGCAGGCGTTCGAGGCCGGCGAGGTCGACTACGTCAACACCGGCATCCCGCCGACGGAGATGGGCCGGCTGCAGGAGACCGAGGACTACCAGCAGTACCCGTCCCTCGGCACCTACTACTACGGCTTCAACGTCAACAACGTCACCGACGTGCACCAGCGGCGCGCGATGTCCCTGGCGATCAACCGCCAGTCGATCATCGACAACATCGCGCAGGGCGGCCAGCTGCCCGCGAAGGTGTTCACGCCGGAGGGCATCGCCGGCTACGAGGAGATCGCTCCCGACGCGCCGTGGACGCCTGCCGAGGGCGACATGGAGCGGGCGCAGGAGGAGATGGAGCAGGCGCAGAACCCGAAGATGAACATCAACCTCGTCCACAACAACGCCCCGGGTCACCGCGAGATCGCGGTCGCCGTCCAGGGCATGTGGCGCGAGCTCGGGCTCAACGTCAACATCTCCGCCCAGGAGTGGGCGCAGTACCTCGAGAACATCGGCCCGCCGCCGTCCGACCGGGTCGACGTGTTCCGCCTCGGGTGGATCTACGACTACCCGGACGCGATGAACGGCCTCGAGCTCTGGACGAGCGGCTCCGGCAACAACCCGACCGGCTTCGCGAACGAGGAGTTCGACCGCCTCGTCGAGGAGGCGCGGGCGACGCCGGACGACGAGGAGCGGTACGAGCTGTACAACCAGGCCGAGACGATCATGTTCGGCGAGGAGGGCGAGGTGCCCCTCATCCCGATCTACCACTACACGACCGTGTCGCTGGAGAACGCGAAGGTGCGCGACACGCTCAACATCAACGCCCAGACGCAGGTCGACTTCACCAAGGTCGTCGTGCGCGAGGCGTCGTAGCGACTCGGCCGTAGGCCGCTAGCGAGAACGGACGGGGCGCCTGCGGGCGCCCCGTCCGCCCCTCGTCGTTCAGAATCGACCGAACCGGGAACAGCTTCAGCCGCCGCTCCGCCACCCGCCGGGAGACTGCATGACCGCCTTCATCATCCGCCGCATCTTCTGGACGATCCCGGTGATCCTCCTCGTCATCTTCATGACGTTCGTCCTGATGCGGCAGATCGCGGGGAACCCGTTCAGGCAGACGGAGCGCGCCGTCCCCGAGGCGATCCAGCGGAACCTCGAGGAGAAGTACGGGCTCGACAAGCCGTGGTACATGCAGTACCTGCTGTACGTCCGCGGCGTCGCGACGTTCGACCTCGGCCCGTCGCTCGTGCTGCGCAACCGGACCGTGAACGACATCGTCAAGGACCACTTCCCGAACTCGATCCAGCTCGGCGGGCTCGCGTTCCTGTTCGCGGTCGTCTTCGGGATCCCACTGGGGGTGATCGCCGCCCTGCGGCACAACTCGTCCGTCGACTACGGGGCGATGGCGTTCGCCAACGTCGGCTTCGCCGTCCCCAACTTCCTGCTCGGGACGCTGCTGATCTACCTCTTCGCGATCCGCTGGGGAGACACGTTCGGACTGCCGACGAGCGGCTGGGCGACGTGGAAGCACAAGGTGCTGCCGGTGATCGCGCTCGGGACGGGGCCGATGGCGATCTTCGCGCGGATCGTCCGCGGCACGATGCTGGAGACCCTCCAGCAGGACTACGTCCGCACCGCGAAGGCGAAGGGCCTGCGCTGGCGGCGCGTCGTGCTCGTGCACGTGCTGCGGAACTCGCTGATCCCGGTCGTGACCGCGGCGGGGCCGCTCCTCGGGTTCATCGTGACCGGCTCGTTCGTCGTCGAGCTCATCTTCGGGATTCCGGGGATCGGCCGGTACTACGTGACCGCGGTGCAGGCGCGTGACTACTCCGTCGTGATGGGCGTCACGGTGCTGCTCGCGATCATCATCATCGTCGCGAACCTCGTCGTCGACATCCTCTACGGCATCCTCGATCCGCGGACGCGGGAGGCCCGCACCTAGTGGCGGTCAACCCGAGCCAGGAAGCCGTCCGCGGTGCCCCGGGGGAGCCGCGCTCGGCGGGCGCGCCCGTCCGGCAGTCGAGCCTCTGGCGCGACGCGTGGCGCCGGTACGTGAAGAACCGCGGCGCGGTCGCGGCGGCGCTGGTCTTCTTCCTGCTGCTCCTCTACTGCTTCGCCGTGCCGGGGTTCTGGAAGATCCCCGGCATCTGGACGAGCCTCCGCGACGTCGACCCGTACCAGATCGACTTCCCGAACGCGTACGCGTCCCCCAGCCTCGCGCACCCGTTCGGGACCGACAACTTCGGGCGCGACCTGTTCGCGCGCACCGCGCTCGGCGGGCAGATCTCGATCGCGATCGGCTTCGGCGCGACGCTCGCGATCCTCCTCATCGGCGTCGTCTACGGGGCGATCTCGGGATTCGCCGGCGGGAAGCTCGACAACGGGATGATGCGCTTCCTCGACGCCCTCTACGGGCTCCCGTACCTGCCGTTCGCGATCATCACGCTCGCGATCGTCGGCGTCGTCAACTTCTGGACGATGGTCGTCGCCCTCTCGATCGCGAGCTGGTTCACGGCGGCGCGCATCGTCCGCGGCCAGATCATCACGCTGAAGCAGAACGACTACGTGCGCGCGGCGCGCGCGGTCGGGGCGCGCTGGTACCGCGTGCTCGGGCGGCACCTGCTGCCGAACACGCTCGGCGTGCTCATCATCGCGATCTTCCTCGAGCTTCCTGGCGTGATCCTCGGCGAGGCGTTCCTCTCGTTCATCGGGCTCGGGATCAATCCGCCCGACGCCTCCTGGGGGTCGATGGCGCAGGACGGCCGCGACGCGTACCGGCGCGCGCCGCACATCATCATCGTCCCGAGCATCGCGATCGCGACCCTCGTCCTCTGCGCGAACTTCATCGCGGACGGCCTCCGCGACGCGCTCGACCCGCGCACGAGGGAGTCGTAGTGGCGCTGCTCGAGGTGACCGACCTGCGGACGCACTTCTTCACGCGCGAGGGCGTCGTCCAGGCGGTCGACGGCGTCGACTTCTCGCTCGAGCGCGGCAAGACGCTCGGGATCGTCGGCGAGTCGGGCTCCGGGAAGTCGGTCACGGCGCTCTCGATCATGGGGCTGATCCCGCGGCCGCCGGCGCGGATCGTCTCGGGCTCCGTCGTCTTCGACGGGCGCGACCTGACGGCGCTGTCGGAGTCGGAGCTCGAGGACATCCGCGGCAAGGACATCGCGATGATCTTCCAGGACCCGATGACGTCGCTGAACCCGACGCTGAAGATCGGCACGCAGATCACGGAGGTGATGAAGCGGCACCTCGGGGTGAGCGACGAGGAGGCGCGCAAGCGCGCGGTCGACCTGCTCGAGGAGGTGCACATCGCGAACGCGGCCGACCGGCTGAACGACTACCCGCACCGGTTCTCGGGCGGGATGCGGCAGCGCGTGATGATCGCGATCGCGCTGGCGTGCAACCCGAAGCTGCTGATCGCGGACGAGCCGACGACGGCGCTCGACGTGACCGTGCAGGCGCAGGTGCTCGACCTGCTCGAGGAGCTGCGCGACTCGCACGAGATGGCGATGATCATCATCACCCACGACATGGGCGTCGTCGCCGAGGCCGCGGACGACATCGCCGTGATGTACGCGGGGCAGATCGTCGAGCGCGCCGGCGTCCTCGACCTGTTCGACCGCCCGGAGCACCCGTACACGGAGGCGCTGCTCGGGGCGCTCCCGCAGATCGAAGGCGAGGGGATCCGCGAGGGCCGCCTGACCGCGATCCCGGGTCGGCCGCCGGACCTCGTCGACCCGCCGCCCGCGTGCCGGTTCGCGCCCCGCTGCCCGTACGCGAACCGCAACGACTCCTGCACGACCGAGCCGCCGGAGCTGCGGGAGATCCGCGCGGGGCACTGGGTCCGGTCCGCGCACCCGGCGAGCGAGCGCGCCGCGCACGCGCAGGGGGCGCCGGCGTGACCTCGAACGGCGCGCTCCTCCAGGTCGAGGACCTGACGAAGCACTTCCCCGTCAAGAAGGGGATCCTGATCGAGCGGACGGTCGGGCACGTCAAGGCGGTCGACGGCGTCAGCTTCGAGATCCGCGAGGGGGAGACGCTCGGTCTCGTCGGCGAGTCGGGGTCGGGGAAGTCGACGACCGGCTACTGCATCCTCCAGCTGCTGAAGCCGACGAGCGGCTCGATCCGCTTCCAGGGCGTCGAGCTGACGGGGCTCGCGCGAGAGGAGCTGCGGCGGACGCGGCGCGACATGCAGATCGTCTTCCAGGACCCGTACTCGTCGCTCGACCCGCGGATGACCGTCGGGAACATCGTCGCCGAGCCGCTGGAGGTGCACGGGATCGGGACGCGCCGCAGCCGGCGCGAGACGGTGCGGCGGCTGCTCGACACCGTCGGCTTCGACCCGAACTTCACCAACCGCTACCCGCACGAGTTCTCGGGCGGCCAGCGGCAGCGGATCGGGATCGCGCGCGCGCTCGCGCTGAACCCGAAGCTGATCGTCTGCGACGAGCCCGTCTCGGCGCTCGACGTGTCGATCCAGGCGCAGATCCTCAACCTCCTCAAGGACCTGCAGCGCGACTTCGGCCTGACGTACCTCTTCATCGCGCACGACCTCGCCGTCGTCCGCGCCGTCAGCGACCGGATCGCCGTGATGAACCGCGGGCGGCTCGTCGAGATCGGCGACGCGGAGCAGGTCTACACGAACCCGCAGGACGAGTACACGAAGGCGCTCCTCGCCGCGGTCCCGGTTCCGGACCCGCGGAAGATGAAGGAGCGGAAGCGCGAGCGCCGCAAGTTCGCGCACACGCTCGCGGAGGCGGCGGAGAGCGCCGACGCGGCGACGCTCGAGCCGTCGCAGTAGCCCTTGCCGAGGCGGGCGATCCTCGTGTGGCTCGGCCTGCTCGTCGGGCTGGTGCTCGGGGTCGTGCTCGGGCTCGCCGCGCGCGAGGAGCAGCGCGGGCCGCGCGGCGCGGCGCCCGCGCTGGAGGCGCCGTGGCGGCTCGCGACGGCGATGTCCTCCCGGCGCAGCTACATCGCCGCGGACGCGATCGGCGGCAGCATCTACGTCGCGGGCGGGATGGTCGGCGAGACGGGGCGGCCGCTCGACACCTTCCAGCGCTACGACGCGGCGGAGGACCGGTGGACGACGCTGCAGCGGCTGCCGGTGCCCACGCGCGCGGCCGCGGCGGCTGCCGTGGACGGGGTCTTCTACGTCGTCGGCGGGACGACGCCCGAAGGGAACACCCGCGCGGTATGGGCGTACCACATCGAGACCGGCGAGTGGTCGCCGCGCGCGCCGCTCCCCGTCGAGCGGTTCAACCATGCGGCGCTCGCGGTCGGCGGCGAGGTGTGGGTGCTCGGCGGCTTCGAGCAGGGGCGCGAGCACGACGAGGTGTTCGTCTACGACCCCGCCGCCGACGCGTGGCGCGAGGGGCCGCCGCTGCCGCGGCCGACGCACGGCTTCGACGTGGTGGAGTTCCGCGGCGAGATCTGGCTGATCGGCGGCCTCCGCGGGGAGGAGATCCTCGACGAGGTCTGGATCCTCGATCCGCAGACGGAGGAGTGGCGCGCGGGGCCGCGGATGGACGAGCCGATGGAGCTCCTCGGCGCCGCCGTCCACGGCGACGAGATCCACGCCGTCTGGGAGCACGTCTACCAGGTCTACGACGCCTCGACGGGGGAGTGGCGGCGCGGGCCGCGCCCGATCGTGACGCGCCACGCGCTCTCGGTCTTCGCGATCGGCGACCGCCTGTACGCCGTCGGCGGCTGCACGACCGCGCTCGTCGACAGCCCCGTCGTCGAGCGCCGCCCGCTGGCCCCGAGCCGCTCGTAACACTGTGTTACTTGCGCGACGGCCGGCCGGAAGTCGCGCTGGAGCGCGCGCCCCGGCACGCGGGGGGGGGCAAGTAACACTGTGTTACTAGCGCGTCAGAGGCCGAGATGCCGGGCGATGACCATCCGCTGCACCTCGTTCGTGCCCTCGCCGATCTCGAGGATCTTCTGGTCGCGGTAGAGGCGCGAGATGGCGTACTCGTCCATGTAGCCGTACCCGCCGTGGATCTGGAGCGCCCAGTTGACCGCGCGGTTCGACAGCTCGCCGGTGTAGAGCTTCGCCATCGCCGCCTCGCGTGCGAACGGCCGCCCCTGATCCTTCAGCCACGCGGCCTTGTAGACGAGCGCGCGGCCGGCCTCGATCTCGGTCGCGAGGTCGGCGAGCTTGAACTGGATCGCCTGGAACTTCGAGATCGGCCGGCCGAACTGCTCCCGCTCCTGCGCGTACGCGTATGCGAGGTCGTACGCGCCCTGCGCGAGCCCGACGCCCATCGCCGCGACGGAGATGCGGCCGCCGTCGAGGATCTGCATGAACTGCCGGAAGCCCTCGCCGCGGGGCCCGAGGAGGTTCGCCTCCGGCACCGCGCAGTCGCGGAACGCAAGCTCGCGCGTGTCCGACGCGCGCCAGCCCATCTTCTTCATCGGCTGCGAGATCTCGTAGCCCGGCGTGCCGTTCGGGATCACGAGGTTCGAGATCTCGTCCTCGCCGGTGCGCGCGGTGATCGTGACGCAGGCGGTGACGTCGGTGCCCGCGTTCGTGATGAAGATCTTCGAGCCGTTCACGACCCAGGAGCCGTCGCGCAGCTCGGCGGTCGTGCGCGTCGCGCCCGCGTCCGAGCCCGCCCCCGGCTCGGTGAGGCCGAACGCGCCGAGCCTTCGCCCGGAGGCGAGATCGGGCAGCCACTCGCGCTTCTGCTCCTCGCTCCCGAACAGGTAGATCGGCATCGTCCCGAGCGAGGTGTGCGCCGCGACGGTGATCGCCACCGACGAGTCGACGCGCGTCAGCTCCTCGATCGCGATCGCGTACGACAGCGTGTCGGCGCCGGCGCCGCCGTACTCCTCCGGAATCGGCATCCCCACGAGGCCGAGCTCGGCGAGCTCCGCGACGAGCTCGTAGGGGAAGCGGCCCTCCCGGTCGAGCTCCTCGGCGACGGGGGCGACGCGCTCGGTCGCGAACTCGCGGACGGTGGAGCGGACGAGCTCGTGCTCCTGTGAGAGGTCGAGGTCCACCCCGCGGCGATGCTATCCGACGGCCCGCACGCGGCCGCCGCTAGCCTCCTGCGGGTGACGGCGGGGGTCGACAAGCGCGCGATGGCGGGGCTCTCGACGGGGCACCTCGCGACCGACTTCGCCAACGGCGTCGTCCCTGCGCTGCTCCCGTTCCTCGTCCTCGAGTTCGACCTCTCGTACCTGCAGGCGGGGCTCGTGATGCTCGCCTGGGCGATCTCGTCGTCGGTCGTGCAGCCGCTCTTCGGACTCTGGTCGGACCGGCGCGGCGCGCTGTGGCTGCTGCCGGCGGGGCTCGCGGCCGGCGGGGCGGGGATCGGGCTCGCGGCCGCCGCGCCGAGCTACTGGCTCGTGCTCCTGCTCGTGACCGTGTCGGGGCTCGGGACGGCCGCGTACCACCCGGAGGGATCGAAGTTCGCGGCGTACGTGAGCGGCGACCGGCGGGCGAGCGGGATGTCGCTCTTCTCGATCGGCGGCAACCTCGGCTACGCGCTCGGCCCGATCGCCGCGACCGCGGTGATCCTCCGGTTCGGCCTCGACGCGGGAGTCGTCCTCGCAGTACCGCCGCTCGTCGTCGCCGGCGTGCTCCTCCTGATGCGGCCGTACCTCGAGGGGTTCGCGCCGCACCGG
This sequence comes from Gaiellaceae bacterium, assembly GCA_035540835.1. GTDB lineage: Bacteria > Actinomycetota > Thermoleophilia > Gaiellales > Gaiellaceae > DATLFU01. The sequence goes on from DATLFU010000065.1 coordinate 38,008, forward strand.
CGCGCGACGCGCGTGGGGGAGGGCCGCAACCGCCCGCGCGCGCTCGCCCTCCTGCTCGCGGTGATCGCCGTCCGCAACGTCGCCTGGTTCGGGCTGATCACGTTCGTGCCGCTCTACGAGGTCGCGCGCGGCCACTCGGCCGCGTACGGGAACAAGCTGCTGTCGCTGATGCTCCTCGCGGGCGGCGTCGGCACCCTCGTGGCCGGCCCCGTCGCCGACCGGATCGGCAGGCGCCCGGTCCTGATCGGGAGCATCGCCGTCATGGGGCCGCTCGTCCTCGTCTACCTCCTGGCTGGCGGCCTCGTCGGCGCCGCGGCGCTCGCGCTCGTCGGGATCTCCGTGATCGGGACGTTCGGCGTCAGCATGGTGATGAGCCAGGAGTACCTGCCGCGCAACATCGGGCTCGCGTCCGGGCTGACGATCGGGCTCGCGATCGGCGTCGGCGGACTCGCGGCCGTGGGGCTCGGCGCGCTCGCGGACGCGATCGAGCTGCGCAACGCGCTCTACGTGTGCGCCGCGGTGCCGCTCGCCGCGCTCCTCCTCGGCGTGCGCCTGCCGTCGAGCCGCGCCCGGCGGCCGCTCGCGCCCGAGCCCGTCGCGCCTTAGATAGGCTCGCCGCGCACCCGAGAGACGAGGAGACGAGGGATGGCACAGAGCGCGAGGGAGTTCTTCGAGACGCTGGAGCAGCGGGCGGACGCGTCGAAGACCGCCGGAATGAACAACTCCTACGTCTTCGACGTCGCCGGCGCCGGCGCGTGGACCGTGCGTGTCCAGGACGGCGACGTGAGCGTGACGGAGGGAGCCGAGGAGGGCGTCGACTGCACGATCTCCGCCTCCGAGGAGACCTTCAACGCGATCGCCGCGGGCGAGCAGAACCCGACGTCGGCCTACATGAGCGGGAAGCTGAAGATCAAGGGCGACATGGGTGCGGCCATGAAGCTCCAGAAGCTCTTCTAGCGCTACTCCTCGAGCTCCACGAGAACAGCGCCGCCGGCGACGCGGTCGCCCGGCGCGACGTGCACCGCACGGACGACGGCCTCGTACGGCGAGACGAGCGGCGTCTCCATCTTCATCGCCTCGAGCACGCACAGCGTCTGCCGCGCCTCGACGCGGTCCCCGGGCGAGACGAGGACGTCGACGACCGTCCCCGGCATCGGCGCCGTCAGCGTGCTCGTCTCCGCGTCGCCGCCTCCGCCTTGATGGCTCGCGTCGTCGACGTCGGGCGGCGGCTGCGGCGCGGGCGCGGGTAGGTTCAGGCGCCACGCGCCGCGCCACACGCGCGGCGGCAGCGTGGGCGGCGGCTCCGAGAGCGGCGGATGGTCGACGAGGAACGCCGTCGTCGTCTCGCCGGCGCGCAGCGCCGGGTGCGCGACGAGCCACCGGAGGAAGGGGAGGTTCGTCGTCACGCCCGCCACCTCGGTCTCGGCGAGCGCGTCCGCGAGGCGCGCGAGCGCCTCCTCGCGCGTCGGCCCGTGCGCGATCAGCTTCGCGATCATCGGGTCGTACGCGAGCGGCACCTCGTCGCCCTCCGCCACGCCCGCGTCGACGCGGATCGAGCGCGGCAGCCGCAGCCGCTCGACCGTCCCGGCCTGCGGGAGGAACGACCGCGGGTCCTCGGCGTAGAGCCGCACCTCGACCGCGTGACCTTGTAACAGACTGTTACGTGGGAGCTCGAGCGGCTCGCCTTCGGCGATCCGGAGCTGCTCGCCGACGAGGTCGACGCCGGTGACGAGCTCCGTCACCGGGTGCTCGACCTGGATCCGCGCGTTCAGCTCCAGGAAGTAGAACTGGTCGCCCGCGAGGACGAACTCCGCGGTGCCCGCGCCGCGGTAGCCGATCGCCCGCGCGAACGCGATCGCGGCGTCGCTCATCCGCCCGCGCAGCGCCGGGTCGAGCGCGGGCGACGGCGACTCCTCGAGCACCTTCTGGTGGCGCCGCTGCACGGAGCACTCCCGCTCGCCGAGGGCGACGACGCTCCCGCGCGCGTCGGCGAGCAGCTGGATCTCGACGTGCCGCGGCCGCTCGAGGTACCGCTCGCAGAAGACGCGCCCGTCGCCGAACGCCGCCTCCGCCTCGCGCGCGGCCGCCGTCAGTGCGTCCGCGAGCTCCTCCTCCGCGCGGACGACGCGCATCCCGCGGCCGCCGCCGCCGGCCGCCGCCTTGACGAGGAGCGGGAACCCGAGCTCCTCCGGCTCCCCCTGCGGGACGACGGGAACGCCCGCCTCGACGGCGATCCGCTTCGCCGCGAGCTTGTCGCCGCCCGCGCGCAGCGCCTCCGGCGGCGGCCCGACCCACGTCAGCCCCGCCGCCTCGACGGCCTCCGCGAGGTCGGCGCTCTCGGCCAGGAAGCCGTAGCCGGGATGGACGGCGTCCGCGCCCGTCTCGCGCGCCGCGCGGACGTGCTCTGACGGGTCGAGGTAGCTCGCGACCTCGACGGTCTCGTCGGCGGAGCGCGCGTGGAGCGAGCCGCGGTCGTCGGGCGCGGCCACGGCGACGGTCGCGATCCCGCGCTCGCGGCAGGCGCGGAAGACGCGGAGCGCGATCTCGCCCCGGTTCGCGACGAGCAGCTTCCGGATCGGCATGGCGCCGGGGACGATATCCCGCGGGACCCGCTAGCCTAGCCGCCGCGGGTCGGCGTCCCCGCGCGTCACGATGCGGAAAGCTCTCGTCCTCACGGCGGTCGTCCTCGCCGCGCTCGCGGCGAGCGCAGCCGCGCACGCCGAGCCGGTGTTCGTCGTCAAGGGCCGCGGCTGGGGCCACGGGATCGGGATGAGCCAGTACGGCGCGCACGGGTTCGCGCGGCAGGGATGGGGCTACGAGCGGATCCTGCTGCACTACTACCGCGGCACGCGGCTCGGGCGCGCGGAGCCGCGCGAGGTGCGGGTGCTGCTCGGCGCCGGCCGGAGGACGTTCGTCGTCTCGTCGCCGCGCCCGTTCCGGGTCGAGGACGCGCGCGGCCGCAAGGCGACGCTGCCGGCCGGCCGGGTCGGGCTCGGGCCGAAGCTCGTGGTGAAGATCCGCCGCAAGCCGGTGCGGCTCGCGTCGCCGGTGCGCTTCGCGGGCGGGTCGGCCCCCGTCGCGCTCGACGGGAAGCCGTACCGCGGCGCCCTCGTCGTCCGCTCCCGCGGCGGCCGCATGTCCGCGGTGAACCACGTTTCGCTCGAGCGCTACCTCGGCGGCGTCGTCCCGTACGAGATGCCGCACAGCTGGCACCCGGAGGCGCTGAAGGCGCAGGCGGTCGTCGCGCGCTCGTACGCGCTCGCCACGCTGAAGCCGCGCAAGCTCTTCGACGTCTTCGACGACCAGCGGAGCCAGGTCTACGGCGGCGTCCGCGCCGAGACGCCCGAGACGAACCGCGCCGTCGGCGCGACCGCGGGGCGCGTCCTCTTCCACGGCGACGCGATCGCGGCGACCTTCTACCACTCGACCTCCGGCGGACGGACGGCGGCGATCCGCGACGTGTGGCCGAAGGCCGAGGCGCTGCCGTACCTGCGCGCGGTCGAGGACCCCCACGACCGCACGTCACCGCACCACACGTGGGGGCCGCTGACGCTGACGCGCGCGCAGCTCGCGGCACGGCTGAAGGTGCCGGCCCTGCGCCGGGCGAGGGACGTGGTCGTGACGCGGAACGGGTCGGGGCGCGCGCAGCAGGTGCGGGTGGTGACGCCTGCGGGGACGCGCACCGTCGACGCGGCCGACTTCCGGGTCGCGCTCGAGCTGCGCTCGACGTGGTTCCGGATCGGCGTGCTCGACCTCTCCGCGCCGAGCCGCAAGGGCGTGTACGGCCGGCCGCTCGAGCTGCGCGGGATCGCGCGGGAGCTGCGCTCGCCCGTGATCCAGCGGCGCGACGCGGGCGGGTGGCGTCAGGTGGCGCGGGTCCGTCCGCGCGCCGACGGGACGTTCGTCGTCGCGGTGAAGCCGCAGCCGGGCGCGGCGTTTCGCGTGGCCGCCGAGCGCGTCGCGGGACCGGAGGTCTCCGTGGCGGTCGCGCCGCAGGTGCGCCTCGCCGCCGTCGGCGGAGCCGTCCGCGGGAGCGTCCGGCCGCCGCTGCCGCGCACGACGGCCGAGATCCAGCGGAAGACCGCTGCCGGCTGGCGCACCGTCGCCGCGGCGCGCGTCGGCCCCACCGGCTCGTTCGCGCCCGCGGCCGAGCTGCCGGACGGCGACTACCGCGCGTTCGTCGAGCCGGGCGGCGCGTTCGCGCCGGCGGCGAGCGCGCCCGTCCGCCTCCGCTCCGAGTAGCGCGCGACGACGACGAACGTCGCCACGCACGCGGCGGCGAGACCCACGTACGGGACGGCGTCGGACGTGGCGCCCGCGACGGTCCCGGAGCCGGCGGCGCCGAGCGCCGCGAACGGCGCCCACGCGAGGTTGATCAGCGCGAACGCGTACGCGTAGTCGAGCCCGATCGCCTCCGCGGCGTCGGCGAGCATCGACATCGCGGGCGCCCAGAAGATCCCGAACGCCATCCCCGCCGCGACGACCGCGGCGGCGAGGACGAGCCGGTGGTCGAACCACGGCAGCGCGACGGCGACGGTGGCGGACGCGACGAGCCCGGCGCGGAGCGGCAGCATGCGGCCGCGCCGGTCGGAGAACCGGCCGACGAACGGGTTGACCACCGCTTCCAGGCCCGCCGCGACGAGGAAGGTCGCGCCGATCGCGACCGAGCCGAGGCCGAGCTCGCTCAGCCGCAGCGGCGCGAGCACGCCGAGCGTCCCGAACAGCATCGCCGGCAGCGCGACGAACCAGATGCTCGCGGCGATCCGCGGCCGGCGGACGGCCGCGAACAGCAGCCGCAGCGGCTGCGGGTCCGCCGGCGCGAACGCGGGCGTGCGCCAGGCCCAGACGCCGAGGACGCCCGCGAGGAGGCCGACGGTCGCGAACGCGGGCGCCGTCCCGACGATCGACGCCGCACCGCCGAGGACGGGGCCGAAGAGCGCGCCGACGATCGCCGCCGCCATCGCCGTCCCGATCAGCTCGCCGCGACGGTCGGGCGGCGCTGCGGCGACGAGCCATGTCAGCGCGGCCGTCCACGAGAAGGCGCTCGCGAACCCCTGGAGGAAGCGCATCGCGTCGAGGAGGACGATGTGCTCGGCGATCCCGAAGACGAACGTCGTGGCGGCCATCCCCGCGAGGCCGATCAGGAGCGTCGGCTTGACGCCGAGCCGCGCTGCCGCCACGCCACCGGGGATGCCGCCCGCGAGCGCGCCCGCCGCGTACGCGCCCGCGAGGACGCCCGCGCCCGCCTTCGAGAGTCCGAGCTCCTCCGCGTAGACCGGGAGGAGCGGCGTCAGCGCCGCGTAGAAGACGGTGTCGACGAAGACGACCGCGCCGACGAGGAGGACGAGCCTGCGCACCCCGGGACGCTAGCGGCGGCGCAGCGTCACGGCGAGCGCGACCGCCGCCGACGCGGCCACGGCCGCCGCGAACGCCGTGAGCGACGGCCCGTCCGGAAGCGTCAGCAGCCGCAACCCGCCGGCGAGGCTGCGCGATTCGACCGCGCCCGCGGCGACGACGCCGAGCAGCCCCGCGACGCCGCCGGCCACGGCGGCAGCCGGCGTCGTCCGCCGCCAGAGCCCCAGGAGCACGGGCGCGGCGATCGTCGCCGCGAGCAGGTCGGCGACGAGGAACAGCCGGAGCACGCTGATCCCCTCGAGCGCGACGAGCGCGGCCGGCACCGTGAGCGCCACCGTGACGACCCGCGCGCCCCGAAGTCCGACGCGGCTGCCGGTCGCCGTCGACGCGAGCGCGGTCAGCGCGTTCTGCAGCGTGTCCACGCTCGAGGCGACGAGCGCGAGCGCGAGCACGACGACGAGCGCGAGGACCGGTGCCGCGCCGCGGTCCAGCAACGAGAAGAGCGCGAGCGACGGCACCTCGACCGGGCCGCCTCCGGCGGCGAGCATGCCGGCGAGTCCTGCGAGGAGGACGACGGGGACGATCAGCGCCGCGCCGCCGAGCGCGCCGCGCACGAGCGTCGCGCCGTCCCGGGCCGCCCAGGCGCGCTGCCAGAAGCCCTGGTGGAAGAGGTTCGCGGCCACGATCGCGAGCACGAGCACCGCGAACGTCTCCGCGCCCGTGGCGAGCGGCGCGGCCTCCTCGGCTGTGCGGAGCCGCGCGAGCGGGTCGTCGACATCGCCGGCGACCGCCACCGCCACGGCGACGGCGAGTGCGAGGACGAGCCACGCCTGCCAGCGGTCGGTCGCGAGCGACGCCGGCAGGCCGCCGTAGGCGGTGTACGCCGCAGTCGCGGCGGCGACGCCGGCGACCGCGACGACCGCGTCGGCGCCGGAGAGGAGCGCGAGCACGCCGCCGATCGCCGTCAACTCCGCGGTCAGGAACACGAACATGTAGAGGACCGACACCGCCGCGGCGTACGCGTGCGCGCCCGCGCCGAACCGGGCGCGGACGAACTCGAGCAGCGTCGTCCCGGAAGGGACGCGCGAGCGCACCGCCGGCCCCACCACCGCGAACAGCGCGATCGCCGCGGCCTGCCCGAGCGCGTATCCGGCGATCCCGAGGGTCCCGGCGAACGTCCCCACCTCGGCGGGCGCGAACAGGATCCAGCCGCCGAGCGCCGACGCGAAGAAGCTGAGCGCGAGCGGCGTCGCGCGTTGCGTCCCCCGCGCCGTCAGGTAGCGGTCGCGGTCGCCGACGCCGAAGCGCGCGGCGCCGCGGACGCCGACGAGCGCGAACGCCGCGAGCGCGCCCACCGTGACGATCGCCCCAGCTGCTGGGCTCAGCACCTCCGCTCCCTCCGCCGGCATTACCCGGATCAGGTCGTTCGGGTCGGCGGCTCCAGCCGCCCTCTCAGCCCCGTCGCACGAAGCTCCCCGCGTTGCGCGCGACTCTACGCGGACCAGGTCGGGCGGCGGCGGTCGAGGAAGGCGCGCAGGCCCTCCTGCCCCTCGTCGCTCGTGCGTCGCTCGGCGATCCGCCTGGCGGTCTCGAGCCCGTCGAGCGGCGCGTCGAGCACGAGCCGCTTCGCGGCGCGGGCGGCGCGCGGCCCCGCCGTCCGCAGCTCGGCGAGGACGCCCTCGACCGCGGCGTCGAGATCGGCGGCGACCTCGTGGACGAGGCCGATCCGCAGCGCCGTCGCCGCATCGAAGCGCTCGCCCGTGACGAAGTACCGCCGCGCCGCGCTCGGCCCGATCTTGGCCAGTGCGAACGGCGAGATGACCGCGGGGACGATGCCCAGCTTCACCTCCGAGAACGCGAAGACGGCGTCCTCCGCCGCCACGACCACGTCCGAGCAGGCGACGAGGCCGGCGCCGCCGCCGAGCGCGTGTCCGTGGACGCGCGCGACGACGGGCGCGGGGCAGCGGTCGATCGCCTCGAGCATCCGCCGCAGCGCGAGGGCATCCTCGAGGTTCTCGTCGTAGGAGAGGTCGGCGGACGACCGCATCCACTCGACGTCCGCGCCGGCGCAGAAGCTCGCCCCGTCGCCGGCGAGCAGCACCGCCCGCGCCTTGCCGACGTCCACGAACGCCTCCGCGAGCTCCGCGATCAGCGCCGCGTCGAACGCGTTGCGCACCTCCGGCCGCGCGAGCGTCACGCGGAGCACGTCGGCGTCCCGCTCGATCCTCAGCGCCGGCATCGGTGCGGAGCCTAGAGTGTCGCCGTGCTGAAGGGCGCGATCGCCGCCGCGCTGACGCCGCTCCGCGACGGGGGCGCCGCGCTCGACGGGGACGCGGTCGCGCCGTACGTCGACTTCCTCGCCGGCGGCGGCCTCGACGGGATCCTCGCGCTCGGGACGACCGGCGAGGGGTTCCTGCTCTCGGTCCCCGAGCGGCGGCGGGCGGCGGAGCTGTTCGTCGAGGCGGGGCGGGGGCGGCTCGACGTCGCCGTCCACTGCGGCGCGCAGACGACGGCCGACACCGTCGCCCTCGCCGCTCACGCAGCCGAGGCCGGCGCCGCGGCGGTCGCCGTGATCGGGCCGCCGTACTTCGTCCTCGACGAGGAGGCACAGCACGCGCACTTCCTCGCGGCCGCGCGCGCGTGCGCGCCGGTGCCGTTCTACCTCTACGAGTTCCGGCCGCGGGCGGGCTACTCGCTCCCGCCGTCGCTCGTCGCGCGGCTCCGCGACGAGGTGGAGAACGTCGCGGGGATGAAGGTCTCGAACAAGCCGTTCGACGCCGTCGAGCCGTATCTCGACCTCGGTCTCGACGTGTTCGTCGGCGCGGAGGAGCTCGTGCCGGCGGGGCTCGAGCGTGGCGCGGCGGGCGCCGTGTCGGGGCTCGCGGCGGCGTTCCCCGCCGAGGTGGCGAGGCTCGTGCGGGAGGGCGCCGCGGACGTGGCCGAGCTGCGCGCGGCGCTCGACCGGTTCCCGTTCCAGGCGGCGGCCAAGGCCGTCGTCCGGCGCCGCGGCGTGCCGATCCGCGAGGACGTCCGCGCGCCGCTGCGCGGGCTCCTCCCGGCGGAGCGCGAGGAGCTCGAGCGCTGGCTCGAATCGTCGTAGCGGGCGCGGGCGCGATCGGGGCGTCCGTCGCGTACCACCTCGCCCTGCGCGGCGCGCGCGGCGTCGTCCTCGCCGACACCGGCGAGGTCGCCCGCGGCGCCACCGGGAAGGCGATGGGAGGCGTCCGGCAGCAGTTCTCGTCGGCGCCGGAGGTGAAGCTCGCGCAGGCGAGCCTGCCGCTGTTCCGCGAGCTCGGCGCGCCGCTCTTCGACCCGGTCGGCTACGTCTTCCTGGCGACGACGGCGGACGGCGCCACCGAGCTCGAGCGGCGCCTCGAGGCGCAGCGCGGGCTCGGCGTCCCGGTGGAGCGGGTCGATCCGTCCCGGGTGGACGGCCTGCGGACGGACGACGTCGTCGGCGCGGTGGCGTGCTGGGAGGACGGGGTCGCCGATCCCGGCGGCGTGACGCGCGAGCTCGTGCGGCGGGCGGTGGGGCGCGGGGTGGAGGTGCGCGAGCGGACGGACGCGCTCGCCCTCCAGGCCGACGTCGTCGTCGTCGCGTGCGGCGCCCGCTCCGCCGCCGTGGCCGCGCGCCGCGGCGTCGAGCTCCCCGTCCGCCCCCTCGTGCGGCAGCTCGCCGAGATCGGCCCCGTCGGCGCGCCGGAGCGGCTGCCGATGGTGGTCGAGGTCGAGACGGGGTTCCACTTCCGCCGGGCGGGCGACCGGCTGCGGCTCGCGATGGGCGAGCCCTCGCCGCGGTGGGGCGAGCGGGAGGAGGTGGACGACGCGCTCGTCTCCGACTGGCGTGCCCGCGCGACGCACCGGTACCCACCGGCCGCGGACGCGCCGCTGCAGGCGGCGTGGGCGGGGCTCTACGACATGACGCCCGACGCGCACCCCGTGATCGGCCCCGTGGGCGACGGTCTCTACGCCGCGTGCGGGTTCTCGGGTCACGGGTTCATGCAGTCGCCCGCGGTGGGAGCCGCCGTCGCGGCGGAGCTGCTCGGGGAGGAGCCGCCGGTCGACCTCGAGCCGTACCGGCTCGAGCGCTTCGCCGGCGGCGCGGTCTTCCCGGAGACGGCGGTGCTCTAGCCCTCGAAGGCGAGGCCGAGCCGCGAGAGCTGCTCGACGAGGAAGCGCCCCTCGACCGACGCCTCGAGGTCGAACTCCTCGACGACGTCGGGCGGCTTGCCGATCAGCTCGCGCGCGCGGCTCGGGAGCTCCTGCTCGGCCTCCTCGCGCGACTCCCACAGGTAGACCGCGCCCCACCGCTCGGTGACGTCGTCGGAGATCCAGAGCTTCAGGCGCAGCCCCGTGACGTCGGCGAAGGCGTCGACCGACTCGTCGCGGAGGTAGCGCCGCAGCTCCGCGACGGTCGTCATCGAGTCCGCGAGCTTCCAGAGGACGAGCCGGACGAGCACCGTCAGCCCCAGCTCGGCGGCTCGTACGTCCCGCCGACGGGCGCGCCGATCATCAGGAAGCGCATCCCCTCGGGGCCGGAGACGGGGCACCGCGTCGCCTCCGGGTCGATGCGGACGAAGCGGCCGGGCCGCAGCTCGAGCTCCTCGCCGTCGATCCGGAGCACGCCGGACCCCTCGACGCAGAAGAAGACCTCCTCGTCGCCGCTCTCCCGCTCGTCGTGCTCGTGGCCGACGTGGTTCGGCGGGAAGTCGAAGAAGTTGAACCCGAACGCACGCGCGCCGAGCGCCTTGCGGACGAGGCGGACGGTGCCGGAGGGGCCGCGCGGCTCCAGCTCGTCGAGGTCGGCGACCGAGTACCGCGGCACGGGCGGAGCTTAGACGCGTCAGCGCCGGAGGACGACCTCGATCCGCACGAGCCGGTCGACCGCGCCGGCCGCGCGGACGTACGCGTCGCGGCCCGGTCCGCCGTCCGCGAGGTTCCGTCCCGGACCCGGACGCAGCACGTCGTTCCCGGCGTGCCCGTACAGGCCGTCGCCGCCGCCCCCGCCCCAGAGGACGTCCCGCCCGCGTCCGCCGAGGAGGACGTCGCTGCCCTGGCCGATCGCGTCCAGCTTCCGCAGCGCCCAGTCCGCGGTGCCGTCGCCGACGAGCAGGTCGTCGCCGCCGCCTCCGGCGACGCGGTCGGCACCGTCGCCGCCGAACGCGCGGTCGAGGCCGTCGCCGCCGTCGAGCGCGTCGTTCCCGGCACCGCCGGCGAGGAGGTCGTCGCCTGGGCCGCCGAGCAGCGTGTCCGCCCCCGCGACGACGTGGTCGCGGTCGCCGTCGCCGAAGAGGTCGTCGGCGCCGAAGCCGCCGGCGAGCCGGTCACGCCCCGCGCCGCCGAGGAGCCGGTCGCGGCCGTCGGCGCCCGAGAGGCGGTCGTCGCCCGCGCCTCCGACGAGCGCGTCGTTCCCGCCGCCCCCGCGGAGGACGTCGTTCCCGCCGAGCCCGACGAGCAGGTCGTTCCGTCCCGTGCCGACGAGGACGTCGTCGCGCTCGGTCCCGACGACGAGCTTGGGCGAGAAGACGACGTGCGCCGCCCCGACGGGGACGACCCTTCGCGGATCTCGCGTGAACCCGTGTGATGCGACCAGCAGGTCGGCGCGGCCGTCGCCGTTCTGGTCGCCCGCGCCGGCGACGGAGGTTCCGGTGAAGTGGCCGCGCTCGCCGCCGTCGGCGTTCGGCGCCGCCGAGTCGACGGCGTAGCTCCGCAGCGCCGGCGCCGTTCCGGGGCGCCGCCCGAGCAGCACCTCGACGTAGCCCCGCGCGAAGAACCGGCCGCCGCCCTCGTAGGGCACGCCCAGGAGCGCGTCGGGGCGGCCGTCGCCGTCGACGTCGCCGGCGTTCGCGAGCGCCGTCGCCCAGCCCGTCGCGTGCCGGTACCCGCGGAACGACTGCGCGCCGAGGTCGACCTCGCGCGCCCCGCCGTACACGACGTGGACCGTCGCCGTGTTCTGGAGGTCGCCCTCGGAGTGCGTCGACGCGAGCAGGACGTCGCCGCGGCCGTCCGTGTCGACGTCGCCCGCGTCCGCGAGCGCGTACAGCCGCTCGTTCGCCGGCGACAGGACGCGGTCGACGCGCACGCGCGGCGACGCGAGGACGACCGGCTCGACGGAGGCCGAGCCGTGCACCACCTGCGCCTCGTTCGCGTCGCGCCGGGCGGTGTCCTCGACCAGGAGCGCGAGCTCGGCGCGCCCGTCGCCGCCGACGTCCGCCACGGGCGCGGCGGGCGCGACGATCCGCAGGCGCTCGCCGCCCTCGACCCGGTATCCGGCCGCGCCGAGCGCCTCGACGTCGACGGTGCCGCCGCCGCCGCGGCCGAAGACGACGTACGCGCGCGACGGCTGTCCGGCGGGCGCGGCGCCGTGCGGCACCGTCACGACCACGTCCGCGCGTCCGTCGCCGTTCAGATCCGCGCCGCCCGCGACCTCCGGCGAGCCCTCGGACGTCCGCGCCCGGTAGGCAATCCGGAAGCCGCGGCTCCCGAGCGCCTGCACGTCGACCGCGGAGGCGGAGCGGCGGCCGAAGACGACGTAGGCGCTGTGGTCGGTCCGACGCGAGAACGCGCCGTAGGTGTCGCGAAGGAGCACGTCCGCGAGGCCGTCGCCGTCGACGTCACCGGCGCGGTCGACCGCGAGGCCGCGCCCGCCGGTGATCGTGAACCCGCGCCGCGCGCCGGGCGCCGACAGCGCGCGGCTGCCCGGCGCCACCGGGCCGAACAGGACATGGACGCGGCGTCCCGCGGCGATCGCGACGTCGGGGCGCCCGTCGCCGTTCACGTCGCCGAGGCCCGCGACCGAGGCGACGGAGTCGCGGGCGCTCGTTCCGTACAGCTCGACGTCCGCCTGCCGCAACGACAGCTCGTGCGCGTGCGCGGGAGCGGGAGCGGCGGACGCGGCGGCCGCGGCGACGGCGGCGAGGACGGGGAGCGGTCGTCGCATTCGTGACGATGTTCCTTCCCGGATGTGCGGGGGCTGTGAACGCGCTGTTCGGATCTACATCCGGAACACGCCGAAGCGCGTCTCCGGGATCGGCGCGTTCAGCGCCGCCGCGAGGCCGAGGGCGAGCACGCGGCGCGTGTCGACGGGGTCGATGATCCCGTCGTCCCACAGCCGCGCCGTCGAGTAGTACGGGCTCCCCTCGCGCTCGTACTTCGCCCGGATCTCGTCGGGGTCCGCGTCGCCGACCATCGTCAGCACCGTCGCCGCCTGCTCGCCGCCCATCACCGAGATGCGGGCGTTCGGCCACATCCACAGCTGCCGCGGCTCGTACGCGCGCCCGCACATCGCGTAGTTGCCGGCCCCGAACGAGCCGCCGGTGACGACGGTGAACTTCGGCACCTGCGCGCAGGCGACGGCCATCACGAGCTTCGCGCCGTCGCGCGCGATCCCGCCCTCCTCGTATTCCTTGCCGACCATGAAGCCGGTGATGTTCTGCAGGAAGACGAGCGGGATCCGCCGCTGGCAGCAGAGCTCGACGAAGTGCGCGCCCTTCTGCGCCGACTCCGCGAAGAGCACGCCGTTGTTCGCGAGGATCCCGACGGGGAACCCCTCGATCCGCGCGAACCCGCAGACGAGCGTCTCGCCGTAGAGCGCCTTGAACTCGTGCAGGCGGCTGCCGTCGACGATCCGCGCGATCAGCTCGCGCGGGTCGACCTGGTGGCGGAAGTCCTCCGGGACGAGGCCGTAGAGCTCCGCCGGGTCGGCCGCCGGCGGCTCGGGGTCGGCTACCGCCCACGGTACCTCCTTCGGCGGGCGGTGGAGGTTCCGGACGATCGCGCGCGCGAGCGCCAGCGCGTGCTCGTCCGAGGCGGCGTAGTGGTCGGCGACGCCGGAGCGGCGGGTGTGGACGTCGGCGCCGCCCAGCTCCTCGGGCGTCACCTCCTGTCCCGTCGCCGCCTTCACGAGCGGCGGCCCGCCGATGAAGATCGTCCCGGTGCCCTTGACGATCACGGTCTCGTCGCTCATCGCGGGGACGTAGGCGCCGCCTGCGGTGCACGAGCCCATCACGACCGCGACCTGGGGGATGCCCTTCGCGGACATCGTCGCCTGGTTGAAGAAGATCCTCCCGAAGTGGTCGCGGTCGGGGAAGACCTCGTCCTGGAGCGGCAGGAACGCACCGCCGGAGTCGACGAGGTAGAGGCACGGCAGCCGGTTCTGCTCCGCCACCTCCTGCGCGCGGAGGTGCTTCTTCACCGTCAGCGGGAAGTACGAGCCGCCCTTGACCGTCGCGTCGTTCGCCACGATCACGCACTCGCGGCCCTCGACGACGCCGATCCCGGTGACGATCCCGGCGGAGGGCGCCTGCCCGTCGTACACGTCCCACGCCGCGAGCGCGTTCAGCTCGAGGAACGACGTCCCGGGGTCGAGGAGGCGGTCGATCCGCTCGCGCGCCGGCAGCTTCCCGCGCGACCGGTGCCGCTCGAGCGCGCGCTCGCCGCCGCCCCGCGCCACCGTCGCCGTCGCCTCGCGCAGCTCCGCAACGAGGGCCTCCATCCGCTCGCGGCGGCGCTCGAACAGCTCCGAGCCGCGCTCGACGCGCGTCGTCAGGACGGCCATGCGGTGAGCCTACAGCGGGGGAGCGACGGCGCCGCCGCTCCCCCGCAGGCGGTTAGCGGAAGCTGTTGACGAACCGGAGCGCGGCCGGCGTGTCGAGCCGGTACGAGTACGTCGCGCCCGCGCAGTTCTGGTTCGCGTACGCGTTGATCGCGACGACCGTGTCGCCGACGAGGTTCGGCCCGCCGGAGTCGCCGAAGCAGATCCCGGCCCTGCTCGCGGAGATCCGCGCGAACTCGTCGCTCCAGGCGAACTTCCCGGGGACGAGCGTGACGCTCGCCTGCGTGCGCGTGAAATCCGAATAGGGGACGCGGCCGGGGATGACGTTGCCGTCGGGATCGCGCGGCGCCGCCGCGAACCCCTGGACGCCGTAGCCGACCACCGTCAGCGGCGTCCGGCCGCCCAGCGCGTCGATCGCCCCGATTTCCGGCAGCTGCGCGTAGCGCGGCGCGGCGAGCGGCATCATCGGATGGAGGCGCACCACCGCGACGTCGTGGGTGTCGAATCCGGGAAGGCCGGAGCCGCAGCCCATGCAGAAACGCGGGTGCGGGACGAACAGCCCGGGCGTGAACCTGGAGAAGGGCGAGGCAGCCGTGTCGAGCGTCACGCCGACGATCTCGCCGCCGGGCGCACAGTGCGCGGCGGTGACGAAGAGCGTCGGCGAGATCAGCGAGCCGGTGCAGATGCCCGTCGAGCTCCAGACGAGGCCGACGTAGGGATGTGCGTCGCGGTCCGGCGTGCCGCCGATCACCGCGCCGGCAGGCGCGGCCGTGAGCAGCAGGGCTGCCAGGCCCGCCAGAAGCAGCGTGCGCATCCGAATCAAAGGGGTCCTCCTCCGCAGATTGGTCTCACGCAGGGTATTTCCGCCCCGCCCGTGCGTCTGTCCCCCGAACGAGGGGTCCAGGTCCACCCTCTGAGGTGCGGAAGGAAGGCGTAGAGTCCGGTCCGAACAGGGGGTTCGATGTCGGTCGTCGAGGTGCTGGGTTGGCTGGCGCTGCTCGCGTATGCGGCGCTGGCGGTGGTCGCGCTGCGGGAGTGGCGGCGGCAGCGCATGCCGGCGGCCGCGTGGGCGGCGCTCGCGTTCGGCGCGCTCGCGGCGGCGCTGCTCGCGACGCGCCTCCTCCCGGAGGACCCGGGCGTGCTCCTCGACCGCGTCGTGGGGCGGACGGTGATCGCGGTCGTCGTCCTCTTCCCGTACCTCCTCTACCGCTTCTCGGCGTCGTTCCGCCCGCCCTCCCGCGGCCTCGAGCGGTGGCTCAGCGGCGTGACGGTGCTGATCGTCGCGTGGACGTACCTGACGCCGCCGTTCCCGGAGCCCGGCGAGCCGCGGACGACGTGGCAGTTCGCGTACCTCGCGGCCTTCCTCCTCCACTGGGCGGCCCTGTCGGTCGTCGTCGCGGTGCGGCTGTGGCGCGCCGGCCGGGGGCAGCCGAGCGTCGCGCGGCGGCGGATGCGGATGCTCGCCGTCGCGGCGGCGCTCCTCACGGTCGGCATCTTCGTGAGCGCGGCCGCAGGCGGCGACCGCGAGTCCGCCGCGCGCGGCGTCGCGCGCGCGATCGGACTCGTCGGCGCGGGCGCGTTCTTCCTCGCGCTCGCGCCGCCGTGGCTCGTGCGCGTGGCGTGGCGCCGCCCGGAGCAGGAGGCGCTGCGGGAGGCCGTGGGGGAGCTGATGCTCGCGACGAGCGAGGAGGACGTCGCCGCGCGGGTGCTCGAGCCGATGGCCGACCTCGTCGGTGCGCACGCCGTGGCGCTCTTCAGCGCGGACGGGCGGCTCGTCGGCACGCACGGTCTCGAGGAGAACGAGCGCGAGCGGCTCGCGGGCGATCCGCCCGCCGTGGTCGGCGACGCTGCGCACATCCTGTTCGAGGGCGGCTCGCTCCTCGTCTGGGCGGGTCCGTACGCGCCGTTCTTCGGGAGCGAGGAGCTCGCGCTGCTGCGGACGCTGGGCGACCTGACGGGGCTCGCGCTCGACCGCAGCCGCTTGTTCGACCAGGAGCGCGAGGCGCGCGCCGCGCTCGAGCGCACCGACGCCGTCAAGTCGAACTTCGTCGCGCTCGCCGCGCACGAGCTGCGCACGCCGGTCGCGGCGATCCACGGGATCGCCGAGACGCTGCACGCGCGCGGGAGCCAGCTCGCCGAGGAGCAGCGTGCGGAGCTGCGTCGCGTCCTCCTCGGCCAGTCGACGCGGCTGCGGCTGCTCGTCGAGCAGCTCCTCGACCTCTCGCGGCTCGAGGCGGACGCCGTCAAGATCGACCCGCGCCCGCTCCCCGTGCGCGAGCGCGTGGAGGAGGTCGTCGGCGCCGTCGCGGCGATGGGCGCCGGGCTGATCGAGGTGGACGTCGAGCCCGACCTCGAGGCGCCGCTCGACGCGGCGGCGTTCGACCGCATCGTGACGAACCTCGTCGTGAACGCGACGCGGTACGGCGCGCCGCCGATCCGCGTCAGCGCGGAGCTCCGCGACCGCCACTTCCGCCTGACGGTCGAGGACCGCGGCCCGGGCGTTCCCCCGGACCTCGTCCCGGACCTGTTCGAGCGCTTCACGCGCGGCTCTGGCGCGCGCGCCGGCGGGATCGGCACCGGCCTCGGCCTCGCGATCGCGCGCTCGTACGCGCAGGCGCACGCAGGTGACCTGCTCTACGAGCCGGCGGAGCCGCACGGGGCGCGCTTCCAGCTCGTCGTCCCGGTCGAGCCGGACGAGGCGGAGGCGCACGTCCTCCGCCGCGAGCGCCTCGCCCGCTGACTCAGTCGTCGCCGCCGCGCCCGCGGTTGCGGCCGCGCCCGCGCCCGCGCCCCGAGTCGTCCGTCTCCGCCCGCGGCTCCGTCTCCGTCTCCGCGCGGGTCGGAACCTGCGTCGGCGCCGGTGGAGGCGGCGGGGGCGCCGGAGCAGGAGCAGGCGCGCGCGTCTCCGTCGCGGCCGCGGGCGGCGCGGCCCGCCGCGGCTCCGGCGGCGGCGCCAGCGTCTCCCCGGCCGACACCGACGCGGCGGGGAGCGCGATCGTGTCCCGCGCGACGAGGTAGCCGGCGAGGCCGAGCAACGACGCCGCGGCGATCCCGGAAAGCCCGAGGAGCGCGAGCCTCATGCGCGCTGCGCCTCCAGCTCCCGGACGCCTGCCGGGCGCGGCGCCGCCGGCAGCGTCACCTCGGCGCGCGCGCCGCCGCCGGGGCGGTCGGTGAGCGTCGCGTCGCCGCCCCAGCGCTGCGCGAGCGTCCGCACGATCGCGAGCCCGAGCCCCGTGCCCGGCGACGAGGAGCCGGCGGTGCCGCGCTCGAAGCGCGCGAAGAGGCGCTCCGCGTCGTCGCCGGCGACGCCGAGGCCTTCGTCGAGCACCGCGAGCGCTACCGCATCGCCGCGGTCGCTCCACTCGATCGTGACGGTGCTCCCCGCAGGCGAGTAGAGGAGCGCGTTCTCGACGAGGTTGTCCAGGACGATGGCGACGTCCTCCTCCGACGCCCGGACCGCGACGCCCTCGTCGCCTCGAAGCACGAGCCGCCGCCCGCCCTGCTCCACCTCCGGACGCCAGCGCTCGGCGGCGGCCGCCGCGGCCGAGGCGACGTCGACGGGGCGCGCCGCCCCTGCGTCGCCGCCCTCGCGCGCCAGCGTGAGCAGCGCCGTCAGCAGCTTCGCGAGCCGCTCGACCTCGCGCTCCGCGGCGGCGAGCTCGCGCTCCAGGTCCGGGTCGGGCGCCTTCAGCGCCGCCGCTTCGAGCCGCAGCCGGAGACCCGTGAGCGGCGTCCGCAGCTGGTGGGACGCGTTCGCGACGAACTCGCGCTGCGCGTCGAGCACCCGCGCCACGCGCGCGGTCATGTCGTTGAACGCCGTCGCGACCTCCCGCTGCTCGGCGGACCCCGCGAGCTCCGCGCGCGCGGACAGATCGCCGCCGCCGACGCGGCGCGCCGTGGCGGCCAGTCCGCGCAGCGGGCGCGCGAGCGAGCCCGCGAGGAGCCACGCGAGCGCGAGCCCGAGCGCGAGCGCCGCGAGGGCGATCCCCAACAGCACCAGCACGTCGCGCCGGACGCGCGCGTCGAGCGGCGCCGCGCTGCGCGTGACGCGGACGGCGCCGACGCGGCGCTCGCCGTCGACGACGGGGACGGCGGTGTAGAGGAGGTCCTCGCCGAGCGTGTCGCTCGAACGCCGCCCCTGCGCGACGCGACCCTCCTCCAGCGCCACGGCCAGCTCGGGGCGCGCGCCGTAGTCGCTGCCGAGCAGGTGCGTGCCCTCGGAGTCGGCGACGAGCGTGCCGGCGGCGTCGACGACGACGACGCGGCCGCGGACGTCGTCGGCCGCGCGCGCGACGAGCTCCTGCAGGGCGCCCGGCCGGTCGAGCCGCCCGGCGACGGCGGCCGCGATCAGGTGCGCCTCCGCCGCCGTCTGCGCGCGCACCTCGGCATCGACGCGGCTCGACAGGCTGACCGCGAACGGCACCGCCAGCGCCACGAGGACGAGGACGAGCACGTACGCGAACGCCGCGAGCAGCCGGACGCGGAGCGTGTTCACGCGTCGTCCGCCGGGGCCGCGAGGCGGAACCCGACGCCGCGTACCGTGTGCAGGTACCGCGGCGCGGCCGGGTCGTCCCCGAGCTTCCGCCGCAGCGCGCTGACGTGGACGTCGAGCGTCTTCGTCGACCCGAACCAGGTCGTCTCCCACACCTCCTCGAGCAGGCGCTGGCGCGTCACGACGCGCCCGGCGTCGCGCGCGAGCAGCGCGAGCACGTCGAACTCCTTGCGGGAGAGCTCGAGCGGCTCGCCGCCGAGCGACGCCGTGCGGCTAGCCGGGTCGACGCGCAGCTCGCCGACGTCGAGCGCGTCCCCGCTCTCCGCCGGCGCGGCGCCGTCGGTCCGGCGCAGCACGGCGCGGATCCGGGCGACGACCTCGCGCGCGCTGAACGGCTTCGTCACGTAGTCGTCGGCGCCGAGCTCGAGGCCGACGATCCGGTCCGCCTCCTCGCCGCGGGCCGTCAGCATCAGGATCGGCACGCGCGACGTCCGCCGCAGCTCGCGGCAGACGTCGAGCCCGGAGCCGTCGGGGAGCATCACGTCGAGGAGGACGACGTCGGGGTCGAGCTCCTGCGCGAGCGCGAGCGCGTCGGCGGCGGTCGAGGCGACCGACGCGTCGAAGCCCTCGCGCGCGAGCGCCTCGCGCAGCGGCGTCGTGATCGACTCCTCGTCCTCGACCAGCAGCACCGTCCTCCTGCCCAGACGCACGCGAACCCCCTGTCGCCATCGCCAGTGTGCCTGCAAGCGCGCGAACGTGGTCGGCGGGCGCGTGCCCCGAGGGGGAGGCACCGCGCCCGCCGACCCGTTCGCGCCTACCGCGCGACGAAGCTCCCGCGCATGCCCTTCTTCGCGTGCGACCCCACGCCGCACCAGAACTGGTAGCGGACGCCCTTCTTCAGGGTCACCGTGAGCCGCGCCGTGCCGCCGGACGCGAGCGGGCGGCTCTTGAACGTCTGCCCGCCGCCGCGGACCCAGAAGTCGTGCGGGTCGCCGCCGGCGTTGCGGACGACGAAGGTCACCTTGCCGGCACGCGGCGGCGCCGACAGCGCGATCGAGTAGTCGCGCTCCGTCACGCGGACGACCTGCGGTGTCGGCGCGGCGAGTGCCGGGAGCGCGAGGGCGGCGGCGGCTGCCAGCACCGCCGCGGGAACGAGGATCCTGAGCATCTCTTCTCTCCTTCGGTCGTGTGGTCGGTCAGTCGTCCCGGCCGCGGCCGCGGCCCCTGCCGCGCCCGCGTCCCGAGCCGTCGTCGCGGGGCTCGAGGCGCGCGTCGTCCGAGCCGCGGCCGCGGCGGCCGCGGGTCTCGGTGCGAGCCGCGGGGGCGCCCGTCCCCGTGCAGCGGGGGTCGGCCGCGTGCTCCGGCTCGTCGCACGGGCCCGAGACGTCGACCGACGCCGTCGTCCCCGTGCGGGTGCGCGACGTGGTCGTCGCGGTGGTGGTGCGCGACGTCGTCGTCGCCGAGGCGGGCGTGCGCGACGTACCCGCGTCGCCCGTTCCGGTCGCCACGAGGCCCGCCGCGACGACGCCCGCGGCGACGATCACGATCCCGCCCGCGGCGGCGATCAGCTTCATCATCGTGTCCTCTCGTCGAGCGGTGTGCATGCGACGAGCGTGCCGCGCCCTCGCCCAGGGGCGGGCAAAACGAGGTCAGGGATCGGGAAAGCCTCGGTGCGAGGCGTCGGGCGAGGACGTAGCGCTAGGCGGGCGCCGCCGGCGGGTCAGGCGCAGGGCCGAACTCTAGGTCGATCTCGTACAGGCGCAGCCACAGGTCGTGGTTGGCCGAGAGCGCCTCGTCCACGATGTCGGGCTCGGCCCACGGCGAACCGAACCCGGCGAGGCGCTCTCGCACGTACCGCGCCAGCTCGTCCTCTGCGGGATCGAGCCGTCCCACGGGCCTAGGCGTTGCCCGAGGGCGCGAGCGCATCGAGCTCGCGCCGGGTCCGCGCGATGATCCGCTCCAGGTCCTCGATGAACTCCTCGTCCTGGATGTTCTCCGCCGCCTCGAACGCTTCGAGGGCGCGCTGGCACGTGGCGAGGAGGATCAGGAGGACGGCTCGCTGCTGCTTGATCGTCTGGTCGCCCTCACTCACGCCTCGCAGCGTACATAGCCGCAGGGTCTGCGCCTAGTAGCCGGGCTCGGCGAGAGGCCGTGTCGCACGCGCCGCCGTGCGCGCTCCGCCCTCGACGCGCAAGATCTTCCGGAGCGCCGCGCGGGACAGGAAGCGGAGCGTGATCGTCGCCCTGTCCACGGTCGCCATCGTCGCCATCGCCGCGGTCGTGATCGTCGCCTTGCTCGTGTTCATGTACGTCGTCCCTCGCGGGGGACGATCGCGCCCGAAGCCGTAGGCGGCGCCGCCCACCCAGCGGTCGCAGACCGCGCGCGGCCGTGCGGCGCGAGCAGCGAAGGAGTCGCCGCCGCCCGCGACTGCCTCCGCCGATCCGCGAACCTGGAACGTCTGCGATTCGCGGCGCCTGTCCTACAGGGGCGACAGGACTCGAACCTGCGACCCTCGGTTTTGGAGACCGATGCTCTACCAGCTGAGCTACGCCCCTGTGCGCGTCCCAGTGTAGCCACCCGTTTCGGCGCCTACCGGCGGGGGCACCGGACCCGCATGAGCGA
>DATLFU010000066.1:0-17624 GCA_035540835.1 Gaiellaceae bacterium
CGCCTCGTCGACGTCTCGCAGGACGTGATCATCCGCGAGCACGACTGCGGCACGGACGACTACGTCGAGCTGCCGGTCATGCTCCCCGGCGAGGGCCTCAACAAGAGCGCGACCGGCCGGATGCTCGCGGCCGACGTCTACAAGCCGCTCGCGACGGGCAAGCCGGGCAAGACGCTCCTGGCCGAGAAGGGCGAGGAGGTGACCCTGCCGCGGCTGCGGGAGATCGTCGACGGCCTCGGCGAGTTCGCCGAGGGCGCGAAGCTCCCGGTGCGCTCGGTGCTGAAGTGCCGCAGCGAGGTCGGTCTGTGCCAGCTCTGCTACGGCACGTTCCTCGCCACCGGCAAGCAGTCGGACATCGGCGACGCGGTCGGGATCATCGCCGCGCAGTCGATCGGCGAGCCGGGCACGCAGCTGACCATGCGGACGTTCCACACCGGTGGCGTCGCCGGCGCGGACATCACGCACGGCCTCCCGCGCGTCGTCGAGATCTTCGAGGCGCGGAACCCGAAGGGCGCGGCGCTGCTCGCCGAGGTCGGCGGCCGCGTGGAGGTGGAGGACACCGAGCGCGGCTTCCGCGTCACGATCCACCCCGACGGGACGGACGAGAACGGCGAGCCGCTCGAGCCGAAGAGCTACGCGCTCCCGCGGCGGACGCGGCTGCTCGTCGCCGACGGGCAGGTCGTGGAGCCGGGCGACGCCCTCCACGAGGGGTCGCTCAACCCGGCGGACCTCCTGCGCCTGAAGGGCTACACCCCGACGGAGCTCTACCTCGTCGGCGAGGTCCAGAAGGTCTACAAGTCGCAGGGCGTCGACATCCACGACAAGCACATCGAGCTGATCGTCCGGCAGATGCTGAAGAAGGTGCGCGTCGAGAACGCCGGCGACACCGACTTCCTCCCGGGGCAGCTCGTGGACAAGGCGGCGGTCGACCGCGACAACGCGAAGCTGAAGAAGTCGCAGGAGCAGGCGGTGTACGAGCCGCTCATCCTCGGCATCACGAAGGCGTCGCTCGCGACCGAGTCGTTCCTGTCGGCGGCGTCGTTCCAGGAGACGACGAAGGTGCTGACCGACGCCTCGATCGAGGGCAAGGTCGACCACCTGCTCGGGCTGAAGGAGAACGTGATCATCGGCAAGCTGATCCCGGCGGCGACCGGGCTCAAGCGCTACCGCCAGATCGAGATCGGCCCGTCGGAGAAGGTCCCGGCGTCGATGTACACGCGGCCGCACACCGAGGCGGAGCTGCTCGCGGCGCTCGAGGAGATCGGCTCCGACGGCGACCTCGACCTCGGCGCCCTCGGGCTCGACTTCGGCGGCCAGCCGGAACACGCCGGCGACGGCGACGGGATGCCGCGCGAGTTCCCGGAGGCGGAGGAGATCCCCGAGGTGGAGTCGCCGGCCGACGACGGCGCGTAGCGCGCGACGGCCACGAGCGTTCGGAGGGGCCCGGAGACGGGCCCCTCCGCGTTCCCGCAGCCGCGCGGCGCGCGCGACGGTGCGAGGATGGCGCCGTGGACGGGTTCCAGCGCTCGGTCGCGTTGCTCAACGCCGCCGCGCTCGTCGCCGCGCTCGAGCCGGTGCCGTGCCCCGCGTGCGGCGTCGTCTTCGCCGTTCGCGCCGGCACCGCCGACTGGAGCCTCACGACCCCCGAGCAGCGCGCGTGCGCCGTCTGCAGCGACGCGCGCAGCGCGATCAACGCGCTGACGAGCGTGCTCGTCTGGCCGAGCGCGTTCGACGGCATCTACCACGAGGCGCGGGCGGAGCGCGTCGGCGCCGCGCTCGGGGGCGAGTGGGCCGCGGCGTACCGCTACGCCGCCTGGGTCGAGGAGGCGGAGCTGAAGGCGGACCGCGCGGGGAGCGACGCGTGCCGCGCCGCGGCGGCGCTGATCCAGGCGATCGACGCCCGCGTCGCGCAGGTGACGTAGAGGCGTAAGGAAGCTGAAAAGCCGCACCCGGCGCGGCCGCCGTCTCTGGTACACATCGGGCGGGTCGGTGAGGAAGCTCCTGCTCGCAGCTCTGGCCGTCATGGCCGCCTTCGCCCTGCCGGGGAATGCGTCGGCGACCCCGGGGTGCGGCCTCCCGGGGACGAAGCCGCTCTGGATCGACTTCGGGACGCCGCAGCTCGAGCAGGTGATCGCGCGGCCCGGGCTGATCCTCGCGGTCTCCACCGGCGACTTCCCCGAGAAGATGCGGGCCGCGGGGGCGCGGACCGTCTACTGGGACATGAACCTCAACAACCGCGTCGGGACGCCGACCGCTCCCGCGGATCCGGCGCTGATCGTCGAGCGCGCGAACCGGCTGTTCGACTTCGCGGCCGCGCAGAGCGGCTGCGCGCAGCCGCTGATCGCGCTCAACGAGCTGTTCGGCGCGCACCTCGAGACGCCGTGGACGCAGTCGAACGCGCGCTACCGGCAGAACGTCCTCACGCTGATGCGGACGATCCACGAGCGCGGCGGCCGGCCGTTCCTCCTGCTCTCGAGCATGCCGTACACCGGCAGCGACGAGGCGGTCGCGTGGTGGCGCGAGGCCGCGTCGTACGGCGACCTCGTGCTGGAGACGTACTTCGGCGCGCCGTCGGTTCACGCGCAGGGGCCGATCGTCGGCAACCGCCGCCTCCGATCGACGATGCGCCGCGGGCTCGCGACGCTGCTCGCGATCGGGATCCCGAAGGAGAAGCTCGGCCTCGTCCTCGGCTTCCAGACGGCGCGCGGCACCGGCGGCCGCGAGGGGCTGAAGCCGCGCGAGGCGTGGTTCGAGTACGTGAAGTGGAACGCGCTCGCGGCGAAGCAGGTCGCCGGCGAGCTCGGGATCGCGACGATCTGGTCCTGGGGCTGGGCGACGTACGGCCCCGCCGGCGAGGACGCCGACAAGCCGGCGGCCGCGTGCGTCTACCTCTGGACGCGCGACCCGCGCCTCTGCGACGGGATCGCCGCGGCGGGGCCGCGCTTCAACGCGTCGCGGACGGAGGGGCAGCTCCGGCTCCCGTCGGGCGCCCAGTGCACGTTCGACGGCGCGACGATCCGGTCGGGCGAGCTCGCCGCGCTCCAGCGGATGACCGGCGACCGCGACGTCGCGTTCGCGGCGCTCCTCGCGCGTGTCGCGGAGTCGCCGTACGCGCGAGTCCCGCGCGCGCGCGTCCTCGCCGCGGAGCAGGCGGTGATCGCGCAGCGGTTCGGCGGCCGGCGCGCCTCGTATCGCGCGGCGATCGCGCGTGCGGGCGCGACCGTCGAGATCGCGCGCGCCGTCCTCGCCGACGAGCTCCGGCGCGCGAAGCTCGCCGAGGGGATGCGCGCGCGCCGGCCGTCGCCGGCGGAGATCTCCGCGTTCTACTTCGCCTATCCGGAGCTGCTGGTGCGCGAGGTCGCGCTCGACCGCACGCCCGCCGCGTCGGCCGCGCGCGCGCCGGGGCCGTGGTGGCTCGGCGACCGTCCGCGCGGGATCGCGCTGTCGACGCTCGCGCCGGAGCAGGTCTTCCGCATCCCGACCGGGCGCTCGGCGCGCGTGCGCGAGCTCGACGGGACGTACCCGCTGCGAGCGCTCGGCGACACGGCGCCGCTCGGGTCGCTCCCGCTCGAGCGGGCGCGCCCCGCGATCGCGGCGGCGCTCCTGGCGTTCTCGCGCCAGGCCGCGCTCGACAACTGGACGCTGGCGCGCCAGACGCACGCGCTGAAGTCCGCCACCTGCCGCAGCGACGCGCTTCCGAGCCCCGGCACCCTCCGGCTCGCGAGCTACCTCCCGTTCCTCTCCCTCACCGGCGCCTGACGCGCGCGGCCGCGCGTCACGCTCCCGTCACACCCGCGTCACCCTCTCGTTCCGGGGTCAGACCCTCGAACGAAAGCGTGCCGGCGCGTCCACAGGCGTCCGGAGCGGCCGATGCAGCTCCCTCGCAACCATGCGGGCCCGTGACGCTCTCGTCACGCTTCCGTCACGGTCCCGTTCCGGGGTCAGACCCTCGAACGGAAGCGTGACGCGCCGTCCACAGCCGGCCGCGGCGGACGTGGCGGCGCGCTACTGCGCGTTCGCCGCGACGATCGTGCCCTTCCCCGCCTCCTTGGCGCGGTAGAGGGCGTCGTCGGCGCGCTGGAAGAACGAGCGCGTGTCGTCGTGTGCGCGGAGCTCCGCGATCCCCGCCGACAGCTGCAGGTGGCCGATCTGGCCGATCGGCTGCGCCGAGACGGCGTGCTGGACGCGCCGGTAGAGCTGGTCCGCGTCGACGAGCGTCGACTCGGGGAGGATGACCGCGAACTCGTCGCCGCCGACGCGGCACGCGACGTCGGCCGACCGCACGACGCTGCGGATGCGCTCGGCCGCCTCCGCGAGGACGGCGTCGCCGGCGAGGTGGCCGATCCGGTCGTTGACCGCCTTGAAGTCGTCGAGGTCGAACACGATGAGGGCGAGCTGCCGGTCGTACCGCTGCGCGCGCGCCACCTCGCGCGCGAGCGTCTCGTGGAAGTAGCGGCGGTTGTGGAGACCGGTGAGCGCGTCGAGGTCCGCGAGCTGGCGCGCCTCGCGGAACCGGCGGGCGTTGTCGATCGCCGGGGCCGCGCGCTGTGCCAGCTCCTCGAGCTCGGCGATCGCGTCGTCGCCGAACGTCCGGCCGCGGTCGCGCGTGAACACGGCGAGCCGCCCGACGTCGGCGTCGCCGTTGGCGAGCGGCACCGTCAGCCCGGCGTGGATGAGCGCGCCGTCGCGCTCGAGCTCCTCCGGCGTGTACCTGTACGCGATCGCGACCGCACGCGCGGCGCGCCCGTCCGGCGGCCCGGCCACGATCCCCTGCCGCTCCGCCTCGTCGGCCGCGAGCCCGACCGTGGCGATCAGCGCGCGTCCGTTCGCCGCCTCCGGGAGCACGACGAGTGCGGCGTCGGCGCCGGGGATCACGCGCGTCGCCTCGAGCGTCCGCTCGAGCACCTGGTCGAGCTCGATCGACCCCGCGAGCTCCCCGAGCGTCCGGCTGCGCCGGCTCTCCTCCTCTGCGCGCTCGAGCGCCTGCCCGAGCTCGCGCACCATCGACTCCATGCGGTCGTTCATCTCGGCGACCGCCGCCGCGATCCGCTCGTCGGTGCCACGGTCGGAGCGGCGCACGAGCAGGAGCACCGCCAGGACCACGACGAGGAGCGCCAGCACGGCGCTGACGACCGCGAGCGCCACCGTCATGCGGGGCGGCTCCTTTCGCCGCAGGAGGCGGGCACCGTCTGACTGTAGTAGCCGCAGACAGCGCTGACCACCGTTTGCAAGCGGTATTCGAGGCGCATTGGCACGTAGCCGGAACGGCGTCGCGACGGGCGCGGTTACGCGCGGACACGTTTGCGAGCCCCAGGCCGTTTCGCTACCATGCCTCGGCCGGTTGGCAGGGCAGCCGCCCCGCCGACCGTTGTTCTGTGAGCGCCTGACCCTGGAGATCGTCTCGACGTGCCGACTGTGAACCAGCTCGTGAGGAAGGGCCGCACTTCGCCGAAGGCGAAGACGAAGACCCCTGCCCTCGACGGCGCGCCGCAGAAGCGCGGCGTGTGCACGCGCGTCTACACGACGACGCCGAAGAAGCCGAACTCCGCGCTGCGCAAGGTCGCGCGCGTCCGGCTCACGAACCTCAACGAGGTCACGGCGTACATCCCGGGGGAGGGGCACAACCTCCAGGAGCACTCGGTCGTCCTCATCCGCGGCGGCCGCGTGAAGGATCTCCCCGGCATCCGGTACAAGGTCATCCGGGCCGCGCTCGACACCGCCGGCGTCAGCGACCGGCGGCAGGCGCGCTCGAAGTACGGCGCGAAGCGGGGCTCGTAATGCCGCGCCGAGCCGACATCACCCCCAGGACCCTGGACCCGGACCCGGTCTACAACTCGCAGCTCGTCACCCAGCTCGTGAACAAGGTCATGCTCGACGGCAAGAAGAGCACCGCGGAGCAGATCGTCTACGACGCGCTCGCGATCGTCGGCGAGCGCACCGGGAAGCCGCCGGTCGAGGTGCTCGAGCAGGCGGTCAAGACGGTGACTCCGGTCCTCGAGGTGCGCTCCCGCCGCGTCGGCGGCGCGAACTACCAGGTCCCGGTCGAGGTGCCGCAGCGCCGTGCGCGCACGCTCGCCGTCCGCTGGATCGTGCAGTTCGCGCGCGACCGCCGCGAGAAGGGGATGCACCAGAAGCTCGCCGGCGAGCTGCTCGACGCGCTGAACCAGCAGGGCGGCGCGTTCAAGAAGAAGGACGACATCTACCGGATGGCGCAGGCGAACAAGGCCTTCGCGCACTACCGGTGGTAAAGGGGTCTAGAGAGCTCTCATGGCAGTGACGCAGCAGACCGCGGTCGCCCTCGAGCGCGTCCGCAACATCGGGATCATGGCGCACATCGACGCCGGCAAGACGACGACGACGGAGCGGATCCTCTACTACACCGGCCGCACCCACAAGATGGGCGAGGTCCACGAGGGCGCCGCGACGATGGACTGGATGGCGCAGGAGCAGGAGCGCGGCATCACGATCACGTCGGCTGCCACGACGGCGTTCTGGCGCGACCATCGGATCAACATCATCGATACGCCCGGGCACGTGGACTTCACGGTCGAGGTGGAGCGGAGCCTGCGCGTGCTCGACGGGGCGGTGGCGGTGTTCGACTCCGTGGCGGGCGTGCAGCCGCAGTCGGAGACGGTGTGGCGCCAGGCCGACCGCTACGGCGTCCCGCGGATCGCGTTCATCAACAAGATGGACCGCACCGGCGCCGACTTCTTCGCCGCCGTGCAGTCGATGGTGGAGCGCCTGGGCGCGCACCCCGTCCCCGTCCAGCTGCCCGTCGGGCAGGAGGAGCACCACCGCGGCGTCGTCGACCTCGTCGAGATGCGCGCGATCACCTACGTCGACGACCTCGGCACGAAGATGGAGGTCGGGGACATCCCCGCGGAGCTGCTCGAGCAGGCGCAGGAGTACCACCACCAGCTCATCGACTCGATCGCCGAGTTCGACGACGAGCTGATGGAGACGTACCTGATGGACGAGGAGTCGGTGACGCCGGACATGATCCGCCGCGCGCTGCGCAAGGGCACGATCGAGAGCAGGATCACGCCCGTGCTGCTCGGCTCGGCGTTCAAGAACAAGGGCGTCCAGCCGCTGCTCGACGCGGTCATCGACTACCTCCCGAGCCCGCTCGACGTCCCGCCGGTGCACGGCGTCGACCCCCGCACCGAGCACGAGCTCTCGCGCCGCCCCGCGGCCGACGAGCCCTTCGCCGCGCTGGCGTTCAAGGTCATGTCCGATCCCTACGTCGGCAAGCTCACGTACTTCCGCGTCTACTCCGGCACGCTCAAGGCAGGCGACCGCGTCCTCAACACGACGACGGGCAAGACCGAGCGCGTCGGGCGCATCCTCCAGATGCACGCGAACCACCGCGAGGAGCGGGAGGAGATCGGCGCGGGCGAGATCGCGGCCGGCGTCGGGCTCAAGCACACGACGACCGGCGACACGCTCGCGGTCGACACGGCCCCGATCGTGCTCGAGTCGATGACCTTCCCCGAGCCGGTCATCTACGTTGCGATCGAGCCGAAGACGAAGGGCGACCAGGACAAGCTCGGCGCCGGCCTCCAGCGGCTCGCCGAGGAGGACCCGACCTTCCGCGTCCGTACCGACGAGGAGACGGGGCAGACCCTCATCGGCGGCATGGGCGAGCTCCACCTGGAGATCATCGTCGACCGCCTGATGCGCGAGTTCAAGGTCGACGCGAACGTCGGCCGTCCGCAGGTCGCGTACCGCGAGACCGTCGGGAAGCGCGTCGAGAACGTCGAGGGCAAGTTCGTCCGGCAGACCGGCGGCCGCGGCCAGTACGGCCACGCCGTGATCACGATGGAGCCGTCCGAGCCCGGCGAGGGCTACGAGTTCATCGACCGGATCGTGGGCGGGAAGATCCCGCGCGAGTACATCCCGTCGGTCGACCTCGGCATCCAGGAGGCGATGGAGTCGGGAATCCTCGCCGGCTACCCCGTCGTGGACGTCCGCGTCGAGCTCGTCGAGGGGTCGTACCACGACGTCGACTCCAGCGAGATGGCGTTCAAGATCGCCGGCTCGATGGCGTTCAAGAACGCGATGCAGCGGGCGAAGCCGAAGCTGCTCGAGCCGGTCATGGCCGTCGAGGTCGTGACCCCCGAGGACTTCCTCGGCGACGTGATGGGCAACCTGAACTCCCGCCGCGGGCGCGTCGAGCACCTCGAGCCGAGCGGGAACGCGCAGTCGATCAAGGCGAAGGTGCCGCTCGCGGAGATGTTCGGGTACGCCACCGACCTCCGCTCCATGACCCAGGGGCGGGCGACGTTCACCATGCAGTTCGATCGGTACGAGGAAGTTCCTCAGTCGATCGCGACCGAGATCATCTCGGCACAGACCTCGTAAGGAATCCGGAGGAGCAATGGCCAAGCAGAAGTTCGAGCGGAACAAGCCGCATCTCAACGTCGGCACGATCGGTCACATCGACCACGGGAAGACCACCCTCACGGCCGCGATCACGAAGGTGCTCGCCGACCAGATGGGCGGCGAGGCCGTGGCGTTCGAGGACATCGACAAGGCGCCGGAGGAGCGGCAGCGCGGGATCACGATCAACACCGCGCACGTCGAGTACGAGACCGAGAACCGGCACTACGCCCACGTCGACTGCCCGGGCCACGCCGACTACATCAAGAACATGATCACGGGTGCCGCGCAGATGGACGGCGCGATCCTCGTGGTCTCGGCGGCGGACGGCCCGATGCCGCAGACGCGCGAGCACATCCTGCTCGCCCGCCAGGTCGAGGTGCCGTACATCGTCGTCGCGCTCAACAAGGCCGACATGGTCGACGACCCCGAGCTGCTCGAGCTCGTCGAGATGGAGGTCCGGGAGCTGCTCTCGAAGTACGACTTCCCCGGCGACGACGTCCCCGTCGTCCACGTGTCGGCGCTGAAGGCGCTCGAGGGCGACGCGGAGTGGACGCCGAAGATCCTCGAGCTGATGGAGGCCGTCGACAACTACATCCCGGAGCCGGAGCGCGACGTCGACAAGCCGTTCCTGATGCCGATCGAGGACGTGTTCACGATCACCGGCCGCGGCACCGTCGTCACCGGGCGCGTCGAGCAGGGCGCGATCAAGGTCGGCGACGAGGTCGAGATCGTCGGCATCCACGACAAGGTGGAGAAGACGGTCGTCACGGGCGTCGAGATGTTCAACAAGACGCTCGACTACGCGCAGGCCGGCGACAACGCGGGCGCGCTGCTCCGCGGCACCAAGCGCGAGGAGGTCGAGCGCGGCCAGGTGCTCGCGAAGCCGGGGTCGATCACGCCGCACACGCACTTCCGTGCGGAGGTCTACGTCCTCTCGAAGGACGAGGGTGGCCGCCACACGCCGTTCTTCAACGGCTACCGGCCGCAGTTCTACTTCCGGACGACGGACGTGACGGGCTCGATCAAGCTCCCGGAGGGCCAGGAGATGGTCATGCCGGGCGACAACACGAACATGGAGATCGAGCTCATCCAGCCGATCGCCATGGACCAGGGTCTCCGCTTCGCGATCCGCGAGGGCGGCCGCACCGTCGGCGCGGGCGTCGTCACCGAGATCATCAAGTAGCGACGGCCGAGACGAAGACGAAGGGATAGGACGCGCCGGTGGCTCAGCAGAAGATCCGCATCCGCCTCAAGGGATACGACCACACCCAGCTCGACCGATCGGCTCAGTCGATCGTCGAGACTGCTCAGCGCACCGGCGCGACCATCACCGGGCCCGTGCCCCTGCCCACCGAGAAGAACGTCTACTGCGTGATCCGGAGTCCGTTCAAGGACAAGGACTCGCGGGAGCACTTCGAGGTGCGCACGCACAAGCGCCTGATCGACATCCATTCGCCCACGCCGAAGACGGTCGACTCGCTCATGCGGCTCGACCTCCCGGCAGGCGTCGACATCGAGATCAAGCTCTAGCGATGAAGGGGATCGTCGGCCGCAAGCTCGGGATGACCCAGGTCTTCGACGAGGAGACTGGGTCGGTGACCCCCGTGACGGTGATCGAGGCCGGCCCGTGCCCCGTGGTCCAGGTGAAGACGCAGGACGTCGACGGCTACGAGGCGGTGCAGCTGGCGTACGAGCCCGTGAAGGAGCGGAAGATCTCGAAGGGCGAGCTCGGGCACCTGCAGAAGACGGGCGTCGGCGCGCACCGGCACCTCGTCGAGCTGCGCGGGGCGAGCGAGGCGGCCGTCGGCGAGTCCGTCACCGTCGAGGCGTTCGCGCCGGGCGACAAGGTGAAGGTGTCGGGGATCTCGATCGGGAAGGGCTTCGCGGGGACGATCAAGCGGCACAACTTCGCCCGCGGCCCGGTCACGCACGGTTCGCACAACATCCGCAAGCCAGGTTCGATCGGCGCGTCGGCGACGCCGTCGCGCGTGTTCAAGGGCCAGAAGATGGCGGGCCGGATGGGCGGCAAGCGCGTGACGCAGCTCGGGCTCGTCGTCCACAGCGTTGATCCGGAGCGCAACCTGCTGCTCGTCAAGGGCGCGGTCCCCGGCCCGAAGAACGGCATCGTCGAGATCCGCGAGGCGGTGAAGCGTGGCTGACGTGAAGGCGCCGGTGCTCGACGCGGCAGGGAAGCAGGCGAGGGAGCTGAGCCTCGGCGAGGAGGTGTTCGCCGCGGAGGTGAAGCCGCACCTCGTCCACGAGACGGTCCGCGCGGAGCTGAACGCCGCCCGCGCCGGCACGCGCGGCGCGAAGAGCCGCGGGCTCGTCTCGGGCGGGCGCGCGAAGCCGTGGCGCCAGAAGGGCACGGGCCGCGCCCGCGCCGGGACGATCCGCGCGCCGCAGTTCACCGGCGGCGGCGTCGCCTTCCCGCCGGGGATGCGCAGCTTCGACTCGAAGGTGAACCGGAAGGCGCGTCGCGCCGCGTTCCGCAGCGCGCTCGCCGCCCACGCCGGGCGCGGCACGCTGGCGGTCGTCGACGGCGGCGGCTTCGACGCGCCCTCGACGCGCGCGGCGACCGAGCTCCTCGCCGGCTGGGGGAAGGAGCGCCCGCTCGTCGTCGTCGCGACGGAGGGCGAGGAGGCGCTGATCAAGTCGTTCCGGAACCTCGAGCGCGTCGTCGTCACCGTCCCGGCGGAGCTCGAGGTCGCGTCGCTCGTGTGGGCGCGGTCGCTGCTCGTCACCGAGGCGGCGCTCCCGCTCGTCGAGGCGCGCGCGAACGGCGCG
Organism: Gaiellaceae bacterium; assembly: GCA_035540835.1. Classification (GTDB taxonomy): domain Bacteria; phylum Actinomycetota; class Thermoleophilia; order Gaiellales; family Gaiellaceae; genus DATLFU01. Next base: position 11,167 of record DATLFU010000066.1, read on the forward strand.
AAGCGCGAGGAGGAGCAGGCGTGAGCCTCCACCCGAACGAGGTCCTGCTCGCACCGGTCGTGTCGGAGAAGAGCTACAGCCTCATCACCGACCGCAAGTACACGTTCCGCGTGCACAAGAACGCGCACAAGACGCAGGTGCGCCAGGCCGTCGAGGAGCTCTTCGGCGTCGAGGTCGCGGGCGTGAACATCGTCAAGGTCCAGGCGAAGCCGAAGCGGCGCGGCGTCTCGCGCGGCACGCGCCCCGGCTGGAAGAAGGCGATCGTCCAGCTCAAGGAAGGCCACACCATCGAAATCTTCGAGGGAGCGCAGGTCTGATGTCCGGGAAAGTGCTGCCGCATTTCCGCGGAGCGGATCTCGACCATTCGCTTCGCTCTGGTGGATTGGAGAAGAGCTGATGCCGGTTCGTAAATACAAGCCGACGAGTCCGGGCCGGCGGTTCATGTCCGTCTCCACCTTCGACGAGGTCACGAAGAAGGAGCCGGAGAAGAGCCTGCTCGAGCCGGTGACGAAGAAGGGCGGCCGCAACAACCAGGGGCGGATCACGACGCGCCACCAGGGCGGCGGCCACAAGCGTCGCTACCGCGTCGTCGACTTCAAGCGCCGCAAGGACGGCGTCCCGGCGAAGGTCGCCGCGATCGAGTACGACCCGAACCGGTCGGCGCGGATCGCGCTGCTCCACTACGCCGACGGCGCGAAGGCGTACATCCTCGCGCCCTCGGGGCTCCGCGTCGGCGCGACCGTCGAGTCCGGCCCCGGCGCCGACATCAAGCCGGGCAACTCGCTCCCGCTCGAGAACATCCCGACCGGCACGCTCGTCCACAACGTGGAGCTGAAGCCCGGCCGCGGCGGCCAGATGGCCCGCAGCGCCGGCTCCGGCATCCAGCTCGTCGCGAAGGACGACGGCTACGGCGTGCTCCGGCTGCCCTCGGGCGAGATGCGGCGCGTCCCGCTAACCTGTCGGGCGACGATCGGTCAGGTCGGCAACGTCGACCACGGCAACATCACCGGGGGCAAGGCCGGTCGGAGCCGCTGGCAGGGCAAGCGCCCCGCCGTCCGCGGCTCGGCGATGAACCCCGTCGACCACCCGCACGGCGGCGGCGAGGGCAAGTCAAAGGGCGGGCGCCATCCCGTCACGCCGTGGGGCGTTCCCACCCTCGGGAAGCGCACCCGCCGCAAGCACAAGGAATCGGACAAGCTGATCGTGCGCGGCCGCCGCCGCGGAAAGGACAAGAGGTAACCGCAAAGTGCTGACGCACTTTCCGGTTAGGGAGCTACACCCGTCGCTTCGCTCGGGTAGAGAGAGAAAAGGCAGAGAGTGAGTAGATCTTCCAAAAAGGGGCCGTTCGTCGAGGAGCGGCTGATGAGCCGGATCGAGGAGATGAACGCTTCGGGGTCGAAGCGGATGATCCGCACCTGGTCCCGCGCCTCCACCATCTTCCCGGAGATGGTCGGCCACACGATTGCCGTCCACGACGGCCGCAAGCACGTCCCGGTGTTCATCTCGGAGCAGATGGTCGGGCACAAGCTCGGCGAGTTCGCCCCCACGCGGACGTTCCGCGGCCACGCCGGCGACCGGCAGTCGAAGGTGAAGCGCTAGTGGCGACGCGCGCTCCCGAGGCCACGCAGACGGTTCGCGCACAGGCGAAGTACGTGCGCACCTCCGCCCGCAAGGCGCGGATCGTGCTGGAGCACATCCGCGGCCGCAGCGTGCCCGAGGCGCGCACCGTGCTCGCGTTCACGCCGCGCGCGGTCGCGACGGAGATCGAGAAGGTGCTGCGGTCCGCCGTCGCGAACGCGGAGGCGAACCACGGGCTGATCGGCGACGAGCTCGTCGTCGCGGAGGCGTACGCGGACGAGGGCCCGACGATCAAGCGCTGGCGGCCCCGTGCCCGCGGGCGTGCCGCGAAGATCTTCAAGCGCACGTGTCACATCACCCTGAAGCTCGCCGCGACGGAGCGGACGAGCGCCGCGCCGAAGGCGCCGGCCGCCGCGCCCGCCGAGGCGCAGCAGGAGCCGCCGGCGGCCGCGGCAGAGGAGAAGCCCAAGCGCCGTTCGCGCACGAAGCAGCCCGAGGAGGTCAGCGCCTGATGGGTCAGAAGGTCCACCCCGGCGGGATGCGCGTCGGCGTCATCCACGACTGGAAGTCCAACTGGTACACGGGGAAGAAGGAGTTCCCGCAGTACATCCTCGAGGACATCAAGATCCGCGAGCACATCTACGGGAAGCTCGCGCACGCGGGGCTGTCCGACATCCTCATCCGCAAGGACAAGCAGCGGATCACCGTCGACATCTACACGGCCCGCCCCGGGATCGTGATCGGCAAGTCCGGCGTCGAGGTCGACGCGCTCCGTAAGGAGCTGCACGCGATGACGCAGAAGAACGTGCACATCAACATCAACGAGATCAAGCGCCCCGAGCTCGACGCGAAGCTCGTCGCGCAGTCGATCGCCGAGCAGCTGCAGAACCGCGTGAGCTTCCGCCGCGCGATGAAGCGCTCTCTCGCCTCCGCGATCCGGTCGGGCGCGCAGGGGATCCGCATCCAGTGCGGCGGCCGCCTCGGCGGCGGCGAGATGAGCCGCTCCGAGAGCTACTCCGAGGGCCGCGTCCCGCTGCACACGATCCGCGCCGACATCGACTACGGCTTCGCCGAGGCGAAGACGACCTTCGGCCGCATCGGCGTCAAGGTCTGGGTCAACAAGGGCGAGATCATGCCGGAGGGCTACGAGAGCGTCGGCGGCAAGGAGACGCGGCTCGGCGAGCAGGACCAGGCGCGGCGGCGACGCGGCGGACCCGTCGAGGGCCTCGGCGCCTCCCGCGAGAGCGGCCGCGGCCGCAACCAGGACCGCGAGGGCCTCGGGCCGGTGCGCAAGCGCCGCCCGGGCGGAGGCCGCCCCGGCGCCGGCGGGCCGCCGCGCGGCGGCTCGCAGCGCCCCGGCGCGCGCGACCGCGCGCGCGGGCAGGACAACGTCGAGCAGCCGCGGACCGACGAGCGCGCCGTCTCGGCCGAGGGGCGCGAGCAGCCGGTGATCGAGCCGGAGACGCAGACGACGCCGCAGCCCGTCGCCGACGCGCCCGACACGACGACGCCGAAGACGATGCACGAGGATCCGACGAAGCTGGACCAGTCGGGCGATCCGAGCGCCGAGGGCACCGGCGGCGAGGGCTCCGGCGGCCGCGGCTCCAAGAAGGGGCGCTCGTAATGCTGCTGCCGAAGAAGACGAAGTTCCGCAAGGTCCAGCGCGGCCGGCGCGCCGGCGTCTCGAAGGGCCAGACGACCGTCCAGTTCGGCGAGTTCGGGCTGAAGTCGATGGAGGACGCCTGGGTGACGAACCGGCAGATCGAGGCCGCCCGAATCGCGATGACGCGCAAGATCAAGCGCGGCGGCAAGGTCTGGATCAACGTGTTCCCGGACAAGCCGGTGACGCAGAAGCCGGCCGAGACGCGGATGGGCTCCGGCAAGGGCTCGCCCGAGCACTGGGTCGCCGTCGTCAAGCCGGGCCGCGTGATGTTCGAGCTCGCCGGCGTCCCGGAGCCGCTCGCGCGCGAGGCGCTGCGGCTCGCGGGCACGAAGCTGCCGGTGAAGACGAAGATCGTGAAGCGGGAGGCGGATCTCTTTGCGAACTAAGGACCTTCGGGAGCTCTCCGACGCCGAGCTCGAGCGCAAGCTCGCGGAGACGCGGCAGGAGCTGTTCAACCTCCGCTTCCAGTCCGCGACCGGCGCGCTCGAGAACTCCGCGCGCGTGCGGCTGGCGAAGCGCGAGATCGCGCGCATCCTGACGGTCAGGAACGAGCGCGCGGAGAGTCTGGAAACCTCGGGTAGATAGGACGCGTGGCAGTGGCAGACGAGACACCGAACGAGCAGGTCGAGGCGGAGACGACGGACACGGCGGTCGAGGAGACCGTCGCGGCCGACACTGCGCCCGCGAGCGAGCCCGAGGCGGAGCAGGTGCCGGAGGGCGAGCCGGTCGAGGAGACGACCGCGGCGGAGGCCGCGGCGGCGGACGACGCTGTCGCCGCCGACGAGCCGGCCGCGGACGAGCCGGCCGCGCACGAGCCGGCCGCGGACGAGCCGGCCGCCGAGGCGCCCGCGGCGGAGGCCGCCGAGGCCGAGGCCGAGGCCGCGCCGACCGAGGCCGAGGCCGAGGGCGAGGCGCCGTCCGTCCAGCCGGAGCCGAAGAAGAAGAGCAAGCGCCTTCCGCGCGCGCAGCGCCCGAAGCGGACGAAGCCGAAGCGCGAGCAGACGGGCGAGCGCAAGCCGATCGTCCGGCTGCCGAAGCCCGAGGGCGAGCGCGGCCGCCGCCAGGAGCGGCGCGGCGTCGTCGTCTCGAGCGCGATGGACAAGACGATCGTCGTCAAGGTCGACACGATCAAGGCGCACCGCAAGTACCAGAAGGTCGTCCGGCGCTCGCAGAAGTTCCACGCGCACGACGAGAACAACGAGGCCAACGTGGGCGACGTCGTCCGCATCGTCGAGACGCGCCCGCTGTCGAAGACGAAGCACTGGCGCCTCGCGGAGATCGTGGAGGTCGCGCGGTAGATGACCCACCTGGCAACAGTCAGGGCACCTCTGGCGCGCGATCCGCGGCGCATTGCCGCGTCCTCGGCCGCGCGCGGGCACTCGTGCCCGAGCGCGGCCTGCGTCCTTCCACTGCTTGCGGCTCCCGCTCCAGGGGCGCGAGACCGTCACCAGGAGGATCATCGATGATCCAGCAGGAGTCCCGGCTCAAGGTCGCCGACAACACCGGCGCGCGCGAGCTCCTCTGCATCCGCGTCATGGGCGGCTCGAAGCGCCGCTACGCGCGCGTCGGCGACGTGATCGTCGGTACCGTGAAGCAGGCGACGCCGCAGGGCGCGGTCAAGAAGGGCGAGGTCGTCAAGGCCGTCGTCGTCCGGACGAAGAAGCCGTACGGCCGCGACGACGGGACGCTGATCTCGTTCGACGAGAACGCCGCGGTGATCATCGACAACGCGAACAACCCGCGGGGCACGCGCATCTTCGGGCCGGTCGCGCGCGAGCTGCGCGAGCGGAACTTCATGAAGATCGTCAGCCTCGCGCCGGAGGTGCTGTAGCCGTGGCCGCAACGAGCTCGAAGATGAAGGTCAAGAAGGGCGATGTCGTGCAGGTGCTGAGCGGCAAGGACCGCGGCAAGCAGGGCCGCGTCCTCGAGGCGCGCCCCGACGAGCGCCGCGTGATCGTCGAGAATCTCAACGTCGTCAAGCGCCACCAGCGCCCGAAGCCGATCCGGCAGCGGAGCGGCATCGGCGGCCCGCAGGTGGAGCCGGGCGGCGTGCTCGACAAGCCGGCGCCGATTCCGGTCGCGAACGTGATGGTCGTCTGCCCCAGCTGCCGGCGTCCCACGCGCACCGGCGTCAAGCACGAGCACGTCAAGGACAAGGTCGTCCGCGTCCGCGTCTGCAAGCGCGCCGACTGCGGTGCGGAGATCGACAGGTACTAGCGATGGCCACCGCGACCGACACGTACACGCCCCGGCTCAAGCGCCTCTACGAGGAGGAGATCCGCGACCGCCTCAAGGACGAGCTCGGCCTCGACTCGGTCATGCAGGTGCCGAGGGTCCAGAAGATCACGCTGAACATGGGCGTCGGCGAGGCGAAGACCGACGCGAAGCTGCTCGACGCCGCCGCCGACCAGCTCACCCTGATCGCGGGGCAGCGGGCGCAGCTCCGCCGCGCGCGGAAGTCGATCGCCGCGTTCAAGCTCCGCGAAGGGATGCCGGTGGGCGTGCGCGTGACGCTGCGCGGGGCGCGGATGTGGGAGTTCCTCGACCGCCTCGTGTCGATCGCGCTGCCGCGGATCCGCGACTTCCGCGGCCTCAACCCGCGCTCGCTCGACGGCCGCGGCAACTACTCGATGGGCATCCGCGAGCAGATCATCTTCCCGGAGATCGACTACGACGCGATCGACCAGATCCGGGGTCTCGACGTGACGATCACCACCACGGCGGAGGACGACGCCCAGGCGCTGGCGCTGCTGCGCGCGCTCGGGCTCCCGTTCGCCGCCGACCGAAGGGAGCAGGAGAGCTAGATGGCGAAGAAGTCGCTGGTCGCGAAGCAGGCCCGGCCGCAGCGGTTCAAGGTGCGCCAGTACACGCGCTGCAATCGCTGCGGGCGCCCGCGCGCGGTCTTCCGGAAGTTCGGGCTCTGCCGGATCTGCCTGCGGGAGCTCGCCCACCAGGGCGTGATCCCGGGCATGACGAAGTCGAGTTGGTGAAAATCCTGCGCATTTTCACCAAGGTGAGCTACTACCATCGCTACGCTCGGTAAGAGAAAGAAGAAGCAAAAATGCTGACCGACCCCATCGCAGACATGCTCACGCGCATCCGCAACGCCAACAAGGCGATGCACGAGACCGCGACGATGCCGACCTCCCGGATGAAGGAGGAGATCGCGCGGATCCTCAAGGAGGAGGGCTACATCAAGGACTACCGCGTCCAGAAG
>DATLFU010000067.1:0-15472 GCA_035540835.1 Gaiellaceae bacterium
GGTGCGGGGCGGGAGGCGGGAGCCTGGGCGGGTGCGTCCTTCGCCGCCGCGTCGCGGTCGCGCGCGGACGCGCGGGCGGGAGCGGGCGCGTCCTCGCCGAGCGCCGGCTCGCCGAGGGCCGGGAACGAGAGCGTGAGGAACCGGAGGCGCTCGACCGGCTCCTCGACCTGCGGGCCGCGGATCGCGAGCGCCGTCGGCGCGAGGTACGCAGCCGCGAAGCTGACGAGGCAGACGAAGACGAACAGCAGCCGGACTCGCCGGCGCCGCAGGCCGATCAGGCTCAGTGTTTCCGTCTCTATGGACGCGTCGGCGTCCATACGCTCCCCCTGCTCCCCAGCAAGCCTCCCCCTTCTCCCGTACCCGGCGCCGACACTACGCCGCTGCGGGAGCAGCGGCAATAGGCCGTTCGGCCCATCTTCGGAAGTCACATTCCGACGTCGCGGCGCCGTCGACGCGGCAGGATGCGCGGGTGACGGAGCGCGTCCCGACGAAGCCGGAGCAGCCGCGCGCCGCACCTTCCGGCGGCCGCGGGCGACGCGTGAGGAGCGCTTTGAACGGCCTCGTGGCGCGGGTGCTGCGGTCGCGACTGCACCGGCTCCTCGGCGGCCGGCTGCTCCTGCTCACCTACCGCGGCCGGCGCAGCGGACGGCCGCACACGCTGCCGCTCCTCTACGCGCGCGACGGCGACGACCTGCTCCTCGTCGCGCTCCACCCGCGGACGCAGACGTGGTGGCGGAACGTCCGCGGCCGCGACGTGACGCTCCTCGTCCGCGGCGTCGAATGTCGCGGCCGCGCGGAGCTCGTCGCCGACGCGGACGCCGCGCGCCGCGCGTTCGAGAGGGCGCACGCCTGGGCGCGGCCGGCGCTCCGCCGCGCGCGCGGCGCAGCCTTCGTCCGCGTCTCCGCCGTCCTCGGCTCGGGTAGCGTCCGCGGCGTGAGCGAGCTCCACGGCAGCTGCCTCTGCGGCGCGGTGCGCTTCGAGGTGTCGGAGCCGTTCGCGCTCGTGTCGGCGTGCCACTGCACGAGTTGCAAGAAGCTGTCGGGGAGCTGGGGGACGGTCAGCGGCCGCGCACGCTCCGCCGCCGTTCGCGTCGTCGCCGGCGAGGCGAGCGTGACGCGGTACCAGCCCCCGGAGGGGCGCGCGAAGGCGTTCTGCTCGGAGTGCGGGTCGAACCTCTTCGGCGGCGGCTGGCCCGACTCGGAGTGGTGCAGCGTCCGGCTCGCCGCGCTCGACGTCCCGTTCGATCGCCGGCCCGACCGGCACATCTTCGTGCGCTCGGTCGCCGCGTGGGAGACCCTTCCCGACGACGGCGCGGAGCGGTACGAGACGAGCGCCGGCTGAGCTCCGCCGGGCCGTTGTAATCCCGCGCCGGCCGGAGTAGCGTCGCCGGAACAACCGAGCTGCGGCGGACGGGGTGCCGGGCGCCGCACGATCGGGACGACCCGCCGCTCCTCGCCGCCGCCCGACACCGGGAGGTGGGCCGTGACCCTGACTCAGCGCCTCTGGCGGACGTGCGCGTGAACCGGCACGCGCCCGCGGACGCCGGCGCGACGATCGTCGCGCGCGGCGCGCGAGGCGAGCCGGTGGCGGCGCTGAAGGCGCAGCTGCGCGCGTGGTTCGAGACGGCGTGGCCGGGCGAGTGGGAGCGGTTCCGGATCGCCGACAACGACGTCTTCGGCGCGCAGCTCGAGCGTGCCGTGAAGGTCTTCCAGGCGCGCGCCGGACTCGCGCCCGACGGGCGCGTCGGGCCGCTGACGCGCGCCGCGCTCGCGGCGGAGCCGACGGGCGGCGGCACGGCGGCGGCGACGCCGAAGGACCTCGCGTACCCGGGCCCGCTGAAGCGGCGGTCGAGCGGCGACGAGGTGCGGCTCGTGCAGGGCTGGCTCTCGCTCCACCGGCACCACGTCGCGATCGACGGCGCGTTCGGCCCCGCGACGGAGACGGCGCTGCGGGCGTTCCAGGCGAGGCGCGGGGTCGCGGCGACGGGCGTCCTCGACGAGGCGACGTGGTCGCTGCTCGTCGCGCCGATGGTCGCCGCGCTGACGCCGCTCCGGCGGCGCGCGCCGCTCGGCGAGCTCGTCGTCGCGTACGCGAAGCAGCACCTGAAGCAGCACCCGCGGGAGGTCGGCGGCCAGAACCGCGGCCCGTGGGTCCGCCTCTACACCGACGGGCGCGAGGGCGAGGCGTTCCCCTGGTGCGCCGGGTTCGCGACGACGGTGCTGGCGCAGGCGTGCGCGACGCTCGGCGTCCCGATGCCGATCGAGCGGACGCTCGCGTGCGACCGGATGGCCGACACGGCCGGGACGCGCTTCGTCCGCGGCTCGACCGCAGGCGCCCGGGCGCGGCTGCGGCCCGGCAGCTTCTTCCTGCAGCAGGCGACGGGCGCGGAGCGGCAGAGGTACCGCTACCGCCACACCGGCATCGTCGTCGCCGCCAGCGCGGAGACGATGGCGACGATCGAGGGGAACACGAACGACGACGGCTCGGCCGAGGGCTACGAGGTCTGCGCGCGGACGCGCGGCTACGCCAACATGGACTTCGTCGTCCTATAGGCGGGGAGGCGACGGACGTCCGGGTCGGTGAAGACGTCGAGCTCGTCGCGGCTCGCGGTCGAGAACTCCGAGACCACGGCGCCGTCCGCTCCCGCGCGGAACCAGTGCAGCGTGTCCGGCGGGATCGTGTACTGCTCGCCCGGACGCAGGACGATCTCGTGCGCGACGGTGTAGACGCCCGGCGGCGGCGTGCAGCCGGGGCGCGGCGTCGGCTCGCCGTCGACGAACAGGTGGACGACGCCGCGCCGGCAGCGGAACGTCTCCTCCTTCCCCGGCGTCCCCTCGAACGGCGGGTGGCGGTGCTCCGCGCACGTCTGGCCCGGGTACAGGACGAGCTCCTTCGCGCAGTGCCGGTCGGTGTTGACGTAGACGAGCAGCTGCAGCCCGGTCTCCCGCAGCCGCCCGAGACCGAAGTCGGTCACCTCGATCGACGCGCGCTCCTCGTCGGTGAGGACGACGCCCGTCGCCTCCAGCTGCTCCACCGCGTACCGCCGCGCCTCCTCGCGCTCCTCCTCGGTCGTCATCGCTCCTCCTCCCTCCCCGCGCCGTCGGCGGCGCGACAGACGAACGGCGTGGGCTCGCGGCCGGTCGCGCCGCGGTAGCGCGCCGTCGCCTCGGCCAGGACGTCGGACGCCGAGGCGGCGGCCGCGAGCGCGACGACGCACCCGCCGAAGCCCGCGCCGGTGAGGCGCGCGCCGAGCGCGCCGGCCTGCTCGAGCGCCTCGACGAGGGCGTCGAGCTCGGGCGTCGAGACCTCGTAGTCCTCGCGCAGGCTGCGGTGGCTCTCGCCGAGCAGGCGGCCGAGCTCCGCCCGGTCGCCCCGCCGGAGCGCCGCGGCGGCGTCGAGCACGCGCGCGTTCTCCGAGACGACGTGCCGCGCGCGCGGGTCGTCGGCGACCTGCTCGAGCGTGGCGTCGCGCAGCGCGGGCACGCCGATCCGGCGCGCGACGGCCTCGCACGCGGCGCGCCGCTCCGCGTACGCCGTCCCGGCGAGCTCCCGCTCGACGCCCGAGTGGACGACGAGGACGGCGAGGTCGTCCGGGAGCGGCACCGCCTCCACGTCGAGGCTGCGGCAGTCAACGAGGAGCGCGTGGCCCTCGCGCCCGCACACGGACGCGAGCTGGTCCATGATCCCGGACGGGACGCCGGTGGCGACCTGCTCCGCGCGCTGGCAGGCGCGCGCGAGCTCGCGCCGCGGAAGCTCCCACCGCGCGGCGTCGCAGAGCGCGAGCGCGATCCCGACCTCGAGCGCGGCGCTCGACGAGAGACCGCTCCCCGCGGGGACGGTCGAGGAGACGGTCGCCTGGAGCCCGACGGGCGGGCGGCCGCGCTCCGCCAGCACGCGCACGACGCCGGCCGCGTACCGGCCCCACCCCTCGACGGACCGCGGCTCGAGCGATCCGTCCGCCGGCAGCTCCACGTCGCCCGGGAGCTGCGCCGACCGCAGGCGCACGAGCCCGTCGTCGGAGACGCGGCCGCGCACGGAGCACTCGAGGTCGATCGCGAGCGGGAGGACGAACCCGTCGTTGTAGTCGGTGTGGTCGCCGATCAGGTTCACGCGGCCGGGCGCGCGCACCGCGACGGCGCTCATCGCGCCCACTCCATCGGCTGCGGCGCCGTGAAGCTCGACCTGAGGTCGACCGGCGCCGCCGCCGTCGCGGAGCGTGCGGCCGCCTCGACGATCTCGACCACGTGGGCCGCGTGCTCGGCGCCGGCGCGGTGCGGCCGCCGCTCCTCGAGCGCGGCGCCGAGGTCGACGAGCGGCCGCCCCCAGTCGATCCCGTGGAAGGGCTCGCGCAGGAGCGGCAGCGGCTGGTACTCGCCCGCCGCGTCCGAGCGCAGGAGGCGCGAGTCCGCTTCGGCCCAGCTCGCGAGGAAGAGCCGACCCTCGTCGCCGTGCAGCTCGATCCCGCGGTGCGCGCCGGTGCCGGCGTAGAAGCTCGCGGTCGTGCGGGAGACCGCGCCTCCCTCGTGCTCCACGACGGCGATGGTGAGGTCGGGCGCCTCGGGGCTGAAGGTTACGCCGTGCTTCGTCGTCCGCTCCGGCTGCAGCGTCGCCGCGTACGCGTGCACGCGCCGCGCCGGGCCGAGCATCGCCGTCAGGACGGTGAGCGCGTAGACGCCGACGTCGACGAGCGGCCCGACGGCGTAGAGCCCGGCCGGATCGGGGTGCCAGGACTCGATCCGCCCCCAGTTCGCCTCCGCGTACGCGAGCCGGACGCGGCCGATCTCGCCGTCGCGCACGAGCTTCCACGCCGTCTGCTGCGCCTCGCCGAGCAGCGTCGCCGGCGCCGCGGAGAGGCGGACGCCGCGCGCCGTCGCGAGCTCGGCGAGCTCCCGCGCCTCCTCGTACCCGAGCGCGAGCGGCTTCTCGGTGTGCACGTGCTTCCCGGCCTCGAGCGCCGCGCGCGTCACCGCGGCGTGCGCGCGCGGCGCCGTCAGGTTGACGACGAGCTCGACTCCGTCGTCGGCGAGGAGCGCCTCCAGCGACGGCGCGTGCGCGACGCCGAGCTCCGACGCGAGCGCGCCCGCGCGCTCCGCGTCGAGGTCCGTCACGGCCGCGAGCTCGAGCCCGTCCGCGGCGGCGATCGCCGCTGCGTACCGGCGGCTGACGTCGCCGCAGCCGACGAGCGCCGCCCTCACCGCAGCCACTCCCGCAGCTCGGCGAGCATCGCGCGGCAGTCCTCCGAGGGATCCTCGTCCTCCGGCTCGTGCTCGACGGCGATCGCGCCGTCGTAGCCGAGCCGCTGCAGCGCGCGCACGCACGCCTCGACCGGGACGATGCCTGCGCCCCAGCGGCAGGTGACGTGCGGCTCCCCCACGGCGACGACGTCCTTGAGGTGCACGTGCAGGACGTGCGGCCAGAGCTCCTCGATCGCCCGCGCCGCGTCGTACCCCTGCGTGCCCCACCACCCCGTGTCGACGGTCGCGCCGAGCACGTCCTCGGCGCCGTCGAGCCGGCGGAGGAGCTCGTCCGGCGTCCGCTCCGGGTGGTTCTCGATCCCGAGCCGCACTTCGCGCTCGCGCAGGAGCGGCGCCGCGTCGCGGGCGTCGCCGGAGTAGCCGCCGCCGAGGAGCGACGTGCCGATCCCGGCGGCGACGTCGCAGGCGTGCTCGAGCACGCCCGGCCCGACCCACACGGCGTAGCTCGAGACGCGAAGCGCGTGGCGGTCGAGCGCCTCGCGCGCCGCGGCGACGTGCTCGTCGCTCGCCCACTCCGGGTTCAGGTGCGCACCCCAGACGTCGACCGTGTCGAACCCGAGGTCGCGGACGCGGCGGAGGAGGTCGTCGAACCGCTGCGCGAAGGTCTCGAGCGGACGGTAGTGCGCGTTCGCCTCGCGGTCGCCGTGGCCCCAGCCGTGCATCGCCCACCCGGTCTCGCGCGCGACGTAGTTCGCGGTCATGAAGGCGATGCGCGTCAAGGCGGTTACGGTACGCAGCGACGGCAGCCGGCGTGAAGCGAACGCTCCCCCTCATCCTCCTCGCCCTCGCCGCCGGCTGCGGGGGCTCCGGCGAGTCCGGCCCCGCCGCGAGCCGCAGCACCGTCGGCGACGGACGGACGTTCACGAACCCGGTGCACGCGAGCAACTTCCCGGACCCGTTCGTCCTCCGCAGCGGCGACACGTACCACGCGTACGCGACGAACGACGAGGACGGGAACGTGCAGACGCTCCGCTCGACCGACCTCGTCACCTGGGAGCAGGGGCCGGACGCCCTCCCGGAGCTCGGCTCGTGGGCGTACGCGGGGAAGACCTGGGCGCCGGAGGTGCTCGCGCTCGCCGGCAGCTACGTCCTCTACTACACCGCGAACGCGGCCGAGTACGGGCGCCAGTGCATCGGGCGCGCCGTCGCCGACACGCCGGAGGGGCCGTTCGTCGACCGCTGGGACGAGCCGCTCGTCTGCCAGCAGGACGAGGGCGGGTCGATCGACGCGAGCCCGTTCCGCGACGAGGACGGGACGCCGTACCTGCTCTGGAAGAACGACGGGAACTGCTGCGCCCTCGACACCTGGATCTACGCGCAGCGGCTCTCCGCCGACGGGGTCGAGCTCGAGGGCGAGCCGGCGCGGCTCGTGAAGCAGGACGCGGGCTGGGAGGCCTCGGTCGTCGAGGCGCCGACGCTGTGGCGCCAGGACGGCCGCTACTACCTCTTCTTCTCGGCGAACGCGTTCGACAGCGACCTCTACGCCGTCGGCTACGCCACCTGCGAGGCGCCGCTCGGGCCGTGCGAGGACGCGGCCGGGAACCCGATCCTGAAGAGCGCGTGCGACGCGTCCGGCCCCGGCCACCAGGCGGTTGTCGTCGACGACGACGGCGAGACGTGGCTCGCGTACCACGCGTGGCCGGCCGCGGGGGGCGACGAGCGGGTGCTGTGGCTCGACCGCCTCGACTGGAAGGACGGCGCGCCCGTCGTCAGCGGCCCGACGTGCGAGGCGCAGCCGGCTCCCTGACGCACGCGAGGCGGACGAGGTCGGCGAGGAGCGCACGCGCCGCCGCGTCGCCGCCGAGCACCCGCCGCGCGAGGCCGAACTGGCAGAAGAGCAGCGTCCCGCGGCCGACGGGGTGCGCGCCGACGATCGTCCCGGTCGTCCCGCGCGCGTTGTAGCGGACGACGAGCGGCCGCTCGGGGAGCGGCTCGCCGTCGACGACCGTGACGAGGTCGCGCGCGTGCAGCGTCGCGTCCTCGCCGGCGAGCACCGCCCGCGGCGGGAGCGCCGACAGCGTGCCGTCGGTCGTGAAGAGGAAGCCCTGGCCCCAGCGCGTCTCGACCATCTTCAGCCGCATCGACGCCGGGTAGCGAAGCGACGCCTCCGCCGGCTGCGCCAGCACGAGCACCGTCTCCCCCCGCGCCAGCCGCTCGCCCGCGGCGGCCGCCGCGGCGGCGTCGAGCGCGCCCTCCGCGACGACGAGCGGCCCGGCGGCTCCCGGCCGTGCGCCGACGGCGCTCAGCGCGCCCGCCGTCGGGCCGCCGCCGAGGACACAGACGCCGGCGTCGAGCGCGGCGGGCGGCACGGCGAAGAGCGGGTACGCGTTCGCGCCGACGAGGCGCCCGCCGGCGCGCAGCCGCAGCGCCACCTCGTGCCGCCCAGCCGCGGCCGCGCGGAGCGTCACCTCGCCGAGCGCGCTCGCGCGGTGCGCCGGGAGCGCCGGCACGGCGAGGCGCTCCTCCCCCACCTCGAGCTCGACGTCCGCGAGCGCCGGCCCGTCGTTGGCCACGTGGACGGGGACGCGGACGGCCTCGCCGGCGGGGACCGCGAGGGTGCGCAGGTCGAGCATCGGCAGCACCGGCGCGTTCAGCCGCGCGACCTCTGCCGCCGCGGGCGCCTTCGGCCGCCGGTGCACGTCGAGCAGCCCGTTCAACTCGTGCGGCACGTCCGTCAGCTCGGTAACGCAGTAGCCGCCGACGTGGTCGTGGCGGCGCAGCACCTCCCCCTGGAGGCGATCGGAGAGGCCCTGGTAGCGCTGCGTCGCGGCGACGAACTCGTCGACCGTCCCCGGCCAGAGCGCCCGTGCGAGCGCGGCCGCCCAGACCTCGCGGAAGTCCCAGAACGGCCTGTCCTCGGCCTCGGGCATCTCCGGCAGGCCCCAGTCGCCGAACTCGCTGACGAGGAACGGCCGCTCGAGGTGCGCGCACGCGCGGAGCTTCCGCTCGAGCTTGTCGAGCCAGTCGCGGTGGAGGCGGCCGTACCAGTGCGCGGTCACGATCGGCGAGCGGTGGACGTGCGCGGGGTCGGGCTCGACCCAGTCGTTCTCGACGATCGGCCGCGTCGGGTCCTCCGCGCGCACGGCGTCGTGGAGCGCGCACGCGAAGGCTGCGTACCCCGGCGAGCGGCGCGTCTCCTGCAGGCGCTCGCCGATCTCGTTCATCGCCGTCCAGAGGACGATGCTCGGGTGGTTCCGGTCGCGGCGCACCTGCTCGCGCGCGGCGGCGGCGCAGCGGCGGGCGAGGGTCGTGCCGGCGTCGACCTCCTCGTAGGCGACCGGCTCGGCGACGGGAAGGTCCGCGTGGACGAGCATCCCGAGCTCGTCGCACGCGTCGAGGTAGCGCGGGTCGAACGCCTTCAGGTGCAGGCGCAGCGTGTCGAAGCCCATCGCCTGCGCCGCGCGGATCTCCTCGCCGATCGCCGCGTCGTCGCCCTCGGCGTAGAGCTCGTCGGCGCGGAAGCCCTGGACGAGCGCGGCCTTCATCCGCCACGGCTCGCCGCCGAGCAGGATTCCCCGCCCCTCCACGCGCACGGTGCGGAGGCCGAAGCGGACGACCTGGCGGTCGCTGCCGACCGCCTCCGCGACGGCCTCGTGCAGCACCGGCTGAGCCGGCGACCACCGCGGCGCGTCGGTCGCGCCGAGCTCGAACCGGAGCTCCCTCCGCTCGCGCGGCGCCAGCCGGACGTCCTCCTCGCGCTCGCAGCCGAGGACGGCGAGGCGGATCGTCGCGCGCCGCTCCTCGTCCGTCCGGTTCTCCGCGGCGAGCGTCGCCGTGAGCGCGTCGGGGTCGCCGTCGACGAAGACGTCGCGGACGACGACCGGCCCGTGGCGGAGGAGCGTCACCGGCTGCCAGATGCCGCCGTAGGTGAGGTACATGCTCGGGCGGCTCGGGAACGAGTGGTTCGCCCAGCCCTGCTTCCCGTGCGCGCTGCGGAGGTGCTCGGCGCTCCCCGCCGGCGGGTCCTCCACGCGCACCGCGACGACGTTCTCGCCCGGGCAGAGGAGGTGCGTGACGTCCAGCTCGAACGGCGTGAACGCCGACTCGTGCGAGCCCGCGTGGACGCCGTTGACGTAGACGTCGGCGCGGTCCATCACCGCGCCGAACCGGAGCGTCCGCCAGCCGCCGGCGTCGCCCGCGTCGAACCGGCGCCGGTACCAGGCGGCGCCGTCGAGGTCGAGGTGGCCCTGCGCCTCCCACAGCCCCGGCACCCGGATCGGCACCGGCTCCAGCCGCTCGAGCTCCTCGAGCGCGTGGTCGCCGGGGAAGAAGTCCCAGATCCCGTCGAGCGAGACCGTCACGCCGGGAGGACCGCGCCGCGCGCCCGCAGGTCGCGCTGGAGCTCCGCGACGTCGACGTCCTGCACCGCGCAGCCGCGGCGCGCCGCCTGCGCCGCCGCGACGCCCGCCGCCTCGCCGAGCTGCATCAGCGTCGGCTCCATCCGCACGGATGAGAAGGCGACGTGCGACGCCGACAGGCAGAGCGGCACGAGCAGCCGCGTCGAGTCCTCGCGCCGCGGCACGAGCGAGCGGTACGGCACCGGGTACGGCGGCACGGCGACGGAGAGGTAGCCCTCGTTGAAGACGGCCGGCGTGCGGACGTACTCCGGCAGGTAGCGCCACGTCCGCTCGACCTCGCGCACGTCGAGGTTGTACGAGCCGAGCGCGACGGCGTCCGGCTGCGGGCGCGCGTGGACGAGGTCGTCCTCGCGCAGGACGTACTCGCCGAGCATCCGCCGCCCCTCGCGGACGTAGAGCTGGTGCGGCCACCCGCCCGTGTCGGCGAACTCGTCGGCGGCGAGGCCCCAGCCGTCGAGCAGGCCGCGCTCGGCGAGGAAGAAGAGGAACGCCTGCGTGTAGCGGAGGTGGTGCGCCCGGACGGCGGCGCGCGCCGCCTCGTCGCCGTCGGGGTACGCGCGGTTCGACCCGTCGAGCAGGTTCAGCGAGAACGGCGCGATCGAGTTCACGTCGCACTTCCCGTTCGGGAGGAGGTCGCGGACGAGGCCGAGCGGCGCGCGCTCGCCCGTGGCGTCGAGGTACCGCTCGAGCAGCGCGAGCTCGCGCTCGTCGTAGTCGGGCGGCGGCTCGAACGGGCGCGCGTTCTCCGGCCGGTGCGTGAGGCAGACGCGGAACCCGTACGCCTGCAGCCCGCCGTCGCCCTCGCCGAGGCGCTCGGCCGGCCAGCCGCGGTCGTCGAGCTCCGGGTCGCGCACGTGCGGCAGCAGCGACCCGTCGTCCGCGAACGGCGAGAGGAGCACGGGGAAGTTGTGCTTCCCCGGCCGGTACGCCGGCTGCCTCCCCGCCCACCGCTCGCCGTACAGCTCGCGCGGCTCGCGCCCGACCGCGTACGGCACGCCTGCCGCCGCCATCACGTCGCCCTCGTAGCTCGCGTCGACCTGCACCGCGGCGTCCGGGAGTGCCCGCTCGCCGAGGCGCACCTCCACGCCCGCGCGCTCGAGGAGCTCCTCGAGCAGCCGCTCGGCCACGTGCGGCTCCGGCCCCTTCACGCCCCAGAGCGGCACGCCGTAGTGCTCCGCGACCGCGCCGTAGAAGCGGCGGGCGAAGCCGCCGACCGCGCTCGCGTCGCCGACGTCCGTCCACGAGAGGCCGCCGGAGACCATCCCGCCGACGTGCGCGCCGGGCCCCGCCAGCACCGTCCGCGCCCCCGCCTCGGCGGCGGCGACCGCGGCGGCAACGCCCGTCGCCGTCGCGCCGAAGACGGCGACGTCCGTCACACGAACGGCTCCAGGAGCGCCCCGCCGGTCGCGGCGTCGACGCCGAGCTCGAGCGCCGCGGCGAGCGCGGCGACGTCGCCGGGCGCGTCGACGCGCGCCGGCTCGGGCGCGAGCGCGCGCAGCGCCTCGAGCACCTCCGCGCCGTGCGTCGCCAGCGCGCGCTCGAACGCCGCGAGCGGGTCGTACGCGTGCGGGCCGCGCGCCCACTCCGCGACGGTGGCGAGCGCGAGCTTCGACGGCACCGCCTGCACCATCGCGTTCGCGATCAGCCCCGCGCACCGGCCGTCGGCGAGCCGCGGGTCGCGCCCGAGGAGCGGCCCGAGGAAGAGCCGCCCCGGGTCGAAGTCGTTCACGGGGTAGTTGTCCCAGATCAGGAGCTCGTGCCCGCGGAAGCGCTCGACGGCGAGGTTCAGCGCCTCGCGCGTGATCCCGATCGAGACGACCTCGGGGCCGGTCCAGTAGACGACGATCTCCGGGTCGAGCCGCGGGCCGAAGATCTTCCGGTACGGCGAGTCGCCGGTGCCGGCGTAGCCCATCGGGCAGACGACCAGCGGCCCCGGCTGCTCCCACTCGCGCGCGAACCGGTTCGCGAACGGCGCCTGCGCCGCCGCGCTCGGGCGCTCCTCGTGGCCGTAGAGCCGCTCGTCCTCGGGGCAGTTCAGCGTGTGCTCGACGTCGTCGAAGAGCAGCTGGAACGAGCGAACGCCCACGCTCCGCACCTGCTCGCACTTGCGCAGCAGCGTCTCGAACTCCGCGTCGCGGGAGTAGCAGACGTCGAGCCCCGGCGCGATCGCGTACGCGAACTCGACGCCGTGGCGCTCGGCCTCGCGCACGAGCTCGCCGAGCCGCTCGAGCTCCTCGTCCGGGTACGGGTCGCGCCAGCGCGCGCGGTGGTACGGGTCGTCCTTCGGCGCGTGCACCCACGTGTTCAGCCCGTGCGCGCCGCAGAAGCGGATCATCTCGAGGCGCTCGTCGTGCGACCACGGCGGCCCGTAGAAGCCCTCGATGACGCCGCGGAGCCTCACGCGACGACCCGGAGCAGCAGGAGGCGCTGCCGGTGGCCGCCGCTCAAAGTGCCGCCTTGTCGCGCCAGGGCCTCCCGTGCGCGTCGACGATCGCGGCGAGCTCCCGCAGCCGCGGGACGGAGTGCTCGCGGAGCACCGGCGTCGGGTCCTCGGCGGCGAGCGCCGGCGTCCAGACGGCGCGGCCGGCGAGCATCCCCGAGGCGCCGCCGCGGCACGCCGCCTCGACGGCGCGCGGGAAGTCGTCGGGGTCGACGCCCTGCGAGAGGACGACCCACGGGCACGGCAGCGCCGCGTCGATCTCCCGGCACCAGCGCGTGATCTCCGCGGGGTCGCCCTTGCCGGCGAGCGGCACCTGGCACTTGTAGAGCGACGGCCCGACGGCGCCGAGCTCGCGCGCCGCCTCGACGATCGCCCACTCGCGGTCGTCGTGGCGGACGACCGGCTCCAGCACCGACAGCACGCCGTGCCGCTCGGAGAGCTCGACGAACCGGCGCGCCGTCTCCGCCCGCTCCGCGCGGCGCGCGTCGTCGCGCCAGATCACGAGCAGCTTGAGCGCGACGACGCCGCCGGGGATCTCGTCCCGCTCGTCGAGCCGCGTGTCCTCCACCACCTCGCCCGGCTCCTGCTCGAGCAGGTCTACCGCGAGCAGCACCCCGCAGCTTCGGGGGACGAGCCGCACCGCCTCCTCGACGACGTGCGCGCCGTACTCGTCGTCGATCAGGATCCCCGACGCGTGCGGCGCGAGCTCGCGCGCGACGGCGAGCTTGAACCGCGCGAGCCGCTCGTCGCCCGCGTCGTGGCCGTGCTCGAGCAGCATCGTCCGCAGCGACTCCCGCTGGTCGATCGCGACCATCAGGAAGGTGCCGCTCGGACGGGCGAGCGCGTCGAGGGTGGCGACGCGCGTGGTCACGGCTCCACCAGCGCGTTCGCCGCCGCCACGCGCGCGTAGTAGCGGCCGCTGTCCTTGACCGTCCGCTCGAGCGTGTCGTAGTCGACGTGGACGAGCCCGAACCGCTGCGCGTACCCGAGCTTCCACTCGAAGTTGTCCATGAACGACCAGTGGCAGTAGCCGACCACCGGCACGCCCTCCTCGATCGCGTCGTGCAGCGCGGCCAGGTGGTCGCGGATGAAGCGGACGCGGCGCGGGTCGTGCGGCGCATCCGGGAAGACCGCGCCGTTCTCGGTGATCATGATCGGCGGCGCGCCGTAGTCGTCGCGGACGCGGACGAGCAGGTCGCGGAACGCCCACGGGACGATCGGCGTGCCGGCGCCGGTGCTGACGACGCCGCCGGTGAAGCCGCCCGTCGTCTCCACGTCCATGCTCTCGGGGACGATCACGCGCCACGGCCACGGACGGTCGCCCGGCACGGCCTGGATCACGCGGAACGAGTAGTAGTTGATCCCGAGGAAGTCCGTCGGGCGCGAGATCTCGGCGAGGTCGCCGTCGCGGATGAAGTCGAGCGGCCCGAGCTGCTCCTCGTAGCGGGCGCGCATGTCCTCGGGGTACGCGCCCCGGTAGACCGCGTCGAGGAACCAGCGGTTGACGTAGCCGTCGCTCGCGCGCGTCATCTCGACGTCCGCCGGGTCGTCGCTCGCCGGGTAGTGCGGCGAGAGGTTCGGCGCGAAGCCGATCCGCCCGTCCGGCACACCCGCCCGCCGGAACGCCTCGACGGCCCGCCCGTGGGCGAGGAGCAGGTGGTGGAAGACCGTCACCTCGCCGCGGACGTCGCCCTTGTACCCGGGCGCGTGGAGCCCGTGCAGGTAGCCGAGGAGGCCGACGATCCACGGCTCGTTGATCGTCAGCCACCAGCGGACGCGGTCGCCGTAGGCGTCGAAGCACGTCGCTGCGTACTCGACGAAGCGGTCGACGGTGTCGCGATTGCGCCAGCCGCCCTCGTCCTCGAGCGCCTGCGGCAGGTCCCAGTGGTAGAGCGTCACCACCGGCTCGATCCCGCGCTCGAGCAGCGCGTCGATCAGGCGCGAGTAGTGGTCGAGCCCCGGACGGTTCAGCGAGCCGCGGCCGGTCGGGAAGAGGCGCGGCCACGCGATCGAGAAGCGGTACGCGTTCACGTTCAGGGACGCGAGCAGGTCGACGTCGTCGCGCCAGCGGCGGTAGTGGTCGCAGGCGACGTCGCCCGTGTCGCCGTTGTCGATCTTCCCCGGCGTGTGCGAGTACGTGTCCCAGATCGACGGGCCGCGCCCGTCGGCGTCGACCGCCCCCTCGATCTGGTACGCCGAGGTCGCGACGCCCCAGAGGAACCCGTCGGGGAACCGCCTCATCGCAGCTCCTCGTGCTCGAGCGCGTCCTCGCAGGCGAGCAGGAGCACGCCGCCCGTCCACGCGTGCGAGAGCGGGAGCAGCCCGCCCTTCGCGTCGAAGCAGTCGGTCTGGTAGTAGCGCTCGCTCGTCATCCCGCGCCTCGCGCCGAAGTCGCCGTCGTGGCGAGCGACGAACTGGCGGAAGCACGCGAGGTTCTCGCGCGTCGTCCGCAGGTAGTGCTCGTCGCCCGTCGCGCGCGCGAGCCGGAGCATCTCCGGCACGCAGATCAGGCCGAACGCGTGCAGGTGCTGGTTCGCCGGGGAGGCCTGGTCGCCGCCGCGGGTGCGGAAGCCGTGGCGCCCGAGCGTCGTCGCCGGGTCGAACGCGACGTCGTACGTGTAGCGGAACGTCAGCATCCAGTCCGCGGCACGCCGCGCCGCCTCCCAGTCCTCCAGCGCGACGAACGCCATCACGGCGGCGTACCCGTCCTCGGAGCTCGGCGCGAGGTCGACGTCCTCCGGCGCGCCGCTCCAGGTCTCGAAGCCGGCGAAGTGGTCGCCGGCGGCGCGCGCCTCCGCGACGTGCCCCGCCTCGACGAGCGCCGGGATCCACGCCATCCCCGCGGTGCCGTCCCAGTCGACGGCGTCGCCGGTCGCGATCGAGTGCGCCGCGGGAAGGGCGCCGTCGTCGCGCTGCGTCCGGAGCGCGACGGCGACGTTCGACCGCGCCGCCTCCTCCCAGCGGCCGCCGGCGCGGAGCATGAAGAGCGTCGCGTCGGCGAGCGTCCGCGCGTGCGCCCGGTCGTGGTCCCGGTGCCAGCCCCACGTCCAGCCGCGCGTCGCCGTCCACTGCGGCCAGAACGTGCCGCCGGGGGCGAGGTTGCCGGCGACGTGGTCGAGGACCGCCTCGGCGGCCGCGACGTACTCCGCGTTCCCGACGCGGCGGCCGTGCCGCAGGAGCGCGTACGCGTAGGGGACGCCGCTCACCCACGAGACGTGCATGTGGTCGCGCTCCTCGGCGCCGTCGAACGACCGGCCGTGCATCAGCCGCGGCGGGTCCGGCTTGTAGTGCCAGCGCCAGAGCCCCCACGCCGCGAGCTCGGCCGCCTCCTCGACCGACACCCACGACGGGTCGTCGGCCGCCTCGCTCGCCTCCCGCCGCAGCCGCCGGACGTGCGGACGTACCGGTGGCAGCCCGG
>DATLFU010000068.1:0-18558 GCA_035540835.1 Gaiellaceae bacterium
TCCGCCGGCCCAGCTCCAGCGCTCGACCGTCGTCCGCCTCGCCGCCTCTCCGAGGCGGCGCCGCTCGGCCGGCGGAAGCGCGAGCAGCCGCTCGAGCTTCGCCGCCAGCTCGTCGACGTCGCCGGTCGTGAAGCTCGCGAGGTCGCGGTGCTCCGGCGGGTACTCCTCCTCGAGGCCCTGCGCGATCTCGGCGAGCCCGGAGTGGCGCGCGACGAGCGGCGGGCATCCCGCGGCGGCGGTCTCCGCGGCGACCATCCCGAACGCCTCGGGGAAGATCGACGGCACCACCGCGACGTCCGCCAGCGGCAGCAGGTGGACGAGGTGGCGGTGCTCGAGCGGCCCCGTGAACAGCGCGCGCGGCGGCGCCGCCGCCTCGAGCGTCTCGCGGTAGTCGCCGAAGCCGACCACGACGGCGCGCGCGTCGATCCGGCCGAGCGCCTCGAGCAGCACGTGGACGCCCTTGTTGTAGAGGAGCTTGCCGAAGTAGAGGACCGTCGGCTCCTCGCTCGCGAAGAACGCCTCGAGCCGCTCGGCGTTGCCCTCGTCCGGCAGCCGCTCCTGCGCGTTCCCGGGGTTCGGCGGGTCCGCGCGGCACTCCGCCAGGAGCTCCGCGAGCGCCTCTGCGCGCGGCTGCGGGACGAACTCGTCCACGTCCACGCCCGGCGGCACCTCGTGGACGCGGTCGACGTGCCCGACCACCTCCTCGACGACGGCGCGGATGTGCGCCGAGCCGACGTAGACCGCCTCGGCCTGCGCGAGCGCGGCGCGCGCCCACGCCGCCAGCTCGTCGTTCCCGCGGATCGAGTACTCCAGCTCGGAGCCGTGCGCCTTGACGGCGAAGCGCGCGCCCGTCGCGGCGCCGACCGGTGCGCCGAGGAGGACGTGGTTCGTGAACACGAGGTCCGCCGGCAGCAGCTCGCGCAGCACCGCGGCGTTCGCCTCGACGTACCGTTCCCGCTCCTCGCGCGTGAAGTCCTGGAGCAGCCGCGGCTCGAGTCCCTCGTACCGGTCGAGGACGAACACCGGCAGCAGCCCGCCCGGCAGCTCCGGACGCACGATCTGCGCCCCGCCGAGCCCCTGCCGCTCCGGGTGGCGCTCCTGGCAGACGACGACCACGTCGTGGCCGGCGCGGATCCACTCCCGCGCGATCGCCTGGGTGTAGATGTTCGAGCCGGTGCCGCCGAGGAGGTAGCCGTGCCACAGGAGGATCCGCATCCGGCCGCGGAGCCTACTAGCGGTACGCTCCGCGGCATGCGCACCCTCGTGCTCGCGGCCGCGCTCGCGCTCCTCGTCGCGGGCTGCGGCGGCGACCAGGCGCCGCCCGCGGCGGAGCCAGCGCCCGGGACGGTGCCGACGACCGACGACCCGCTCGCGGGCGAGACGCTCGCCGGCGAGCCGCTCTCGCTCGCGGACGTCCGCGGCCGCACGGTGTTCGTCAACGTCTGGTCATCCTGGTGACTGAGCTGCCAGAGCGAGGCGGTCGCCTACGCACGGTTCGTCGGGCAGCACCCTGAGTTCGCGTACGTCGGGTTGAACGTCGCCGACGACCGCTCGAGCGCCGAGAACTTCGTCGAGGTCAACGGCTGGGACTGGCCGCAGGTCGTCGACCCCGACCGGCAGCGGGCGCGCCACCTCGGCGCCGACTACCAGCCGCACGTGATCGTGCTCGGCCCCGACGGAGAGGTCCTCGACCGCTACGGCGGCCAGGGAACGCCGGCCGACTGGGAGGCGCTGGCGGAGCGCGTCGAGGAGAAGCTGGCGGGGTAGCGCGCTAGGAGAGGTGGAAGTACAGCGCGTGGAGCAGCTCCACCGCGGGGTTGGACGTGTGCACCTGCACGTCCGCAGGCACGTCGAGCAGCGCCTCCGAGTAGTTGAAGAGGATGCGCACGCCGGCGTCGACGAGGTCCTGCGCCGCCTGCTGCGCGCTCGCCGCCGGAACCGCGAGCACCCCGACGATGATGTTCTTCTCCCGCACGACCTCGGCGACGCGGCTCTGGTCGAGGACCTCGACGCCGCCGACCCGCCGCCCCGCCTTCTCCGGGTCGGTGTCGAACACGGCGGCGATGTTGATCCCGTGCTCCGCGAAGATCGGCGAGCTGGCGATCGCCTCCCCGAGGCGGCCGGCGCCGACGAGCGCGATGTTGTGCTGCCCCTGCGTCCGCAGGATCTTGCGGATCTCCCCGAGCAGCGAGTCGATGTTGTAGCCGACCCCGCGCTTGCCGAACTTCCCGAAGGCGGACAGGTCGCGGCGGATCTGCGTGGCGTTGATGTTCGTGTAGTCCGAGATCTCCTGCGAGGAGATCCTGTCCTTCCCCATCTTCTTCGCCTGCGTCAGGACCTGCAGGTACCTGGACAGGCGCGCCGCCACGCCCACCGTCAGACGTTCCGCCACTCCGCCTCCTCGCTCGTCGCTGCTGCTTGTGACACCCACGAGCAGTCTGCCATTCCCGCGTGGTTGCGCGCGGGAGCAAGTCACGAAGTCCCCGTTCAGCGCTGACTTTGTGCAGCGAGGCGTCGCCGCAGGGCGTCCTCCGGGACGAAGTAGACGAACGCCCGCTCGCCGTCGATCTCGACGACCGGCAGCCACTCGCGGTACTCGGCCTCGAGCGCGGGCACGCCGGTGACGTCGACCTCCTCGAGGGCGAACGCGACGTCGGCGCGGACGGCGTCGACGACGGCGCGCGCACGGTCGCAGAGGTGGCAGCCGGCCGCGGTGTAGAGGACGACGCGCCTCACGACGCCGGCCCGCGCGGCTACGGGTAGAGGCCGCGGATCGTCGTCGCCTCGGCGACGCGCTCGACGGCGAGGCCGTACGCGGCCATCCGCATGCTCACGCCGCGCTCCTCGTGCATCGTCCACGTGTCGGCGAACGCGCGCGTGACGATGTCGTTCAGCTTCGCGTTCACCTCGCTCTCCTTCCAGAAGTACTCCTGGAGGCCCTGCACCCACTCGAAGTACGAGACGACGACGCCGCCGGCGTTCGCGAGGACGTCGGGCAGGACGAGCACGCCGCGCTCCTCGAGGATCTCGTCGGCCCCGGGCGTCAGCGCGCCGTTCGCGCACTCGGCGACGATGCGGGCGCGGACGCCGTCGGCGTTCCCGTCGTGGAGCACCTGCTCGAGCGCGCACGGCGCGAGCACGTCGCACTCGAGCTGGAGGAGCTCCTCGTTCGTGATCGCCTCCGCGCCGCGCATCCCCGCGAGCGAGCCCGTCTCCTCCTTGTGCGCGAGCGCGCGCCCGACGTCGAGCCCGTTCGGATCGTGGAGCCCGCCGGACGTGTCGGAGACGGCCACGACCTTCGCGCCGCTCTCGGCGAGGAACCGCGCGAGCGAGCTGCCGACCTTGCCGAAGCCCTGGACGGCGACGGAGACCCCGGCGAACTCGCGCCCCTGCTTCCGCAGCGCGTCGCGGATGCAGTACAGCGCGCCGCGCGCCGTCGCCTCGCGGCGGCCGAGCGAGCCGCCGATCTCCGTCGGCTTCCCCGTCACGACCCCGAGGACGGAATGGCCCTTGTTCATCGAGTACGTGTCGAAGATCCAGGCCATCACGCTGGAGTCCGTCCCGACGTCCGGCGCGGGGATGTCGCGCTCCGGGCCGATCTCGTTGATGATCTCGCTCGTGTAGCGGCGGGTCATCCGCTCGAGCTCCGCGCGCGACATCGTCTTCGGGTCGCAGACGACGCCGCCCTTCGCGCCGCCGAACGGGATCCCCATCAGCGCGCACTTCCACGTCATCCACATGGAGAGCGCCTTCACCTGGTCGAGCGTGACGCCGGGGTGGTAGCGGATCCCGCCCTTCGAGGGGCCGCGGGCGATGTTGTGCGTGACGCGGAAGCCCTGGAAGACCTCGACCGTCCCGTCGTCCATCCGCGTCGGGATCGAGACCTCGACCGCCTTCTTGCACTCCGAGAGCACGCCGACGAGGTCGTCGTCGAGCCCGAACACGCGGCCGACGTTGCGGAGCTGCTTCCGCGCGATCTCGAACGGATTCTCGTTGAGGTGCGAGCCGGTCGGCACCGCGGTCGTCACGGCGCGGAGTCTACTGTGATGCGGAAGGGCAGCACCTCGACCGTCGGGTCGCCCTCGCCGACGGGATGGGCGACGACGCGCAGCCGGTACCCGCCCGCGGGGAGGCGGTCGCCGGCGGGGCCGCGCCCGGTGATCCCGAAGGCGTAGTTGCCCGGGAGGATGTTCCGGAGCCGCGCGACGACGCCGATGCGCTTCCCGGAGGCGGTCCAGACCTCGACGTCGAGGCGCGCGACCGGCTCGAGCTCCTCGACGCCGCCGACGCTGCGGACGCGCCCTGCCTGGAGTGTGAGGACCGCCGGCGTCGTATCGGAGCGCGGGAACGCCTGCTCGCTGAGGGCGACGTCCGCGAGGAGCGGCCGCTCCGTCGGAGCGAACGCGACCGCGTACGGGACGCGGACGGCGCGCCCGGCGCCGCTCGCGGGGCGGACGACGACGGCGCCCTCGGCCGGAGGCCCGCCCGGCGCGTGCTCGGGGACACGCGCCTGCACGCGGATGCGCACCGCTCCGCCCGGGCGGAGCACGACCCGCCGCGGCTGCACCGTCACGAACGTCTCGGCCGCGGGGAAGCCCTGCGGGTCCACGTCGACGCGCAGGCGCAGCGTCCGCGTCGACAGGTTCCGGAGCGTGATCGGGAGCGTGCGGCTCCAGCGCGGCTCCGTGGCGCGGCCGAACGCGAGCGTCGTGGGGGTCGCGACGACCTCTGCGGACGCGGCGCTGCCGACGTCGACGAGCCCGGCGCCCTGGACGAGGACGGAGGTCGCCGAGAACGGCTGCGCGCTGCCGACGAGGAGGCTCTTGATCGCGAGCGCGTCGAGGCTCGGGCGCGCCTGGACGAGCAGCGCCGCGGCGCCGCCCGCGATCGCGGCGGCGGCGCTCGAGCCGTTGACGGTCGAGTAGCGCGGCGATCCGTCCTCGTTCGCGCCGGGGTCGCTCGTCGCGAGACCGACGCCCGGCGCCGTCAGCTCCGGCTTGACGCGCCCGTCGAAGGCGAGCCCCTGCGAGGAGAAGCCGGCAACCTGCCCGTCGGGGAGCGGCGCCGGCGCGTGCGGGGTGCCGATCGACACGCCGGCGCTCGCGCCCGCCTCGATCGCGTCGAGCAGGGCCCGTCCCGCCTCCTCCGGGACGCCGACGACGGGCACCGGCACCCGTTCGTCGAGACCGAGCGCGCCGGCCGGAAGCGCGCCGCCGTAGACGACGACCGCCGCGGCACCGGCCCGCGCGGCGAACTGCACCGTCCGCGCCGCCGCCGGCCCGCCGGGCACGACCGCCGCCCGTCCGGCGACGAGGCTGTAGCCGTTCTCGTCGAAGAAGTCGCCGAGCGCGAGCGCGGCGCCCTGGTCCGCCGGCGGATCGTCGGGCGCGAACAGCCGCGGCGCCGCGACCGGGAGCGTCAGCGGCCGCTCCGGAGCGACGATCCCCGCGAGCGGCACGACGCGCTCGAGCACGACGCGCAGCCCCGTCCGGACGACGACGCGCGCCTCCTGGTGCTGGCGGCGCAGGTCGGCGGCGCCGACCGTGAGCGCGGCTGGGGCGCCGCCGGGCCCGGCCACACTGCCGAAGCCGGGACCGACCGGCCCGTCGTTCCCCGCCGGGACGACGACGAGCGTGTCGAGCTTCGTCGCGCCCGCGACGGCGCGCGCGACGGGGCCGTCGCTGAACGCGGCGTACCGCTCGGTGACGCCGAGGACGGCGACGCGCGCCGCGTCGTGCGCGATGCCGTCGTCGTTCGGGTCGACGGCGCGCTCCAGGCCGGCGACGATCTGGTCCGTGCGGGCGTAGAGCGCCCATCCGCCGGTCGCGTCGCGCTGCCACCCCGCGACGCGGATCGGGAGCACCGTCGCCCCGGGAGCGACGCCGGCGATCCCGCCGGGGCCGGCGAGGCCGACGAGGAGCCCCGCGAGCTGCGTCCCGTGCCGCTCGAGCTCGATCGCGTTGTCGGGCCGCGCGGCGGCGAGCGCGGTGTCGCTGCCGCCGACGACGTCGATCCCCGCCTGCACGCGCCCGCGGAGGAACGGCTGCGCGCGGTCGACGCCCGTGTCGAGGAGCGCGATCGTCACGCCGCGGCCGTCGTACCCGGGCAGCCCGACGCCGTGCCGCATCCCGCTCTCGTCGCTGAAGACCTTCCCGTCGAGCAGCCGCGTCGAGAGCGAGCTCGGGTACGCGGGCCGCACGGGGTAGATCCCCGCGACGTCGGGCGAGCGCTCGAGCAGCGCGATCGCGCGCGGGTCGAGCGGCGCGGAGAAGCCGTTGAGCACGCGCACGTACGTGAACTCCGGGTGGATCTCGGCGCCCTGCACGCCCATCCGCGAGATGAAGAGCGCCTGGTCGCGCCGGATGCGCGCCGTCCAGAGCCGCATCTGCCCGCCCCCGGCGCGGCCGCCGCTCTCGGCGACGCGGTCGGCGAGCGACGGCGCATTCAGGACGACGATCACGCGCTGCCCGACGTCGACCTGCGCGCGCGGCTCGCCGACGAGTCCCTCCCAGGCGACGGCGGCGGCGCGCCGTTCCTGCTGGCGTGCGACGCCCGCCGCGGCGACGACGGCGACGCACGCGGCGAGCGCGACCGCGGCGAGGACGAGGACGCGGTGCCGGGTCGAGGGCGAGGAGGAGCTACGCATACGCGTCGAGCGCAAGATAGTCCGGATACGGGACGGGGTCGGCGTACCGGGCGGCGGACGCGATCATCGCCGCGTTGTCGGTGCACAGGCGAAGCGGCGCCGCCACGGCCTCCGGGAGCGACGCGCGCAGCTCCGAGTTGGCGGCGACGCCGCCGACGATCGCGATCCGTCCGGCGCCCGTGCGCTCCGCCGCCTCGCGCGTGCGCCGCACGAGCGCGGTGACGATCGCCCGCTGGTACGACGCGGCGAGGTCGGCCCTCCGCCGCTCCACCTCGCCCTCGCCGAGGTCGCGGAGCGCGTACAGCAGCGCCGTCTTGACGCCCGAGAAGGAGAAGTCGAGCCCCGCGACGCGCGCGAGGGGGAACGCGAACGCAGCCGGATCGCCCTCGCGCGCGAGGCGGTCGATCGCGGCGCCGCCGGGATACCCGAGCCCGAGCAGCCGCGCGCCCTTGTCGAACGCCTCGCCGGCGGCGTCATCCAGCGTCGTCCCCAGGACCGTGAACGAGCCGCGCTCCCGGACGTCGAGCAGCATCGTGTGCCCGCCGCTCGCGAGCAGGCAGAGGAAGGGCGGCTCGAGCGCGTCGTCCCCGAGGTAGAGCGACGCGACGTGGCCGTGCAGGTGGTCGACGGGGACGAGCGGGACGCGCCGCGCCCACGCGAGCGCCTTCGCCGCGGAGACGCCGACGAGGAGCGCGCCGATCAGCCCCGGGCCGCGCGTGACCGCGATTCGGTCGACGTCGTCGAGGCGCGCGCCCGCCTGGTCGAGCGCGTCGCGCACGACCGGGACGACGAGCTCGAGGTGCCGGCGCGACGCGACCTCGGGCACGACGCCGCCGAAGCGGGCGTGCAGGTCCGCCTGCGACGACACGACGTTCGCGCGGATCTGCCCCTCGTCCGTGACGAGCGCGGCCGCGGTCTCGTCGCAGGAGGTCTCGATCCCGAGGATCACGCCTCGGCCGGCGCGTGCACCGGGTCCTTCCACATGATCAGCGCGTCCTCGCGGTTGTCGGTGTAGTAGCCGCGGCGGATCCCGCGAGGCTTGAAGCCCGCGCTCTCGTAGAGCCGGATCGCGGCGGCGTTCGAGACGCGCACCTCGAGCGTGTACCCGCGGCGCGCCTCGCCGCCGGTGAGCTCGAACAGCCGCGCGAGGAGCGCGCGCGCGACGCCGCGGCGGCGCGCCTCCGGGGCGACGGCGAGGTTCATCACGTGCCACGCGTCGACGTACCGCGACACGATCGCGTAGCCGAGCAGGTGGTCGTCGTCCGGGTCGAACGCGCCGAGGCAGATCGACGACGGCTTCGTCACCTCGCCCGCGAACATCGAGCGCGACCACGGCGTCGCGTACGAGCTGCGCTCGATCTCCTCCACCGCGTGGAGGTCGCGCATCCCGAGGCGGCGGATCTCGACGGTCACGGCGCCGCCCGCTCCGCGTCGGGGACGCGCAGGTACAGCGGCTCCACGAGCTCGGCAGGGCCGAAGCCCTCCGCGAGCGCGGCGTGGTGGCGCGCGAGCGGGAGGTGCCGCTCGTCCTCGCCGGGCGGGACGTCGGCGCCCGCCGCCTCGAGCAGGGAGCGGTACCGCAGCGCGCCGTCGCCGACGCAGACGGCGCCCGCTTCGACGGCGAGGTCGGCCGGGGCGAGCACCCGCGGCTCCCCGTCGACGAGCGCGAACACCTCGCGCCGGCGCGCGTCGACCACCGGCGTCGCGCCGGGGGCGCCGGCGGCGAGCGCGGCAAGTGTCGACACCCCCGCGACGGGCAGGTCGAGCGCGAACGAGAGGGCGCGCGCGGTCGCGAGGCCCATGCGCAGCCCGGTGAAGCTGCCGGGGCCGACGCCGACGGCGAGGCCCTCGAGCTGCGAGTCGCGGACGCCGCCGCGGCGGAGCAGCGCGTCGACGTCCTCCAGGAGCGTGATCGGGCGCGAGCGCAGCTCGCCCAGCACCTCGCCGTCCCACACGAGCGCGCTCGTGGCGACGTCGGTCGCGGTGTCGAACGCGAGGATCAGCATGCGGCGGCGAGGTCGCGCACGAGCGCCTCGTCGCCCTCGACGGCGAGGGTGCGGCTCGTCGGCGAGCGATGGCCGAGGCGGACGCGCGCGCGCGGCGCCGGCAGCTCGTCGCCGGCGGCCTCGGGCCACTCGACGAAGACGACGGCGTCGTCGAAGTACGGCTCGAGATCCCCCCACTCCGCACTCGACACCGCCGCGAAGCGGTAGAGGTCGAGGTGGGACACGTCCACGCGGCCACGGTACCGGTGCCCGATCGTGAAGGTGGGGCTCGTGACGCGGTCGGTGACGCCGAGTGCCCGGCAGGCGCCGCGGACGAACGTCGTCTTCCCCGCGCCGAGCTCTCCCGACACCGTCACGACGTCTCCCGGGCGCAGGAGCGAGGCGAGGCGCGCGGCCAGCTCCTCGGTCTGCTCCGGCGACGTCGATTCGACCTGCACAGGCGCAGGGTAAAGGTGGCGCGTGCGGCGGACCCGGCTCCTGACGATGGCTCCGGTCGCCGCCGCGCTCGCCGCGTTCGCGCTGCCCTTCGCGACGGTCTCGTGCGGCCCGGTCGTGGTCGAGCCGCGCGGTCTCGACCTGGTCGTCGGGCGCGTGCCCGAGGCGCGGTGCGACCCGTCGCGGCTGGAGGAGGGGGACTCGTGCACGCCGCGCCGCGACACCGTCGAGGAGGAGCGGGAGAACGAGCTGCTGCTCGGCAGCCACGTCGTCGCGCGCGGCGGGGCGGCCACGCTCGCGTTCGTCGCGCTCGTCCTGGCGGCGGTGTTCGCGGTGCGGCGCGCTCCCGGCGTTGCGGCGGCGGTGTCGCTCCTCGCGGTCGTCGCGCTCGCGTCGCTCGGGCGGCGGCGCGATCCGCTGTTCACCCCCGAAGGTGACCCGGCGGTAACGATCGACCTGCGCGTGGGATGGTGGGCGGCGGTCGCCTTCGCGGCCGCCGGCGCCGTGGCGAGCGGCGCCGTCTGGCGGCGCGGCGGCGGCTCGCTCCGGCCGCTGCGCACGCCGGCCTTCGCCGGGGCCGCGCTCCTCGCAGGAGCGCTCGTGACACCGAACCGTCTGGGCTACCACGAGTGGGCCTACGCCGACCAGGTCGCGCTGCGCCGCCCGTGGGAGGCGTTGTGGCCGACCGTGGTCTTCGTCCTCGCGGCCGTCATCGCGCCGCGGCTCCGCTCGTCGCAGCCGCAGCCGTTCGCGGCAGGCGTCCTCGCCGGCTGCGGCGCGCTCGCGCTCGTCGCCGGAGCGGGGCACGTGGCGACGTCGCTCGCCGCGCCGCTGGAGTCGCGTCCGTGGGGCTCCGCGGTGCTCGCCGTCGGCGCGGCGCTCGTCCTCGGCTCGGCGGTCGTGCACGTCCGCGCGGTCGGCGGCACCGGACCGGTGCGGCCGCGGCTCCTGCCGATCGCAGGCGGCGTCGCCGCGGCGCTCCTCGCGGCCGCGGCGTTCCAGCCTTTCGTCGGCCCCGACGCGACGCTCGCCCCCGCCGCGCCGTCGCTCGAGAACCCGCACTTCCTCGGACTGGGCGTCGCGGCGCTCCTCCTCGGCGGCGCGGCGCTCTGGCGCCCGGGGCCGTTCGTCGCCGGCGCCGCCGCCGGCGCGGGGGCGGCGGTCGCGTCGTTCGCGGCGGGCTACGCCGCGCCGGAGCTGCCGGCAGGCGTCGCGCCGCTCGGGTCGGGGCCGCGGTGCCGCTGTTGGTCGCGGCGGGCGCGGTCCTGGTCGCCGGCGGAGTCGCGGCTAGAACAGGCCGAGCTGCACCGCGGGACGGGCCGCGGTAGGCGCAGGCTCTTCCGCGACGGCGGGGAGCGGCTCGGCCGCCGCGACGCGCCCGATCAACCCGGGCAGGCGCGCGAAGTCCGACTCCAGCACCTTCAGCATCGCCGGCGTGTAGAGCGCCGCCGCGGGGTGGTAGAGCGGGTACAGGACGACGCTGAAGCCGCCGAGCGTCACCTCCTGCTCCTGCCCGTGGACGCGCGTGATCCCGTGCG
The DNA here is from genome assembly GCA_035540835.1 of Gaiellaceae bacterium. GTDB lineage: Bacteria > Actinomycetota > Thermoleophilia > Gaiellales > Gaiellaceae > DATLFU01. The sequence continues at coordinate 10,626 of DATLFU010000068.1, forward strand.
GCTTCCCCGACAGGAGCTTCGTCGCGAAGTTGCCGAGCGTCGCGACCACCTTCGGCCGGATCAGGGAGATCTGGCGGAAGAGGTGGCCCTCGCACGCCTCGATCTCGTCCGGCTGCGGGTCGCGGTTGCCGGGCGGGCGGCATTTGAGGACGTTCGCGATGTAGACGTCGCTGCGCGCGAGCCCGATCCCGGCGAGGAGCCGGTCGAGCAGCTTCCCCGCCTGGCCGACGAACGGGACGCCCTGCTGGTCCTCGTGGAAGCCCGGCGCCTCGCCGACGAACATCACGTCCGCGTCCGGGTGCCCCGCGCCGAAGACGACCTGGGTCCGGCCCTCGGCCAGCCGGCAGCGCGTGCAGCCGGAGACGCTCTCGGAGAGAACTCGAAGCCCTGCGGCGCGGGCGGCCGGGTCGTCCACGCGCAGGAGTCTACGGCGCGTCCCGGACGCCGGGGCTCGGCCGGGCGCGTCCGAACCGGCTAGTGGCCGCAGCCGCAGCCGCCGCCGCAGCAGCCGCCGCCGGCCGAGCCGCCGAAGCTCGGCTGCGTGCTCGTCCCGTGCGCCGCGAAGACGGAGAACTGCCGCTTCACGTTCGCCGCGGAGCACTCGGGGCACGCGACGGCCTCGCCGTTGCGGACGAGCTCCTCGAAGTGCGACTCGCACTCCATGCACACGTACTCGTAGATCGGCACGGCTCCAGCATACTCGGCTCCGTGTGGGTGGAGCCGGTGACGCTGCGGGGGCGCCTCGTCCTCCTCGAGCCGCTGCGCGACGAGCACCGAGAGGAGCTCGCCGCGGCCGCGTCCGACCCCGCCGTCTGGCGCTGGATGACCGTCGACGGCTCCCGCGCGGAGATCTTCGCGCGGTGGCTCGACGACGCGCTCGAGGCCGCCGCCGCGGGAACGGAGCTCCCCTTCGTGCAGCGCGACGCACGCACCGGGGCGGCGCTCGGGAGCACGCGCTACCTCGCGCTGGCGCCGGAGCACCGGTGCCTCGAGATCGGCTACACGTGGCTCGTCCGCAGCGCCTGGGGCACCGGCGCGAACGCCGAGGCGAAGCTGCTCCTGCTCGACCACGCGTTCGAGCGGCTCGGCTGCCGCCGCGTCGAGTTCAAGACGGACGCGCGCAACGAGCGGTCGCGCGCGGCGCTGGCGGCGCTTCCCGCGCAGTTCGAGGGGATCCACCGGAAGAAGATGCTCGTCCGCGACGGCGAGAACCGCGACTCCGCGTGGTACAGCGTCGTCGACGACGAGTGGCCGCAGGTGCGCGCGAACCTCCGCGCCCGCCTCGCGCGCGCGTAGCGCTACGATCCGGGCGCCCGGTATCCGAGCACGGAACTGGAGCCCATGTTCACGAGCGCACGCCTCATCGGCGCCGGCCGCGTAGGGTCGGCCGTGGCAGCCCGCCTGCGGGAGCGCGGCGTCGCGCTCGACGGGCGGGAGCCGGAGCTCGTCCTCCTCTGCGTCCCAGACTCGGCGATCGCGGACGCGGCCGCGGAGGTCGAGCCCGGGCCGTGGGTCGCGCACGTGAGCGGCGCCACGCGCCTCTCGGCGCTCGCCCCGCACGAGCGGCGCTTCAGCGTCCACCCGCTGCAGACGTTCGTGCACGAGCGGGGCCCGGAGCAGCTCGACGGCGCCTGGGCGGCCGTCAGCGGCGAGACGCCGGAGGCGGTGGAGCGCGGCTTCGCGCTCGCGCGGCTGCTCGCGCTCGAGCCGTTCGAGCTGGAGGACGCCGAGCGGCCGGTGTACCACGCCGGCGCGGCGCTCGCGTCCAGCTACCTCGTCACGCTCCACCGCGCCGCGTCGGAGCTGCTCGAGGCCGCGGGCGCGCCCGCGGAGGCGCTCGTGCCGCTGATGCTGCGGACGATCGAGAACGGCTTCCGGCCGACGGGGCCGATCGTCCGCGGCGACTGGACGACGGTCGAGGCGCACCTGACGGCGATTCGCGCGGAGACGCCGCACCTCGAGCCGCTGTACCGCGCGCTCGCGGGCGCCGCGGGGGCGCGCGTATGAGGACCGTGCGGAGGATCGCCGAGGTTCGCGCGGCGCTCGACGGCGCTCGCGACGTCGGCCTCGTGCCGACGATGGGCGCCCTCCACGCGGGCCACCGGTCGCTGTTCGAGGCGGCGCGCGCGGAATGCGGGGTCGTCGTCGCCAGCGTCTTCGTCAACCCCGCCCAGTTCGACGACGCGGCGGATCTGGCTCGCTACCCGCGCGACGAGGCCGCCGATGCGCTGCTCGCGGCGGAAGCCGGCGTCGACCTGCTGTTCGCTCCGGCCGCGGAGGAGCTGTACCCGCCCGGGTTCCAGACGTGGGTCGAGGTGGAGGGGCTCTCGCGCGAACTCGAGGGCGCGGCGCGCCCCGGCCACTTCCGCGGGGTCGCGACGATCTGCCTGAAGCTGTTCAACATCGTGCGGCCGCGCCGCGCGTACTTCGGCCAGAAGGACGCGCAGCAGGCGGCGGTGGTGAAGCGGCTCGTGCGCGACCTCGACCTGGAGCTCGAGGTGCGCGTCCTCCCCACCGTCCGCGACGCGGACGGGCTCGCGCTCTCGTCGCGCAACGCGCTGCTCTCGCCGCAGGACCGCGAGCGCGCGCTCGCGCTCCCGCGCGCGCTCGCGACGCGCGATCCCGCGCTCGCTCGCGCCGCCCTCGACGGCCTCGACGTCGACTACGTCGAGGTCGCGGACTTCGACCCGCCCGTCCTCGCCGCCGCCGTCCGCGTGGGCGGCGTGCGGCTCATCGACAACGTCCCACTCCGGGAGGACCAGCCATGACCCCGCGCTACGCCGCCCCCGATCGGACGAAGCTGACGCTCCCCGAGCTGGCGGAGCTCAAGCGGCTCGGCCGCAAGATCGTGATGGTGACGGCCTACGACGCGCCCGGCGGGCGCCTCGCCGACGAGGCCGGCGTCGACGTCGTCCTCGTCGGCGACTCCGCGGCGATGACCGTGCTCGGCCACGAGTCGACGGTGCCGGCGACGATGGACGAGATGGTCGTGCTGACGCGCGCGGTCACCCGCGGCGCCACCCGGCCGCTCGTCGTCGCGGACATGCCCTTCGGCTCGTTCCAGGTGTCGGACGAGCAGGCGCTCGCGAACGCCGTCCGCTTCGTCAAGGAGGCGCACGCTGACGCGGTCAAGCTCGAGGGCGCCGGGCCGATGCTCCCGCGCGTCCGCGCGATCGTCGGAGCCGGGATCCCCGTCGTGGGGCACATCGGCCTGACGCCGCAGAGCGCGACGTCGCTCGGCGGGTTCAAGGCGCAGGGGCGGACGGCGGCGAAGGCGGTGCAGCTGTACGCGGACGCGCTCGCGCTGGAGGCGGCCGGGTGCTTCGCGCTCGTGCTCGAGGCCGTCCCCGCGCCGGTGGCGGAGCGGATCAGCCGCGCGCTCGCGATTCCGACGATCGGGATCGGCGCGGGCGCGGGGTGCGACGGACAGGTGCTCGTCTGGCACGACCTGCTTGGCCTCTACGACGGCCACGCGCCGCGGTTCGTCAAGCGGTACGCGGACGTGGCCGGCGAGATCCGCCGCGGCCTCGAGACGTACGCGGCGGAGGTGCGCTCCGGCGCGTTCCCGGACGAGCGCCACACCTACGCGATGCCGCCGGAGGAGCTGGAGGCGTTCGAGGCGGTGCTGTCAGACGAGGCCGTGGCCGCGCGCGAGGAGCGCGAGCGGTAGCGCCGCGGGGATCGCCGCGGCCGCGAGCGAGCGGCCCCAGCCGAACCCGGTGTAGGCGCGGATGCCGAGCGCGAGCAGCACGACCGCCCAGAGGGCGAACCCGCTCTGGAGGACGTCGAGCGCCGTCCCCGCCGCCGTTGCGTCGGAGCCGCCGGTGCGGAAGCTGTCGCGCCCGAAGAGCAGGAGCCGCAGCGGCCAGAGCCCGAGCGACAGCGCGAGCGGCACCGCGGCGTACGCCAGCAGGTGGCGCGCGGCGCGGTAGCGCACGAGCGACCCCGCCAGCGTCATCCCGAGCAGGACGAGCACCCCGAGCGCGAAGTAGACCGCGGCGCCGTAGACCATCCCGCCGACGAACGCCCAGACGGCGACGACGAGGTCGCCCCGCCCCGGCTGGTCGAGCAGTTCGCCGGCGCGGGCCGTGGAGAGCAGCGCGGCCATCCCCGCGAGGACGACGATCGCGAGCACCGGCTCCTGCCGCGCGTGTGCCTGCTCGTCCGACTCGTCGCGGAGCGCGGCGAAGACCTCGCGTGGCCTCCGGAGGACGAGCGGCACGCGCGCCCACCACGCCCGCTCGGCGCTCATGCCGCGGCAGGCGTCCGCGCGCGCGACTTCGCCGTCCGCCGCGGCGGCAGCAGCTCGCGCAGGAAGCGCCCGGTGAACGACCCCGGCACCTCCGCGACGTCCTCGGGCGTGCCGACCGCGACGAGCTCCCCGCCTGCCTCGCCGCCCTCCGGGCCGAGGTCAACCACCCAGTCCGCCTGCTTGATCACGTCGAGGTTGTGCTCGATCACGAGCACGGTGTTGCCGCTGTCGACGAGCCGCTGCAGCACCTCGAGGAGCTTCTCGATGTCGGCGAAGTGGAGGCCGGTCGTCGGCTCGTCGAGGATGTAGAGCGTCCGGCCGGTCGCGACCTTGCACAGCTCCGCGGCGAGCTTGACGCGCTGCGCCTCACCGCCGGAGAGCGTCGTCGCCGGCTGGCCGAGCTTGATGTAGTCGAGGCCGACGTCGTGGAGCGTCTGGAGGCGGCGGCGCAGCTTCGGGATCTTCGCGAAGAAGCGGAGCGCCTCCTCGACCGACATCTCGAGCACGTCGGCGATCGACTTCCCCTTGAACCGCACCTCCAGCGTCTCGCGGTTGTAGCGCCGGCCGCCGCACGTCTCGCAGGGGACGTAGACGTCCGGCAGGAAGTGCATCTCGATCTTGATCTGGCCGTCGCCCTTGCACGTCTCGCAGCGGCCGCCGCGGACGTTGAACGAGAAGCGCCCTGGCTTGTAGCCGCGCACCTTCGCCTCCGGCGTCAGCGAGTACAGCTCGCGGATGTGCGTGAACAGGTCCGTGTACGTCGCCGGGTTCGAGCGCGGCGTCCGGCCGATCGGGCGCTGGTCGATGTCGATCACCTTGTCGAAGCACTCGATGCCCTCGACCGCGTCGTGGGCGCCGGGCTTCACGCGCATCCGGTTGAGACGGTTCGCGAGCGACTTGTAGACGATCTCGTTCACGAGCGTCGACTTCCCGGAGCCGGAGACGCCGGTGACGCAGACGAACCGGCCGACCGGGAACTCGACGTCGATCCCCTTGAGGTTGTGCATCCGCGCGCCGCGGACCGTGAAGGTGCCGTTGTCGGGCGGGCGGCGGTCCGGGATCGCGATCCTGCGCCGGCCCGAGAGGAACTGCCCCGTGACCGAGTCGGGGTGCGCCTCGACCTCCGGCGCCCGCCCCTCCGCGACGACGCGGCCGCCGTGCTCGCCGGCGCCCGGCCCCATGTCCACGAGCCAGTCCGAGGAGCGCATCATCTGCTCGTCGTGCTCGACGACGAGGACGGTGTTCCCGAGGTCCCGCAGCCGCTCGAGCGTCGTGATCAGCTTGTCGTTGTCCCGCTGGTGGAGGCCGATCGACGGCTCGTCGAGGATGTAGAGGACGCCGACGAGCTGCGATCCGATCTGCGTCGCGAGCCGGAGGCGCTGCGCCTCGCCGCCGGAGAGCGTCGCCGCGGCGCGGTCGAGGTTCAGGTAGCCCACGCCGACGTTGTCGAGGAACGTCAGCCGCTCGCGGATCTCCTTGACGATCCGCTCGCCGATCAGGAGCTCCGTCGGCGTCAGGTCGAGCTCGTCGAGGAACGCGAGCGCCCGCGTGACGGAGAAGCGCGTGAACTCGTGGATGTTCTTCCCGCCGACGGTGACCGCGAGCACCTCCGGCTTGAGGCGCGCACCCTTGCACGTCGGGCAGGGGCGGAAGCTCATGTACTCCTCGATCCGCTCGCGCTGCGTCGACGAGTCGGTCTCGCGGTAGCGGCGCTCGAGGCTCGAGACGATGCCCTCGAACGCGAGCATGTACGAGCGGCGCCGGCCCATCCGGTTCCGGTACTGGACGTAGACGCGGTCGCCCTTCGTCCCGTAGAGGAAGTAGTTCTGCTGCTGCTCCGTCAGGTCGCGCCACGGCGTGTCGAGGTCGATCTCGTAGCGGTCGGCGATCGCCTGGATCACCGACTCGTAGAAGCTCGAGTTGCCGACGGCCCATGGGACGAGCGCGCCCTCGCCGATCGAGAGCGACGTGTCGGGGACGAGCAGGTCCGGGTCGATCTCCTGCTGCGCGCCGAGGCCGTGGCAGCGCGGGCACGCGCCGTGCGGCGAGTTGAAGGAGAAGATCCGCGGCTGGAGCTCGGGGAGCGAGACGCCGTGCTCGGGGCACGCGAAGTTCTCGCTGAAGAGGAGCGACTCGCCGTCGACGACGTCGACCGCGACGAGCCCCTCCGCGAGCTGCGCCGCCGTCTCCACGGACTGCGTCAGCCGCTGGCGGATCTCGGCCTTCATCACGAGGCGGTCCACGACCACCTCGATCGTGTGCTTGAACTTCTTGTCGAGCTCGATCGGCTCGTCCAGCAGCCGCTGCTCCCCGTCCACCTTCACGCGCGTGAAGCCGTCGCGGCGGAGCTCCTCGAGGAGGTCGCGGTACTCGCCCTTGCGGTCGCGCACGATCGGCGCGTTCACCGTGAACCGCGTCCCGTCCGGGAGTGCGAGGATCTGCTCCACGATCTGGTCGAGGCTCTGGCCGGCGATCGGGCGCCCGCAGACGGGGCAGTGCGGGCGGCCGACCCGCGCGTAGAGGAGGCGCAGGTAGTCGTAGATCTCGGTGACGGTGCCGACGGTCGAGCGCGGGTTCCGCGACGTCGTCTTCTGGTCGATCGAGATCGCGGGGCTGAGGCCGTCGATCGAGTCGACGTCCGGCTTCTCCATCATCTGCAGGAACTGCCGGGCGTAGGCGGAGAGGGACTCCACGTAGCGGCGCTGGCCCTCCGCGTAGATCGTGTCGAAGGCGAGGCTCGACTTCCCCGAGCCGGAGAGGCCCGTGACGCAGATGAGCGCGTTCCGCGGCAGCCTGACGGTGATGTCCTTCAGGTTGTGCTCGCGGGCGCCGTGGACGATGAGCTCGTCGGCAGCCATCCGGCTGCCTAGTGTATCCGTCGAACGTACGTTCGTCCAGCTGCCGGTGGCGCGCGCTCGCGTGGCTCCACGGCCAGTCCTCGCGATGCTCGCAGAGGCCGGCGCGGACGGGGTTGTCGAGGACGTAGTCGACGGTGCGGGCCAGCTGCTCCTCGGACTCGACGACGCGGCAGGCGAAGCGGTCGCCCCACAGGTGTCCCCAGCGGCCGTGCGTGCGGTTGAAGCGCTGCGCGTAGACGCCGTTCAGGCGCTGCATCCCGAGGGAGAGCTGCTCGCGGGGGCATTCGACGACGAGGTGGTAGTGGTTGCCCATCAGGCAGAACGCCTCCATCGACCAGCGACGGCGCTCGACGACCTGGAGGAGGATCCGGAGGAACTCGCGGCGGTCGTCGTCCGTCAGGAAGACGAGGCGCTGCTCGACGCCCCGCGTGGAGACGTGGAAGTAGCCGTCCGGGAGGAGCGTCCGAAGCTGCCGCGCCATTCGGCGACGGTACCTCCGCGGGCGCCCCGTTCCGGCGCCGTCACGGAATCGGCACGAAACCGGCACGCCCCCGCGACACGAGACAGGTCCCGCGCGGCCAACTGCAGGGTCAGACCCTGGTTTTCGCTGGTGCGGGAGCAGCGCCAGTAGACTCGCCGGATCGCTCGGCTCGCCTTCGTGCTCGCCGCCGTGGCGGCTTGCATCGTCGCGGCCGCGGCTGGGCTCCGCTCGACCGCGGCCGCCGATGCGGCGACCGCGCGCGGCGCGGCGGCTCCCGGCGCGGCGGCGGCGACTGCGGCGCCCGCTGACGACGCCACTGCCTCCCGCCGCGCCGCCTCCGGC
>DATLFU010000069.1:0-9774 GCA_035540835.1 Gaiellaceae bacterium
GATCGAGAAGTACGGCTGGGACTCCGAGATCCCGGAGGCGCTCACCGACTACGTGAAGGCGCGGAAGTTCTACGACTACTCGGAGCACTCCCGCGTCGGCGCGAAGCACGGCGAGTTCGTCAGCGACGAGATCTGCGACCGGTTCTGCGTCATCGGCGACGCGGGCCAGGCGGCCGCGAAGCTGCGCGAGCTCGAGTCCGTCGGCGTCGACCAGTTCAACGTCTACCTCATGACGCACGGACAGGAGGAGACGCTGCGCGCGTACGGGCAGGACATCATCCCGGGCTTCGCGGGCGTTGCCGCCTGAGCCGGAGCGCGACGCCCGGCTGACGGAGCTCGCGCTCGGCGCGATGCCCTTCGCGCGCCTGCTCGGGTTCGAGGTCGTCGACGGCTCCGGCCCCGACGAGGTGCGGGCGCGCCTCGCGTGGCGGGAGGACCTCTGCACGACCGGCGGTGTCCTCCACGGCGGGGCGCTGATGGCCCTCGCGGACTCCGCCGGCGCGGTCTGCGCGTTCCTCAACCTGCCCCAGGGCGCCGGCACGGCGACGATCGAGTCGAAGACGAACTTCTTCGCCGGCGTCTCGGCCGGGCACCTCCTGGCACGCTCGCGGCCGCTCCACCGAGGGCGGACGACCGTCGTCGTCGAGACCGACCTGTTCGACGACGGCGGCCGTCACGTCGCCCGCGTCACGCAGACGCAGGCGGTGCTCGAGCCGCGGAGCGCCTAGGTCGTCACGGCGTCGGCGTCCAGACGCCGAGGAAGTCGCGGAGCTGCTCGAGGAAGCCGCGCTTCGGCTCGGCCGGAGTCTCGGCGACCCGCGGCTTCGCCGCCGCGGCCGCTGCCTGCGTCGCCTCGGCGGGCGGCTCGGCGGCGCTCCGCCCGCGGACCACGTGCGCCTCCTCCCGCAGCTCGGGCGCGAGCGGCTTCGCCGGCAGCGGCGGATCGACCTCGACCTCCGGCGCGGGATCGGCCTCTGAGGCCCGGGCGCCGAGCATCGCCGGGATGAGCATCTCCGCGTCGCGCGACACCGCGACGTGGATCGCGTGCGGCTCCTTGATGTACGCGATCAGCCCGTGCGCGACCATCCGGTCGAGGACGAACTGCACCGCCGCCGCCTGGCGCCTGCTGTTCCAGGCGCGTGCGATGTCGAACGCGTAGCCGGTCGTGTGGATCGAGTACGAGCGAGCGGCCATCGTGTTCACGCGCATCAGGCGGCGCTGGTAGCCCCAGTCCCTGACCGTGCTCGTGAGGATGAGCGGCGTCTTCGTGCCGCCGACCTGCTGGACGCGCTGTGCGAGGTACGTCAGCGCCGCGAGCGCCTCCGGCCGCAGGGCGCGGTACGTCGTCTTCTTCACGCCGAGCTTCGGCGCGAGCGACCCCATCCCCGGCGAGATCTCGAAGTGGAGCTCGTCGGGGCGGTTCGGCACCGGCAGCAGCTCGGCTCCCTCGCGCGCCGCCGCGATCTCGCGCGCGCCGTCGAACACCCTCGTCCGCGACGAGGGGTGCATGACCTCCTCGTGCGAGTGCTTCCGCGCGTGCAGCCGCGCCACGGCGGCGAGCTCCGCCGGGTTCGTCCGGTAGAGGTGCATGATCCGCTTCGCGGCGAGCACCTTGAAGTAGTAGTGCCGCGAGTCGTCGCCGAGCGAGAGCAGCTTCTCCCACGCGGCCGCGTTCCGGTCGGGGCCGGAGTCGAAGAAGATCCGCGCGTAGGCCACGTCCGCGTCGGCCTTGCCGGCGTAGGCGCGGACGACGCTCTGCATGTTCCCGATCCCCATGTGGTACGAGGCGACGGCGAGGTCGTTCCGCCCGAGGTAGCCGCGCGCGGTCTTCAGGTACCTCACCGCGGCGGCGAGCGCCTTCGGCGGGTCGAAGCGCGCGTCGATGCGCCGCCGCTGCGCCTCGAGCCTGCGCGCCCTGGCGTGCTGCCCGCGCGCCTTCGCGACGTTGATCCGGTTCGTGAGGGCGCGGCTCTGGTGCACCTTCACGTTCATCCCGAGGAAGTCGTTCGCGGTGTAGCCCATGATCTGCACGAGCCCCGACGCCGAGTTGACGCTGCCGGGGGCGATCGCGTCGGCGCGGCCCGCGCTCTCGAGGAAGACGATCCCCTCCAGGACGTCCGCAGAGAAGCCGGAGCCGGCGACCGCCCGCTCGATCTGCGGGCGCCACTGCGCCACGCGGCGCGCCGTCTCGACGGCGCCGCCCGGGCTCCTCGCGTAGAGCGCGCCGCTGTGCCCGAACGCGGCGCTGCGCTCGAGGCGCGGGACCGTGCCGGCCGCGAACGCGAGCGGGTCGCCCTCGGCGAGCGCGTTCGCAACGGGGGAGAGCGGGGCGGGAGCCGCTTCGGCGCGGGCGGCGAGGAGGCCGAGCGCGCAGGCGAACGCGGCCACCACGAGGGGCCAACGGTGCGTCATAGAGAGGTTCCTTCCTGGGCGAGGGAGGCGTTGCTCGCCGCAGGGTAGCGACCGATTTCGTGAGTTGTCGTAAAGATTTCGTTGGATTCGCGAGCCGGTAGCCTGCGCCGCGTGCCGACGCTCCGCGACCTCCTCGAGCTGCGCGTCGCGGTTCCGGCGGGGTTCGACGACGCCGGCGAGTCCCTGCTCGTCCTCTCGAACGAGACCGGGACGATGCAGCTGCACCGCGCGGGGCTCGACGGCGCGCTCGAGCGGCTGACCGACTTCGCCGAGCCCGTCGGCGGCCAGTTCGTCCCCGGGAGCGGGCGCGTGCTCCTCGAGATGGACGAGGGCGGCAACGAGCGGCACCAGCTCTACCTCCTCGACGCCCGACCCGGCGCGGCGCCGGAGCCGCTCGTCGTCGAGCCGGAGTTCCTCCACCGCACGCCCCGGCTCACGCGGGACGGCCGGCTGCTCGCGTACGGGTGCAACCGGCGGAACGGCGTCGACTTCGACGTCTACGTGCGTGACCTCGCGAGCGGGGAGGAGCGCACGGTCTTCGACCTCGGGGGCTGGTGCGAGCCGCTCGGGTTCTCCCCCGACGGGCGCTGGCTGGGCGTCAGTCGCATGAGCGACCGACCGGCCGACGACGACCTCTACCTCGTGTCGGTGGCGGACGGGCGGCTCGTGCACGTGACGCCGCACGACGACGAGGCGCAGTTCGGGGCGCCGGCGTGGCTGCCGGACAGCGAGGCGTTCTACTTCTCCGCCAGCACGGGCCGCGACAACGCCGCGATCGCCCGGTACGACGTCGCGCGCGGCGCGTGGGAGTACGTCCTCGAGGACGAGTGGGACCTCGACTGCCTCGTCGACGAGGGCGGCCGGTGGCTGCTCGTGTGCGCGAACGCCGACGGCTACTCGCGGCTCGAGCTCCGCGATCCGGGGACGCTCGAGCCGGTGCGGGAGGTACCGCTGCCGGGACGTGGCGTCGTCGCGAACGCGCACTTCTCCCGCGACGGGCGCCTGCTCGCCTTCCACTACACCTCGCCGCTCGTCGCCGGCGACGTCTGGGTGCACGACACGGCGAGCGGCGAGACGGACCGGCTGACGCGCAGCTCGGGAGCGGGCGCGGAGGACGAGCTCGTCGAGCCCTCGCTGCACCGGTTCCGGTCGTTCGACGGCGAGAGCGTGCCGGTCTTCCTGTACGAGGCGCGCGCGGTGGAGGGGCCCCGGCCGGTCGTGGTGATGATCCACGGCGGCCCGGAGGCGCAGCTGCGGCCGATCTTCTCGCCGCTCGCGCAGTTCTTCGCCTCGGCCGGATACGCGGTGGCGGCGCCGAACGTCCGCGGGTCGACGGGGTACGGCAAGCGGTACGAGCACCTCGACGACGTCGAGAAGCGGCTCGACTCCGTCCGCGACCTCGTCGCGCTGCACGACTGGCTCCGCGACTCGCCGGAGCGGTTCGACGCCGAGCGGGTCGTGCTGTACGGCGGCTCGTACGGCGGGTACATGGTGCTCGCGGGCCTGGCGTTCCACCCGGAGCGGTGGGCGGCGGGCGTCGAGATCGTCGGGATCTCGAGCCTCGTCACGTTCCTCGAGAACACGGCGGAGTGGCGGCGTGCGTTCCGCGAGCGCGAGTACGGGTCGTTGGAGCGCGACCGGGAGTTCCTCGAGTCGGTGTCGCCGATCAACCACGTCGCCCGGATCCGCGCGCCGCTGTTCGTGATCCACGGCGCGAACGACCCGCGCGTGCCGCTCGGCGAGGCGCGGCAGATCCACGCCGCGCTGACGGCGCGCGGCGTGCGGTGCGAGATCCTCGTGTACGACGACGAGGGTCACGGGCTCCAGAAGCTGAAGAACCGGCTCGACGCGTATCCGCGTGCGGTCGCGTTCCTCGACGAGGTGCTCGGCTCGCCGAGCGGCGGCTGACCGGGCGCTACGATGTCCCGCGGCCGGGCGCCGTGGCCGAGTGGTTAGGCAAGGGCCTGCAAAGCCCTGTACAGCGGTTCGATTCCGCTCGGCGCCTCTTCGCCTGTGGCCTCGTCGTGGCAGGGGCGTTCGGAGGTTTTTGTTTAGCTGCCGGCGGTGCTTCGAGTCCGTCGTCCGTCGCCGTCGGCTCTTCAACGGGTGCTCGCCAGCGCGACGGAAGCGAGTCCGTCCTACCCCCAGGTCGGCGCGACGCGCGACGCGCGGATGCCCGACGGCTACCGTCACGACAGAGACACGACTCGCCTTGGCCGCGGCGACGGCGTCTTCGAGCGTGCCGTGTCAGCGCTTCGCGAGTGGCGGGTTCAAGCCGATGTCGGCATCGAGGTCGTACCGCCCGACGCGCGGGTCGGTGAGCACGAAACGGTCGTGCTTCTCGTTCGCTTCGCCGGACTGTGGGCCGTTGCGCCCTGTCGCGTCGTCTATGTCGAGCAGGAGCCAAACAGCTTCGCGTTCGCATACGGAACGCTCCCCGGTCACCCCGAGAAGGGGGAGGTCGCGTTCAACGTCGCGCGCGACGACGCCGGCGTCATGTTCTCGGTGACCTCGTTTTCGCGCCCGGCGGACGCTCTCGCGCGCGCCGCCTCTCCGGTCACGCGGCGGTTGCAGCGGCGAGTCACCCTCGGATATCTCGAAGCGATCCGCTCGGCGGTTCGCTAGAGCACAGCGCGCCGTGGCGCGCGGACGTTGCGGCGCCCGCTAGGCAAATCGCGCCCGTCGGCCCAACCCGGCGCCCCGCCGAGCGAAGTCGTGAACCGGTTCGCGCGCCTAGCCGAATGAGCCGTGTACCCAACGAAAGGGGCATCGTGCTCAAGGTCGGTCGGACGTATCTCGTGGCGCTGCTGACGCTCGCAGCCCTTGCCGTGACGGGGACGGCACTCGCGGCGCACAACGGGAACAACAAGGCAGAGCTCAGTGGGGCGGGGACCGGGACCGCGGTCGTCAACTACTCCAAGGGCCAAGGCACGTTCAACGGCACGATCACCGTCAGGGGGTTGATGCCGAGTACGGAGTACTCGTTCCACGTCAGCGGAGCGGGCGCCGGCACTGCAGGCCGCCTGATCTGTAGCGACACCTCCGACAGCAGCGGCACGTTCACCTGTAGCGCGCAGAAGCTGACCTTGCCGGGATTCACGACGGCGCAGGTACGGACGGCGGACGGAACCGTCGTTGCGAGCGGCGTGTTCGAGCGGCGCGGGAACTGCCGCGATCCGGAGCAGGCCGGATCGCAGTGCAAGGCTAAGAGCTAGCACCCACGGTCTCGGTCACTCCGCGTGGGGCAGAAGGGCGTCGGCCGGTACGTGCGGCCGGCGCCCTTCCCCGTCTCGCGCGGCGGTAGGCTCGCCGCGTGGAGGAGGAGCGGCAGCAACAGCGGGAGCTCCTGCGCGCCGTCGCCGAGCACGCGGCGGCGTACCTGGGGTCGCTCGACTCGCGGCCGGTGTTCCCGCGGGTCGGCGTCGACGAGCTGCGCGCGCGGCTCGGCGGGCCGCTGCCCGAGGGGCCGCAGGAGCCGAAGGAGGTGATCGACGCGCTCGTCGCCGCCGCCGATCCGGGGATCGTCTCGATTCCCGGCGGCCGCTACTTCGGCTTCGTGATCGGCGGCTCCGTCCCCGCGGCGCTCGCGGCCGACTGGCTCACCTCCACGTGGGACCAGAACGCGGGGCTGTACGCCGCCGGCCCCTCCGCCTCGGTGGTCGAGGAGGTGTGCCTCGGGTGGCTCCGCGACTTGCTCGGACTCCCCGGGCACGCGTCGGGGGCGTTCGTCACCGGCTGCCAGATGGCGCACGTGACGGCGCTCGCCGCCGCGCGCTGGGAGGTGCTCCGCCGCGCCGGCTGGGACGTGAACGCGCGCGGGCTCGCGGGCGCGCCGCCCGTGCGGGTCCTCACCGGCGACCTCCGCCACGTCACCGTCGACCGCGCGCTGCGGCTGCTCGGGGTCGGCGCCGACGCGATCGAGTCCGTCCCGACGGACGAGGCGGCGCGGATGCGTCCGGACCTGCTCGCCGACGCGCTCGCCGCGAAGGCCGGTCCGACGATCGTCTGCGCGCAGGCGGGCGAGGTGAACACCGGCGCGTTCGACCCGCTCGACCCCGTCGCCGACGCGTGCGCCGAGGCGGGTGCGTGGCTCCACGTCGACGGCGCGTTCGGCCTGTGGGCGGCGGCGACGCCCGGGCTGCGGCACCTCGTCGCCGGCGCCGAGCGCGCCGACTCGTGGGCGACGGACGCCCACAAGTGGCTGAACGTCCCGTACGACTCCGGCATCGCGTTCTGCGCGCACCCGGAGGCGCACCGCGCGGCCATGTCCGTCCACGCGAGCTACCTCGTGCAGGCCGACGACGGCGGTCCGCGCGACGAGGTCGACTGGACGCCGGAGTTCTCCCGCCGCGCACGCGGGTTCCCGATCTACGCGGCGCTGCGCTCGCTCGGCCGCAGCGGCGTCGCCGCGCTCGTCGAGCGCTGCTGCGCGCACGCGCGCGGCTTCGCCGACCGCCTCGCCGCGGACGGCGCGGAGATCCTGAACGACGTCGTCCTCAACCAGGTGCTCGTCTCGTTCGGCGACGACGCCCGAACCGACGCCGTCCTCGCCGCCGTCCGCGACGGCGGCACCTGCTTCATGAGCGGGACGACGTTCCGCGGCCGCCGCGCGATGCGGATCTCCGTCTCGAACTGGCAGACGACGGAGGCGGACGTGGACGCGTCGGTCGCCGCGATCCTCGCCGCAGCGCGACGCTAGCCCGCGCGCGTCACAGCAGGTAGAACGGGGAGGTGGCGGCGGTCGCTCCCCTGATCGAGGCGAAGAGCCTCACGAAGCGCTTCGGCGACTTCACCGCGGTCGACGGGATCGACTTCGAGGTCGTCCCCGGCGAGACCTTCGGGTTCCTCGGCCCCAACGGCGCCGGGAAGAGCTCGACGATGCGGATGATCGGGGCCGTCTCGCCTCGCACGGGCGGCGAGCTCCGCGTGTTCGGCCTCGACCCCGACCGCGACGGACCGGCGATCCGGCAGCGGCTCGGTGTCGTCCCGCAGCAGGACAACCTCGACTCGGAGCTGACGGTCTTCGAGAACCTGCTCGTCTACGGCGGCTACTTCGGGCTGCCGAAGGGCGTCGTCCGCGAACGCGCGACGGAGCTCCTCGACTTCGTGCAGCTCGGCGAGCGCCGCGACGCGAAGGTCGAGCCGCTCTCGGGCGGGATGAAGCGGCGGCTGACGATCGCCCGCGCGCTCGTGAACGAACCCGACCTCGTCCTCCTCGACGAGCCGACGACGGGGCTCGACCCGCAGGCGCGGCACGCGCTCTGGGACCGCCTGTACCGCCTCCGCCGCCGCGGCGTCACGCAGGTCCTGACGACGCACTATATGGACGAGGCGGAGCAGCTCTGCGACCGACTCGTCGTCATGGATCGCGCCCGCATCGTCGCCGCGGGCTCGCCGCGCGAGCTGATCGCCCGCTACGCGGAGCGCGAGGTCGTCGAGCTGCGCTTCTCCGCCGGCTCCGAGGACGGCGTCGTCGAGCGGCTCGACGGCGTGGGGGAGCGGATCGAGGCGCTCGCCGACCGCGTCCTCATCGGCACCGCCGACGGCGACGCCACCGTCGAGGCCGTGCACGGGCGGGGCCTCGAGCCGGAGAGCGTCCTCGTCCGCCGCAGCACGCTCGAGGACGTGTTCCTGTCCATCACCGGCCGGACGCTCGTCGATTGAGCGCGCTCGCACACCCCGTCCCGTCGTCGCTCACGCGCGCCGCCTCGGTCTTCGCGTGGCACGCGCGCACCTACCGCCGCGCGTGGCGGGCGACGATCACCGTCGCATTCCTCAACCCGATCTTCTTCCTCCTCTCGATCGGGTTCCTCCTCGGGAGCCTCGTCGACCGCGGCGGCGCCGACCTCGGCGGGCTGAGCTACCTCGAGTTCGTCGCGCCGGGCCTGCTCGCCGCGACCGCGATGCAGATCGGCTCGAACGAGGGCGCGTTCCCCGTGATGGCGGGGATGCGCTGGATCCGCACCTACCACGGCGTGGTCGCGACGCCGGTGCGGGTGCCCGAGCTCGTCACGGGAATGCTTGCGTGGGCGGCCGCGCGCATCCTCGTCGCGGCGGTCGTCTTCGCGGCGATCGCGGCGGCCGTCGGCGCCTTCCTCTCACCGCTCGCGCTCCTCGCGCCGCTCGCGGCGCTCCTGTGCGGCCTCGCCTTCGCCGCGCCGATCGCGGCCGTCGCCGCCGGCTCGGAGACGCACGTCTCGCTGACGACGATCTTCCGCTTCGCGATCCTGCCGCTCTTCCTCTTCTCCGGGACGTTCTTCCCGATCGAGCAGCTGCCGCAGGCGCTCCAGCCGATCGCGTGGGCGACGCCGCTGTGGCACGGCGTCTCGCTCTGCCGCGACCTCGCCACGGGGACGGCCGCGCTCGGGCCGTCGCTCCTCCACGTCGCGTACCTCGTCGCCGCGATCGCGGCCGGCGCGATCGCGACGTCCCTGCTCGTGTCCAGGAAGCTGCTGCGATGAGCGGCGCGGCTCTCGTGGCCCGCATCACGCCCGCCGTTCCGTTCGGCGGCGGCATGGCGTGGCGGCTCGTCCGCCGCAACCTGATCGTCGGCCGGAAGGCGTGGCTGCTGATCCTCACCGGCTTCTTCGAGCCGGTCTTCTACCTCGTCGGGCTCGGGATCGGCGTGGGGAAGCTCGTCGGCGCGATCGAGGTGGCCGGCCGCGCGGTTCCGTACGCGGAGTTCGTCGCGCCGGCGCTCCTCGCCGCCTCCGCGATGAACGGGGCGATCTACGAGTCGACGAACAACGTCCACGCGAAGCTGTTCTTCAAGACGTACGACGGCACGCTCGCGACGCCGCTCCGCGTCCGCGACATCGCCGTCGGGGAGCTGATCTACGCGCTCATGCGCGGCGCGGTCTACGCGCTCGGGTTCGTCGCGGTGATGCTGGCGCTCGGCCTCGCGCGCTCGGCGTGGGTGCTGGCGGCGATCCCCGGCGCGCTCCTCGTCGGCGCGGCGTTCGGGGCCGTCGGGCTCGTCGTCGTCACCTTCATCCGGACGTGGGCCGACTTCGGGTACGTGGAGGTCGTGATGCTGCCGCTCTTCCTCTTCTCCGCGACGTTCGTGCCGCTCGACCAGTACCCGCCGTTCGCGCAGTGGATCGTGCCGCTGACGCCGCTCTATCACGGCGTCGAGCTCCTGCGCGCGCTCGCGCTCGGCGCCGTCGACGCGGGGACGCTGTGGCACGTCGCGTACCTCGTCGGGATGGTCGCGCTCGGGCTCGCGCTCGCCGGCCGGCGCCTCGAGAAGCGGCTGCGGAAGTAGCCGCAGCCTTTCCGGGACCGCGGGAGAGCCCGACCGGACGGATGCCGCGGAGCCGACCGCGGTCGCCGCGGCGTGGGTCCTCCCCTGACGGGGGATGG
>DATLFU010000070.1:0-22892 GCA_035540835.1 Gaiellaceae bacterium
TGGCGGCGCTCGGCGGCTTCCGTCGCCTCCGCGACCTGGGAGTCCGATACGAGCAGCTCGAGGAGGTCGCCGACGCGGCCGCCGCGCGCCCGGGCGCGCGCGCGAATCCGCGGCCGGCCTCCGCTGCCGACGTGCTCGAGCTGCTGCGCGCGGTCTGGTAGCGCGGTCGTCGCCCGCGGCGGCTAGGACGCGCTGGCGCGCTGCGCCGCCTGCGCGAGCCGGCGCAGGCTCACGATGCCGACGAGCCGCTCGCCGTCGACGACGGGCAGGTGCCGGAAGTTGCGGTCGAGCATGATCCGCTGCGCCTCGTCGACCGGCATCTCGGGCGGGGCGGTCACGGGGTCCGGCGTCATCCACTCGCGCACGCGCGCGTCGCTCGTGTGGACGCGGCCCGCCATCGCCTTCAGCAGGTCGCGCTCGGTGAGGATGCCGATCAGACGCCCGAAGTCCTTCACCAGGACGGCGCCGCCCTTCCCCTCCTCGACCATCCGCTGCGCCACCTCGCCGAGGGTGTCCTCGGGGGCGACGGCGATGAACTCGGTCCGCATGACGTCGGCGAGCGCGGCCACGGCGCGAGTCTAACGCGGCTGCGCCGACGGCCTCGCGCAGTACCCGCACGCATAACACATGCTTATGATTCGGATTAGCAGATCCTGGTACGATCGCCCGCTGTGGCGGACACCGTCTCCACCGACGTGCTCGTGATCGGCAGCGGGGCCTCCGGCCTCGCCGCGGCCTTGTCCGCGGAGCGTGCGGGTGCCCGCGTCGTGCTCGCGACGAAGGGCTCGATCCAGTCGTGCAACTCCGCGAAGGCGCAGGGCGGCATCCAGGCGGCCATGGCGGCCGACGACTCTCCGGAGCAGCACGCCGAGGACGTCTGGCGCAGCTCGCACGAGACGGCAGACCGGCGGCTCGTCGAGGTGCTCACCTCCGAGGCCCCGTTCGCGATCCACTGGCTCGAGGAGCTCGGCGTCGAGTTCACGCGCGAGAACGGCGGCTACCGCCTCGCGCGCTGCGGCGGCGCGTCGCGGAAGCGCCTCCTCCAGGTCGGCGACCGCACCGGCCACGCGATCACGAAGGCCCTGCGGGACGCGTACGCGGGCTCCGGCGGCGAGGAGCTGCCGAAGAGCCCGCTCGAGAGCCTCGAGCCCGTCGAGAACGGGTGGCGCGCGCGCTGCGGCGAGCACACGGTGGAGGCCGCGACCGTCGTCCTCGCGGCGGGCGGCCGCTGCTTCCGCGAGGCGGAGGAGCGAGGCGAGCTGTCGACGAACCACCCGGGTGCGACCGGCGAGGTGACGCGGCTCGCGCTCGACCTCGGCGCGGAGGCCCGTGACCTCGACGCGCTCCAGTACCACCCGAACGGCGGCGCGTGGCCGCCGACGATGCAGGGCTACTCGATCCCCGAGACGACGCGCGCGTACGGCGCCGTGCTCCTGAACGCCGACGGCGAGGAGTTCACCGACTCGCTCGGCCCGCGCGACGAGGTCTCGCGGGCGATCGTGGACGAGGTCGCGGCGGGCCGCGGCGTGACGACGCCGGACGGGCGGCCGGCGGTGTGGCTCGACACGACGCGCATCCCGGAGGCGGACGCCGAGGTGTCCCTGCCGTACATGCTCCGCCGCTACCGCGCGGCCGGGATCGACCCGCTGCGCGAGCCGATCTTCACGTACCCCGTCCTCCACTACCAGAACGGCGGCCTCGTCATCGACGCCGACGGAGCGACGACGCTCGAGGGGCTCTACGCCTGCGGCGAGATCGCCGGCGGCACCCACGGGCGCAACCGCATGATGGGCAATTCCCTCCTCGAGTGCTGCGTCTTCGGCCGTCGGGCCGGCAAGGCCGCGGCCGAGAAAGCGAAGGCATGAGCATCGACCTGACCACAGACCTGCAGCAGGCGGTGGAGGACGCAGCCGCGCACCTCTACGTCTGGGCGCTGAAGGACATCCCCCAGGACCTCCGCGACGCCCTGGGCGCCGCGCGCGAGCGCGAGACCTCCGTCCCGGGCCGCCGCGTGCTCGAGACGATCCACCGCAACGTCTCGATCGCGGACGAGCAGAAGAACCTCGTCTGCCAGGACACCGGCATCGCCGTCTACACCTGCCGCGTCGGCGAGCACTTCCCGCTCCACCCGGCCCGGATCTACGAGTCGCTGCGCGACGGCACCGCCCGCGCCACGCTGGAGCACCCGCTGCGCTCGAACGCCGTCCACACGATCACGCGCGAGAACACGGGCCCGAACGTCGGGCACCGGCTGCCGATCGTCCACTGGGAGTTCGTCCCGGACTGGGACGGCCTCGACGTCAAGTGCGTCCCCAAGGGCTCGGGCAGCGAGAACATGAGCTTCCTGAAGATGTGCGTCCCCGCCGACGGCGTGAAGGGGATCAAGCAGTTCGTGCTCGAGTCGATCGTCGGCGCCGGCGGCAAGCCGTGCCCGCCGGGCATCGTCGGCGTGGGGATCGGCGGCTCCGCCGACTACGCGATGTACCTCGCCAAGGAGGCGATCGCGCGCCCCGTCGGCACCCGCAACCCCGACCCGATCGTCGCGGAGCTCGAGGACGAGCTGTACGGGCTGCTGAACGAGACGGGGATCGGCCCGATGGGCCTCGGCGGCGACGTCACGGTCCTCCAGTGCCACATCGAGCACGCCGACACGCACATGACCCTCAACCCCGTCGCCGTGAACTACCAGTGCTGGGCGGCGCGCCGCGCCTCCGCGCACATCGGCGCCGACGGCTCCGTCGACTACGACCGGGAATTCTGATGGCGAAGCACGAGGTCACGTTCCCCGTCACCGACCCGCAGGAGATCCTCAAGCTCCGCGCGGGCGACGAGGTCACCGTCCAGGGCCACATCATCGGCATCCGCGACCGGACGCAGATCCGGATCTTCGACGAGGGCGTCGAGCCGCCGATGGACCTCCGCGGCGCGTTCCTCCTCCACACGGCGCCGAACGTCCGCAAGGTGGCCGAGGGCCGCTACGAGAAGATCTGCATCGGCACGACGACGAGCGCGCGGATGGTGCGGTTCACCGAGCCGCTCGGAGCGCAGTACGGCGTCCGCGCGATCTGCGGCAAGGGCGGCTTCCCGGACGAGGCGATCGAGCCGATGCAGCGGCTCGGGATGGTCTACTTCGCGATCGTCGGCGGCGCCGCGGCGCTCGAGACCACGCAGATCGAGGAGATCGAGGAGGTCGCGTGGGAGGAGCTGATGCCGGAGTGCCTCTGGAAGTTCCGCGTGAAGGACTTCGGGCCGCTCACGGTCGGCATCGACGCCCACGGCGGCTCCCTGTACCGGGACGTCCAGGCGGCGGCCCGCGAGAAGCTCAAGGAGCTCTATGCCCGCCTCTAGCCTCGACCTCGGCCTCGCCCGCGACGGCGGCCTCACCCACGTGATCGACAAGGGCCTCGGCCCGCGCGCGTGGGAGGACGTGCTCGACACCGCCGGCGACCACATCGACATCGTCAAGCTCGGCTGGGGCACGGCGCTCGTGACGCGGAACCTCGAGCGGAAGCTCGACGTGCTCCGCGGCAAGAAGGTCGTCCTCGGCGGCACCTTCTTCGAGGTCGTCTACGTGAAGGACAAGCTCGACGAGTACAAGCGCTGGCTCGGCGAGCTCGGGATCGACCACGTCGAGATCTCCGACGGCACCGTCGAGATCCCGCGCGAGCGGAAGCTCGAGCTGATCGCGGATTTCGCGCGGGACTTCACCGTCCTCTCCGAGGTGGGGTCGAAGGACTCCGAGGTCGTCTTCGCCCCGTACCAGTGGGTCGAGTGGATCAAGGAGGAGCTCGCCGCCGGCGCCTGGAAGGTGGTCACGGAGTCGCGCGAGGGCGGCACGGCCGGCATCTTCCGGCCGACGGGCGAGATGCGCACCGGCCTCGTCGACGAGATCGCGCACTCGATCGAGGTCGACGACCTGATCTGGGAGGCGCCGTCGAAGAGCGCGCAGGCGTGGTTCGTGAAGCACTTCGGGCCCGAGGTGAACCTCGGCAACATCCCGCCGGAGGAGGTCATCCCGCTCGAGACGCTCCGCCTGGGGCTGCGGGGCGACACGCTCGAGGAGGTGCTGCTGCGTGGCGACCGCGACGCGACCGTCGCTCCCTGAGCGCGACTGGGAGGCGCTCGGCGCGCGGGACGTCCTGCGCGCCGTCCTCGAGGCGTTCCCCGGCAGGGTCGCGCTCGCCTGCTCGTTCCAGAAGGAGGAGTCGGTGCTGCTCGACATGCTCTTCGAGCTCGAGCCGCGGGCGCGCGTGTTCGCGATCGACACGCACCACCTCTTCCCCGAGACGTACGCGCTCTGGCGCGAGGTCGAGCGGCGCTACGGCACGAGAATCGAGGCGTTCGCCGGCCCGCCCCCCGACGAGGTCGCCGCGGCGCACGGAGACCGCCTCTGGGAGCGCAACCCCGACCTCTACCTGTCGATCGCGAAGGTCGCGCCGCTGAACCGGGCGCTCTCCGACCTGGACGCGTGGATCACGGGCATCCGCCGCGACCAGTCGCCGACGCGCGCGAGCGCACCGAAGGTCGGGTGGGACGCCGCGCACGAGCTCTGGAAGGCGAACCCGCTCGCCGACTGGAGCGACGAGGACTGCTGGGCGTACATCCGCGAGCGCGACCTGCCCTACAACGAGCTCCACGACCGCGGGTACGCGTCGATCGGCGACACGCACTCGACGCTCCCCGGCGAGGGCCGCGAGGGGCGCTGGGCCGGGAGCGAGCGCACCGAGTGCGGCCTGCACGTCGAGGAGGCGTCGTGAGCGCCGTCGACGCGCCCGTCCGCCTCTCGCACCTCGACGAGCTCGAGGCGGAGGCCGTGCACATCCTGCGCGAGGTCGCCGCCGAGCTCGAGCGGCCGGTGCTCCTCTTCTCGGGAGGCAAGGACTCGATCGTGCTGCTGCGGCTCGCCGAGAAGGCGTTCCGGCCGGGTCGGTTCCCGTTCCCCGTGATGCACGTCGACACGGGCCACAACTTCCCGGAGGTGATCGAGTTCCGCGACCGCCGCGTCGCGGAGCTCGGCGAGCGGCTGATCGTCGTGTCGGTGCAGGAGTCGATCGACCGCGGCCGCGTGCGCGACGAGACGGGGCCGCGCGCGTCGCGCAACCAGCTCCAGACGACGACGCTGCTCGACGCGATCGAGGAGCACCGGTTCGACGCCGCGATCGGCGGTGCCCGCCGCGACGAGGAGCGCTCGCGCGCGAAGGAGCGGATCTTCTCCTTCCGCGACGACTTCGGTCAGTGGGACCCGCGCGCGCAGCGGCCGGAGCTGTGGAACCTCTACAACGCGCGCGTCCGGCGCGGCGAGCACGTCCGCGTGTTCCCGATCTCGAACTGGACGGAGCTCGACGTGTGGCAGTACATCGCGCGCGAGCGGCTGGAGCTTCCCTCGATCTACTTCGCGCACGAGCGCGAGGTCTTCCGCCGCGACGGGATGCTCTACGCCGTCTCCCCCTACGTCGAGCGGCTGCCGGGCGAGGAGCCGTTCACCGCGTCCGTGCGGTTCCGCACCGTCGGCGACATGACGTGCACCGGCGGCGTCGAGTCGCGCGCGGCGACCTTCGACGAGGTCGTGGCCGAGATCGCCGCCACCCGCGTCACCGAGCGCGGCGAGACCCGCGCCGACGACCGCGTCTCCGAGGCGGCGATGGAGGACCGCAAGCGCGTTGGCTACTTCTGACGCCACCGAGCTCCTCCGCCTCGTCACGGCGGGGTCGGTCGACGACGGCAAGTCGACGCTGATCGGGCGGCTGCTCTACGACTCGAAGCAGATCCTCGCCGACCAGCTCGAGCACATCGAGGACGTCTCGCGGCGGCGCGGCAACGACTACGTCGACCTCGCGCTGCTCACCGACGGGCTGCGCGCCGAGCGCGAGCAGGGGATCACGATCGACGTCGCCTACCGCTCGTTCGTGACGCCGCGGCGCCGGTTCCAGCTCGCCGACGCGCCGGGCCACGTCCAGTACACGCGCAACATGGTCACGGGCGCGTCCACGGCGGACGTCGCGGTCGTGCTCCTGGACGCGCGCAAGGGCGTCGTCGAGCAGACGCGCCGCCACGGGTACATCGCGGCGGTCCTCGGCATCCCGCACGTCGTCGTCGCGGTGAACAAGATGGACCTCGTCGGGTACGCGCAGGAGCGGTTCGACGAGATCTGCGACGACCTCGACGCGCTCGCGGAGCGGCTGGGGATCGACGACCTCGTCGCCGTGCCGATCTCGGCGCTCCGCGGCGACAACGTCGTCGAGCCGGGGGAATCGATGCCGTGGTACGACGGGCCGACGCTGCTCGGGCACCTCGAGGCGATCGAGATCGCGGCCGATCGCGACCTCCTCCACCGGCGGTTCCCGGTGCAGTGGGTGATCCGGCCGCTCTCGGAGGAGCACCCGGACTACCGCGGCTACGCGGGGCAGGTCGCAGCCGGCGTCTGGCGCGCGGGCGACGAGGTCGTCGTGCTCCCGTCGGGGCGCCGGACGCGCGTCGCCGCCGTCGAGACCGCGGACGGGCCGCTCGCGGCGGCGGTGCCGCCGCAGTCGGTGACGATCCGGCTCGAGGACGACCTCGACGTCGCGCGGGGCGACATGCTCGCGGACCCGGACTCGCCGCCGACGGTCGCGCGCGAGCTCCTCGCCACCGTCTGCTGGATGGCCGAGCGGCCGCTCGAGCCGCGCTCGCGCCTCCTCGTCAAGCACACGACGCGGTCGGTCCGCGCGATCGCCGACGAGCTCGTCTCGAAGGTCGACATCCACGCGCTCGAGGACGTCGCCGCACCCGAGCGGCTGGAGCTGAACGACATCGCCAGCGTGCGCCTCCGCCTCGCGGAGCCGCTGGCGGTCGACCCGTACGGCGAGAACCGTGCCACCGGCGCGTTCATCCTCGTCGACGAGACGACGAACGAGACGGTCGGCGCCGGAATGGTGGTCGAGGCGACGTGACCTGGCAGCTGACGGTCACCGGTCTCGCGATCGGCCTCCTCGTCGGCGTGACCGGGATGGGCGGCGGCTCGCTGATGACGCCGATCCTCGTGCTCCTCTTCGGCTTCAAGCCGACGGTCGCGATCGGCACCGACATCCTCCACGGGGCGATCTTCAAGAGCTTCGGCGCCGTGCGCCACCGGCAGCTCGGGACCGTCCACGCGCGGCTGACGGTGTGGATGCTGATCGGCTCGGCGCCGTCGTCGCTCGGCGGGGTCTTCCTCGCGACGTGGCTGAAGCGGACGCAGGGCGACGCCTTCGAGGACGTCGCGAAGATGATCCTCGGCGCCGCGCTCGTCGTCTGCGGGATCGGCTTCCTCCTCAAGGCGTACATGCGGTCGCACGGCAGCGACGCGCCGTACCGGATGCTGCGCCGCGACCGCCGCACCGCGATCGTGATCGGCCTCCTCGGCGGCTTCATCGTCGGCCTCACCTCCGTCGGCTCCGGGACGTTCTTCGCGCTCGCGATGCTGATCGCGTTCCCGCTGACGGCGGCGAAGGTCGTGGGGACGGACATCTTCCACGCGGCCGCCCTGCTGTGGGTCGCCGGCATCGGCCACCTGATCGGCGGCAACGTCGACCTGCACGCGACGGGGTGGTTGCTCGTCGGCTCGATCCCCGGCGTCCTGCTCGGGAGCCAGCTGACGGTGCGCCTGCCGGATCGCGGGCTGCGCGTCGCGCTCGCGCTCACGCTCATGCTCGCCGGCTCGAAGCTGCTCGACCTCCCCGGCTCGGACTACGCGATCGTGGCGTCGATGACGGCGGCCGCGCTCCTCGGGTCGTTCCTGGCGGTCCGGCACGTCGCGCGCCAGGCGCCCGCCGACCGCCGCTAGGCGTTTGCCCGCGCGCGCCGTCGGTACAGGCGGAGCGTGGAGCGCCTCGACGCCGTCCTCCCGCTGACGCTCGCGGACGCCGAGCGCGCGCGGATCCTGTTCGCCTCGCTCGACCGG
Source organism: Gaiellaceae bacterium (assembly GCA_035540835.1). Classification (GTDB taxonomy): domain Bacteria; phylum Actinomycetota; class Thermoleophilia; order Gaiellales; family Gaiellaceae; genus DATLFU01. Next base: position 7,919 of record DATLFU010000070.1, read on the forward strand.
TTCCTCGAGGCGCTCGGGACGTGCCTCGTCGTCGTCCCGGACGCCCAGCTCGACGAGCTGCGCCGCGCGGTGCCGCGAGGGCGCTACGTGCTCGTGCCGGAGACCGCGCTCGTCCCGGAGCTGCCGCGGCACCAGGCGCTGGGGCGCCTGAAGGCGCGGGCGCGGGTCGGCGCGCCGGCGCACGGCTGGCACGTCCAGCAGCTCGTGAAGCTGGCGGCGGCGGACGTCGTCGGCAGCGACTTCTTCCTCACGCTCGACGCGGACGTCGTCTGCGTCCGCCCGACGACGATCGACGACCTCGTCGCCGGCGGGCGCGGGGTCGCGCAGATCACGCCCCCGCACCACCCCGAGTGGAACGACGCGGCAGAGGCGATCCTCGGCCTCCCGCGCTCGGAACGCCAGCACGGCGTGACGCCCGCGGTCCTGTCGCGCGAGGGCGTGCGCGCGCTGCAGGCGCACCTCGAGCGGCGCGCCGGCGAGCCCTGGCGGCGCCACCTCCTGCGCCGCCTGCCGTGGACGGAGTACTCGCTCTACGGCACGTTCCTCGAGGGCGTCGGCCGGTGGGACGAGCTCCACGTCGACGGCGGCGAGGAGGCGCTCTACGGGAACGGCGTCTGGATCGGCTCCCAGTGGGCGGAGTGGGAGCCGGCGTCGTTCTTCGGGTCGCCGTACGAGCCGCCGTTCGCCGTCGTGCAGTCCGCGACCCGCATCCCCGCGGCGGAGGTCTGGGAGCGCGTCGCGCGCTACCTCGGCGCTACGCGCGCTGGCGGGACGGCTGCGGCGGCAGCGGGCAGCTGACGAACGGCTCGCCGCGGAGATAGCAGCCGAGCTTGTACGCGCTGCAGCCGGCGCAGAAGCCCGTCGTGCCCGCGAGGAGCGCGAGCGCCGCGACCGTCCCGCCGAGCACCGCACCGAACGTCGCCAGCCCGGCGGCGTACGCGGCCGTCGCGGCGAGCAGGAACGCGGCGCCGACCATGTTCGCGAACCGCGGCGGGCGCGAGTCCTCGAGCTCGCCCTCGCCGAACCGCGGCTGCACCAGCTCGAAGTAGGCAAGGCAGGGGAGGCAGAAGCGCCGTCCGAACGTCAGGCCGACGACGAGCTGGAGGCCGAGCAGCCCGAGCAGCCACCACCAGCCGGTGAGCACGGCGACGGCGGCGCCGGTGCCGACGACCACCTGGTTGAAGCGCGGCGCGCGCGAGTCGATCACGTCGGTGTCGTCGTACGGGTGAGCGGCGCGCGCGGGATCAGCCATCGTTATCGGGAGTATTACCGAAGCGGCTGCCGTGCCGGAGCGGAGCAGGCGCCTCTCTACAATCGCCCGCGGTGGCCGCGCGCATCGCCTCGACGCTCCTCGTCGTCGGCCTGCTCGCCGGCACGGTCGTCGCCTTCGTCGAGACGGAGCGCCTGAAGCTCGTCCCGAGCCCCATCGCCGCGCCGCGCATCGAGCGCGTCGTCGGCCCGCTCTGCGACTGCCCGCGCGCGGAGGCGGAGATCGTCTTCGAGCTGCGGGAGGCCGACCGCGTCACCGTCTCGATCGTCGACTCCGGGCGGCGCGTGGTACGGACGCTCGTCCACGACGAGCGCGCTCCGGCGGGAGACGTCGAGACGAGCTGGGACGGCCGCGACGACGACGGCGAGGTGGTCGAGGAGGGCTCCTACAGCCCGCGCGTCGAGCTGCGGCGGCAGCGGCGGACGATCACGCTCCCGAATCCGATCCGCGTCGACACGACGCCGCCGCAGGTCACCGTCGTCGACGTCCGCCCGCGACGGATCTCCCCCGGCCTCGGCGACGTCAACAACAAGGTCAGCGTCTTCTACGAGGTGAGCGAGCCCGCGAACGGGCTGCTGTTCGTCGACGGCGACCAGCGCGTGCGAACGCGCTTCCGGCCGCTCGAGGGGAAGATGGACTGGTACGGCGTCCACGAAGGGCGGCGGCTGCCGGCCGGGACGTACCGGCTGCAGGTCGGCGCGGAGGACGCCGCCGGAAACCGCGCGGAGCGCGTCGACGCCGGGACGGCCGAGGTCAGGTACATCTCGCTCGCGCGCGACAGGATCCGCGTCCGCCCGCGTCAGCGCTTCGCCGTCGGCGTCGAGACCGACGCGCCGTCGTTCTCCTGGCGCTTCGCCGGCGGGCGCGGTCGCGCGGAGCCCGGGCGGCTCGTGCTGCGCGCGCCGCGGCGCCCCGGCCGGTACGTGCTGTTCGTCGAGGTGGACGGGCGCGCCGCGCGCGCGGAGGTGATCGTCCGTGGCCGCTGAGCTCGCCCGCGCCGGCGGCGTCCTCGCGTGCCTCGGCCTCGCGGTGCTGCTCGTCGCGACGCCGCGGTGGGCGCGGCTGGGCGGGTTCGCGGCGTGGGCGGTCGGCGGCCTGCTGCTGATGCCGTACCTCGTCCCGGGCGGCCACGAGCGGCTGCTCCCGGTCGCCGGCGCGGTCGGCGCCGCGGTCGCCGCGGCGCTCGGGGCGCTCTTCCTCCGCCGCCCCTGGCTCCTGCCGGTCGCGGCACTCGCGCTCGCTCCCGTCCGCCTTCCGGTGGAGCTCGGCGGCGAGCGCGCGAGCCTGCTCGTCCCGCTCTACGTGGTCGTCGCCGGGGCGGCGGCGGCCGTGCTCTGGCGGCTCGTCCGCGACGCGGGCGCGCCCCGTCCGCTCGGCGTCGTCTCCTGGCCGCTCGCGGCGTTCCTCGCCTGGTCGGGAGCCTCGCTCCTCTGGACGGTCGACCTCCGCCAGGCGACGGTCCAGCTCGTCGCATTCCTGCTCCCGTTCGCGATGCTCGCGGTCGGCGTCGCGTCGCTCCCGTGGAGCCGCCGCTGGCTCTCGGCGCTCCACCTCCAGCTCGCGGCGATGGCGCTGCTCTTCGCCGCCGTCGGCGGCTACCAGTGGCTGAACCGGGAGGTCTTCTGGAACCCGCGCGTCGAGGTCGGGAACGCGTACGCGCCGTTCTACCGCGTCAACTCCGTCTTCTGGGACCCGTCCATCTACGGGCGCTTCCTCGTCGTCGCGATCCTCGCGAGCCTCGTGCTCGTGCTCGCGCGGACGTCTCCTCGCGTCGCGCTCGCGGCCGCGGCTGCGGTCGTCCTCACCTGGGGCGGGCTCGTCCTCTCGTTCTCGCAGTCCAGCTTCGTCGCGCTCGCCGTCGGCGTTCTCGCCGCGGCCGCGTTCGCGTGGGAGCGGCGCGTGGTCCTCGCCCTCGGCGCCCTCGTCGCGGTGCTCGCGCTCGCCGGGCTCGCGGCGCCGCAGGTGCGCGCGGAACTGCGCCAGGACCTCGACCGGGCGACGAGCGGCCGCGCGTCCCTCGTCACGAACGGCATCCGGATCGCGGCGCAGAACCCCGTCGCCGGCGTCGGCCTCGGCGGCTTCGTCCGCGCCTACGCCGACCTCACCGGACTCGAGGGCGAGCAGCCGCGCGCGGCGGCCTCGCACAACACGCCGGTGACGGTGGCGGCGGAGCTCGGGCTCCCCGGCCTCGCGCTGCTGCTCTGGCTCGTCGGCGCCGCGCTCGTGACGACGCTGCGCCGCTCCTCCCGCAGCTTCGCGGGGCGCGCGTCGCTTATCGTCGGCCTCGGCGTGCTCGCGATCTTCGCCCACTCCCTCTTCTACGCGGCGTTCTTCGAGGACCCGATGACGTGGGGCCTCCTCGGCCTCGGCGCGCTCGTCGTCGCGTGGCGCGGCGGCGACCGGCGGGAGGCGGAGGCGTGACCCGCGACTGGAAGCGCGTGCTCGTGCTCGCGCCGCACGCCGACGACGGGGAGTTCGGCTGCGGCGGGACGATGGCGCGGCTCCTCGACGAGGGCGCCGACGTCCGCTACGTCGCGTTCTCGATCGGCACGAAGTCGCTCCCGCCCGGCTTCCCGCCCGACATCGTGGCGAGCGAGGTGAAGGAGGCGACGGCGACGCTCGGGATCCCGAACGGGAACCTCACCGTCCACGATTTCGAGGTGCGGACGTTCCCGCAGTACCGGCAGGAGATCCTCGAGCTCCTGATCGCCCTCTGGGAGGAGTGGCAGCCGGACGTCGTCTTCCAGCCAAGCCACCACGACACCCACCAGGACCACCAGGTGATCGCCGCCGAGGGGCTGCGCGCGTTCAAGCGGACGACGATCCTCGGCTACGAGATCCCGTGGAACAACTTCGACTTCGCGTACCAGGCGTACGTCTCCCTCGAGCGCGAGCACCTCGAGCGGAAGGCGGCGGCGCTGTCGAAGTACGCCTCGCAGCAGCACCGGCGCTACGCAGACCCCGAGTACATGTGGAGCCTCGCCCGCACCCACGGCATCAACGTCAACCGCGAGTACGCGGAGGTCTTCCAGGTGTACCGCGTCGTCGCGTAGCGGCGCGGCGAGCCGACCTGCTGTTCTCACGTCGTTCTCGAGTTTCCGCATCTACAGGCGCATGGGCATCAACTACTTCGAGTGGGTACTCGCCGTACATCGGTGACGCGCGCACGGGCTGCGCAGCGGCCGGTTCTCAGCTGCGGCGAGGCGCGTCGGTCATCGGTGCGCTGGGATGTCGAATCCGGGCCGGCGAAGCTGCTACCGGCCGAGGAGGGCGGCTGGAACGACGGCGACGCCGTCCTCACGTCGATAAGCCGACTGGCCGGTGGTGATGATGACGGAGTCGAGGAGGTCATCGCCGATGCGCTTCGCCAGCCAATGCAGATGTCGGGTGTCCCGATCGTCGACGCGTCGACCGAGCTTCACCTCGATTGCGACCACACGCCCGTCGGCGCGCTCGACGATGAGGTCGACCTCGTGGTCTCCCTTGATCGTGCGGAGGTGCTTCACCGTCGCTTCCGAGTACTGCGCATAGACGCGCACGCTGAGGGTGACGAGGGACTCGAAGAGCGCGCCGAGGAGCGTCCCGTCTCTCGGAATCGCCGGACTGACCGGCGCGGCGTCGAGGAGCGCGGCGGCGTCGACGCCGAGGAGGCGCGCCGCGAGCGCGGGGTCGGCGAGCTGGTGCTTTGGCGGTGAGGCGAGGCGCGATATGTGGCTGCGGCTCGGCAGCCACGCCAGCACTGGGTCAACGATCCACAACCGTTCGAGCGCGTCGCGGTAGGGGATCACCGTCGTCCGCGCCGGTTTCTCCCCGTGGCCGCCGGTAGCGGCGTCGCGGATCCGTTCGAACGTCGTCGTCGTTGAAGACGCTGCGGCGTACGCAGTCATCCACCGGCGGAGCGCGGCCGGATTCCGCACGGCCGCGCCAAGCTCCCGCATGTCCCGATCGACGATCCGCGTCAGGTAGCTCTCGAGCTGCGCGCGAAGAGCCCTGCCGCTCAACGTGCGGAGTCCGGGGAAGCCCGAGGCGAGGATCTCCTCCACGTAGTACTCCAGCCGCTTGTCGGTTTCGCCGAATACCGGGGGGCGTGTGCCCGTCAGGAGGTCGGCCATGCTCACCGTGGGTTCGGCAGATCCCCTCTCGGCGAGCGAGAGCGGGCGCATCCGCAAAGTGACGATTCGGGCCGCTCCCGAGTGCGTCGGCGGGTCCGTCGGCGAAGCCGACCCGGTTAGCAGGAATGACGCCGGAGCGGCGCCGTCATCGACGGCACGGCGCACGAGATCCCAGGACTCCGGGAGACGCTGCCACTCGTCGATCAGAACCGGCGGCTCGCCGCCGAGAAGGCGCGCGGGGTCCGCTTCGAGAACCGCGCGCTCGGCAGGGTCGTCGAGCCTGTGGATCGTCTGCGCTCGCTGGAGGGCCGTCGCGGTCTTGCCGACGCCCTTCGGCCCTTCCAGGGAAATGGCGGGAAGGTCTGCGAGAAGCTCGTCAAGCTCGTCATCGATGGTTCGTCTGGCGTACGGTCGAGGACTCATTCGCTACAAGAACGTAATCGGCTACACGACAAAGACGAAGAAGTTGGCGCTACAAGAACACACCTAGATACGCTACAGGATAGTCGCTCTCGACGCTACAAAAACGTAACTCCCAGCTTCAGCGACGCCGCGACGCTTCGGGTTGGCGGTTCGGCGTTGCCGACGACGTCGTGGCTTCCAGCCGGTGGCGTAGACGCGGCGGTCCGGGACCAGGTGGTCCGTCTTCCGCGGTCGCTGCCGCGTGCTCGGGCGAGCCGCTTCGGCTCCCGCGACCAGTGGGAGCCACGCCCGTCGCGCCCCGACGAACTTGCGCGGCCGCGGACGCCCTTCCGCCTCGACCCGCCGGCGTGACTCGGGACACGAAACCGCCTCGCCGTTGGGCAGTCGACGATGATTTGAGAGCGGCGGGAGTGACGCCGCTGCTGCCCGCGTAACCCTCTGCCGGGGTGCATCGTTCCCCTACCGTGGAGTCCGTGACCGGCACGACCGTGCGCGCCCGCGGCGCGCTGGAGGGACTGCAGAAGCTGGCACGCGGGCTCGCCGAGTGCGAGCCGGTGCCGCAGCAGCTCTTCCGCTGCGTGGCCGACCACCTGAACGGCGACGGGTTCGGGCTCGAGCGCGTGGCGGTCTTCGGGAGCGAGCGTGGCCGCTTCCAGACCGTCCCCGTCGCGCAGCACGGCTTCGACGACCTCGAGGTCCTGTACGGGCAGCTCCCCCCGGTGGGCGACTGGCCGCTCTTCCACCAGGCGCTCGCGGCGCGCGCCGCCGTCGTCGCGCCCGACGCGCAGCTCGACGGCGACGTCCCGCTGCCGGTCGCGGGCGCGCTGCGGATGCGGACCGTCGTCGGGATCCCGTTCACCGCCGGGGGCGACTGCCTCGGGTTCGCGCTCTGCGACCGCGGCGGCGGCGAGTTCGACGTCGACGCCGACGAGCTCCGCCTGCTGACGGTGTGCGGCCGCTTCGTCGCGGCGGCGCTCCGCGCCGCGACGGCGTACGAGGCGGAGCGGCGCGCGGGCGAGCTGAAGACGCAGTTCGTCGCACTCGCCTCGCACGAGCTCCGCGCGCCGGTCGCCGGGATCCACGGCGTCACGACGACGCTGCGCGAGCGCGGCGACGACCTCCGGCCGGACCAGGTCGAGCTGCTCCAGCGGACGCTGTACGAGCAGGCCGACCGGATGCGGCGGCTCGTCGACCAGCTGCTCGACATGACGAAGCTCGAGTCCGACGCGATCCGCGTCGAGAGCCGCAGGTTCGCCGTGCGCGAGCGGATCGAGGAGGTGCTGAAGCAGGTCGCGCCGGGCCGGGACGCGGACGTCGCGATCGACGTCGACGCGGAGCTCGAGACGGTCGCCGACCCGCACGGGTTCGACCGGATCGTCGCGAACCTGGTCACGAACGCCTTCCGCTACGGCGCGCCGCCCGTGCGAATCGCCGCGCAGCAGCTCGACACGCACTTCCGCCTCTGGGTCGAGGACCGCGGCGACGGCGTGCCGCCGGAGTTCGCCCCCCGGCTCTTCGAGCGTTTCACGCGCGGCAGCCCGCAGGCGGGCGACGGCGGGTCCGGGCTCGGGCTCGCGATCGCGCAGTCCTTCGCGCGCGCGCAGGGCGGGCGGCTGCTGTACGAGGAGGCCGAGCCGAAGGGCGCGCGCTTCCAGCTCGTGCTGCCGGTCCGCGCGGATGGCTCCGCGGTCGCGGCGTAGTCGCGCGCGCCGCCGGCTGCGGCGGCGGCGGCGGTGAATCCCGACACGGTCCGCGCGGCCGCACGCGTCCTCGGTCGACGCGGATCGCGAGCTCGCCGTCGACCTCGTCGCCGTGCTGCACGGCCTCGTCTCGCTCGAGCGGGCGGCGGCGCTCGACGACACCGCGGCAGCGGTCGCCCTGCGGCTCCGCACGTTCCGCGACGCGCTGCGCCAGTCGCTCCAGGAGACGATGTAGGAGCTGCGCGCGCCGGCCGAACAACGTACCGTTACGCGCGATGGACGCAGAGCAGCGGCGGGCGGCCGAGAACGAGGCCCTCTTCCGCGAGATCAACGAGCGCATCGAGCGCCTGAGCGAGGCGTCGAGCGGCGGCTCGGTCGCCGAGTTCATGTGCGAGTGCAGCCGCGCCGACTGCACGCGGCCGGTCCGCGTCAGCCTCGCCCGGTACGCAGAGGTGCGCGCGAGCCCGGGCAGGTTCATCGTCGTCGCGGGACACGAGCGCCCCGACATCGAGCGCGTCGTCGCCGAGGGCGACGGCTACCGCGTCGTCGAGAAGACCGAGCTGTAGGGACGCGCGCCGCCGCCGCCGCGCGCGCGTTGCACGCACGTGCTTTAGTCATGGCTAAACTGCGGCTTAGCCGTGCCGACGCAGCCGATCCAGGACTACCTCAAGGCGATCTACGAGCTCTGCGAGGAGGAGGGGCGCGTCACGACCACCGCGCTCGCGCGCCGGATGGACGTCTCCGCGCCGTCGGCGACGAGCATGATCAAGCGCCTCGCGGAGCTCGGGCTCGTCCGCCACGAGCCCTACCAGGGCGTCGCGCTCGAACCCGGCGGAGAGCAGCTTGCGCTCGAGATGATCCGGCACCACCGCCTGGTCGAGCAGTTCCTCGCGCAGGTGCTCGGCGTGCCGTGGGACGAGGTCCACGACGAGGCCGAGCGCTGGGAGCACGTGCTGTCGGAGGACGTCGAGGACCGGATCGACGAGGTGCTCGGCTTCCCCACGAGCGACCCGCACGGGTCGCCGATCCCCGCTCGCGACGGCTCGATCGTCCGGCCGGAGAGCGTCCCGCTCGCGGAGCTCGAGCCGGGGCAGTCGGCGGTCGTCGCCGAGGTGAGCGACCGCGACGCCGCCGTGCTGCGGTACCTCGGGCGCGTCGGTCTCGTGCCGCGCGCCGAGGTGAGCGTGCTCGAGGCGGAGCCGTTTGACGGGCCGCTGACGCTCGACGTCGCGGGCCGGCGGCAGGTGCTCGACCGCGAGCTCGCGCGCGAGCTGCTCGTGACGGAGGTACGGGCGGCGTGAGGAGGGCGCTCGCGCTCCTGCTCCTCCTCGCGCTCGCGAGCGGGTGCGGCCGCGTCGACGAGCCGGGCGCGCCGGCGTCCCGCGCGGGCGACGGGCCGCTGCGCGTGGTCGCGACGACGGGGATCGTCGCCGACGCCGTCGAGCACGTCGGCGGCGACCGCGTCGAGGTCACGGCCCTGATGGGGCCGGGCGTCGACCCGCACCTCTACCAGGCGAGCGAGGGCGACGTCCGGCGCTTCTCCGAGGCGGACCTGATCGTCTACAACGGCCTCCACCTCGAGGCGAAGCTCGCCGACGTGCTCGCGCGGATGGAGGGGCGGACGTACGCCGCCGCCGAGGCGCTCGACGAGGCGCGGCTGCTCTCGCCGCCGGAGTTCTCGGGGCAGTACGACCCGCACGTCTGGTTCGACGTCGACCTGTGGGCGCAGGTGGTGGAGGGGATCGGCGACGAGCTCGCCGCCCGCGACCCCGCCGGCGCCGCCGACTACCGGCGGAACGCCGCGGCGTACGCGCGGGAGCTGCGCGAGCTCGACGCGTGGGTGCGGCAGCAGGTGGAGCTGGTGCCGGACGAGCGGCGGGTGCTCGTCACGGCGCACGACGCCTTCAACTACTTCGGTCGCGCGTACGGGTTCGAGGTCCGCGGCCTGCAGGGGATCAGCACCGTCTCCGAGGCCGGCGCGGGAGACGTCCAGCAGCTCGCGGACTTCATCGCCGAGCGGCGGATCCCCGCGATCTACGTCGAGACCTCCGTCTCGCCGCGCGCGATCGAGGCGGTCCGGGAGGCCGTCCGCTCGCGCGGCTTCGAGGTCGTGATCGGCGCGCAGCTCTACTCCGACGCGCTCGGCGACCCCGCGACCCCGGAGGGGACGTACGTCGGCATGGTCCGGCACAACGCGACCGCGATCGTCGAGGGGCTCCGCGGGGGCGACGCGTGACGGCGCCCGCGATCGAGGTGGAGGACCTCACGGTCGCGTACGGCGAGCGGCCGGCGCTCTGGGACGTCGACCTGACGGTGCCGACCTCGACGCTGATGGCGGTCGTCGGGCCGAACGGCGCCGGCAAGACGACGCTGATCCGCGCGATCCTCGGCCTCGTCCGCCCCGCCGCCGGCGTCGTCCGCGTCTTCGGCCGCCCGTACGCCGAGCAGCGACGGCTCGTCGCGTACGTCCCGCAGCGGGGCACCGTCGACTGGGACTTCCCGACGAACGTCCTCGACGTCGTCACGATGGGCCGCTACGGCGCGCTCGGGTGGCTCCGCCGCCCCGGCCGCGCCGAGCGCGATGCCGCCCTGCGCGCGCTCGAGCAGGTGGGGATGCAGGACTACGCGCGGCGGCAGATCAGCCAGCTCTCGGGGGGGCAGCAGCAGCGGGTGTTCCTCGCGCGCGCGCTCGTCCAGGACGCGCAGGCGTACCTGATGGACGAGCCCTTCCAGGGCGTCGACGCGACGACGGAGCGCGCGATCGTCCGCCTCCTCCAGGAGCTGCGGGAGCAGGGGCGCACGGTCGTCGCCGTCCACCACGACCTGCAGACGGTGCCGGAGTACTTCGACTCGGTCACGCTGCTGAACGTCCGGCGGATCGCGAGCGGCCCGGTCGCCGAGGCGTTCACGGAGGAGAACCTGCGGCTGACCTACGGGGGCCGCGCGGCCGTCACGGCGTGATCGCCGTCCTCGACTACACGCTGCGGACGGTCGCGCTCGGCGCGGCGGTGCTCGGCGTCGTCGCGGGCTCGCTCGGGACGTACGCGGTGCTGCGGCGGCAGAGCCTCCTCGGCGACGCGGTCTCGCACGCGGCGCTCCCCGGGATCGCGCTCGCCTTCCTCCTCACCGGCAACAAGGCGTCGCTCGTGCTCACGGTCGGGGCCGCGCTCGCCGGCTTCGCCGCGACGCTGCTGATCGGCGCGATCGTGCGGACGACGCGGATCAAGTACGACGCCGCGCTCGGGCTCGTCCTGTCCGTGTTCTTCGGCTTCGGCCTCGTCCTGCTGACGTACCTGCAGGGGCGGCCGGACGCCCGGCAGGCCGGGCTCGACACGTACCTGTTCGGGCAGGCCGCGGCGCTGCTCCAGCGGGACGTCGTCACGATGGCCGCGCTCGGCGGGGCGTCGCTCCTGCTCGCCCTCCTCTTCTGGAAGGAGCTGAAGTTGCTCAGCTTCGACCCCGACTTCGGCGCGACGCTCGGGCTGCGGATGCGCGCGTTCGACGTGCTGCTGACGGGGCTGCTCGTGGTCGCGATCGCGATCGGGCTGCAGACGGTCGGCGTGGTGCTGATGAGCGCGATGATCGTCGCGCCCGCGGCCGCCGCGCGGCAGTGGACCGACCGGCTCGGCGTGATGATGGCGCTCGCGGCGGCGTTCGGCGCGGCGGCGGGCGTCACCGGCGCGCTCGTCTCCGCGTCGGTCGCGCGGATGCCGACGGGGCCGACGATCGTGCTCTGCCTCACCGCGGTCGTCGCCGTCTCGCTCCTCTTCGCGCCGGCGCGCGGGCTCGTCTGGGGCGCGGTGCGGGCTCGGCGCGGCGCCGCGCGGCTGCGGCTCGGAGCCGTGCTCGGCGACCTGGACGCGCTCGCCGACCAGCACGCCCGGCTCGACCACAGCCACTCCGCGGCGGTGCTCAGCCTCATGCGCGGCGGCCGCGACGTGAGCGCGTCGCTCGCCGAGCTCGAGCGGCGGGGATGGGCCCGGCGCGTCGGCGACGACGGCTGGGCGCTCACGGACGCGGGCCACCAGGAGGCGCACGCGCGCCGCGCCACGGCGGAGGAGGGCGCGTGACGCCGCAGGTCGAGATCCAGCTGATCGCCGTCGTCGTCGCGGTCTCGTGCGCGCTCCCCGGCGTCTTCCTCGTCCTGCGCCGGATGGCGATGGTGAGCGACGCGATCACGCACTCGATCCTGCTCGGGATCGTGCTCGCGTTCTTCGTCGTCGAGAGCCTCAACTCGCCGCTCCTGCTCGTCGCCGCGGCGCTCACCGGGGTGGCGACAGTGTTCCTCGTCGAGCTGCTGAAGGGGACGGGGCGCGTGCGCGAGGACGCGGCGATCGGGCTCGTGTTCCCTGCCCTCTTCAGCGCGGGCGTGATCCTGATCGCCCGCTACGCAGGGTCGGTGCACCTCGACGTGGACGTCGTCCTCCTCGGCGAGCTCGCGTTCGCGCCCTTCGACCGCGTCGTCGTCGGCGGCTGGGACCTCGGGTCGAAGTCGCTCGTCCTGATGACGGCAATCCTCGCGCTGAACGTCCTCCTGATCGGCGTCTTCTACAAGGAGCTGAAGCTGGCGACGTTCGACCCGGGCCTGGCGCTCGCGCTCGGCTTCGCGCCGGCGGCGCTGCACTACGGGCTGATGGCCGTCGTCTCGGTGACGGCCGTCGGGGCGTTCGACGCCGTCGGCGCGATCCTCGTCGTCGCGCTGATGATCGCGCCGCCGGCGACCGCGTACCTGCTCACGGACCGCCTCGCGGTCATGCTCCTGCTCGCGGCGGCGGCCGGAGCGGCCTCGGCGCTCGCGGGCTACTGGGTCGCGCGCTGGCTCGACGCGTCGATCGCGGGGTCGATGGCGACGATGAGCGGCGTGCTCTTCCTCGCGGCCTTCCTCCTCGCCCCGGGCCGCGGCGTCGTCGCGGTCGCGCGGCGGCGGGAGCGGCAGCGCTGGCAGTTCGCGGAGACGATGCTCGCGATCCACCTGCTGAACCACGAGGGACGCGCGGACGAGGCGGCGGAGAGCCGCGTGGAGCACCTCGACGAGAGCCTCCGCTGGCGGCCGGACTTCGCGACGCGCGTCGTCCGGGGTGCCGAGCGCGACGGGTTCGTCGTCCGCCGGAACGGGTCGCTCGCGCTGACCGAACGCGGGCGCGAGCTTGCGCGCGCGGCCCTCGCCCAGTAGAACCGCACCGTGAGCTTCGGCCTGCTCGCGGACGTCAACTGGCTCGCGGCGCTCGCGGCCGCCGTCGTCTACTTCGCCCTCGGCAGCGCGTGGTTCTCGCGGCGGCTGTTCGGCGCGCCGTGGATGCGCTCGATCGGCTGGGAGCCGACGGGGACGGAGAAGCCGGCCGCGGCCGCGCTCCTCGGCGCGTTCGCGGCGTCGCTCGTCGCGGCGGTCGCGATCGCGCTGCTCGTCGAGGCGGCGGACGTCTCGGGGATCGGCGAGGGCCTCGTGCTCGGGCTCGTCCTCGCCGTCGGGCTCGTCGCGACGGCGCACCTCGTCACGGCGCTGTTCGAGCCGATGCGGCCCGAGCCGATGACGTGGTTCGCCGTGATGGCCGGCTACCACGGCGCCGGCGTGCTGCTCGCGGCCGTGATCGTCGCGGTCTGGCGCTAGCGCGGCCGCAGAACCTTTACAGCGCCGCGCGGGATCCCTCACATCCGCCGCGTAGCGTTCGGCACGTGCTCCTTCGCGCATTCGCCCTCGCCGCGCTCTGCGCGGCGGCCCTCCCCGCGGCCGGAACGGCCTCGTTCCCGGGCGCGAACGGCCGGCTCGTGTTCACGCAGGGGCTCCCGCAGGTGCACCGGTTCGCGACGCCGTCCATCTACCTCTGCTCCGCCGATCCCGACGGGCGCCGCCAGTCGCGGCTGACCGACGGCCAGCCGCTCCACGGCGCCGCGAGCTTCCGCCCGCAGGGCGACCGCATCGTCTTCGTCCGCGGGATCACGACCGTCCACGGCGCGGTGTGGGCCGCGGCGCCGGACGGCACCGACCAGCGGCGGCTCGGCGACTTCTTCGGCGCGGACCCCGCGTGGTCGGCCGACGGCCAGAGCCTGTTCGTGTCGATCGACGGCCAGATCTGGCGCGTCGCGTGGCCGAGCGGGCAGCGGACGCAGGTGACGACCTCCTCGCAGGTCGCGGTCGCCCCGGCGGCGTCGCCCGACGGGACGCGCCTCGCGTACGTCGCCGGCGGCCGTCTCGTCGTCCGGCGGCTCGCTGACGGCGTCGAGACGAGCCCGGCGCCGGACCAGCAGGCGGAGAACCCCGACTGGTCGCCGGACTCGCAGTCGATCGTCTTCGGCGACCGCGGCCGGATCCACGTCCTCGGCCCGCGCGGCGGCTTCCTCACGGAGGGCTCGTCGCCCGTGTTCTCCCCGGACGGGCGGACGATCGCGTTCGTCCGCGGGGGCGACATCTGGACGGTCGACGCGCTCGGGGCGACCGCGCCCGTCAACCTCACCAACAGCCCGCCCGCCGAGGCGCAGCCGGCCTGGCAGCCGCTGCCCGCGCCGTCCACGCCCCGCGCCGAGGGGACGCAGCCGTGCGCGATCGTGGGCACCGACGGCGACGACGTCCTCGTCGGCACCGACGGCGACGACGTCTTCTTCGACAAGGACGGCGACGACGAGATCCGCGGGCTCGGTGGCAACGACGTCGTCTGGGGCGGCGCCGGCGCGGACGCGATCGACACGGGCGACGGCGCGGACATCGTCAAGCTCGGGCCGGGACGCAAGACGATCCGGCTCGGCGACGGCGACGACGCGGTCGAGCTCGTCGCGGGCACGCCTCCGACGGGGCCGCTGACGGTCTTCGGCGGGCCGGGCGCCGACCGGATCAACGGCTCGACCGCGGGCGACCGGATCCTCGGCGAGGACGGCGACGACCGCATCTCCGGGGGGCGCGGCCCCGATCTCCTCTTCGGCGGGCCGGGGAACGACCGGCTCCAGGGGAACCGCGGGGACGACCACGTCGACGGCGGCCTCGGCGACGACGTCCTCTTCGGCGGCCCGGTCAACGGCCGCCCCTCGAACTACGACGGGTACGACGTCCTCCTCGGCGGCCCCGGGGACGACCGGCTGGCCGGCGGCTGGCAGAAGGACAGGCTCTTCGGCGGCCCCGGCAGGGACCGGCTCTCGGGCGGCCTGCACGCGGACCTGCTCGACGGCGGGCCGCACCCGGACATCCTCCTCGGCGACGGCGGCGACGACCTCCTCCTCGCCCGTGACGGCTCCCGCGACGAGCTCTGGGGCGGCGCCGGCTTCGACCGCGCCACCGCCGACGGGGTCGACCGCCTCCGCGGAATCGAGCGCCGGCTCCGCTAGGCGAGCCGCAGGCGCCGTCGCAGCGCCGCCCGCTCGCCGGGCTCCGCGAACCCGAGCGCCAGCAGCACGAGCGGATACGCCGCCGCCAAGGCGAGCGCGCCCCAGAGCGGGACGTCCAGCAGCCGCCCGACGGCGAGCAGCGCGACCCCCGCGCC
>DATLFU010000071.1:0-16341 GCA_035540835.1 Gaiellaceae bacterium
GAAGGAGCACCAGGAGCACCTCTGGGCGGCGGTCCGCAGCGACATCCTCTCGGTCGTCTCCACCGACCACTGCGCGTTCACCTGGAAGGAGCAGAAGCGGATGGGGATCGACGACTTCTCGAAGATCCCGAACGGCGGCCCCGGCCTCGAGAACCGGCTGCACATGATCCACGAGTTCGGCGTCCGCGCCGGCCGCATCGACCTGAACCGCATGGTCGAGCTCCTGTGCACGAACCCGGCGAAGCTGTTCGGCCTCTACCCGCGGAAGGGGACGATCGCCGTCGGCTCGGACGCCGACATCGTCGTCTTCGACCCGGAGAAGCGGCTCACGATCACGGCGGAGAACCAGCACTCGCGGTCGGACTACAACCTCTTCGAGGGCGTCGAGGTGACCGGCTCGCCCGAGATCGTCCTCCGCCGCGGCGAGGTCATCGTCGACGGCGAGGAGCTGCTCGGGAAGCCGGGCAGCGGCCAGTTCGTCAAGCGGGCCCGCTTCGGCGAGGAGCTCACGGCCCAGGCGGCGCGGACGTGACCGGGGAGCTGCGACAGGCGCTCCTCGACGCGCTCGAGGCGACCCGCGCCGAGCAGCTCGCGCTCGCGCGCCGCGCCGTCGCCGAGACGCCGGAGATGGCCGGCCGCTACGGCGAGGAGGACGTCCGGCAGCTCCTCAACGGGTTCGAGACGCTGCTCACGGAGTCGGTCGACGGCGGCGGGAGCGAGACGCGCGAGTTCTTCATCGGCACCGCCGTCCCCGCGCTCGTCGCGGACGGGCAGTCGCCGGCGTCGCTCGTCCAGGGTACGGTGACGTTCGTGACGCTGCTCGCCACCCAGCTCGGCGAGCGGCTGCCGCCGGAGCACCGCGACGAGGGGCGCGTGTGGCTCGCGGGGTTCTTCGGCGGCTACTGCCGCGACGTCGTCGCGGCCGCGCTCGAGGCGGAGCAGCCGTGAACGTCGAGTCGGAGCTGTTCCGCAGGGCGGTCGAGGCGAGCCGGCTGACGAAGCTCGTCGCGCCGTTCACGATGACGCGGCTGCTCGTCCGCGCGGGCGTGACGCCTGCCCGGCTGACGCGTGAGGACCTCGCGCGGGCGCTGCCGGTGATCGAGGACGGCCTCCGCGTCTACCTCGACAACGGCGAGCTCGCGGAGGCGCTCAGCGACCTGCGCGCCCTCGCCGCGGGCGCGGCCTAGTCGGGGACGACGCTCGCGCGGCCGACGTCCAGCAGCTCGCTGACGCCGCCGCTGTCGAGCCGGTCGAGGAGCTCGTGCTCGAGCTTGTGCTCCATCTCGGCGGCGCGAGCGAACGGAGCAGGTCCGCCGGCCACGTGCGTCCGCCGCCGCCGCTCACCTCTCCCTCGTCGAGCGGCCAGTCCGGCGGGAGCGCGAGCACGAGCTCCGCGAACGCGTGATCCTCGAGGCCGTCGGGGACGTGCATCGGCCGCTCGGACATGCCGGAGGTGACGAGCGTGATCCACGGTCGGTCGCCGCCCGGCGGGATCACGTGCACGTCGACGTGGACGAACGTCGAGACGATCTCGTGGTAGACGAGTCCGTCGTCGCCGCGATCCGGGAAGAAGCGGTCGAGATGCGCCTCGACGCCAGCGATGACGGCGTCGTCGCCGTGCGAGAAGTCGACCTCGTCGGGGTCGCGTTCCTCGTGCCGGTAGATGCGGCTGCCGCCCGGCGACTCCTCCATGACGGCCGTGGTACCCGAGGCGGCGGCGTGCGAACCCGCGCGGCGGCGCGGAGCGTTCTCGGCGCATGACCGCCCGCGGCTGCGTGCTCCTCGTCCTGCTCGCGATCGTGCTCGGCGGGTGCGGCGGCGACGGCGACGGATCGGCGACGCAGGGGCGGGACGCGCCGCGCGCGGATGCGCCCGAGCGGGCGCACGCGCCGGAGCGGCTGCGCGAGGCGCGCGGCGTGCCGGCCGTCCGCGGCAGCGCGGCGGAGCAGCGGTGGCGGAACGCGCTCCTCGACTTCCACCGCGAGCTCGGCCGCGCGCTGCGCCGGATCGGCTCCGCGCACGCCGACGACGACCCGTCGGAGCGGACGGTCGAGCGCGTCGAGGAGGCCCTGGAGACGCTCCGCACGTGCGGGGACGACCTGCGGGAGACGCTCGCGCGGCCGCCGGACGCGCGGCACCGGCGGACGGTGCAGCTCCTGCAGCAGGCGTGCCGCGCGTTCCGCGCGGGCGCCGAGGCGGACGCGCGCGCGCTCGTCGCCGACACCGAGGCGCTCGTCTCGGCCGCGCGCCGGTGGAGCGAGGGCACCGCGCTGCTCGCGCAGGCGAACCGCGCGCTCCCGCGCCCGCTCCCGATCGACGCGCTCCCGCTGCCGTCGGTCGGCGCCGCCGTCTCCTTCAGCCGCGTCGAGCCGGAGCTGACGCGCGCGGCGCGCGAGGTGCTCGGGCGCGACGCCGAGGCGCGCTGCTGGAGCGAGCCCGACTGGAAGCGGTTGGTGGCCGGCCAGCAGGACGGGGGCGAGGGCGTGATCTGGGCCTACGCCGTCATCCACACGTCCACCGTCCACCTCTCGCCCTGGGTCTGCGACGACCTGAACGCGCTGCTGTACGGAGGCGCGCGGCCGGACGACGACGACGAGCTGCTGCTCCTCGCCGCGTCGGTGCAGACGTTCGCGCACGAGGTGCTGCACCTGGCCGAGGGGAGCAACGAGGCGGTCGTGGAGTGCGTCGCGATCCAGCGGGTGCGGCCGATCGCGGAGCTGCTCGGTCTCGACGAGGAGGAGGGCGCCCGGCTCGCGGAGGCGTACTGGGAGGAGATCTACCCGGACATGCCGGCGGAGTACCGGTCCGACGCCTGCCGCCCCGGCGGGCCGCTCGACCGGGAGCCCGAACGCGACGAGTGGCCGTAGCGGCGCGGCGCCGCCACGTCCCTCCGGGACGCCTGTGGACGCCTCGTCACCGTTCCGTTCGAGGGTCTGACCCCGTCACGGAAGTGTCACGCGCCGCGCAACCATGCGGTCTCGCGCGGCACCTGTGGACGGTGCGTGACGCTTTCGTTCGAGGGTCTGACCCCGGAACGAGAGCGTCACGAGAGGCGCGCGGAAGCGTGACGCCGGGCGCTTAGAGAACGCCGGTCGCCCCGAGGACGACGATCGCGATCGTGAAGTAGATGAGGAGCCCGACCGCGTCCATGATCGTCGCGATCAGCGGGCTGCTGGCGACTGCGGGGTCGAGCCCGACGCGCGTGAGCAGGAACGGCAGCGTGCCGCCGACGAGGTTCGCGACGAGGACGATGCACACCATCGTCAGCCCGACCACGATCCCGACCTCCACGCCGCCGCGGAGGAAGCCGAGGAGCGCGCTCGCGGCGCCCATCGTCGCCCCCAGGCAGAGGCCGACGACGAGCTCCTTGCCGATCGCGCTCCAGTACTGGCGCAGCTTGAGGTCGCCCGTCGCGAGCGCGCGGATGACGAGCGTCGCCGACTGCGCGCCGGTGTTCCCGCCGGCGCCGATCAGCAGCGGGATGAAGAACGCGAGCGCGATCACGGTCTCGAGCGTTGCCTCGAACGCCGCGATGACCGCCGAGGACATGAGCGCGACGAAGACGAGCACGACGAGCCACGCGATCCGCTTCCGGTAGAGCCGCCAGATCGACGCCTCGCGGTACGGCGTGTCGAGCGGCACGACGGCCGCGGTCAGCTGGAAGTCCTCCGTCGCCTCCTCCTCCGCGACGTCGAGCAGGTCGTCGACGGTGACGATCCCGACGAGGACCCCGTCGGAGTCGACCACCGGGAGGGCGTAGCGGTCGTAGCGGCCGATGAGCTCGACCGCCCGCTCGCGGTCCTCGTGCGCGAACACGCTCACGAAGGACCGGTCCATCAGCGACTCGACCGAGTCGTCCGGGTCGCCGAGGACGAACGCCGACAGCTCGACGGCGTCGAGCAGCCGCCACCCCGCGTCGGTGACGTAGATCTCGTTGATGGTCTCGCTCTCGCGGCCGCGGCGGCGGATGTGGTCGAGCGCCTGCCGCACCGTCCAGTGCGCCTTCACCGCCACGTAGTCGGGCGTCATCTCGCGCCCGACGCTGTCCTCGGGGTAGCCGAGCAGGAACCGTGCCTCCGCGAGGTCCTTCGGGCTGAGGAGGTTCAGCAGCCGCTGCGTGACGAGCCCCGGGAGCTCCTCGAGGAGCTGCGTGCGGTCGTCCGGCGCGAGACCGGCGAGCAGCCGCCGCGCCTCCTCGTCCGTGAGGTCCTCGATCAGCGTCTGCCCGCTCTCGCCCTCGAGCTCCGCGAACACCTCGCACGACACCGGCCGAGGGAGCAGCCGGAAGAGGATCACGCGGTCGGGCTTGTCGACCTCGTGCAGCAGGTCGGCGATGTCCGGCACCGGCATCTCGGCGAGCAGCCGGCGCAGCGCGGAGAGGTCGCGCCGGTCCAGGAGCTCCTGCACCTGGTCGCGGGTGTCGACGGTCAGCTCGCTCATGCCGACATCATCGTGCCCGCGGCGGACCGACGGGGAACGCGGGAGGCGGCGCCGCGCCCGCAGGCGCGCCGCCGCCTCGTGGCGGTGCGGGTGCTCCGAGCGGCAGGAGCCCGTCGTCCCCCCTCGGCCTCTCCGTCAGGCGGTCGCCGGCGCCGGATCCGGCCGGACGAGGACGGTGTCGGCGACCGAGACGATCTCGTCGACGGGCAGGCCCGCGCGCCGCGCGTGCTCGCGGATCGCCTCCGGGCTCGACGCCTGGTAGATGCACACGGTGCCTACCGAGCCGTCGCCCTCGGCGAGCGCGTAGCTGCGGATCCACCGCACGTCGTCGGGCATGCGCTCGCCCTCGGCCGTCGAGCGCTCCGCCGCCTCGGCGAGCTCCTCGCCGCTGCCCCAGCCGGCGCGTCTGAGAATCACGTACGTCTGCATGCGACTCCTTTCGTAGAGGTCGCGTTCGACGGTACGAGCCGACGCGCGCCGCGGCATCGGCGCGATTGCCCATGTTGGGCGCGGGCGTTACCGATCTTCGAGCAGGCCGAGCCGCGACGCGGCGGCCGCCGCCTCGCCGCGCGTCCGCACGCCGAGCTTGCGCAGGATCGCCGAGACGTGGTGGTCGACGGTGCGGCGCGACAGCACGAGCCGCTCCGCGACGTCCGCGTTCCGGAGCCCCGCGGCGACCAGGCGCAGCACCTCGAGCTCGCGCTCCGTTAGCAGCGCCGGATTCGCGCGGGTCGCCGGACGCGGCCCTCGCGGCACCGCCGCCCCGAGCGCGCGGAGCCGCTCCCGCGCCGCGCGCGCCGCCGGCGCCGCGCCGAGCCGCTCCAGCTCGTCGAGCCCGTCGCGCACCGTCTCCGCGTCGTCCGCGCCTGCGAGCGCGCGCGCCGCCTCGTACGGGCAGCCGCGCGCGCGCCAGGCGCCCGCGGCGGCGCGCGCGTCGCCCGCGAGCTCGAGCCGGTACGGCTCCGCCAGCCACGGCGGCGCGTCCGGCACCGCGCCCGCGACGCGCTGCCAGTACGCGAGCTCGCCGGCGAACCAGAGGTGCCGCTTCTCGAGCGCGAGCGCGTACGCCGCGCGCGCCTCCGCGAGGGTCCTGTCCGCGTCGCCCGCGAGCCACGCCGCCTCGGCGCGCGCCGCGTGCACGTGACCGAGGCGCTGCAGGTGCCCGCCGGGGCGCGCGAGCTCGCGCGCGCGGTCGAGCGCGTCCATCGCGCCGGGGTCGCCGCGCCGAGCCCGGACGCGCCCGAGCGCGACGAGCGCCGTGATCTGCGCGACGGCGTTCGCGGGCTGCGCGAGCACCTCCTGCGCGAGCGCCGCGCCGTCGTCCCAGCGCGCCGTATAGACGAGGACGCACGCGAGCCACGCGCGCATGTACAGCGAGTCGAGGTCGTGCCGCTCCGCGAACGCCAGGTACTCGCGGAGATACGTCTCCCCGCGCTCGAGCTCGTACATCTCGGCGAGCCCTGAGCCGAGCATCCAGTACGCGTTCGCCTCGCGGTACTCGAGCCGGTGCCGCCGCGCGACGTCGAGGCTCCGGTGGAGGTGCTCGACGCCGGCGTCGATCTCCCCGGCCATCACGTGCGCCGTCCCGCGCATGTTCAGCGCGAAGGCGACGGTGTCGACGTCCCCGAGCCGCTCGGCGAGCGCGGCCGCCTTCTCCGCCCAGCCCACCGCCTCGGCGTTGTCGCGCGCGATCATCCGCACGAACGCCTGCACGCCGTAGGCGAAGGCGAGCTCGCGGCTCTCGCCGAGCGGCTCCAGCACGACGATCGCCTCACGCGCCGCCTGCTCGGCCTCCGCGTTGCGCGCGGCGATGACGGCGGGGGACGCGACGCGCGAGAGCAGATGGCCCTCGCCTCTCCGGTCGCCGGCCTCGCGGCGGAGCGCGATCGCCTCGGCGAGCGCGTCGAGCGCCGCCTCGTAACGGCCGGTCAGGTGCGCCTCCCGTGCGAACGCCGCGAGCACGGCGCCGCGCTCGTCGGCGGGAAGCGACGCCGCGCGCCGGAGCGCGCGCTCGTACTGCTCCGCGGCCTGCCGGTGCGCGCCGAGCTCCGCCGCGCGCTCGGCCGCAGCGAGCGCGTACCGGAGCGCCGCCTCCTCGTCCCCCGCCTCCTCGGCGTGGTGGGCGATGCGCGCGGCGTCGGGGTCGCCGCCGGGCGGGCGCGTCAGCGCGGAGACGATCGCCGCATGCAGCGCCCGGCGCCGGTGCGGCGCGACGGCGCTCTCGACGGCGAGCCGCGCGAGCTCGTGGCGGAAGGCGACGCCGTCGCCGTCCTCGCGCAGCATCCCGGAGGCGACGCACGCGTCGAGATGCTCCAGCTGCTCGGCCGCGATCGCCTCCAGCAGCCACAGCTCCACCCGCGCGGGCACGACCGCGACGACGTCGAGCAGCTCCCGCGCGCCGTCGTCGAGGCTCGCGGCGCGCGCGAGCACAGCGTCGCGCACCGTCGGCGGCAGCACGCCCGCTCCCGCCGCGAGCACCTCCGTGACGTAGAACGGGTTCCCGCGCGTCACCCGGTACAGCGCGTCGGGGTCGGCGGCGTGCGGCTCCGCGAGCGCGCGCACCGCCTCCGGCGACAGGCGCGGGACCGAGAGCCGCGAGACGCCGCGCGCCGAGGCGAGCTCGCCGAGGACGACGCGCAGCGGGTGGCGGTCGTCCACCTCGTCCTCCCGGTACGTCGCAACGACGAGCGACGCCGTCCGCTCGATCCGCCGCCCGAGCACGCGGAGGACGTCGAGCGACGCCTCGTCCGCCCAGTGCACGTCCTCCAGGACGACGAGCGCCGGGTGGGACAGCTCGTCGAGGAGGCGCGCGGCGACTGCGCGCGGCTCGCCCGGCTCCGCGCCGAGGTCGAGGAACGGCCCGAGCGGCGCGGGCGTCGTCAGGTTCTCGCACGCGCCGTGGAGGACGCGCCCGCCCGCGCCCGCGGCGAGCGCACGGACGAGCGCCGTCTTCCCCACGCCGGCCTCGCCGCCGACGAAGACCAGGCGCCCGCCTTCCGCGCGGGCGCGCCCGAGCTGCGCCAGCAGCTCCTCGCGCTCGAGGAGCTCGCTCACCGCCCGATCGTCGCCGCCTACCGCGTCTGCGGGAAGCCGAGGTCGACCCTCGACGTCGCCGGATCGGGCCAACGCGACGTCACGACCTTGCCGCGGGTGTAGAAGTTGATCCCCTCCGGCCCGTAGATGTGCGTGTCGCCGAAGAGGGACGCCTTCCAGCCGCCGAACGAGTAGTAGGCGACCGGCACCGGGATCGGCACGTTGATCCCGACCATCCCCGCCTGCACGTCGAACTGGAACTGCCGCGCCACGCCGCCGTCGCGCGTGAAGATCGCCGTCCCGTTGCCGTACGGGTTCTCGTTCACGAGCCGGACGGCCTCCTCGTAGGTGGCGACGCGCGTGATCCCGAGGACGGGGCCGAAGATCTCGTCCTGGTACACGCGCATCCCCGGCTTCACGTCGTCGATCAGCGAGACGCCGAGGAAGAAGCCGTTCCCGCCCGGCGCGGTCTCGCGCCCGTCGACGACGACCGTCGCGCCCTCCTCGGGAGCGCCCGCGATGTACGACGCGACCTTGTCCCGGTGCTCGCGCGTCACGAGCGGCCCCATCTCCGACTCCGGGTCGAGGCCGTTGCCGACCTTCACCTTCGGGATCCGCGCCTTGATCGCCTCGACGAGCGGCTCCGCGACGTCGCCGACGGCGACGACCTGCGAGACCGCCATGCAGCGCTCGCCGGCGGAGCCGTACGCGGCGCTGACGGCGGCGTCGGCCGCCATGTCCACGTCGGCGTCCGGCAGGACGATCATGTGGTTCTTCGCGCCGCCGAGCGCCTGCACGCGCTTCCCGGCCTTCGTCCCGGTCTCGTAGACGTAGCGGGCGATCGGCGTCGACCCGACGAAGCTCACGGCCGAGATGTCCGGATGCTCGAGCACGCGGTCGACCGCGACCTTGTCGCCGTGCACGACGTTGAAGACGCCGTCCGGGACTCCCGCCTCCTTCAGCAGCTCCGCGGTCCACATCGACGCCGACGGGTCCTTCTCCGACGGCTTGAGCACGAACGTGTTGCCGCAGGCGAGCGCGGGCGCCCACATCCACATGGGCACCATCGCGGGGAAGTTGAACGGGGTGATGCCCGCGACGACGCCGAGCGGCTGGCGGATCGAGTAGACGTCGATCCCCGTCGATGCCTGCTCGGAGAAGCCGCCCTTGAGCAGGTGCGGGATGCCGCAGCAGAACTCGATCACCTCGAGCCCGCGCGTGACCTCCCCCATCGCGTCCGACAGCACCTTCCCGTGCTCGGCGGTGAGGATCCGCGCGAGCTCCTCCCGCCGCTCGTGGACGAGCTCGCGGATGCGGAACATCGTCTCCGCCCGGCGCGCGAGCGAGACCGCGCGCCACGAGGCGAACGCCTCCTTCGCGGCGGCGACGGCGGCGTCGACGTCCTCGACGCTGGCGAAGTCGACGGCGCCCGTCTGCTCGCCGGTGGCGGGGTTGAAGACGGGACCGCTCCGGCCGGACGTCCCCGCGTCCGGGCGGCCGCCGATCCAGTGCCTGATCGGGGTCGGCGCTCCGGCGGTGCGGTCGGTCGGTGCCTGGGCGAGCTCTGTCATCTCGGCCTCCTCACGGGATCGCGAATGAGCGTACCGAACGGCGACGCTTCGACCGGCAGCCGGCGCCGCGGCCCCGCTAGAGTTCCGCGGCGATGACGCGCACGACCGCCCTCCTCGCCCTTCTCGCGGCGCTCCTCCTCGCCGGCTGCGGCGGCGGCGGAGGCGACGGCGCGCCCGACGGCGCCGGGACGATCCCCGGATCCGCGGGCGTCACGATCGAGGACGAGGTGGCCGGCTCGCCGGGGCCGTTCCAGTCGACGGAGTTCGATCCGCCGATCGCGTTCAACGTCCCGGCCGGGTGGCGCGCGCGCGAGGAGTTCGGCCAGGTGCAGGCGCTCCGCGGCGCCGGCGAGGCGCAGGTCGTCACCTTCGAGTCCACCGGCGAGGGCGGGACGCCGGCGCAGCGCGTCCAGACGATGCGCGCGACGCCGGACCTCGAGGCCGGCGAGGCGAAGGAGGTCGAGGTCGCCGGCTACAAGGGCGTGATGTTCGAGGCGCAGCCGGAGTTCGCGCTGGCGATCGAGGGGAGCGAGTACTACGCGCTCGGACAGGGGCCGGTGCGCGTCTGGGTCCTCGACGTCAACGGCCAGCTCGTCACCATCTACGCCGAGTCGAGCGTGCTGCGGACGGAGCGCCGGGAGGCCGACCAGGTCGTCTCGGAGTTCTTCAGCGAGGTCGACCAGCTCCTGTCGACGCTAGAGTTCGGCAACCCGACCAGCTAGCCGCCGTGGCCGTCGTCGGCGCCGACTCCGAGACCGGGCAGCGCGTCCGCGACGAGGCGAAGGAGTACGTCCTCCACTCCTGGTCGGTCCAGGACGCCGTCTCGCCGCTCCCCGTCGCCGGGGCCGAAGGCCGCTACTTCTGGGACTACGACGGGAAGCGCTACCTCGACTTCGCGTCGCAACTCGTCAACGTCTCGATCGGCCACCAGCACCCGAAGGTGGTCGCGGCGATCAAGGAGCAGGCGGACAAGCTCTGCACGATCGGCCCGCCGATGGCGACGGAGCCGAGGTCGACGCTCGGGCGGCTGCTCCGCGAGGTGACGCCGGGCGACCTGTCGATGTCGTTCTTCACGAACGGCGGCGCGGAGGCGAACGAGAACGCGATCAAGCTCGCCCGCTGGTACACCGGGCGGCAGAAGGTGATCGCGCGCTACCGCTCCTACCACGGCGCGACCGGCGGCGCGATCACGCTGACCGGCGACCCGCGCCGCTGGCCCGCCGAGCCCGGGATCCCGGGGGTCGTGCGGATGCTCGACCCGTACACGTACCGCTGCCCCGCCGGCCACCCCGATCCCTGCCCCGTCTGCTCCGGCGCTCCGCACCTGGAGGAGATCCTCCAGTACGAGGGCGCGCACACCGTCGCCGCGGTGATCCTCGAGACGGTCGTCGGGACGAACGGGATCATCGTCCCCCCCGACGGCTACCTCCAGTCGATCCGCGAGGTCTGCGACCGGCACGGGATCCTGCTGATCTGCGACGAGGTGATGGCCGGCTTCGGGCGCACCGGCAAGTGGTTCGCGTGCGAGAACTGGGACGTCGTCCCGGACATCCTCACCGTCGCGAAGGGGATCAACTCGGGCTACGTCCCGCTCGGCGCGATGATCGTCTCGCAGCCGATCGCGGAGTGGGTGCGGGACAAGTTCTTCGCGGGCGGCCTCACCTACAGCGGCCACCCGCTCGCCGCCGCGGCGGCGGTCGCCTCGATCGAGGCGTTCCGCGAGGAGGGGATCGTCGAGCACGCCGCCGAGATGGGCCCGCTGTTCGAGGAGCGCCTGCGCGGGCTCGCGGAGCGGCACCCGTCGATCGGCGAGGTGCGGGGCCTCGGCTGCTTCTGGGGGCTCGAGCTCGTGCGCAACCGCGAGACGCGCGAGATGCTCGTTCCCTTCAACGCGACGGGCGACGCCGCGACGCCCGTGAACCGGATCGCCAAGGCGGCGCTCGACCGCGGTCTGTACCTGATGATGCACTGGAACGTGGCGATCGTCGCGCCGCCGCTGACGATCACTCCCGAGGAGCTCGACGAGGGCGTCGCCGTCCTCGACGAGGTGCTCGCGATCGCCGACGAGTACGTCGACGAGTAGCTACCGCAGCTCGCCCGGCAGCAGCGAGAACATGACGGAGTCGCGCCGGCGGCCGTCCGGGTGCGGGAGGTGTGACCGCAGGACGCCCTCGCGCCCAAAGCCGACCTTCGTCGCCACGCGCTGCGACGCGACGTTGTCGGGATCCGTGATCAGTTCCAGCCGTTCGAGCTTCAGCTCGTCGAACGCGTGGCGGCAGAGGGTCCGCAGCGCGTCGGTCGTCACCCCGCGGCCGCGAGCCTCGGCCGCGCACCAGTAGCCGATGTGGCCGTTCCGGCTCCGCTCGCTGATCTGGATCCCGATCGATCCGACGACTCGCCCGTCCTCGGTGACGGCGTACTGATCCGGGCTCAGGCCCGGCGTGCGTCCCTCGACGAACGCGCGCGCGTCCTCCTCGGTGTACGGCCGCGGGATGAACGGGATCCACCGCTGGATCTCCTCGTCCTGGCACGCGGCGTAGACGGCCGGGGCATCCTCCGGCCGCCAGGAGCGGACGACGACTCGCTCCCCGCGCAGTTCCACTCGCGGAGCGTACTTCTGGGGCGGACCTTGTCTCGACACTCTGCTCCTTGACCTCGTTTGCTCCGCCCCCTACCGGAGACAGGATCGAGCGTGCCGGACGCCGTCGTGATCGGCTCGGGGCCGAACGGTCTCGTCGCCGCGAACCTGCTCGCCGACGCCGGATGGTCGGTGCACGTCCTC
Organism: Gaiellaceae bacterium; assembly: GCA_035540835.1. GTDB lineage: Bacteria > Actinomycetota > Thermoleophilia > Gaiellales > Gaiellaceae > DATLFU01. The sequence continues at coordinate 11,827 of DATLFU010000071.1, forward strand.
GAGGCGCAGCCGGAGCCCGGCGGCGCCGTCCGCAGCGCCGAGCTGACGGAGCCGGGCTACGTCCACGACGTCTTCAGCGCGTTCTACCCGCTCGCCGCGGCGTCACCGGCGTTCCGCGCGCTCGAGCTCGAGCGGTGGGGGCTGCGGTGGCGGCACGGGCCGCTCGCCGTCGCGCACCCCGCGGCCGACGGCACCGCCGTGGCGATCTCGCGCGACCTCGACGAGACCGCCGCGTCGCTCGACGCGTTCGCGCCCGGAGACGGAGACGCGTGGCGCCGCCTCTACTCGCTGTGGGCGAAGGTGCGCGAGCCGCTGCTGGAGGGCCTCGTCACCCCGATCCCGCCGGTCCGGCCGACGCTGAGGATCGCAGCCGCGCTCCGCGCCGACCTGGTCGAGCTCCTGCGGCTCGCCGTCGTCCCGGTGCGCCGGCTCGGCGACGAGCACTTCGCGGCAGACGGCGGCAAGCGGCTGCTCGCCGGGAACGCGCTCCACGCGGACCTCACCCCGGAGATGCCTCCCAGCGGCTTCTTCGGGTGGTTCCTCTGCTGCCTCGCGCAGGACGTCGGCTTCCCGTTCCCGGAGGGCGGCGCGGGTGAGCTCACGGGCGCGCTCGTGCGACGCCTCCGCGACCGCGGCGGCGAGATCACGTGCGACGTGCCCGTGACCGAGGTGGTCGTGCGGCGCGGCCGCGCCGTCGGCGTCCGCACCGCGTCCGGCGACGAGGTCGGCGCGCGCCGCGCGGTGCTCGCGAACGTCGGCGCGCCCGCGCTCTACCTCGACCTCCTCCCGCACGAGCACGCGCCGCCGAAGCTGCGCGACGCGCTGCGGCGGTTCGAGTACGACGCGAGCACGATCAAGGTGGACTGGGCGCTCGACGGGCCGATCGAGTGGACGGCGGAGGCCGCACGGCGGGCGCCGGTCGTCCACCTCGTCGACTCCGTCGACGAGCTGACGGTGCTGACGAGCGACCTGTCGCGCGGGCTCGTTCCCGCGCGCCCGTTCCTCGTCTTCGGGCAGTACTCGATGGGCGATCCGACCCGCTGCCCGCCTGGGAAGGAGGTCGCGTGGGCGTACACGCACGTGCCGCAGCGGATCCGCGGCGACGCCCGTGGCGAGCTGACGGGGTCGTGGGACGAGCGGGAGCGCGACCTCTTCGTCGCGCGGATCGAGGAACGCGTCGAGAGCTGCGCGCCGGGCTTCCGCGACCTGATCCGCGCGCGGCACACGCTCTTCCCGGGCGATCTCGAGGCGCGCGACGCGAACCTCGTCAACGGCGCGATCAACGGCGGCACGGCGCAGCTCCACCAGCAGCTCGTGTTCCGGCCGACGCCGAGCTGGGGCCGCCCGGAGACGCCCGTCCTGGGCCTCTACCTCGCCTCGGCGTCGGCCCACCCCGGCGGCGGCGTCCACGGTGGGCCGGGCGCGATCGCGGCGCGCGCGGCGCTCGCCGCACGGCGCCGCGGGCGCGTCGCGTTCGCCGTCGGAGCGGCGGCGGCGACAGCCGCCGCGGCGCGTACGCTCCGGGGGCGGTGAAGCCGGCAGAGCCCACGCCCACCGCGGAGCGGTGCCTCCGCTGCGCGACGACGATGGAGTGGCGCCACGGGACGTGGCAGTGCCCCCGCTGCCGCCTCAAGCTCGGCTGCTGCGAGGGCGACACGAACGGCTGCGGCGCCGAGCCGAGATAGCGCGACGCGGTTCGCCGCGGTCGTGTACTAGCCGGCCGCGGGCACGGCGTCGTTCTCGACGAGCTCGCGCTCGAGGTAGAACGCGAGGTGCCCGTCGGTCTCGATCACCTGGACGAGCTGCCACCCCTTGCCGCCCAGCTCGTTCAGCTGCGCCTCCGCCCGCGCCTTGAGGCCGACGCGGAGCACGTGGTACTCGAAGCGGCGCGGCGGATGCTCGTCGCGGCGCCGACGCTCCTCCTCCAGGCGCGCGCGCGCCGCGCGCTCGTCGTCGGACTTGAGCAGTGGCATACGCGCGGAACCCTAGCCCATCGCCGGGCCTCCGGCCAGAGCAAGGGCCCGCTCTCGCGGGCCCTCGTCTCTAGCGGGCGATGCGCATCTGGAGCGCCGCCGCAGGGAAGTTGCGGAGCTTCCGCTTCAGCTCTTCCGCAGTCATGAGCCGCCTTTCAAGCCGCAGGGGTGACCCCACACGCAGCGTGCGCGATCGCCCGCCGACGCGCCATCCCTCGAACGGGGCCCGTGCGCGTACCCGCGCACCCGCTCCGTGCGTTCAAGGGGCAATACGAGCGGCAGCCGCGGCCACCGCGGCGAGGGGGTGCGACGATGGACGAACGGCGGGCAGACGACGGCGGCGGCAGCGAGCGCCGCCCGAAGCGGGACATCTGGAGGCATCCGGGAGTCTTCGTCGCGGCGATCGCGGCGTGGCTCGCGCTGGGGATCGCGCTGACGCGGCCCGGCGTCGGGGAGGCCGCCTTCCAGGCGGGCTACGTGTTCGCGATCATGCTCGCGACGCTCGTGCTCGCGCTGGTGGTCTGGGTCGTGATCTGGGCGTTCCGCCGCGAGCACGGCACGGCCTTCTTCTCGCCGGCGATCTTCGGGATCGCGGCGGTGCTGGCGGTCGCGGCGAGCCCGATCGACCTCCTGCCGTCGCCCGAGGCGCACGAGGAGGCCGAGAAGCAGGTCCTCGGAGCCCAGCACGAGCAGAAGTCCGGCGGGAAGCAGGCGAAGCCCGCGGCCACGACGAACGCGGAGCAGGAGCCGGCCGAGGCGAAGCCGTCGCAGGAGGTCGTCGTCTGCGTCGCCGCGGCGATCGAGGAGTACGACGCGATGCCGGCGTCCGAGCGCGAGCTGCCGCGAGACGACTTCAAGCTGCTGATGCACCGCTTCTGCGCCCTCGCCGAGGAGCGCGGCTACTTCGAGAAGGAGCCGACGGACGCGCAGGTGGAGGCGCTCATGGAGGAGGCGTACACACAGCTCGTCGACGAGGGGAAGCTCGAGGAGTAGCGGCGGGCGGAACGGACGGGGCCGGCGACGCCGGCCCCGTCGCGTCTCCTACTCCTCGACGCGCGAATCGCTGCGGCTTCCGCCGCCGGCGCCGGTGCCGTCCGAAGCCGGAACGGCGTCGCCGCTCCGCTGCTGCTCGTCCGCCTCGGCGTGACCGATCACGATCGCGTCCGCGTCGTCGTCAGGCGACATGCGCTCGCCGTGCCCCTGCGGCGGCGGCGAGTCGTCCGTGTGCTGCCGGTCGATCTTGTTGGGGTTCGGCTCTGTGTTCGGCATGCGCCGTCTCTACCCCGCGCGGCTCACCAGTAGTACCGGCGCGGCCCGACCGCGCGATCCATCGCACCGAGCAGCATCAGGATCAGCCCGATCACGACGAGGATCAGCCCGATCGTCGTGAGGATCCCGATGCCGGTCAGCCACCCGATGATCAGGAGGATGATGCCGAGGACGATCATGCGGTGTTCGCCTCCCTGTCGTTGCCAGGAACGGGAACGGCGATTCCCGCGCGGCGCCGTTTCCAACCGCGGCCGGGGCGCGCGCGGAGGCGGTGGCGCTGCCGTCACCTGAGAAAGTCCGCTTGTCGCCTGGCGCCGTGTCAGAACAGCGAGTGGCGTCGCAAGAGTCGCCAGCCCAGCGCTACCGCCAGTCCGAGCACCACGGTCATCACGGCCATTCCGTGCTCTCCGAAAGCGACGAACGCAGCGATGATGAGCGCGCCGACGACGATCATCGTCCTCTCGATGAACCGCGCATCGTCGGGATGGAGCCCCCCCACCTTCCCGGTTCGATTCCCGGCGGAACGGCGCGACCAACCCGCAGTCATGCGGCTCGACGAGCTCGTCCGCTCCTGCGCGTAGCGCCGCCTGCGGGATACCTGCGGACTACGCGGTACCGCCGGTCAGCCGGCGGGCTCGCAAACCGGCTCGAACAGGGAGAGCGGATGATGGGACTCGAACCCACGACCTTCTGCATGGCAAGCGGTTGCGGCTGTGGCGACCTGTCTCCCCCGCTCCTGTGTTTTGTCGGCTTTTGCAGCGCAATCGAGCCGACCCCCTTAGCGGGGGAGCGGTGGACTGAGAGCGCCTCAGGGTCGGGTTCTGGCGCCTGTGCGGGATATCTGCGGGATGAGGCCTCTTCGGGGACGCGAATGCGCAAACGGTGGAGCCCTCGCACAGTGGGTTAGGCTCGACGCGTGCGCCGGTTCCTCGAGAATGCGTGCCTCCTCGGAGGAGCAGTCTTGATCTGGGCAATGATCGTTGGTGCGATGCTGACCACCGCGTGGTTCGTCGCGGCCGCGCGCGACTTCAGTCTTGGGATCGGTGATGGATCGCCTGTAGCGTTGACCGAGGGTGAGACGGAGCAAGAGGAGCAGCTCAACGCGGAAGAGCGACAGTTCGTCGAGTCCTGTGCGACCGACGTTCCCCGCCCGTACTGCATGTGCCTCGTCCGCGAAGCGCGCGAAGAAGGGATCTCGCTAAAGAGCCTTGATCCTGAGACCGAGCCCGACCGCTCGATCATTCATCGCTGCGGCCGGTACACGGATTAGTCC
>DATLFU010000072.1:0-28275 GCA_035540835.1 Gaiellaceae bacterium
TCCTTCTACGACATGTTCCACCTGGAGCCGGTCGGCCGGCACCTGGTCGAGGTCTGCACGAACGTCTCGTGCGCGCTCGTCGGCGCGCAGCAGGTGCTCGAGGCGTTCGAGGAGGAGCTCGGCGTCCACCCCGGCGAGACGACCGACGACGGCGCGGTGACGCTGCGGACGATCGAGTGCGCCGGCGGCTGCGGGTGGGGCACGGTCGTCGCCGTCGACCACCGCTATCGCGAGCGCGTGAGCGCCGCGGACGTGCCGGCGATCGTCCAGGAGCTGCGCGGTGCCTGAGTCGGAGCGGATGCGGATCGTCCTCGCCGGCACCGAGGACGGCGCCGACCTGACGAAGATCGCCGCGTACCGCGGGGCCGGCGGCTACGCCGCGCTCGAGAAGGCGCGCGCCCTGGAGCCGCAGGCAGTGCTCGAGGAGCTGCTCGCGGCGAACGTCCGCGGGCGCGGCGGCGCGGGCTTCCCGATGGGGCGCAAGGCGAGCTTCCTCGCCAAGGGCACCGGCAAGCCGACGTACCTCGTGGTCAACGCGGACGAGTCGGAGCCGGGGACGTTCAAGGACCGCGAGATCATGTTCCGCGTCCCGCACCGGCTGATCGAGGGGTGCCTCATCACCGCGCACGCGATCGGCTCGCAGAACGTGTTCATCTACATCCGGGGCGAGTACCTGCACGAGTTCGAGACGATCCGCGCCGCGCTCGACGAGGCGCGAGCCGCCGACCTGCTCGGGGGCGTCACCATCGTCCTCCACCGCGGCGCGGGCGCGTACATCTGCGGCGAGGAGACGGCGCTGCTCGAGTCGCTCGAGGGCAAGCGCGGCCAGCCGCGGTCGAAGCCGCCCTTCCCCGCGGTCTCCGGCGTCTACGCCGCCCCGACGCTGATCAACAACGTCGAGACGATCTCGACCGTCCCCGCGATCGTGGAGCGCGGCGGCGCCTGGTACGCGTCGCTCGGCGTGGACAACTCCGCCGGGACGCGCGTCTTCTCGCTCTCCGGCAACGTCGCGCGCGGCGGCAACTACGAGCTGCCGCTCGGGACGACGCTGCGCGAGCTGATCTACGAGATCGGCGGCGGCATCCCCGGCGGCCGCGAGCTGAAGGCGGTGATCCCGGGAGGGTCGTCGGTGCCCGTGCTGACGCCGGACCAGATCGACACCCCGCTCGACTTCGATTCGATGGCGCAGGCGGGCTCGATGCTCGGCTCCGGCGCGGTGATCGTGATCGACGACCGCTGCTGCATGGTGCAGCTCGGGCTCCGGGTCGCGCAGTTCTACATGCACGAGTCCTGCGGCAAGTGCACGCCGTGCCGGGAGGGGACGCGCTGGATGGTGCAGATCCTCAAGAAGATCGAGGACGGCCGCGCGACGCAGGGCGAGCTCGACCTGCTGCTCGACGTCTGCGACCGGATTCTCGGCAAGTGCCTGTGCCCGCTCGGCGACGCCGCGGCGATGCCGGTGGCGAGCTACGTCGACAAGTTCCGCGACGAGTTCCAGGAGCACGTCGACCACGGCGCCTGCCCCTACGGCGGCGAGTCGTCGCTCGACCGCGTGTTCGCGCCGGTCGACCAGCACGCGCACTCGCCCGTCGCGGACGAGGTGCCCGCGTGAGCGCACCCGAGCTCGTCACGCTCACCATCGACGACCGTGAGGTGCAGGTGCCGAAGGGCACCGGCCTCGTCGAGACGGCGATGCACGCGGGGATCGAGATCCCGGTCTTCTGCTACGAGCCGCGCCTCGGGCCGCCGGTCGGCGCCTGCCGGATGTGCCTCGTCGAGGTGGAGGGGATGCCGAAGCTGCAGGCCGGGTGCACGATGACCGCGCAGGACGGGATGGTCGTCCGGACGGCGCAGACGTCGGAGCAGGCGGCGCGCGGCCAGAACGCGACGCTGGAATTCATCCTCGTCAACCATCCGCTCGACTGCCCGGTCTGCGACAAGGGCGGCGAGTGCCCGCTCCAGGACCTGACCTTCCGCTGGGGGCCCGGCTCGACGCGGATGACGTTCCCGAAGCGGACGTTCCAGAAGCCGATCCCGATCAGCCCGACGATCTCGCTCGACCGCGAGCGCTGCATCCTCTGCTACCGCTGCACGCGCTTCTCCGAGGCGGTCGCCGAGGACGGGCAGCTCGTGGCCGTCAACCGCGGCGCGCTCTCGATGATCACGACCTTCGAGGACGAGCCGTACCGGGCGCCGTTCTCCGGGAACGTGACGGAGCTCTGCCCGGTCGGAGCGCTGCTGCCGACGCAGTACCGCTTCGAGGCGCGGCCGTGGGAGATCCAGAACGTCCCGACCGTCTGCCAGCTCTGCCCCGTCGGCTGCAACGTGCAGGTGACGACGCGCGAGGGGAAGGTGAAGCGCGTCCTCTCGCGGAACCACCCGGAGGTCGACGAGGGCTGGCTCTGCGACAAGGGCCGCTTCGCGTTCACGCACCTCTACGCGCCCGACCGGATCACCGAGCCGCTGCGCCGCCGGCGCCGGCGCGGTCTCGACCCGATCTCGTGGGACGAGGCGCTCGACGACGCCGAGCGGCTGCTCCGCGCGGCGCGCGGCCGCGTCGTCGTCGCCCTCTCCGGCAGCGAGACGGTGGAGCAGGCGTACGCGCTCGGCCGCCTCGTCCGCGAGGGGCTCGGGTCGCACACCGCCGTGCTTCCCGAGGAGACGGACGCGTCGGTCGGCGCGTTCCGGCTGCCGCTGTCCGCGATCCGCGACGCGGAGCTCGTGGTGGTCGTCGGCGACGACCCGGTGGTCGAGCGCGCGCCGATCGTCGACCTGTGGATCAAGGCGGCGCGGCGGAACGGCGCGGAGGTCGTGACGCACGGGCCGGCCGGGACGGTGCAGACGGCGCCCGGCACGGCGGCGCAGACGTGCGCCGAGCTCGCGGGCGAGGGGAGCGAGCTGGGCGCGCGGCTGCGCGCGGCGGAGCGCGCGATCCTCGTCTGGTCGGGGCCGGGCGGCAACGGGGGCGCGGAGATCGCCGCCCTCGCCGCGAAGCTCGGCTTCGCCGCGAAGCCCGGCTCCGGCGCGTTCCACCTGCCGGCGACGCCGAACGCGCAGGGCGTCGCCGAGGCGTGGGCGGCCGCGTCCGACGGGGAGGCCGAGACGCCGGAGCAGATCGGGCTGCTCCTCGTCTCCGGCGACGAGGCCGCGGCGGACCCGAACGTGCGCGCGCTCGCCGAGCGGGCCGAGTCGGTGATCGCCGTGACGATGTTCCAGGGCCTCGCCGTCGGCTGGGCCGACCTCGTCCTGCCTGCGACGAGCTACCTCGAGCGCGACGGCACGACGGTGAACCTCGAGGGTCGGCTGCAGCGGCTGCGCCGGGCCGCGATCCCGCCCGGCCCGGACGAGCTCGGCTGGATCGCGAAGCTCGCGGAGCGCTTCGGCGTCGCCGTCTCGCCGTACCCGGCGCGCGTGTTCGAGGAGCTGTCGCCGACGCTCTACGGCGGGCTGCCGTACTCCGACGTCGGCGAGGTCGCGCCGCTCCGCGGGCGCAGCGAGGTGCCGCCGCCGCGTCCGCACGACGCGCCCGAGCCGCCGCGTCCGAGCGACGGCCACTACCTCAACCTCGTCCGCTACCGCGCGCTGTTCTCCGGCCCGGCGGTCGAGCGCGTCCCGGAGCTCCAGTTCCAGCGTCCGGCCCCGGAGGTGGAGCTGTCGCTCGACGACGCGCAACGGCGCGGGATCTCGACCGGCGACGAGGTGGAGGTGCGCTCGAACGGGACGTCCGCGACGCTGCGCGCGCGCGTCAGCCGGCGCCTGCTCGCGGGCGTCGTCCGCATCGCCGACGAGCACGCGCGCGACCTGCACGCACGGGTGGAGGTGACGAAGCCGTGACCGAGCCCTGGTGGATCAGCGTGATCAAGGCGTTCGTGATCGTGAACGTGATCCTGATCCTGTTCTCGTACGTGATGCTCTCGGAGCGGAAGCTGATGGGGCGGATGCAGCTTCGCTACGGCCCGAACCGCGCCGGCCCCTTCGGGACGCTGCAGCCGTTCGCCGACCTGATCAAGCTGATCCGCAAGGAGAGCTTCTTCGCCTCGGGCGGCGTCGACCTGCTCTACATCCTCTCGCCGCTGCTCGCCACCTTCACCGCGCTCGCGGCGTTCTCAGTGATCCCGTGGGGGCCGGGGTGGGAGGTCTTCGGCTACCCCGTCGGCGGCCAGATCGTCGACGTCCCGATCGCGTTCCTGCTCGTGTTCGCGCTCGGGTCGGTCGGGATCTACGGCTTCATCGTCGGCGGCTGGGCTTCGGAGTCGAAGTACGCCCTCCTCGGCGCGATGCGGACGTGCGCGCAGCTCGTCTCGTACGAGGTCTCGCTCGCGCTCTCCGTGCTCGGCGTCGTGATCATGGGCCAGTCGCTCTCGCTGACGGAGATCGTCGCCAAGCAGGCCGACACGATCTGGTTCGTCGTCCCGCAGTTCGTCGGCTTCGTCGTCTTCCTGATCGCCGGCACGGCCGAGACGAGCCGCGCGCCGTTCGACCTCCCGGAGGCCGAGCAGGAGCTCGTCGCCGGGTACCACACGGAGTACGGCGGCATGCGCTACGGGCTCTTCGCGCTCGCCGAGTACATCAACCTGATCACGCTGACGGCGCTCGCGGTGACGCTGTTCCTCGGCGCGTGGCACGGGCCGTTCCTCCCCGGGCCGATCTGGTTCCTGCTGAAGATGCTCGCGCTGATCTTCGTCTTCATCTGGATGCGGACGACCCTGCCGCGGCTCCGGTACGACCAGCTGATGCGCTTCGGCTGGAAGGTGCTCCTCCCGGTGGCGACGATCAACGCGATGGCGACGGCGGTCCTGGTGGTAGTCCTCTGATGGCCGCACCGTCGGCTCCCGGCAACCCCGCGGTCGGCCTCGTCCGCGGTTTCGCCGTCACGTTCAAGCAGATCTTCAAGAAGCCCATCACGCAGCAGTACCCGGAGTACAAGCGCCCGCTCTACCCGCGCTTCCGCGGCCGCCACCGGCTCTGGCGCCACGAGAACGGCCTCGAGAAGTGCGTCGGCTGCTCCCTCTGCGCGGCAGCGTGCCCCGCCGACTGCATCCGCGTCGTCCCCGCGGAGAACACGCCCGAGAACCGCGTCTCCGCCGGCGAGCGGTACGCGCGCATCTACGAGATCAACCTCAGCCGCTGCATCTTCTGCGGCTACTGCGAGCTCGCGTGCCCGTTCGACGCGATCACGCTCGGCAACGAGTTCGAGATCTCGGAGTACTCGCGCGAGGACCTCATCTACACGAAGGACATGCTCCTCGCCGAGCCGATCAAGCAGGTGCCGATCGCCGACCCGGATCTCTACGACACGCCGATCCCGTACTACAAGACGCACTCGTAGTGGACGTCGGCAACATCCTCGTCTGGGCGATCTGGGTCGGGGCGGCGATCTTCTGCCTCGGCTCGGCGGTCGCCGTCGTCAGCTTCGCGAACCCGTTCTTCTCGGCGCTCGCGCTGATCGCCAACCTCGCGTCGCTCGCGGTCCTGTACCTGCTCCTCTCGGCGGAGTTCGTCGCGGCGGCGCAGGTGCTCGTCTACGCCGGCGCCGTCGTCGTCATGTTCCTGTTCGTGATCGCGTACCTGGGAGGCGAGGCGGACGCGCCCTGGGCCGGCGGGCCGACGTGGCAGGCGGTCGCCGCCTCCGTCGCCGCCGGGGCGCTCCTGCTCGAGGTCGTGATGGTGATCGTGCTGGCCGCCGGCGACCGCCTGACGGACCCGGCGGACATCCGGGGCGCGTTCGGCAGCCCCGGCGAGGTCGGGCGGCTGTTCCTCACCGACCACCTGCTCGCGTTCGAGATCACGGCGGTCGTGCTCCTCGTCGCCGCCGTCGGCGGCGTCATCCTCGGGGCGCACTCGCGCCGCGCAGAGCAGGACGAGGTCGCGCTCGGGGAGCCGCGGTAGTGCTCGGCCCCGACGTCGCCTGGTACCTCGGGATCGCCGCCGCGCTGTTCGCGACCGGGACGCTCGGCGTCCTCGTCCGCCGCAGCCCCCTGATCGTGCTCCTCTCGCTCGAGCTGATGCTGAACGGCGCGAACCTCGCGCTGATCGGCTTCGCGCGCCAGTTCGGCGACATGGGCGGCCAGGTCTTCGCGTTGACGGTGATGGCCGTCGCCGCCTCGGAGGTCGTCGTCGGCCTCGGGCTGATCGTGGCGATGTCGCGGCGGCGGGTGGAGCTCGACGTCGACCGGATGAACAGGCTGCGCGGCTGATGGCGGTCGGCGCCTGGATCTGCCTGCTCGCGCCGCTCGCCGGAGCGCTGCTGATCACGCTCGCCGGGACGCGCATCTCGCGACGCGCCGCCGGCCTCGTCTCGACGCTGTCGGTCGCGGTCGCGTTCGGCGGCGCGCTCACGGCGTTCTTCGCGCTCCTCGGCCGCGGCGCGGAGAAGCGCGCGGAGTCGACGACGGCGTGGACGTGGCTCTCGGCGGGCGAGTTCCAGGCCGGCCTGACGCTGCTCGTCGACCCGCTCTCGGTGCTGATGGCGCTGATCGTCTCGGGCGTCGGGACGCTGATCGTCGCCTACTCGATCGGCTACATGCACGGCGCGGTCGAGGAGCGCCGCTACTTCGCCTACATGGCGCTCTTCGTCTTCTCGATGCTCCTGCTCGTCCTCGGCGGGAACTTCCTCCTCCTGCTCGCCGGCTGGGGGCTCGTCGCGCTCTCGTCGTACCTGCTGATCGGCTTCGAGCACGAGCGGCCGAGCGCGGTCGCCGCGGCGAAGAAGGCGTTCGTGATGAACGCGTTCGGCGACGCCGCGTTCGCGCTCGCGCTGTTCGTGCTGATCTTCCGCACCGGCACGCTCGACTTCGGCGGCGCCTTCGCGGCGCTCGACGACATGAGCTCGACCGCGGTGAACCTCGTCGCCCTCGGCCTGCTCGCCGGCGCGGTCGCGAAGTCGGCGCAGATCCCGCTCCACACGTGGCTGCCGGACGCGATGGAGGGGCCGACGCCGGTGAGCGCGCTCATCCACGCGGCGACGATGGTCACCGCCGGCGTGTACCTGATCGTCCGCGCGCACCCGGTGTTCGAGGCCGCGCCGGCGATCTCGGGGCTCGCGGCGGGGCTCGGCGCGGTGACGCTGCTCGCCGCCGGTCTGATCGCCCTCGTCCAGACCGACATCAAGCGCGTGATCGCGTACTCGACGATGTCGCAGATCGGCTACATGTTCCTCGCGGCGGGGATCGGCGCGTACGCGAGCGCGATGTTCCACCTGATGACGCACGCGTTCTTCAAGGCGCTGCTCTTCCTCGCCGCCGGCATCGTCATCCACGCGCTCGTCGGGCAGCAGGACATGCGGCAGATGGGCGGGCTCGGCCGGTACATGCCGATGACGCGGATCGCCTTCTGGATCGGCGCGCTCGCGCTCGCGGCGATCCCGCCGTTCTCCGGCTTCTTCTCGAAGGACTCGATCCTCGCGTCGGCGCTCGCGGAGGGCGGGTACGGGGTCGCGCTCCTCGTCGCCGGCCTCGTGGGGACGTTCCTCACGGCCGTCTACACGTTCCGGATGCTGTTCCTCGTCTTCGGCGGCGAGCCGTCGCCGTTCGTCCGCGAGCACTACCACGCGCACGGCGGCAAGGAGGGCCCGTTCTCGATGACGGCGCCGGTCGCCACCCTCGGCGTCCTCGCCGTCATCGGCGGCTGGATCCAGGTCGCGGGGCTCTGGCACCCGCTCAGCGACTTCCTCGACCCGATCACGATCGTCGACCGGGAGCACCTGTCGCTGATGGAGCCGACGCTGACGCAGGACCTCGTCGTCGCCGCGATCTCGCTCGCGCTCTCGCTCGCCGGGATCGCGCTCGCCTGGCTGCTGTGGTCGGCGCGGCGCGCGCGCGTTCCCGAGGCGGCCGCGGCGCGGCGGACGCTCGAGCAGCGCCTGTACTTCGACTGGCTCTACGACCGCGTCTTCTACGCGCCGGCCGTCGCCGTCGCCAACGCGTGGCGGCGGTACGTCGAGGATCCGGTGATCGGCGGCTCCATCGACGGGATCGCCGGCGGCGCGCGCGGGCTCGGCGGCCGCGTCGGGCAGGCGCAGACCGGCCTGCTGCGCACGTACGCGCTCGCGATCGCGCTCGGCGCCGCGCTCCTCACCCTCGTCTTCCTCTCGGCGCGATGACGACCACGCTGCTGATCCTGCTCCCGCTCGCCGGCGCGCTGCTCGTGTGGCTCGTGCCGTGGTCGCGGTTCTGGGCCGGGTCGATCGCGCTGCTCGTCGCGCTCGTCGAGGTCGGCATCTGGGTGAACGTGCTGCGGACGTTCGACTTCGGCGGCGAGCTCCAGCACGACCAGCGCTTCGTCTGGTTCTCCGACCTCAACGTCACGTACCACGTCGGGCTCTACGGCTTCTCGCTCTGGCTCGTCGGCCTCACCGTCGTCGTGATGGCGGCCGCGATCGCGTACGCGTTCTGGGCCGGACGCGACCGCGCGCGCGCGTACTTCGGGCTGATGCTCTTCCTCACCGGCGCCGTCGTGGGCGTCTTCGCCGCGCAGGACCTGATCGTCTTCTACGCGGCGTTCGAGGCGATGCTGATCCCGCTCTACGTGCTCGTCGGCGTGTGGGGCGGGCCGAACCGGCGCGCCGCGACGCTGAAGTTCGTCATCTACACGATCGCCGGGTCGCTGCTGATGCTGGCCGCGATCGTGGTCTACGGCGTGGAGCAGGGGACGTTCAACCTCGTCGACGCCGGCACGAGCGCTAGCCCGTGGCTCTTCCTCGGGTTCCTCGTCGCGTTCGCCGTCAAGGCCCCGCTCTTCCCCCTCCACGGGTGGCTCCCCGACGCGTACCGCCAAGCGCCGCCGGAGGTCGCCGCCGTCCTCTCCGGCCTCGTCTCGAAGGCGGCGGTGTACGGGCTGATCCGCATCGTGCTCGCGAAGTTCCCGGAGCCGGCGCAGGACTTCCTCGTGCCGGTCCTCGTGCTCGCGGCGGCGGGCCTCGTCTACGGGTCGCTCGTGGCGTTCCGGGCGCCCGACCTGCGCGGCGTCGTCGCGTACTCGAGCCTCGGGCAGATGAGCCTGATCACCATGGGCGTGTTCGCGCTCAACGGCGCGGGGCTCAACGGGGCGATCCTCCACTCGCTCGCGCACGGGCTCGTCTCGACCACGCTGTTCCTGCTCGCCGGCGCGATCGAGCGGCGGACGTCGACCGGCGAGTTCGCGCTCCTCGGCGGGATGGCGCGCGGGCGCCCCGCGCTGGCGACGCTCCTGCTCGCGACCGGGGTGATCGCGCTCGCGGTGCCGGGGTCCGCGTCCTTCGCCGGCGAGTTCCTCATCCTCTCCGGCGTCTTCGACCACGGCTGGGCGTGGTCGGCGATCGGCGCCGGCGCGATCGTGCTCGCCGCGATGTACATGCTCCGGCTGATCTCCGGCGTGCTGCACGAGCGCCCCGGCAGCGCCGTCCCCGACGCGGCGCTCGACCTCCGCCCGGGCGAGCTCGCGGTGCTCGTCCCGCTCGTGGCGTGCCTGCTCGCGCTGTCCGCCTGGCCGGCGGCCGTGACCGACCGCTCCTTCACCGGCGCGGCGACGGAGGTCGTCCGCGACTTCGCGGAGTTCCCGCGGTGAGGACGCCCGACCTCGACTGGCTCGCGCTCTCGCCGACGCTGTGGCTGCTCGGCGCGTCGTGCGTCGCGCTGCTCGCCGCGGTGTTCCTCCCGCGCGGGACGCGGCGCGCGGGCGGCGCGGTCGTCTGCGGCGCGGGCTTCGCCGGCGCGCTCGCCCTCGCCGCGATCCTCTACGTCGACGCGGACGCGGCGCGCACCGTCGTCGCCGACACGTTCGCGCGCGACCGGTTCGCGGCGCTCGCGGCGCTGATCGTCTGCGGCACGGGGCTCCTGACGGTGCTCCTGGCGTGGAACGAGCGCCTCGGCCGGGGGGAGTTCGGCGGGGAGTTCTTCTCGCTGCTCGCCGCGGCCGGCGCGGGGATGGTGTTCATCGTCGGCGCGAACGACCTGATGACGATCTTCCTCGGGCTCGAGTGGTTCTCGATCTCGCTGTACGTCCTCTGCGCCGTCGGCGGCGACCGGCTGCCGTCGCTCGAGGCGAGCCTCAAGTACCTCGTCGTCGGGAGCTTCGGCTCCGCGGTGCTCCTCTTCGGCTTCGCGCTCGTCTACGGCGCGACCGGCGAGCTCGAGCTGACGGCGATCGGACAGGCGCTCGGCGAGGGCGAGGCGATGGGGCTCGCCGGGCTCGCGTTCGTGCTCGCGGGCTTCGCCTTCAAGGCGTCGGCGGCGCCGTTCCACATGTGGACGCCCGACGTGTACGAAGGCGCGCCGACGTCGGTGACCGCGTTCATGTCGGCCGCGACGAAGACCGTCGCGCTGGCGGTGGCGCTGCGCGTGCTCGTGACGGCATTCCCGGAGCAGACCGAGCTGTGGACGGCGGCGGCGGCGGCGCTCGCGGTCGCGTCGCTCGCGATCGGGAACCTCGCCGCGCTCGTCCAGCGCGGTGTGAAGCGGATGCTCGCGTACTCGTCCGTCTCGCACGCCGGGTTCATGCTCATCGGCGTCGTCGCCGCGTCGGAGCTGGGCGGCCGCGCGCTCCTCTACTACCTGATCCCGTACTCGGCGATGTCCGTCGGCGCGTTCGCGGTGGTCGCGGCGCGCGAGCGCGAGCTCGGCCGCGAGGTCACGATCGACGACCTGCGCGGCATGCTCTGGGAGCGGCCGCTGCTCGGCGTCTCGATGTGGACGTTCATGATCGGCTTCGCCGGGCTGCCGCTGACGGGCGGCTTCATCGGCAAGTTCTACGTCTTCTCCGCTGCGCACGAGGCCGGCTGGACGTGGCTCGTGATCGTCGGCGTCGCCGCGACGGCCGTCAGCCTCTACTACTACCTGCGCGTCGTCCTCGCCCTCTGGACGACCCCGGAGCTCCGCGTCGCGCCGGTGGGCGGCTCGCCGCCGCGGGAGGCGGCGCTGCAGACCGCCGTCGCGGCGTGCCTCGCAGTGACGGTCGGCTCCTTCTTCGCGGTGCAGCCGCTGATCGACCTCGCGCAGCGCGCGGCCGACCAGCTGCCGTTCTAGCCCGCCGCCTCCGCTGCGGCGGCCGCCGTCCGCCGCCGGCGCGCGGGCCGCGGCCGGGGCGCCGTCAGCGCCGTCAGCGCCTGGAGGAGGTAGACCGCGAGCGCCGCGACGACCGCGGACGCGGTCAGCGGCGGCAGCGACGCGCCCTCCGCGGCGTGGCTGCGCGCGGCGGCCGCGACGAGGACGAGCACGAGGGCGAGCGCCGCGAGCGACGACTCGAACCGGATCCACGCCTCGCCGCGCGTACGCGGCGCCAGCTCGACGAGGCGGCCGAAGAGGACGAGCGCGCCCGCGGCCGCCGCCGGCACTCCCGCGACGAGCAGGTACCCCGCGAGCCCGTGGCGCCCCGCGGCGTCGGCGGCGAGGGCGGCGAGCACGAGCGCGGCGGGGAGGAGCCGGGCCGTCACGCCGCGTGATTCGCGTCGCCGCCGCGCGTTCCTCCCGTTTATGCTCGCGCTCCATCCGAGGAAAGGAGCGTCGATGGCCGATCTCTCGCTGACGTGGCTCGGGCACGCCACGTTCCGTGTCGACACGCCGGGCGGCAAGCGCGTGTACGTCGATCCGTGGCTGTCGAACCCGAAGGCGCCGGACGGCGCCGCCGAGGTGGAGCGGGTGGACGTGATCGCGATCACGCACGGGCACAACGACCACGTCGGCGAGACGATCGAGATCGCGCGCGAGCACGCGCCGAAGATCGTCGCCATCTACGAGCTCGCGGGCTGGCTCGAAGCGCAGGGCGTCGAGAACGCGTCGCAGTGGGGGATGAACAAGGGCGGCACGGCGGAGGTGGAGGGGATCCGCTTCACGATGACGCAGGCGCACCACTCCGGCGCGTTCGGCGGCGACGACGGCTCGATCACGTACCTCGGGGAGCCGGGCGGCTACGTCGTCGAGTTCGAGAACGGGACGAAGGTGTACTTCGCCGGCGACACGTGCGTCTTCGGCGACATGGCGCTGATCCGCCGCATCTACGAGCCCGACGTCGCGGTGCTGCCGATCGGCGACCACTACACGATGGGGCCGCGGGAGGCGGCCGTCGCGCTCGAGCTCCTCGGCGTGCGGCGGTGCGTGCCGTGCCACTACGGGACGTTCCCGGTCCTCCGCGGGACGCCGGAGGAGCTGCGGGAGCTCGCGCCGGACGTCGAGATCCTCGCGTCCTCCCCCGGCGAGACGATCGTGCTCTGATGCGCGAGCGCTGGTTCGGCGCGACGGGGCGCCGCGTCCCGGAGATCGCCGTCGAGGGCGACCCGGCGGTTCCCGTCGGCGAGGCGCTCGTCCTCGAGCTGGACGACGTCGAGCGGATGCGCGCGGCGCACGAGGAGGGGACGCCGGTCGTCGTGCGCGCGTCGACGGCCGACGAGGTGCGCGCGGCCCTCGCGCGGCCGGAGGTGGCGAGCGTGGTCGTCCCCGAGGCGGCCGCCGACCTGCTCGAGCTCGACCTGATGCGGCTGACGTACGAGTCGTGACCGCGCCCGTCGTCGCCACGTACTCGATCGCCGCCTGCGACCTCGAGGCCGGCCAGTGGGGCGTCGCCGTGCAGTCGAAGTTCCTCTCGGTCGGCTCCGTCGTCCCCTGGGCCGAGCCGCACGTGGGCGCGATCGCGACGCAGGCGTACGCGAATCCGCGGTACGGCCCGCAGGGGCTGGCGCTCCTGCGGGAGGGGCTCTCGGCCGAGGAGGCGGTCGCGCGGCTCGTCGCCGCGGACGACGAGCGCGAGCACCGGCAGCTCGGGATCGTCGACGGCGAGGGGCGGGCCGCGAGCCACACGGGGAGCGAGTGCCTCGAGTGGGCCGGCGGGCGCACCGGCCCGTGCTACGCGGCGCAGGGCAACATCCTCGTGTCGGCCGAGACGGTGGACGCGCTCGCGGAGACGTTCGAGCGGACCCGCGGCGGGCGGCTGGCCGAGCGGCTGCTCGACTGCCTCGACGCGGCGCAGGCCGCCGGGGGCGACCGCCGCGGACAGCAGTCGGCGTCGCTCCTCGTGGTCGAGCGCGACGGCGGGTACGCGTCCCTCTCGGACGTCGTCGTCGACCTCCGCGTGGAGGACCACCCGCGCCCGCTCGAGGAGCTCCGGCGGCTGTACGGCCTCCACCGCGAGCTGTTCGGCGAGACCCCGCGCGACGAGTGGGTGCGGATCGACGACGAGTTGCGCACGGAGCTGCGGGGACGCCTGGCGCGCCTCGGCTACGAGGGCGACCTCGCGGCCGCGCTCGCGGCGTGGGCGGGGCAGGAGAACCTCGAGGAGCGCGTCGAGGGGGCGGACGCGATCGACCCCGTCGTCCTCGACGCGCTGCGGCGCGCCGGCTGACGATGGCGCCGGCCGGAGGCGCGCCCCGGGAGCCGTACCCGCCCGACGCGGAGGACGCGGAGGCGGAGCCGGCGCCGCTGCGGGACCTCGTCGACGCCCGGGTGCGCGGCGCGGACTGGGCGAACGAGCGGCGCGTCGGCCTCGCGCTCGACCGCGTCGAGGTGCGCGACGCACGCCTGACCGGAGCGGACCTGCCCGAGGCGGTCCTGACGGACGTGGTCTTCGCCGACTGCCGGCTCGACCTCCTCGGGCTCCGCGGAGCGCGCCTCGAGCGGGTCGTCTTCCGCGACTGCGGGATGGGCGAGAGCGACCTCTACGACGCATCGCTGCAGGACGTCGTCTTCGAGCGGTGCGTGCTCCGGCGCGCGAGGTTCTCCTGCGCCGCCGTCGCGCGCGTGGAGCTCCGCGGCTGCGACCTCGCAGGCGCGTCGGGCGCGGAGGCGCTGCGCGGCGCGCGGATCCCGTGGAACGACGTCGTGGCGAACGCGCCTGTCTTCGCGGCCGCGCTCGGGATCGAGATCCTGGACTAGACGCGGGCCCGGTCGACGAGGCCGGCGAAGACGTCGGCGACGAGGCCGCCGAAGGAGGCCGGCAGCGCACCGTCGGGCTCGACGAAGTCGCGCATGTAGTGGAGGTACGAGCGCCACTCGTCGGCGTGCGCCGGGAAGTCCGCGGCGTGCTCCTCCACGAGGCGCTCGAGGAGCTCGTACGGGATCCCCGCGGTGCCCGCGAGGAAGTCCGACAGCCGCGGGTCGCGAGAGCCGTTCGGGAGGAGCGGCGGCGACGCGAGCGGCACCGTCACCCCCGCGTCGCGAAGCTCCGCCTCGCGCCGGTCTGCCTCGGCGGCGCGGCGTGCGACCTCGTCGGACGCTTCGGACACGCGCCGCTCCGCCTCCGCCACGGCCGCGCGCTGCCGCTCCAGCTCGGCGGCAGCCGCCTGCGCCCGCCGCCGCACCTCCTCCGCTGCCGCCTGCGCCTCCGCGGCCGCGCGCTCGCGCTCCGCCGCGTCGCGCTCGCGCTCCGCCGCCTCCTCCGCGAGCCGCTCCCGCTCGGTCGCCAGCGCCGCCTCCCGAGCCGCCAGCTCCTCCCGCTGCGCCGCCAGCTCGGCGGTCGCCGCCTCGAGCGCGCGTTCCGCCGTGGCCGCTTCCTCCGCGTGCCGCGCCCACGCCGCCTCGGCGCGGCCGACCTCCTCGCGGCGCTCCGACAGCACCTCGTGGTCGCGCGCGAGCTCGCTCCTGATCCGCTGGAGGTCGGCGACGAGGGCACCGAGCGCCTCCGCGTCGCGGAGCGCACCCGCGCGGACGCGCTCCGCCTCCTCGACGGCGGCCGCGCGCGCCGCGAGCTCGGCCGCGGTCCGCTCCGCCTCGCGCCCGCGCTCCTCCAGCTCGGCCGCGCGCGCGGCGAGGGCGGCGTCCCGTGCGTCGAGCTCCGCGCGTCGCGCCTCCGCCTGCTCGCGCTCGGCCGCGAGCGCGTCCAGCTCGGCGCGCGCCGCGTCCGCCTCCGCGCGGGCGGCAGCGAGCGCCGCGCGCTCCTCGGCGAGGGCCGCACGCTCCGCCGCGACCCGCTCCGCCTGCGCCGCCAGCTCGCCGGCGTCGCGCGCCCGCCGCTCGCGCGCCGCGGCGATCGCGGCCCCCTCGTGCGCGACGCGCTCGCGCTCGCGCGCCAGCTCCCCCTGCAGCGCCGTCAGCTCCTCGGCGAGCGAGGCCGCGCGGGCCCGGTCGGCCGCGAGCGCCTCCTCCGCCTCGCGCCGCGCCTGCTCCCGCTCGGCGATCCGGGCCTCGCGGGCCGCGAGCTCGGCCTGCGCGGCCGCGCGCTCGCGCTCCGCCTCGTCGCCCGCGGACTCCCGCGCGGCGAGCGCCTCCTCCCGGGCCGCGAGGTCGGCGGCTCGCGCCGCGACCGCGGCCGCACGGTCCGAGAGCGCCGCCTTGGCCGCCGCCGCGTCCGCCACCGCGCGCGCTGCCTCCGCCTCCCGCGCGTGCAGCTCGCGCTCACGCGCGGCCACCTCCGTCGCGAGCGACTCGAGCTCGGCCGTGAGGCGGCCGACCGCCGCGCGCTCCTCCGTGAGGGCGTCGCGCGCCTCGGCGCGCACGGCCTCCGCCTCCTCGAGCGCCCGTGCCCGCTCCGCGAGCGCTGCGCGCTCCTGCGCGGCGGCCGCCGCGCCGGCCGCCGCCGCCTCCTCGGCCCGCGCCAGCTCCTCCTCGCGCGCCGCGACGGCCTGCCGCGCCTCGTCGAGGTCCCCCTGCGCGTCCGCGAGCGCGCGCTCCCGCTCGTCGAGGCGCGACGCGCGTGCAGCCGCCTGCTCGGCGGAGGCGGCTGCCTCCGCGGCGAGCGCCCGCGCCTCGTCGGCGTCCGCGTCGACCGCCGCGCGCCGCGCGTCGAGCGCCTGGCGCTCGGCCGCGAGCGACGCGCGCAGCCGCTCGAGCTCCGGCGCGAGCTCCGAGAGCGCGGCCGCCTCCGCACGCGCGGCTGCGAGCCGCTCCTCCGCGTCCGCGAGCTCGGCGGCGCGCGCACGCAGCTCCTCGTCTCGCGCCGCGAGCGCCTGCTCCCTCGCCCCGAGCGCACCGCGCTGCTCGCCCAGCCGGGCCGCGTCCGAGGCCACGCGCGCCGCCTCCTCCTCGGCCGTCGCGCGCCGCGCCTCCGCCTCCTCCACGGCGCGCGCCGCGCGCCGCTCCGCCTCCGCGACGGCGTGCTCGCGCCGCGCCAGATCGGCCGCGAGCGACTGGACGCGCACCGCCTCGGCGTCGAGCGCGTCGCGATCGTGCGCGATCGCCGCCGCCTCGGCCGCCTGCGCCTCGCGCAGCCGCTCCACGTCGGCGCGCTCGCGCGCGACGAGGTCGCGCGTCTCGCGCAGCCGCGCGTCGTGCGCCGCCGCGCGCCGCTCGAGGTCGGCTGCCGTCTCCTCCCGCTCGGCGAGCGCGGCCTCCGCGTCGCCGAGCGCCTGCTCGCGCGCCGCCTGCGCGTCGAGCGTCGCCTGCGCGTCGTCGTGGAGCCGCTGCGCCGCGGCCTCGCGCGCCGCGACGTCGAGCTCCGCCGCGGTGACGGCGGCGGCGCGCGCGCCGAGCGAGCGCTCCGCGTCGAGCCGCTCCGCCTCCGCCCGCACGAGCGCATCGGCCCGCGCCGCGAGCTCCGTCCGCTGGACCGCGAGCTGGTCGTGGAGCGACCGCAGCTCGACGACGAGTGCCTCCACGCGCTGCTCCTCCGCGCCGAGCCTGGCGGTCGTCTCGGCGGCGGCCGCCTCGCGCTCGGCGACGGCGGCCTCGCGCTCCTCGAGCGCGGCGGCGCGTACCCGCGCCTCGCCGGCGGCCGCGGCGGCGTCCGCCTCGGCCGCGTCGAGTCGGCGGCGCTGCTCCGCCGCCCGCGCCTCCGCGGACGCCACGGCCGCCTCGCGCGCCTCGACCTGTGCGCGCGCGGCCGCGACGCCGTCCTCCGCCGCGCGGACCGCCAGCTCGCGGTCGGCGAGCGACGCCCCTGCGGCGTCGACGTGCCGCTCGCGCTCCGCGAGCGCGGCCTCCCGGCGCGCCAGCTCCGCGGCGTGGGCCTCCTGCTCCTCGTGGCGCCGCTCGACGGCCGCGGCACGCGCCTCGTCCTGCTCGACGTCCCGCCTGCGCGCGTCGAGCGCGCGCCCGGTCTCGGCCAGCCGATGCTCCTCCTCCTCCAGCGCCTGCTCGCGCTCCGCGAGGGCGGCCGCACGCGCGTCGGCTGCCTCGACCGCGGCGGCGGCGTCGGCGGCCGCGCGCGCGAGCTCCTCGCCGCGACGCTCGAGGAGCTGCTCGCGCTCGGCCAGCTCCGCCGACCGCCGCGCGAGCGCGTCCGCGCGCTCCGCACGCTCGGCGTCCGCCCGCGCCAGCGCCGCGCGTCGCGACTCCAGCTCCGAGTGCCGCCGCTCGGCCTCGGCCAGCCGCTCCTGTGCGGCCGCCTCGGCCTCCGCGAGCGCGCCCTTCCGCCGCTCGAGGTCGTCCGCCGCCTCGGCCGCGCGGCGCTCGCGCTCGGCGACCGCGGCGTCGCGCGCGGCGAGCGCCGCCGACCGCCCCTCCGCCTCGGCCGTCGCGGCCGCCGCGTCCGCCGCGGCGCGCGCCACCTCCTCGCCCCTGCGCTCGAGCGCCTGCTCGCGCTCGGCGAGCTCCGCCGCGCGCCGCGCGAGCGAGTCGGCGCGGTGCGCCCGCTCGGCGTCGGCGCGCTCGAGGGCCTCGTTGCGGGCGTCGAGCTCCGCCTCCCGCCGCGTCGCGTCGGCGGTCCGCTCTCGCGCAGCGGCCTCGAGCTCGTCGACCTCCTGCCGCCGCGCGGCGAGCGCCGCCTCCGCCTCGGAGAGCGCGCGCTCGCGCTCGGCCGCGGCGGCCTCGCGGGCGGCGACGTCCTTCTCCCGCCCCTCCCGGTCGGCGGCGGCACGCCCGAGGCTGATGCCGCGCTGCTCGAGGAAGCTCTCGAGCTCCGCCAGCTCCGCCGCACGCGCCGCGATCGCGTCCGCCCGCTGCGCCCGTTCGGCCTCCGCGCGCTCGACGGCGGCACGGCGCAGCGCGAGCTCCTCCCGCTCCATCTCCGCCGCCCGCTCGCGGCGCTCCACCTCCTGCGCGGCCGCGGCGGTCTCCCGCGCCCGCCGCTCGAGCTCCGCCAGCTGCGCCTTCGCCTGTGCCTGCTGGCGCTCGAGGGCGCGCGCCGCCGCCGCGACCTCGGCCGCACGCTCCTCGAGGCCCTTGTGCCGCTCGCCCTCCGCGCGGCGGAGCGCCTCCGTCCGGCGCGTCAGCTCCGCCTCCTTGCGTGCGAGCGACTGCGCCTTCCGCTCGTGCTCTCCGGCGGCGGCGTCGAGCGCCTCCCGCTCCTTCGCCAGCGCGCGCTTCTGCGCGTTGAGGTCGTGGAGCAGGTCCGTGAGGACGGATGCGTCCCGCTCGACGCCCTCCTCGGCGAGGAACCACGCGACCGTCTTGCCCGTGACGGCGGCGATCTCCTCGAGGCGCGGGCGCGGGTCGCGCGAGCCGAGCTCGTACTGCTTCACGAACCCGAGCGGCATCCCCAGCCGGTCCGCGAGCGCGGCCGTGCTCAGGCCCGCCTCGGCGCGCGCCTGCGCGATCCTGCGACCGAGCTCCGGTACGACCCCCTCGGGGAGGGACTCAACCCCCATGGCGGAACGATATTCCGCGCGAGGACGCTTGTCGCGTCGAATTTCCGCGGCCGGCGGCGCGCGGCTCAGCGGTCGCCCGGGAGGCGCAGCCCGCCCGCCCGCGCGCGCAGCGCCGGCACCGGGTCGGCGACCGGACGTGCGACGAGGAGCACGGCGCCGTACCCGTCGCCGGCGAGGGCGTCGACGAGCAGCTGGAGGCCGAGCGCGAGGGCGAATGCCTTGTGCGCGTGCGCGCCGCCGAACGGCACCAACTCGTCCTCGGACGCGGCGCCGCGGAGCACGTCCCCCCACGTGACGGCACCCATCGAGACGTCCACGACGAGCGGCCGCCCGTCCGACGACGGGATCCCGATCGCGAGCGGGTTCGTCCCGGCGAGCGGCGGGCCGCCGTCCGGGTGCGCGAGCCGCGCCGGCGACGTCGCCGTCAGCGCGGCGACGAGCCCGCCCTCGGCGAGGCGCCGGACGTAGTGGCCGAGCATCCCCGTCGGGAAGCAGCTCTCCGCGACGACGACGCGCGCGCCGTCCGGCGGGGCGGCGAGTTGCGCGGCGACGACCGCCGCGAGCGTCAGGTACCCGAGCGCGCCGCGGCCGTGCCAGCGCTCCAGCCCCGGCCGCCCCTCGACCCGCTCGGGCCGCGCGCGCGGGTCGAGCCCCGGCAGCGTCTCCAGCCACTCGACGCGCGACCACCCGTGGCCGAGCTTCCCGCGCCCCTCCGCGTCGCCGAAGTGCGCGAGGAGCGTCGCCGCGTCCTCGTCGGCGAAGCCCAGCGCGGCGAGGCGCGCGGCGGCCTCCTCAGGGCGCACGGCGCCTCGCCACCCACAGGCCGAGCAGCAGCGGGAGGGCGAGCGCCGGCCACGCGAGGCGCCGCGCGGGCCGCGGCACGAGGCTCTCCGCGAACTCGAGGACGGGCCATCCGCGCGCCGCCGCGACCCGCCGCAGCTGCCGGTCCGGGTTGACGGCGACCGGATGGCCGACGGCCTCGAGGAACGGGAGGTCGGTGTGGCTGTCCGAGTACGCGGTCGACGCGGCGAGGTCGTATCCCCGCTCGGCCGCGAGCTCGACGACCGCGCGCGCCTTGGCATCCCCGTGGAGCGAGCGGACGGAGCGGCCGGTGTAGACGCCGTCGACGACCTCGCACACGGTGCCGAGCGCGCCGTCGAAGCCGAGATCGTCCGCGATCGCGTCGACGATCTCCTGGAGCGTCGCCGAGACGATGTAGACCGGCTCGCCGCGCTCGCGGTGCGCCCGGACGAGGTCGAGCGGCTCGCGGTAGACGAGCGGCCGCAGCACCGGCTCGAGCGCGCCGGCGACGAGCTCCTGCAGCTCCGCGGGGGTGAAGCCGCGGAGCAGCATCAGCCCCTCGTCCGCCAGCCGCCGCACCGCCTCCGCGCTCGCGCCGCGCGCGACGAACAGCGCCTGCCACAGCGCCGCCTTCGCGAGGTCGAGGCGGCCGATGACGCCGTACTCCCTGAACGACCCGGCGAGGGCGAGCGAGCTCGAGCGGCGGAGGATCGTCCGGTCGAGGTCGAAGAACGCCGCGGCGCCCGCCACGCGCTAGGAGACGAGCGGGAGCGGCTTCCGGATCCCGACGCCCCGCTCGCGAGGAGCGGCGGCGACCGCCTCCGCGATCTCGACGACCGCGCGCGCCGGCTCGCCGTCGGGCTCCGAGAGGACGAACGGCTCGCCGGCGTCGCCGGCCTGGCGGATCCGCGCGTCGAGCGGGACGCTGCCGAGGAACGGCACCCGCAGGTCACGCGCCAGCCGCTCGCCGCCGCCGCTGCCGAAGACTCCGCCGGTCATGTTCTCGACGACGCCGATCACGCGCATGTCCGTCCGCTGCGCCATGGTCGCGGCGCGCGCGGCGACCTCGCGCGCGAGCGGCTGCGGCGTCGTGACGACGACCACCTCCGCGCGCGGGAGGAGCTGCGCGAGCGAGATCGAGACGTCGCCCGTCCCCGGCGGCATGTCGACGACGAGGGTGTCGAGCCCAGGCCAGTGCACGTCCGAGAGGAACTGCTCGAGCGCGCGGTGCAGCATCGGCCCGCGCCACATCAACGGCGCGTTGCCGTCCTGGAAGAAGCCGATCGACATCAGGTGCAGCCCGTGGGCGACCGGCGGGACGATCATCCGGTCGACGAGCACCGGCCGCTGCCGCGTCCCGAGCAGGTGCGGCACCGAGTGCCCGTAGACGTCGGCGTCGAGCACGCCGACGGACTGCCCGAGCTGCGACAGCGCCGCCGCGAGGTTGACCGTCAGCGACGACTTCCCGACGCCGCCCTTCCCGCTCGCGATCGCGAGCACGCGGGTCGTCGGGTCGAGCGAGATCGCGCGCTCGGGACGGCCGCCGCGAAGGCGTGCCGAGAGCGCCGCGCGCTCGTCCGGCGTCATCACGTCGAACGACAGGGCGACCGACTCGACCCCGGGCAGCGGCGCCACCGCGCGCTGCACCTGCTCCTCGAAGCTCGCGCGGAGAGGACACCCCGCCACCGTGAGCGCGATCGTCACGTCGACGCGGCCGCCGTCGACGCGGACGTCGCGGACCATGTCGAGCTCGGTGACCGGGCGCCGGAGCTCCGGGTCGATCACCTGCTCGAGCGCCTTCAGGATCGCGTCTCTGCTCGGCTCCATCCGCCGCCGAGCCTACCAACGGGCCGTGCGGCTACCGGCCGACGAGGGCGAGCAGCGCGCGTACCTGCTGCTGCTGCTCGAGCGGGTGGCGGAGGGGAAGGTCGCCGTTGACCTCGTACACGTTCCGGCGCCCGCGCTTGTGCTTCGTGACGTACCCCTCCGCCTCGAGGTCGGCGACGATGCGGAAGGCCGCGCGCTCGGTGATGCCGACGGCGTCGGCGATGTCGCGCAGGCGCGCCTCGGGGTTCTGCGCGATCGCCAGGAGCGTGTGCGCGTGGTTCGTCAGGAACGTCCACCTGCGCTCCATCACATGACTCGGATTTCATGTATTCTTCGACGCGACCGATAGTTCATGAAGTGGAGTATAAGCGATGACGGAGGAAGACATGAACCACGGCAGGATCCCGCCGCCGGAGGCGCTCGACCGGCTGCGCCGGATCATCGAGCGGCTCGAGCGTCAGCCGGAGCTCGCGTGGGAGGAACTCGCGGTCCTCGAAGCGGCGCGTCAGACGCTCGCGCGCTACGCCGGCCCGTCTAGCTAGACCCCCAGCCGCCGCCTCAGCCACAGGCCGTTGCGGACGGCGAAGCCCTCCCAGTCGTTGTTGAAGTACGCGTAGACGTCGACGCGGCCCCTCCAGCCCTCGATCCGCTGCGCCCACTCCTCGAGCTCCGTGACCGAGTAGTTCCCGCGCCTGCCGCGCGAGCCCGCGTGGAAGCGGACGAAGGTGAAGTCGGCCGTGAGCTCGTGCGACTGGAAGGCGTGGACCTCGGGGCGGTCGCCGATCACGAGCGCGACGCCGTGCGCGCGCAGCAGCGCGTAGACGTCGTCCGCGAACCAGCTGGGGTGCCGGAACTCCACACAGTGGCGCCCCGGCGGGAACGCCGCGAGCGCGCGCGCGAGCCGCTCGTCGTCGCGGCGGAAGGTCGGCGGGAGCTGCCACAGGATCGGCCCGAGCTTCGGCGACTCGACGAGCGGCCGGATCCGCTCGTAGAAGAGGTCGAGGCCGCTCCCGAGCTCGGAGAGCCGCTTGATGTGCGTCAGGTAGCGGCTCGCCTTGACGGCGAACAGGAAGCGCGGCGGGCTCTGCGCCACCCAGCGCGCGACGGCGGAGACGCGCGGCAGGCGGTAGAAGGTCGAGTTGATCTCGACGGTGTCGAACAACGTCGCGTAGTGGTCGAGCCAGCGCGCCGGCGGCAGGCGCGGCGGGTAGACGACGCCGTTCCGCCAGTGGGCGTAGTTCCAGCCCGAGCAGCCTATGCGGACAGCGCGTTCGCCAGCTTCCGGCACGACGCAGGCGTTCCCGCTGCGACGACGCGTGAACGCGCCGCGAGGTCGAGCGGCGCGGAGTCGAACGGCGGCGCCTCGAAGAGGTCGATCGCGAGCCCGCGCTCGCGGACGAGGAGCTGCGCCGCGGCGATGTCGACCGACCGCGCCGCCTTCAGCGAGCAGACCCCGTCGAGCCGGCCGGCGGCGAGCTGGCACAGCGCGAGGGCGAGCGAGCCCATCACGCGCAGCCGGTAGGCGATCCCGACCATCGCGGCGGCACGCTCCGCGATCGACGACGTCAGCGTCGCCTCGAAGGCGAGGATCTCGATCTCCTCCTTCGGCAGCTCCGGCGGGAGCGGCTCGCCGTTCAGCCGCGCGCCGCCGCCGCGCACCGCCGTCCACTCCTCGCCCGAGCCGAAGTCCGCGACATACCCGAAGTGGACGTCGCCCATCGTCGGCCCGTCCGCGACCGCGATCGAGAGGCAGAAGTGCTGGATCCCGCGCTTCGCGTTCAGCGACCCGTCGATCGGGTCGACGACGACCCACGTCCCGCCGCCGCCTCCGCCGTCGCCCACGCGCTGCTCGCCGAGCTCCTCCGAGACGAGCGTGTACGCGGCGCCGGTCTGCGCCAGTCGCTCGACGACGACACGTTCCGCGGCGGCGTCGATCGCGGTCGTGTCGTCGCCGCCGAGGCCCGCGCCCACGACGGGCTCGCGCTCCGTCCTCCCCGGCAGCTCCGCGAGCACGGCGCGCACGTCGGCCGCCGCCGCGCGGCAGGCTGCGAGCCAGTCCGTCACAGCGGGTGGAAGAGCAGCCCCGAGACGAGCTTCGGGAAGAAGTACGTGCTCTTCTGCGGCATCACGCCGCCGCGCTGGGCGACCGCGAAGACGTCCTCGATCCGCGTGGCGCGGAGCAGGTACGCCGCCTCGGCCTCGCCCGACTCGACCCGCCGCAGCGCCTCCTGCGCATCCGGCGTGTACGAGATCCCCTCGTGGCCGAGCCGGTCCACGAGCTCGACGTCCAGCAGCCCCGGCTCCTCGACGACGAGCGCCCCCGAGCGCGTCACCTGGACGGCCGCGCCGCGGTCGTAGGGGATTCGCTCGAGCTCCGCGAGCGCGTCGGCGGGCGCGACCTCGCGGCCCGCGGTCCACGCATGGCGCGGGAGGCGCTCGAACACCCGGTGCGTCGCGAAGATCGTCAGCCCCGGATCGCTCGTGCTGACGAGGACGACGAGCATCCACGCGCTCTCGGGCGTCCCCACCTCCGCGTGGTAGGCGAGCGCCGTCTCGTAGCGGTGGTGGCCGTCGGCGATCAGCAGCTGCACGTCGGCGAACTGCGTCCCGACGTCGACGGCCGGGACGCGCCACAGCCGCGTGTCGCCGAGGTCGACGTCCGGCGGCTCCTCGCCCACCGACAGCGGCGGCTGCCCCTCGTAGAGGAGGAAAATCGGCTCGAGCTGGGCGCCGACCGCGCGGAGCAGCCGCAACCGCCCCTCCTTCGGGCCGCGGTGCGTGCGCTCGTGGGGGAGCACCACCCGCCGCTCGTACGGCTCCACGCGAAGCGAGGCGACGAGGCCGCGCCGCGTCCGCGCGACGTCGTCCGGCCCCACGTAGTCCTGCTCCAGCGACCACGCCGCCGGCTGCTCGTCCTCGACGAGGACACCCGTCTCGCGCCACTCGCGCCAGGTGCGCGCCGCCTCGTCCTCGCTGTCGGGGAGCGTCAGGTGGACGACGTTGTACGGGCTGCGATCGAGGTACGCGCGCCGCTCCGCGTCGTCGAGGACGTCGTACGGCGGCGCGATCAGGTCGCGGAGCGGCCCCGCCCGCTCCTCGTCGTAGCGGACGGCACGGAACGGTCGGACGTCGGCCATGCGGCGTCCAGCCTAGTCCCTAGAGTGGCGCCGTGAGCGTCGCCATCGCACAGCTCGCGGAGGACCGGCTCGTCGAGGGCGTGTACGCGGTGACGCGGAAGCGGCGGCTGCGGACGCGCTCCGGGTCGCCGTACCTCGCGCTCGAGCTCGCGGACGCGAGCGGGCGGATCGACGCGCGCGTCTGGCAGGACGTGGAGCTCCTCGACGCGCGCTTCTCCGAGGGCGATGCCGTGCGGGTGCTCGGCCGCGTCGAGCGCTTCCGCGACCGACTCCAGCTGGAGCTGCGCTCGCTCGAGCCCGCCGCCGACGCCGACCCCGCGGCGCTCGCGCCGGCGATGCGGCGAGACCGGGCGGAGCTCGAGGGCTTCCTCGAGTTCCTCGTCGAGGAGATCGCGCACGCCGGGCTGCGCTCGGTCGCCGCGGGGATCCTCGGCGACGCCGAGGTACGGCGGCGGCTGGCGGAGCTCCCGGCCGCGCCCGACGGCCACCACGGGTACGCCGGCGGGCTGCTCGAGCACACCGTCGGCGTCGCGACCCTCTGCCGCGAGACCGCGCAGCTCCACCCCCGCCTGCGCTCGGACCTCCTGCTCGCCGCGGCGCTCCTCCACGACGTCGGCCGCGTCGCCGAGCTGGGGCCGCCGCCGGTGTACGCGCCGACCGAGGAAGGGCGGCTGCTCGGCCACGTCCACCTGGGGCTCCGGCTGATCGAGGAGCGAAGCGGCGGACTGGACGCCGCGGCCCGCGTCGAGCTCCTCCACGCCGTCGCCGTCCACCACGACCCGCGGGCGGCGCGGACGGCGGAGGCGTCGGTCCTCTACCACGCGAACCAACTCGACGCGCTCGCCGCGACGCGTCCCGTCGACACCGCTTGACGGCCGTCGTCCTCGCCCTCGCGGCGAGCGTCTCCTGGGGCGTCGGCGACTTCCTCGGCGGGATCGGCTCGCGGCGCGCGTCGACGCTCGCGGTGCTCGCCGTCTCGCAGGCGGTCGGCCTCGTCGGGATCGCGGTCGTGGTCGTCGCCACCGGCCGCGCGCCGTTCGGACCGGCGGCCGCGGCGGCCGCCGTCGCCGCCGGGGTCGCAGGCGTCGTCGGCCTCGGCGCGCTGTACCGCGGCTTCGCAGTCGGGGCGATGGGCGTGGTCGCGCCGATCGCGGCGTCCGCCGCCGTCGTCCCGGTCGTCTACGGCCTCGCCCGCGGCGAGCGCCCCGGCGAGCTCCAGCTCGCCGGGATGGCGGCTGCGCTCGCCGGCGTCGTGCTGGCGTCGCGCGAGCCGGGGCCGGTGGGACGGCGCGTCGCCGCGGGCGTGGGGCTCGCGCTCGTCGCCGCCGTCGGCTTCGGCGGCTACATCGTCGCGATCGACGCCGCCGCCGCGGCCGACCCGCTCTGGGCCGTGCTCGTCGCGCGCGCCGTCTCGTCCGCCCTCGCCGTCGCTGTTGCGACGGCGCGGCGGTCGGTGCTGCTCCCGCGGCGCCTGCTCCCGCTCGGCGGCGCGATCGGGATCCTCGACGTCGGCGCGAACGTCCTCCTGGTGCTCGCGCTGACGCGCGGGTACGTGAGCGTCGTCTCCGTGCTCGCGTCGCTCTTCCCCGTCGTCACCGTCGGGCTCGCGGCCGTCGTGCTCGGGGAGCGGCTCGCGCGGACGCAGGCGCTCGGCGCGGCCCTCGCGCTCCTCGGCGTCGCGCTGATCGCCTCGGGCTAGAGCGGGAGCTCCGCGACGCGGCGCTCGATCTCGTCGCGGATCCGTCGCACCTCGTCGCCGCCGGCGCCCGCCGGGTCGGCGAGCTGCCAGTCGACGTACCGCTTGCCGGGGAGCACGGGGCACGCGTCCCCGCACCCCATCGTCACCACCAGGTCCGCCCACTCGACGTCGTCGCGGTCGAGCGCCTTCGGCGTCCGGCCGGAGACGTCGAGGCCGCGCTCGCGCATCGCGGCCACGACCTCCGGATGGACGGCGGCCGCGGGGCGCGAGCCCGCCGACCGCGCGCAGCCGCCGCGTGCCTCGAGGAACGCCTGCGCCATCTGCGAGCGGCCGGCGTTCTGGACGCAGACGAAGAGGACGTTCGTCATCCCGCGAGCGCGGCTCGCAGCTCCTCGACGGCGCCCGGGACGAGCCGGTAGTACGCCCAGGTGCCGCGGCGCTCCGACTCGACCAGGCGCGCCTCCCGGAGCAGCCGCAGGTGATGCGAGATCGTCGGCTGCGAGAGGTCGAACGCGGCGACGAGGTCGCACACGCAGACCTCTCCGGCGCCGGCGAGGCGATTGACGATCGCCAGGCGCGTGGGGTCCGCGAGCGCGCGGAACCGCGACGCGAGCTCCTCGCGCTCCACTGCCGGGAGCGGCTCCGCGCCGGGCGCACAGCAGCCGCGGGTGACGACATCGACCGTCTTCATCGACGGCCATCAATATACTGGCGCGCGTCGGCGAAAGGAGGACACGGTGTCCTGCACGTGCGACTGCTGCAGCGGCGGTTGCTGTGGCGGCAGCGGCTGCGACTGCTGCTAGGAGCGGGCTCGGCGGCCGGATTCGTCCGGCCGCCGCCGCTACCGCCGCGGAATAGGCTCCCGGCGTGCGGCCGTGGTCGACGGAGCTGCGCGGGTCGCTGGTGGAGCTCGAGCTCGAGAGCGACGCGCTGCGCGGGAACCCGCTCGGCGACCCGCACGTCCGGCCGGTGTGGGTGCACGTCCCGCCGGGCTGGAGCGGCGACGGGCCGGCGCTGTACGTGATCCAGGGCTTCACCGGGCAGCTCGACATGTGGCGGAGCCGCCTTCCGTTCCGGCGCACGTTCCCGGAGCTCGTCGACGCGGCGGAGCTGCGGGCGCTCGTCGTCCTCGTCGACGCGTGGACGTCGATCGGCGGCTCCCAGTACGTCGACTCGCCCGCGACCGGGCGCTACCACACGTACCTGTGCGAGGAGGTGGTGCCGTTCGTCGAGTCGCGCTTCCCGACGAACGGGCTCCGCGGCATCGCGGGGAAGTCGAGCGGCGGCTACGGCGCGGCGCTGACGGCGCTCCTCCGGCCCGATCTCTTCTCCGGGTTCGCGAGCCACGCCGGCGGCGGCCTGTTCGAGGTCTCCATCCGGCCGTTCTTCCCGCGCGCGGTGCGGCACCTCCGAGACCGCCACGGCGGGTCGGTGGAGCGGTTCCTGGAGAAGCTGCGGACGAGCGAGGCGCCGCTCGCGCACCCGGACGACGTCCACGTCCTGCTCCAGTACGCGTTCTCCGCCGCGTACGCCGACGACGACGACGGGACGGTGCACCTGCCGTACGACGTCCCGAGCGGCCGCCTCGTCCCCGACGCGTGGGAGCGGTGGCTCCAGTGGGACACGATCCTGCTCGCGGAGCGGCGGCCGGACGCGGTGCGCTCGCTGCGGGCGGTCTACCTCGACAGCGGCACGCGGGACGAGTGGTTCCTCGACCTCGTCGCCGTCGAGCTCCGCCGCGTCCTCGAGCGCGCCGGCGCGCGCGAGGTGCACCTGGAGCTCTACGACGCCACGCACGCGGCGATCGAGTACCGGTACCCGCGCGGGTTGGCGTTCCTCGCGGAACGCCTCGCCTGAAGCGCTGCGCGCTTCGCCGGAAGCGCTGCGCGCTTCCGGCGACTTCGGCGGCGCTGGCGTGGGTCGGGGGTTCTGTGGGCTGCGGCAGGAGCTCGGTCCTGCCGCAGCCGGGCCGCGGCGGTTTGCGCGTGGGTGGGCCGGCACACCGGGCGCCGGGGTGCCTGACGGTACGCGCGGTGCGAGGCCGGGCGGCGTGCGCCCTCTCGGGCGCATGCCGCCCGGAGACAGGCGCGCAGTCGCCGGAAGCCTCCGTCTTCCGGCTCCTAACCGCGCTCTGCCGTGCGAGTGGTTCGCGGGGTCGAGGCTCCACGGATGCGTGGCGCTGGACCGGTCCGGGCGGGACAGGACCCGTGCCTGGCACCGGACCAGGCCGCGGGACAGGATCCGCGCCCGGCACCGGACGGCGCCGGCAACCCTCGACCACCCTCAAGCGGGTCTGACCCCGGGGT
The DNA here is from genome assembly GCA_035540835.1 of Gaiellaceae bacterium. Lineage (GTDB taxonomy): Bacteria > Actinomycetota > Thermoleophilia > Gaiellales > Gaiellaceae > DATLFU01. The sequence continues at coordinate 28,195 of DATLFU010000072.1, forward strand.
GCCCGGTTCGGCCACGTCCCAGCTGCGTCGCCCCAACGGTGTCTGACACCGATTCGAGGGTTCTGTCACGTTCCAGCGGCG
>DATLFU010000073.1:0-16846 GCA_035540835.1 Gaiellaceae bacterium
ATCATCCAGGAGCACGTAAACGTGCGTCAGCAGAGCGTCGAGGTCGGCGGACACGGTCGCCTCCATGGTCGACGGTGTGTGAGCACCGCCGACTTCGGCGCCCCGCTGCCGGTCCCTACGACTTAGGAATCAATCGTCTAGGCGTCGTCGTCGTCGTCGTCGGTGCCGTCGAGGTCTTTGACGCGTTCGGCGTACTGGGCGCTGCCGGGACGGAGGGAGCGGGCGAGCTTGTAGTGGCCGTTCGCCTCGTGGGCCCTGCCCTGCTTCTCGAGGCAGCGGCCGAGCGCGTAGTGGGCGTAGTCGTCGGCCGGCGAGAGCTCGAGCATCGCGCGGAACTCCGACTCCGCCTCGCGCCAGCGGTGGATGCGGAAGTACGCGATCCCGAGCGCCTCGCGGATCGACGCCTTCGCCGGCTCGCGGCGCTTCGCCTTCTCCAGCGGCACCGTCGCCTGGGCCGCCATCCCGCGCCGGAGGTGAGCCCGCCCCTGCTGGAACAGCCTGTACGTCTCGCTCACGTGACCCCGCCTACGTAGTGGAAGTTCTCCATGACCAAGTCAAGCGGACGCGTCAAGTCCCTGGTCTTCCCGATCACGACGCCCGCAATCGTCTCGCCGGCGTCGATCGCGAGCTGCCCGGCGGACGCCAGCTCGTACGGCGCCCGCCCGGGCAGCGGGTCGAGGAAGCGCGCGGCGCCGTCGTCGAGCCCCCAGAGCGGCGCGCCGGCGAGGCGGTTCGCCGGGTCGTCGTCGAGGACCCGCGTGACGCGGCCGTCCTCGATGCGGAGCCCGTAGCGGTGCGGCGGCGCCGGCGGCGGGTCGTACCGCCCCGCGATCGCGCCCGCGGCGCCCGACGCCGCGAACGCCGACGCGAACCGCGCGACGTCGCCGCGCCCGAAGACCGTGTCCGCGGCCGTGACGAGCGTCGGGAGCGGCGCGCCGCCCCGCAACGCCCGCAGCACGGCGTCCGCCGATCCGAGCGGCTCGGGCTGCTCCACGTAGCGGATCCGGACGGCGAACGCGCCGCCGTCCCCGAGCAGCCGGCGCACCTGCTCCGCGAGGTGCCCCACGACGACCGTCACCTCCTCCGCCCCGGCATCCGCGAGGTCGCGGAGAAGCGTCGCGATGACGGGCCGCCCGTCGATCGGGAGCACCGGCTTCGCCACCGCCTCCGTGAGCGGCCGGAGCCGACGCCCCTCCCCCGCGGCCATGACGATCGCGTTGCGCACGGCGGCTACGTCTCGAAGCCGAGCGACCGCACCGAGAAGAGCCCCTGCACGCGGCGGCGGGCGCTGAGCCTGCGGCGGAGGCGGCGGCGGATCGCGCGCAGCTCCCGCTGCGCCTCGCGCGCGGCGCGGCGCGCGTCCTCCGGCGGCGCGAACCGCGCGCGCGCGGCGGCGTGCGCGAACCGGTCGGCGTCGAGGAGGAGGTGCGACTGCGCGAGGTCGGAGAGCTCCGTCAGCGTCGCGCTGCGCGAGACGCGCGCGCCCTGGTCGAGCAGGATCTCCACCAGCTCGCTCCGGCACGCGGCCGCGATCCGGCGCGGGTCGCGCGTCGCGTAACGGCTCCGCCGCACCACGGTCTTCGTCCCCGCCACGAGCCCGGCGACCGCGAGGACGACGAGGAGGAGCAGCTTCAGCAGGCTGTCGCCGCGCTCCGCGAGCGTCGCCGCCGCGCCGGTTCCGCCGAGATCGCCCGGCGTGTCGCCGCGGAACGAGCTGCCGTCGGCGCTGATGCGCCGGTCGGAGCGGATCCCGTCGACGACCGCCGCGCCGGTGCCGCTCCCGCCCGACCCCCGGAGGTAACTCGCGACCGCGCCCGCGGGGAACGTCGGCGCCGAGGACGAGTGCGTGCCCGGCAGCTGGCCGCGCGACGGCGTCGGGTCGAACGGGACCCAGCCCCAGCCGTCGAACCAGACCTCGACCCACGCGTGCGCGTCGTGGTTCGAGATCGACCAGCGCTTGCGGTCGCGGTCGTACTCGCCGCTCGTGAAGCCCGCGGCGACACGGGCGGGGATCCCGAGGTACCGGAGCATGAGCGCCATCGCGCCGGCGTAGTGCTGGCAGTAGCCCCGCTTCGACTCGAGCACGAAGTGGAGGAGCGGCGGCGTCGCACCGGGAAGCGGCGGCTGCTCGTCGTACACGAAGCCGCCGCCGCGGCGGAACCACGCCTCGAGCGCGATCGCGGCGGCGTACGGCGACTTCGGCTCTCCGACGACCCGGCGCGCCTCGTCGTAGAGCGCGCGGTACGGCGCCAGCTCGTCGACCGCGCCGTCCGTCGCGAAGAGGCGCGCGACCGCCCGCTCGCGGTTCCGGTCGCCGAAGAACGGCGCCGGGATCCCGCGGACGACCTCGACGTACCGCTGGAGCGGCGTGCGCGGGAATCCGTCGACCGCGCGGGCGACGGGCGCGGCCGCGAGCTCCTCCGGAGTCGGCCGCGGCGCGTACGCCCAGACCGTGTACTCCTGCGCGTACTCGAGCCCGCCGGGGACGACGGCGACGCCGCCGGAGCGGTACTCGACCTGGGGCAGGTCGCCGGGGTCGAGCGCGACGACCATCCCGGGAGCCACGAGGTGGTCGTCCCGCAGCGCCTCGACCCGGACCTTCGCGCGCGTCCACGCGTCGCGGTCGCGCCCGCGCTGCGGCAGGAACGAGTCGGCGGTGAGGTCGACCGGCCGCCCCGAGCGGAGGAAGACGTCGCGTGACGGGAACCACGAGTCGGCGGCGAACGTCTCGAGGATCGCGGCGCGCCAGTAGAGCGGCCGCTCCGGACCCTCGATCGTCAGCACCGTCGTCTCCTCCTGCGGGAACTCGATCCCGGTGTAGTTCGCGTCCCAGACGTACCGCACCCCCACCGGCTCGGGCGGCGCGTCGTAGAAGTCCCACTCCTGCCAGCGGACGAACTCGCTCTTGGCGACCGCCGGCTGCGTCCCCGCGGCGACCCCCGCGACGAGGAGCGCGACACCGGCGACGACCGCCGGGCGCGAGAGACGCGGCGTTCGCGGGCCCGCGGCGGCGAGCAGGAGCAGCACCGACGCGAGCAGGAGCGCGCCGCGGAGGACGTCCGCGCCCGTGACGAGCGTCGCCGGCCACGCCGCGCCCGCGACGGTCACGAGCGAGGCGAGGATCGGGCGCCGGGCGGCGATCGCGAGCCCGAGCGCGAGGCAGAACCCGAAGACGGCGAGGACGAGCATTCCGTGCATGAGCGGGTACTCGGCGGGCGGGAAGGGCTGCGCGCGCTCGAAGTACTGGAGCGCGCCGGTGGCGACCGCGTCGGCGAGCGGCCCGAAGAACGCGCGCTCGTCGTCGCGCGGCCGCGCGTCGAGGACGGAAAGACCGAAGGCCAGCCGCACGGCGACGAGCGAGACGAGCGCCGCCGCCGCGCCGCGCGCCCACCACGGCCGCGCGAGCGCCGGCGCGAGCGCGAGCAGGACGATGCCGACCAGCTCGCCGCCGCGCCCCGCGTCCTCGAGCCGGAGCCACCCGGTCGCGATCAGCGCCGCCGGGAGCAGGTAGACGAGCGCGGTCCTAGCCATGCGCCGCCTCCGGCGCGCGCACCCCGGTCAGCACCGGCGCGAGGTCGTCGCCGCGCCGCAGCACCGCCACGGGCACGCCCGACGCCTGCAGGCGCAGGAGCGCCGGCTCCCGCACCGGCTCCGTCGAGCCGGCGAAGCTGGGCGCATGGACGTAGACGAGGGCCGTCCCGCGCCGCGACGCTGCGCGCTGCACGAGCCGGTCCGTCAGCTCCGGCGTCACGTTCGCCGTCACGACGGTCAGGTCGAGCGCGCGCGCGGCCGCGCTCGCGTCCTCACCGAGCAGGCTCGCCGCGGAGACGCGCCCGTTGGGCTCCACCGCCGCCAGCGCCTCGAGCGCGCGCCGCCAGTCGCCGTCGTCGCCGTGGAGGCCGAGCGTCTCGCGGCCGGCGGAGTTGATCACGAGCGCGGTGCGGCGCCCGCCGCGCGCGTGGGCTCGGAGGAGCGACCCCGCCGCGCGCACCTGCGCGTCGAAGCTGGAGTCGGGCGGCGTCCCAGCGACGACGCCGGCGGCCGCGTCGAGCAGGACGGCGACCTCGTCGCGCGGCTCGTCCTCGAGCTCCTTCACCATCAGCCGCCCCCGCCGGGCCGTCGTCGCCCAGTGGACCTTGCGCAGCGACTCGCCGCGCTGGTGGTCGCGGACGCTGTGCAGGTCGAAGCCGGTCGGGCGGCGCAGGAGCAGGCGCCGGCCGCCCTCCGCGCTCGCCCCGCTCTCGGTGAACAGGGCCTCGAGCTCGACGAGGCGCGGGTAGACGAGGAGCGCGCCGCTGCCGGCGACGGTCGTCTCCGCGCGCTCGAGCCCGAACGGGTCCTCGAAGGCGACCGTGGTCGACTCGTACGGGTAGCGGCCACGCGGCATCGCCGGCAGCACGTACCGGCCCGTCAGCGTCCCGCGCCGCGATCGCCGCGCCTCCACCTCGGTCGCGCCGAGACCGGCGATCCGGTCGACGACGACGGCCGTCGAGGGGACGAACCGTCCTTCCGGGACGAGCTCGAACGCGACGGGGACGTCGTCGCCCTCCATGTGCTCTCCGCCTGCCGCGACGCGGCGGAGGTCGAGCGGCCGGTTCGCCACGCGCACCCACCCCCACGCCAGTGCGACGGCGAGGACGAGCCCCGCCGCGACCGGGTAGAGCGGCACGGAGCCGAACGCCCACGCGGCGACGTAGAGGAGCCCGCCCAGCGCGAGCGCGAGGCGGCCGCGCGCGGTCAGCATCAGACGGGAACCGGCGTCTTCTCGATCGCCTGCGCGACGAGGTCGGCGCCGGAGAGGCCGGCCGACCTCGCCTCGGGCGCGAGGATGAGACGGTGCGCGAGGACGTGGCCGGCGACGGCCTTCACGTCCTCCGGCAGCAGGTACTCGCGCCCCTCGGCGAGCGCCCGCGCCTTCGCCACGCGCAGGAGCGCGATGCCTGCGCGCGGGCTCGCGCCGAGGTAGAGGCGGGTGTCCGCGCGCGTCTGCCGCAGGACGGCGACGACGTACCGGCTGAGCGCCTCCTCGACGTACACCGCCTTCGCCTCGGCGACGGCCGAGAGCACGTCGCCGGCAGACGCGACCGACTCCAGCGTCTCGAGCGGCGGCGCGCTCGTCTGCTCGTCGAGCATCCGCGCCTCCTCCGCGAGCGGCGGGTAGCCGAGCTCGAGCCGCATCGTGAAGCGGTCGAGCTGCGCCTCCGGGAGCGGGTACGTCCCCTCGTACTCGATCGGGTTCTGCGTGGCGACGACCATGAACGGCCGCGCGAGCTCGTACGTCGCACCGTCGACCGTCACCTGGTTCTCCTCCATGCACTCGAGCAGCGCGGCCTGCGTCTTGGGCGAGGCGCGGTTGATCTCGTCGACGAGGAGCAGGTTCGCGAACACGGGCCCGGGCCGGAACTGGAACGCGTTCGCCTGCTGGTCGAAGACGTTGACGCCGGTGACGTCGCTCGGGAGCAGGTCGGGCGTGAACTGCACGCGCGAGAAGGAGCACCCGAGCGAGCGCGCCATCGCCTTCGCCAGCATCGTCTTCCCGACGCCGGGAAAGTCCTCGATGATCAGGTGACCCTCCGCCACGAGGCAGAGGACGCACAGCCGGAGCGTCTCGCGCGGCGCGTGCAGCACCTGCGCGAGATTGCGGGTCAACCGCTCGATCGTCGCCGCGCCCGCCTTCGGCTCGACCTGCCTATCCAACGCGCGCTCGTCCACGAGCCTCCTCCAGCAGCCGCGTCACCTCGTCGAGGATGGCGGCAGCGATCGCCTCCTTCGGCGCCTTCCCGATCGTCCGCTCGTCATGCCTGCCGATCAGCACGACCTCGTTGTCGGGTGCGTCGAAGCCGATGTCCGTCCGTGATACGTCGTTGAAGACGATCAGGTTCGCTCCCTTGCGCTCGAGCTTCGCGCGCGCGCGGTCCAGCCCGGCGGCGCCGGCCTCCGCCGCGAAGCCGACGAGGATGCGGCCGCCGCGCGGCTCGGCGCCGAGCGCGGCGAGGACGTCGACCGTCGGCTCGAGCTCGACCGTCCAGGTGTCGTCGTCCTTCGGGCGCTTGTCGGCGCGCGCGTCGGCGGGCCGGTAGTCGGCGACGGCGGCGGCCATCACGATCACGTCCGCGTCGGCGCGCGCCAGCGCCTCCCGCGCGAGGTCGGCGGCCGTCGGCGTGTCGACGCGCTCGACGCCGGGCGGTGCGGGGGCGGCGATGTTCGCGGCGAGGAGCGTCACGTCGGCTCCGCGGCGCTGAGCCTCGGCGGCGACGGCCACGCCCATCCGTCCCGACGAGCGGTTGCCGAGGAACCGGACGGCGTCGAGCGGCTCGCGCGTGCCGCCGGCGCTCACGACGACGCGGCGGCCGGCGAGCGACCGGTCCGGCGGCGCGAGCAGCTCCTCGCAGCGCGCGGCGATCTCGTCCGGCTCCGACATGCGCCCGACGCCCCACTCGCCCTCGGCCATCTCGCCCTCGTCGGGCCCGACGAGGTGGACGCCGCGCTCGCGGAGCAGCCGCGCGTTCGCCTGCGTCGCGGGGTGCGCCCACATCCGCGGGTTCATCGCGGGCGCGAGCAGGATCGGCCCGCGGTGCGCGAGCGCCGCCTCCGTCAGGACGTTGTCGGCGAGCCCGTGCGCCAGCTTCGCCAGCGTGTTCGCGGTGCACGGCGCGACGACGAGCAGGTCGGCGCGGGCGAGGTGCGGGTACGGGTCGTCCGCCTGCGGCCGGCGCGCGAGCGCAAAGAGCGTCTCCGCGCGCACGAAGCGCTCCGCGCCGGGCGTCGGCAGCGGGAACACGTCGTGCCCCGCCTTGACGAGCAGCCGGAGGAGCTCGCACGCCTTGTAGGCGGCGATGCCTCCGCTGACCCCGAGCAGGACGCGCGCCACCGCCGCATTGTGCCGACAAGGACGTGCCCTCCGGGCCTGCGTCCGTCAACGCCCTCCCCGGGCGCGCCCGCCGCCGCGGCGGACGTCGCGCGCGAACGAAGACGGCGCCGATCAGCCGGATTGCGACGAAGCTTCGCCAGCCGTCCCCGCGGATGTTCCTAGTAACAGTCTGTTGCTTGGGAAACGCAGCGGGCGCGCGGAGCCCACGCGCGAGCAGACAGCGGCTTCTGTCGCCGACGCGCTAGCGCTTGTACTCGTACTTGATCTTGCCCTGGGCGATCTCCTCCAGGGACATCGTCAAGTAGTTCTTCGAGCGCGACTCGACGAGCGGCGGCGGAGCGTCCTCGAAGCCCATGCCCTCGCCGAGCTGGTGGTGGTAGTTGTTGATCTGACGCGCGCGCTTCGCGGCGACGATGACCAGCGCGTAGCGCGAGTCGACCGCCTCCAGGAGCTCGTCGATGCGGGGATGGATCACTCGGAGAGCGTACCAGCGGCCGCAAGCGAGCGGTCGACGATCGCCAGCAGCTCCTCCGTCGCGCGCTCGAGGTCGTCGTTCTCGATCACGTGGTCGAACTCCGCCGCCTGCTCCTTCTGCCGCCGCGCGAGCTCGATCCGGTCGCCGATCTCGCCGCTGCTCTCGGTCGCGCGCGCGTGCAGCCGCCGCTCGAGCTCCTCCACCGGCGCGTCGACGAAGATCGTGATGCTGCCCGGCACCTCGTCGCGGACGCGGAGTGCGCCCTCGACCTCGAGGTCGAGGAGCGGCGCGCGGCCGGCCTCCTGGATCCGGTCGATCTCCGAGCGGAGCGTGCCGTACCGGTTGCCGACGTACTCGACCCACTCGAGGAACCCGTCGTTGGCGATCCGCTGCTCGAACTCGTCGCGCGTCAGGAACCAGTAGTGGACGCCGTCCTCCTCGCCGGGGCGGCGCGGCCGCGTCGTCGCGGAGACGGCGAGCTCGACGCGGCCGGGCCGGCGCCGCAGCAGCTCCCGCTCGAGCGTCCCCTTGCCCGCCCCGGACGGACCGGTGATGACGAAGACGGGCAGGTCGCTACTTGTCGAAGAGGGCAATCAGCTCCGCTCGCTGGCGCTCGGAGAGGCCCCCTACCGTCTTGGACTGACTGATGCGGCACTGGTTCAGGAAGCGCGCGGCCTTCACGCGGCCGAACTTCGGCACCGCCATCAGGATGTCGAAGACCTTCGCCGTCTCGACGTACTCCGGCGGATTGCTCAGGATCGTCTCGACGCGGACGCGCCCGTCCTTCAGGTCCTTCTTCAGCTGAGCGCGCCGGACGCGGATGTCGTTGGCCCGTTTCAGAGCCTCCATCCGCTGGTCGAGCGACCGTACTGGCGCCTGCGCCTGGGTCTTGGGCGATACCACGAAGGCGGCAGTCTAACAACTCAGCCGCGCCGGTCAAACCGGATGTTTTTACCCCGATTGCAGGGCTTTTTCGCCGACGAAGCTCAAGCTCCGCTTGAGAGTCTCCGCGTCCTCGTGCGCGATCCCGACCGCGTCCTCGACACTTCCGAGACCAAGGGCGTGGAGCTCCTGCCGCAGCTCGCGGCGGACACGCGCCGGCGCCTCGGGGTTCGCGAAGAGGACCGTGCCGAGCGCGACCGCGGAGGCGCCCGCGGCGACGAGCTCGAGCGCGTCGCGGCCGGTGCGGACACCGCCCATGCCGACGATCGGGAGCGCGGTGCTGCGGTAGCACGTGTAGACGGCCGCGAGCGCGACCGGCTTCAGCGCGGGGCCCGAGAGCCCGCCGACCGCGGCGCCGAGGCGCGGCCGCAGCGTCCGCTCGTCGAGCGCGAGGCCGCGGATCGTGTTGACGAGCGAGAGCCCGTCGGCGCCCGCGTCGGCGACCGCGCGCGCGACTTCGCCGAGATCCCACGTCGCCGGCGAGAGCTTCGCGTAGAGCGGGAGCTCCGTCGCGGCGCGGCACGCGGCGACGATCTCCGCCGCCGTCTCGGGAGCGTCGTCGACGTTCGGGCACGAGAGGTTGAGCTCGAGCGCGGCCACGTCCTCGAGCGCGGCGCACGTCTCCGCGTACTCGTCGGCCGCGAAGCCGCCGACGGACACCCACAGCGGCACCCCGAGCGCGCGCAGCCGCGGGAGGGTCTCGGCCACGAAGGCGTCCCGCCCGGGGTTCGCGAGCCCGATCGAGTTCAGCATCCCGACGTCCGTCTCCGCGATCCGGACGGGCGCGTTCCCTGCGCGCGGGAGCGGCGTCACCGTCTTCGTCACGAAGGCGTCGAGCGACCGCGCCACGTCCGGCGCGGCGACCGCGTCGAGGCAGCCGGACGCGTTGAGGATCACGCCGCCGCCTCCAGCACCGGCCCCTCCACGCACAGCCGCTTCCACTCGCCGTCGAGCTCGACCGCGCACCCGTGGCAGGCGCCGTACCCGCACGCCATCGGCGCCTCCCACGCGAGCTGCGCGCGCGCGACGACCGCGCGCAGGGCCTCGAGCATCGGCTCCGGCCCGCACGCGAGGACGTCCCACTCGCCCGGCGGCCGCGCGTCGGTCACGTACGCCGGCTCGAGCACGACCTCCGCGTTCGGGACGAGCGCCGCCGCCTGCGCGTGCTCCGCGCTGCGGAACCCGACCACGGCGGGCGGCCGCCCGAGTGCCTCCGACAGGTACGGGAGCGGCGCGACGCCGATCCCGCCGCCGACGAGGAGCGGCCGGCGGACGTCCAGGCGGAAGCCGTTCCCGAGGGGCCCGAGGAGGTGCAGCTCGTCGCCGCGCCCGAGCGCGCACAGCGCGCGCGTCCCCGGCCCGATCGGGTCGACGAGGAAGGCGAGCTCGCCCGGCGGCGCGAGGCAGACGCTGAACGGCCGCGGCAGCAGCCGCCCCGGCGCCTCGAGCATGAAGAACTGCCCCGGGACGCCCGGGTCGAGGCCTCCGCGCTCGACGCGCAGGAGCGTGTACGGCCCGACCGCCTCGGCGGCGACGACGCTACGCCGTTCGCGTCTCAACGGCGATCCGCTCCTGGAGCGACAGCGTCGGGTCGCCGGCGCGCGCGCTCGCGATCGCGCGGACGGCCGCCGCGGCGCCCGCCAGCGTGGTGATGCACGGGATCCGCGCCGACAGGGCCGCCTCCCGGATCAGGTACCCGTCGCCGCGCGCCTCGGCCGACCCCTGCGGCGTGTTGACGACAAGGTCGCAGCGGCCGGTGCGGATCAGGTCGACGACGCTCGGCGCGCGGCCTTCCTCGGTGACCTTGCGCACCCCCTGGACGGCGAGCCCCGCGGACGCGAGCGCGCGAGCCGTCCCCGCCGTGGCGAACAGCCCGAAGCCGAGGCCGGCGAGCATCGACGCGAGCGGGACGAGCGCCGCCTTGTCGGCGTCGCGGACCGAGAGGAACGCGGTCCCCGCCTCCGGCAGCGGCCTCCCTGCCGCCCGCTCCGCCTTCGCGAACGCCGTCGCGAAGTCCTCCGCGCTCGCCATCACCTCGCCCGTCGAGCGCATCTCGGGGCCGAGCACGGGGTCGCTCCCGGGGAAGCGCGCGAACGGGAGCACCGCCGCCTTCACGCTCACCTGGCGCGGCGCGCGCTCCGGCGGCAGCCCGAGGTCGGCGAGGCGCGCGCCGGCGGCGAGGCGGCACGCCGCCGCGACGAGGTTCACGCCGGTCGCCTTGCTGGCGAACGGCACGGTCCTCGACGCGCGCGGGTTGACCTCGAGCACGTAGAGCGTCCCGTCGGCGATCGCGAGCTGGACGTTCACGAGGCCGACGACGCCGAGCGCCGGCGCGAGCCGCCGCACCGTCTCCCCCACCTCCCGCTCGAGCTCGGCCGTCAGGGACGGCGCGGGCAGGACGCACGCGGAGTCGCCCGAGTGGACGCCCGCCTCCTCGACGTGCTCCATGATCGCGGCGACGTACGTGTCGGTGCCGTCGCAGAGCGCGTCGACGTCGAGCTCGATCGCACCGTCGACGAAGCGGTCGACGAGCGTCGGCCCCTCGACGCCCGCGAATGCCGCCAGCACCTCGGGCGCGCTGTGGCAGACGCGCATCGCCCGCCCGCCGAGGACGTACGAGGGCCGCACGAGCACCGGGAACCCGACCCGCTCCGCCACCTCGACCGCCTCCTCCGCGCTGCGCGCGATCCCCCAGTCGGGGCAGCGGATCCCGAGCTCGGCGAGGAGCGAGCCGAACCGCTCCCTGTCCTCGGCGAGGTCGACGGCGTCGTAGGGCGTGCCGAGCACGCGGAACCCGCCCTCCTCCAGCGGCCGCGCGAGCTTCAGCGGCGTCTGGCCGCCGAACTGGATCACGACGCCCTCCGGCTGCTCGCGCTCGCAGACCGCGAGGACCTCCTCCGGCCGCAGCGGCTCGAAGTAGAGGCGGTCGGACGTGTCGTAGTCCGTGGAGACCGTCTCGGGGTTGCAGTTGACCATCACCGCCTCGTAGCCGAGGGCGCGGAAGCTCTGCGCGGCGTGGACGCAGCAGTAGTCGAACTCGATCCCCTGGCCGATCCGGTTCGGCCCCGAGCCGAGGATGACGACGCGCGGCGCCGTCCCCGTCGGCGGCGCCTCGTCCGCCTCGCCGACGGTCGAGTAGTAGTAGTTCGAGCGCGCCTCGACCTCGCCGGCGCACGAGTCGACGCGGCGGAAGACGCGCCGGCCGCGCGGCGGCCCCTCCCGCCGCAGCCGCTCGATCTCCCTGCGGAACCACGGGTGGACGCCCTCGGGGACGTCGTCGAGGTCGCGCCACGGGGTCACGGCCGCGGCGTCGAGCTCCCGGCTCTGCATCGCCTTCCAGAACGCCTCGCCGAAGGTCCGGCCGATCCCCATCGCCTCGCCGACGGACTTCATCTGCGTCCCGAGCGTCGTGTCGGCGCCGGGGAACTTCTCGAACGCGAACCGCGGGAACTTGACGACGACGTAGTCGAGCGTGGGCTCGAAGCTCGCCGGCGTCGTGCCCGTCAGGTCGTTCGGGATCTCGTCGAGCGTGTACCCGACGGCGAGCTTCGCCGCGACCTTCGCGATCGGGTACCCCGTCGCCTTCGACGCGAGCGCCGACGAGCGCGAGACGCGCGGGTTCATCTCGATGACGCGCAGCTCGCCCGTCGAGCGCTCGCGCGCGAACTGGATGTTCGAGCCGCCCGTGTCGACGCCGATCGCGCGGATGATCCGCGCGGCCGCGTCGCGCAGCTCCTGGTACGCCTCGTCGGAGAGCGTCATCTGCGGCGCGACGGTGACCGAGTCGCCGGTGTGGACGCCCATCGGGTCGAGGTTCTCGATCGAGCAGACGATGACGACGTTGTCCGCGCGGTCGCGGATCACCTCGAGCTCGAACTCGTCCCAGCCGCGGACCGACTCCTCCACGAGCACCTGCCCGATCGGGCTCTCGCGGAGCCCGCGCGCGACGTGGTGGCGGAGCTCGGCCTCGGTCTCGGCGAAGCCGCCGCCGTGGCCGCCGAGCGTGAACGCCGGCCGCACGACCGCCGGCAGCTCGACGCCGTCGAGGTCGTCGGCGGACGTGACGATGCGCGACTCCGGCACCGAGAGGCCGACGCTGCGGACGACCTCGCGGAAGAGCTGCCGGTCCTCCGCCCGCCGGATCGGGTCGATGCCGGCGCCGATCAGCTCGACGCCGAGCTCGTCGAGCGTCCCCGACGCGGCGAGCTCGAGCGCGAGGTTGAGGGCCGTCTGCCCGCCGAGGGTCGGCAGCAGCGCCTCCGGCCGCTCGCGGCGGAGGACGTCCGCGACGCCCTCGAGGTCGAGTGGCTCGATGTACGTCCGGTCGGCGAAGCCGGGGTCGGTCATGATCGTCGCCGGGTTCGAGTTGACGACGATCGTCCGGAAGCCCTCCTCGCGCAGCACCTTCAGCGCCTGGCAGCCGGAGTAGTCGAACTCGCACGCCTGGCCGATGACGATCGGCCCCGAGCCGATCACGCAGATGCTCTCGAGGTCGCTACGCCTGGGCACCGCGCACCTCCTCGACGAACGTCTCGAGCAGCGGCCACCCGTCGTGCGGGCCCGGCCCCGCCTCCGGGTGGAACTGGAGCGACCGCGCCCGCAGCTCCGGGAACTCGAACCCCTCGACCGTGCCGTCGTACAGCGAGACGTGGCTCGCGTCGCCCTCGTCCTCCGCGCGCACCGCGAACCCGTGGTTCTGGCTCGTGACGAGGACGCGCCCCGTCGCGCGCTCGAGCACCGGGTGGTTCGCGCCGCGGTGGCCGAACGGGAGCTTGTACGTCTCGTGGCCGGTGGCGAGGCCGAGCAGCTGGTGCCCGAGGCAGATCCCGAGCAGCGGCACGCGCCCGAGCAGCTCGCGCACCGTCGCCACCTCCGCCTCGAGCGGCTCCGGGTCGCCCGGCCCGTTCGAGAGGACGACGCCGTCGTGGCACGCGAGCTCGTCGGCGTCGGCGTCGTGCGGGTAGACCGTGACGCGCGCGCCGGCCGCCGCCAGCCGTCGCATGATCGAGCGCTTCGCGCCGTAGTCGACGACGGCGACCGACACGTCGCCTCCGTCGGCGAAGACGTACGGCTCGCGCGTGGAGACGCCCGGGGCGAGCGCCCGCCCCGCCATCGGCGGCTGCGCCTGCACCGCCGTCAGCGCCTCGTCCTCGGAGCAGTCGCCCGCGACGGCGATCGCGCGCATCGCGCCGCGCTCGCGCAGGTGGAGGACGAGGCTGCGGGTGTCGATGCCGGTGAGGGCGACGATCCCGCGGTCGTGCAGCCAGTCCGTCCACGCCGGACCGCGCGCCTCGCGCATCAGCACCGCGCGTGCGTGCGGCCGCCCGGACTCGCTCCGCTCCGGGTCGACGCCGTAGTTGCCGACCATCGGCGCCGTGAAGCACACGAGCTGCTCGGCGAAGCTCGGATCGGTGACGACCTCCTGGTAGCCGGTCATCGCCGTCGTGAAGACCGCCTCGCCGAAGGCGAAGCCCTCGGCGCCGACCGAGTCCCCGCGGAACACCGATCCGTCCTCGAGTGCGAGGAAGCCCCTCATCGTTTCCTCCCGGGCGAAGCGATGGGACACGCTCCACTCGCGGAAAGTGCGTCAGGACTTTTCGCGGTCTTCATGCCGCGTACGCCAGCCGGCCGTCGGCGACCGTCAGCCGGACCGACCCCTTGAGGGTCTCGCCGAGGAGCCACGAGTTGGACGACCGCGAGCGGAACCCGCGTTCGTCGACGCGCCACTCCGCCGCGAGGTCGAGGAGGACGAGGTTCGCGGGCGCACCGAGCGCGATCCGCGGCGCGTCGAGGCCGTACGCGCGGGCGGGCCCGTCGGACAGCCGCGCGAGCAGCGTCTCCAGCGGGATCAGCCCCGGCTCGACGAGGTGCGTGTAGAGCGCGGCGAAGGCGGTCTCGAGCCCGGTGACGCCGAACGGCGCCGCCTCGAACGGCACCTCCTTCTCGTGCCGCGCGTGGGGCGCGTGGTCGGTCGCGATCGAGCCGATCGTCCCGTCCCTGAGCGCCTCCACGAGCGCCGCGCGGTCGGCGTGCGAGCGCAGCGGCGGGTTCATCTTCAGGTTGGCGTCGAGCGTCCGCACCGCCTCGTCGGTGAGGCAGAGGTGGTGCGGCGTCACCTCCGCCGTCGCCTCCACCCCTCGCGCCCGCGCCGCGCGGAGCGCCTCGACCGACTCCCGAGCCGAGAGGTGGAGCAGGTGGATCGGCTCCCCCTCGTACGCGGCGAGCGCGAGGTCGCGCTCCACCATGAGGCTCTCCGCGACGGAGGGGTAGCCGGCGAAGCCGAGCTCGGCCGAGACGGCGCCCTCGTGCATCTGACCGGCGCGCGACAGCGTCGGCTCCTCGCAGTGGAGCGCGAGCCGCCTGCCGGTGATCGAGGCGTACTGGAGCGCGCGCCGCATCAGCCCCGCCGAGGAGACGGGGCGGCCGTCGTCGCTGAACCCCGCCGCGCCCGCGTCGGCGAGCTCGCCGAGCTCCGCGAGCTCCGCGCCGTCCTGCCCCTTCGTGACCGAGGCGAGGAAGCCGACCGGCACCTCCGCCTCCGCCCGCGCCTGCTCGACGAGCGCGCCGAGGACGGCGGCGGAGTCGACGACGGGGTCGGTGTTCGGCATCGCGAGGATCGCGCAGTAGCCGCCCGCGGCGGCCGCCGCCGTCCCGGAGGCGAGCGACTCCTCGTCCTCCCGGCCGGGCGTCCGCAGGTGCACGTGCGGGTCGACGAACGCCGGCGCGAGCACGAGCCCCTCGGCGTCGACGACGTGGTGCTCGTTCGTGTCGAGTCCCGTGCCGAGCTGCGCGATCACGCCGCAGTCGACGCGCACGTCCATGACGGCGTCGACGCCCGCGACGGGGTCGAGGACGCGCGCGCCCCGGACGACGAGGTTCTCCTTGCGCCTGCTCTTCGCGTGCAGCATCACGCCACCTCCATCGCCGCCGCGGCGGGCACCGGCGCGGGCCCCGCGGTCAGCAGGTCGTAGAGCACCGCCATCCGGACGACGAGCCCGGAGCGGACCTGGTCGACGATCAGCGCGTCGGCCGCGTCGGCGACGCGCGGGTCGATCTCGACGCCGCGGTTCATCGGCCCCGGGTGCATCACCTTCTGCCCCGGCCGCACGCGCTCGGGCGTGATCCCCCAGCGCGCGGTGTACTCGCGGAGGCTCGGGACGTAGTTCGCACCCTCCTGCATCCGCTCGCGCTGCATCCGCAGCACGTAGACGACGTCGGCGTCGCGCGTCGCGGCGACGTCGGTCGAGAGCTCGCACCCCATCGCCTCCGCGCCGCGCGGGAGGAGCGCCGGCGGGCCGACGAGCGTCGTCCGCGCGCCGACGAGGTCGAGCGCCTGGACGAGCGAGCGCGCGACCCGCGAGTGGAGCACGTCGCCGACGACCGCGACGTGGAGCCCCTCGAGGCGCCCGAGCGACCGCTGCATCGTGTAGAGGTCGAGGAGCGCCTGCGTCGGATGCTGGTGCTTCCCGTCGCCGGCGTTGACGATCCGCGCGTCGGTGACGCGCGCGACGAGGTGCGGCGCGCCGATCTGCGGGTGGCGGATGACGATCACGTCCGGGTCGTATGCCGACAGCGTGAGCGCCGTGTCCTTCAGGGACTCCCCCTTGTCGACGGCGGACCCGGCGGCCTTGATCGACATCGTGTCCGCCGACAGCCGCTTCGCCGCGAGCTCGAAGCTCGACGACGTCCGCGTCGACGACTCGTAGAAGAGGTTCACGACCGTCCGGCCGCGGAGCGTCGGCAGCTTCTTCACCTCGCGCTCGAGCGACTGCTCGAAGCTCGCCGCGGTCGCCAGCAGGCGCTCCACGTCGTCGCGCGAGAGGTCGCGGACGGAGATGAGGTGGCGCCGCTCCTCGGGCGGCGGCGGGAGCGTCTCCCGCATCACGCGCAGTTCGGCCATCAGGATCCCTCCTCGGGGTGGGACACGAGCAGGACGCGGTCGACCTCGTCGACCTCCAGGAGCTGCACCTGGACGCGCTCGTCGCGGCTCGTGGGCAGGTTCTTGCCGACGTAGTCGGCGCGGATCGGGAGCTCGCGGTGGCCACGGTCGGCGAGCACCGCGAGCTGGACGCGATCGGGGCGCCCGTAGTCGAAGAGCGCCTCCACCGCCGCGCGGATCGTCCGGCCGGTGTAGAGGACGTCGTCGACGAGGATGCAGGTGCGGCCCTCGAGCGGGAAGTCGAGCTGCGTCGCCCGGACGAGGGGCTGCGCGTGCAGCGGCGCCTCGCCGCCCCGGATCTGGACGTCGTCGCGGTAGAAGGTGATGTCGACGGCGCCGACGGCGAGCTCGACGCCGGCGCGCTCCTCGATCAGCCGTCGCAGGCGGTGCGCGAGCGGGACGCCGCGGGTGTGGATCCCGACGAGCGCGACGCGGTCGAGCTCCGGGTTGCGCTCGATGATCTCGTGCGCGATCCGCGAGAGCGTCCGGTCGATCGCGTCGCCGTCGAGGAGGAGCTTCCCCGCCGCGGCGCTCACCGCGCTCAACGGGCGCGCAGGGGCAGAGGGTGCGTGCGGGCGTGCGTGGTCATTCGCCTCCTTCTCGGCCTCGCTGGACCGGG
>DATLFU010000074.1:0-38179 GCA_035540835.1 Gaiellaceae bacterium
CGCGCGGAGGCGATCGTCCTCTCGATGACGCCGCAGGAGCGGCGGATGCCGCACGTGATCGACGGCTCGCGGCGCCGGCGCATCGCGGCGGGGTCGGGCACGACGATCCAGGAGGTCAACCAGCTCCTCGGCGCCCGCAAGCAGATGGAGAAGATGATGAAGCAGATCGGGAAGGGCAAGATGCCCTCGCTCCCCGGGCTCGCCGGGAAGCGCTGAGACAGGAGGAACGGATGGCAGTACGCATGAGGCTGACGCGCGTCGGGTCGAAGAAGAACCCGATCTACCGCGTCGTCGTGGCCGACTCGCGCTCCCCGCGCGACGGCCGGTTCATCGAGATCGTCGGGCGCTACAACCCGCAGACCGACCCGTCGACGATCGAGTTCGACGAGGACAAGGTCCGCGACTGGCTCGGCAAGGGCGCGCAGCCGAGCGACACGGTCCGCCGGCTGCTCAAGGCCAAGAACATCGCCTAGCCCGGTGAGCGCGGAGCTCCTCGAGTACCTCGCGCGGCAGCTCGTCGACAGCCCCGGCGACGTGCGCGTCGAGGAGGCCGAGGACGCGAACGGCGCCGTCCTGCGGCTGCACGTCGCGCCGGACGACGTCGGCAAGGTGATCGGCCGGAAGGGCCGGATCGCGCGCGCGCTCCGCAGCGTCGTCCGCGCGAGCGGGACGTCGCGGCGTGAGCGGTACCTGCTCGAGATCGTCGACCCCGAGTAGGTGTCGGCGCCGGAGTGGGTGCGGGTCGGGAGGGCCGGGCGTCCGCACGGCGTCCGGGGCGCGTTCGTCGTCGAGGGCGCGAGCGAGGATCCCGCCCGGTTCGCCGTCGGCGCGAGGCTCTTCGTGGACGGGCGTCCCGTGACCGTGACGGAGTCGAAGGTCTCGGGCGGCCGCCGCGTCGTCGCCGTCGACCCGCCGGTGCCGCGCGGGAGCGACCTGATGGTTTCGCGCGACGCGCTCCCGGAGCCGGAGGAGGACGCGTACTACGCGTTCCAGCTCGTGGGGCTCGTCGTGGAGGAGGAGGGGCGCACGCTCGGCCGTGTCCGCGAGGTGGCTCCGGGCGTCGCGAACGACGTGCTCGAGCTCGACACGGGGCTCTCGCTCCCGCTCGTCGGAGCCTGCGTCCGCGACGTCGACCTCGACGGTGGCAGAATCGTCGTCTCCCCCGGCTTCGCCGATCCTCTCTGACATGCAGCTCGACGTCTTCACTCCGATCCCGCACGCCTTCGCCTGGCAGACGGAGCAGCGCCCCGTCGCCTCGGTGCTCGGGACGGAGCTCGAGCTGCGGCTGTTCGGCTACCGCGACACGACGCCGCTGCGGTCGGGGCAGATCGACGACGACCCGTACGGCGGCGGCGCCGGGATGGTGCTGCGCGTGGACGTCGTCGCGGCTGCGCTCGACGCCGTCTACGGCGGCGTCCCCGACCACCCGGTGATCGCGCTGACGCCGCAGGGGCGGCAGCTCGACCAGCCGCTCGTCGAGGAGCTCGCGCGCGAGGAGCGGCTGACGCTGCTGTCGGCGCGGTTCGAGGGGTTCGACGAGCGGATCCTCGAGCACCTCGCCTCGGACGCGATCTCGATCGGGCCGTACGTCCTCTCGGGCGGCGAGCTGCCGGCGATGGTGCTCGTCGACGCGATCGCCCGCCGCCTCCCGGGCGCGCTCGCGGAGGGCTCGGGCGAGCACGAGAGCTACTCCGCCGAGCTCGACGGCGGGCTCGAGTACCCGCACTACACGCGGCCGGCGGAGTTCCGCGGGTGGGTGGTGCCGGACGTGCTCCTGTCGGGCGACCACGCCCGGATCGCGGCGTGGCGCCGCGAGCAGAGCCGCGCGAGGAGCGCCGCGCTCTCGTGAGGAACCCCATCGACCGCCTGACGCAGGGGCTGCCGCACGCCTGGCGCGTCGCGATCGACTGGATCGTGACGATCGCCGGGGCGATCCTGATCGTGCTCGCGATCAAGGCGTGGGTGGTCAACCCGTACCGGATCCCGTCGTCGTCGATGGAGCCGACGCTGCACTGCGCGGTGCCGGGGAACGGCTGCCTCGCGAGCTTCTCGGACCGCGTGCTCGCGAACCGGATCCTCTACCGCTTCCGCGAGCCGCAGCGCGGCGACATCGTCGTCTTCGACACGCCCCCGCTCGCGGAGGAGCGCTGCGGCGCCGGTGGGACGTTCGTCAAGCGGCTCGTCGCGCTCCCGGGCGAGACGTGGCGCATCGAGAACGGCGTCGTCTACATCGACGGGCAGCAGCTCGTCGAGCCGTACATCGAGGCGGAGCGGCGCGGCGACGACACCGAGGGGCCGCACCTCGTCCCCGAGGGCCACTACGTCTTCATGGGCGACAACCGCACGCACTCGTGCGACTCGCGGGCGTGGGGGGCGGTGCCGCAGGAGAACCTGATCGGGAAGGTCTTCGCGGTCTACTGGCCGCCCACGCGGATCACGTTCCGATAGGCGCGCGGGTCCTGCCGCTCGCGGATCCCGTGCGCGGCCGCGCGCTGCCGACGGCCGTCCACGTGCCGGCGTCCGGCCCCGACGCCCCGCTCGTCGTCTTCTGCCACGGCTTCTGGGGCCACCCGCGGAAGTTCGCGCAGCTCTTCGCGCGGTGGGCCGACGCCGGCTACGTCGTCGCCGCGCCCGCCTTCCCGCACACGAGCGACGAGCGGCCGCCGCCGTACCTGATGGAGGACGTCGTCAACCAGCCCGCGGACGTCTCCTTCGTGCTCGACGAGCTGCTCGCGCGCGGCCTCGGCGACCCGTCGCGCGTCGGCGTCGGCGGGTTCTCCGTCGGCGGCGCGACGGCGCTCGCCGTGGCGCTCCACCCGGCGTTCGCGGACGAGCGGGTTCGCGCCGTCGCCGCCGTCGCCGGCGCGCTCCGTCACGGCGAGTTCGCCACCGCGACGGTCCGGCCGCTCCCGCTCCTCCTCGTCCACGGCGCCGAGGACGAGATCGTGCCGCACGCCGAATCGGTGCTCGTCTACGAGCTCGCGCACGAGCCGAAGGAGCTCGTCACCCTCGCGGGCGCGGGACACGACGTCTGCCAGGACGGCGCCGCCGACGCGCCGCGCGTGGGCGAGCTCGTGACGGCGTTCTGGGACCGCTACCTACGGCACTAGCGCGCCGAACACGGTCCAGCCGACGCCGAGGACGCACAGCACCGCGCCGTTCAGCCGCCACGTGCCGCTGCTCGACTGCTGCCAGATCGGCCCGATGCCCATCCGCCGCCGCGCGAGGTCGTCCGCGACGCCGAGGCGGTTCGTCGCGAGGAAGAGCCCGAGCCCGACCATGAGGAGACCCGCGACGGGCAGGAGCCACGGCCGCTCCGTCGTCGCGAGCAGGAGGAACGCCGCGCCGGCGACGGCGCCGATCGCGACCCACCACAAGAGGGCGACGCGCTCGGCGCGCGAGAGGGTCGGGTACGCGGCGACCGTCTTCACCAGCGTCGCCGCGGCGCCGGCGACGGCGGCGGCCACGAAGACCCAGAAGAGGGCGTCCACGCCGCTCCGGTTCCCGCCTCGGCCGCGGGCGAACCCGGCGGCGCCTGGTAACATCCGGCCTCGGCCCGGGTGGCCACTCCTCCGATGAGCAAGGTGATCGAGACACTCGAGCGCGCGCAGTTGCGCGAGATCCCCCGCTTCAAGGCCGGGGACACGGTCCGCGTCCACTTCCAGGTGATCGAGGGGCAGCGCCGCCGCGTGCAGGTCTTCGAGGGGATCGTGATCAAGCGCCAGGGCTCGGGCGCGCGCGAGACGTTCACCGTGCGCAAGCAGTCGTTCGGCGTCGGCGTGGAGCGGACGTTTCCGGTGCACTCGCCGAAGATCGAGAAGATCGAGGTGGCGGCGATCGGCGACGTGAACCGCGCGAAGCTGTACTACCTCCGCGGCAAGGTGGGCAAGAAGGCCCGCGTCCGCGAGCTCCGCTCCTAGCGCGGGGCGCTCAGCCGTCGCCGGGGGCCGCCGCGAGCGGAGGCCGCGCGAGGCCGTGCCGCCGGATCGCGTCGCCGAGGAGCTCGAAGTCGGCGTCCGTCGCGCGCTCGCCGAGGAAGACGGAGAAGCCGCGCGTCCCGGCGGCCCGGAGCCGCCAGACGTAGTCGCCGGCCCGGTGGGCGCGGCGTTGCTGCCTCCAGCCGATCCCGAGCATCGGGTGGACGCGGTTCGCGGGGTACCCCGCGCGGACGGCATGGTCGACCACGTACTGCGGGCCGAGGTACCCGGCGACGGACAGGTACGCCTGCGGGAGCAGCGCGAAGTTGTGGTCGCGCCAGGGCGCGTAGTCGAACGGGAGCACCCACGGCGCGATGGCGGCGCCGTAGGTCGTCACCGCCGCGGGCAGGTGCGGGAAGCGGGCGCGGAACTCGCGCACGAACAGCGCCGAGCGCTCGACGCGGCCGCCGTACGCGCCGGCCATGTACGGGTTCTCCGCGTCGACGATCCAGCAGTCGAGCTCGTGGCGGGCGACGAGCTCCGCCACGAGCGCGGCGTCACGGCGCGGCTGCGCGTCCGCCCAGCCCCAGCCGCACACCTTGAGGCCGCTCGCGCGGAACGCGTCGACCCAGCCCGCCGCGAGCGCGGCGTCGTTCGTCCGCGCCCGGGCGCGGCCGTGGTGCAGCCACAGCGCGACCCAGCGGAAGCCGCTCGCGCGCAGGAGCGCGGCGCGGGACGGCGGGAACGCGTCCGCGCTCGCCACGAGCGCTCCGGCGCCCTGCCACAGCTCGCGCTGCGACGACGGCGTCACCGTCCACCGCGCCGCGTCGGAGGCCGGCGCGGCGGGCGCGCCCCCGGCGGCGGCGAGCGCCGCGGCTCCCGCGGCCGCGATGCAGAGGATCCGGCGCACGGGCCCGCTCAGGATGGACCGGCGCGGTTGCGGCGTCAACGCCGGCACGGACTCGTCACGGATCCGGCGCGGTCTCGTTCCGACTCAAGCGCTATCGTCGGCGCGTGGCCGCGAGGACGGGTCAGAAGCTGCTCCGGTTCGACCGCGCGCTCGGCGCCCGCTTCGTCGCCGGCGCCGACGAGGCGGGCCGCGGGCCGCTCGCGGGGCCGCTCGTCGCCGCCGGCGTCCTCCTCGACTACGAGAGGCTGCGCGACCACCGCTGCCGGCCGCTCACGTACCTGAACGACTCGAAGCAGGTGTCGGAGGCGCGGCGGGAGGAGCTCTTCCGCGCCGTCCTCGGCTGCGCCGAGCGGGTCGTCGTCCGCGTCGTCCCGCCGGGGGTGATCGACCGCGAGGGACTCCACCGGTCGAACCTCGCCGCCCTGCGCGCGGTGCTCGCCGAGCTGACGCCGCCCGCCGAGGCGTGCCTCGTCGACGGGTTCCGGCTCGGGCCCACGGCGCCGGAGCACCGAGCCGTCGTCGACGGCGACGAGAAGAGCGCCGCGATCGCCGCGGCGTCGATCGTCGCGAAGGTGACGCGCGACCGTTACATGCGGCGCGCCGACGCGCTGTACCCGCACTACGGCTTCCGCTCGCACGTCGGCTACATCACGCCCGGCCACTCCGCCGCCGTCCGTGCCCGCGGGCCTTCCGCGATCCACCGTCGCTCGTTCCAGGCGCTCTGCTATGCGGCCGAACCCGGGCGAGCGTAGAGCCGCGCTCCACTACCGGCTGCGCGGCTACCGGATCCTCGAACGGAACGCCCGCGCCGGCGGGAACGAGCTCGACCTCGTCGCGCGCCGCGGCCGCACCGTCGTCTTCTGCGAGGTGAAGGAGAAGCGCGGCGGCCGCTACGGCGCGCCGGAGGAGATGGTCGGGCCGGAGAAGCAGCGCCGCGTCCGCCGTGCCGCCGAGGCGTGGCTCGCCGCGCACCCGGAGCTCGACGCGTGCGACGTCCGCTTCGACGTCGTCGCCGTGTCGCCGCGGCGGGTGGAGCGGCTCCGCGACGCGTTCTAGGCTCCCCGCGTGCTGACGGGCGAGATGAAGCGGACGCTGCGCGAGGTCCGCCTCGGCTTCGCGGCGACCGTCTGCCCGGACGGGACGCCGAACCTCTCCCCGAAGGGGACGACGCTCGCCTACGACGACGAGCACCTCGTCTTCGCCGACCTGCGGTCGCCCGGGACGGTCGCGAACCTGCGGCAGAACCCGGCGATCGAGGTGAACGTCGTCGACGTCGGCACGCGCCGCGGGTGGCGGTTCAAGGGCCGCGGCGAGGTGGTCGACCCGGGACCGCGATTCGACGACCTCGTCGCCTGGTACCGCGGGGAGGGCCACGAGCTGGAGGGGCGCGCGGCGGCTTTCGTGCTCGTCCGAGTCGAGGAGGCGGCGGAGCTGACCTCGCCCGCCTACGACTGGGGAGAGAGCGAGCAGGAGCTGCTCCGCTTCTACGCGCGCTGGTACGCGGGGATCTGGGCGCGGCGGCTCGACGGCGCGTGGCCGCCGGAGGTGTACGAGGCGCACTACCTCGCGGCAGGCACGCCGCAGGGCGGCTCCGGCCACTCCGGCGACGCCGCCGCCTGGGAGGCGGCGCGGCGACCGATCGCGGAGGCCGTTGACCGCGACGGCGCGTTCCTCGACGTCGGCTGCGCCAACGGGCTCCTGCTCGAGTCGCTCGTCCGCTGGAGCCGGCACCGGATCGAGCCGTACGGGCTCGACTTCGCGCCGGGTCTCGTCGCCGAGGCGCGCCGGCGGCTGCCGCACTGGGCCGACAGGTTCTTCGTCGGCGACGCGCGCACCTGGGAGCCGCCGCGCCGGTTCGACTTCGTCCGCACCGAGCTCGTCTACGCGGACGACCCGCGGTCGTACGCCGCCCGGCTCCTCGACCGCTACCTCGCGCCGGGCGGGCGGCTGATCGTCTGCGGCTACGGCGGGGACGAGGTGCGCGCGCCGCTGCGCGCGTGGGGTCACGCGCCCGTCTTCGAGCGCGAGTGGCGCTCCAGCAGCGGCAGCGTCAACGAGCTGGCGGTGCTCGCCGCGCCGTCGGAGGCTTCCGCCGCCGGGTGACGAACTCCGGGCCGTGGCCCGGACGCAGGACGCGCTCTACCAGGAGATCGACCTCGAGCTCTCCTGGTCGGAGCAGGAGCTGCCGCAGCGCGAGCGGACGAAGCACGTCCACGCGCTCCACCCGTACCTCGGCAAGTTCATCCCGCAGCTCGTCGAGGTGCTGCTCGCGCGGTACCTCCGGCCCGGGCAGCGCGTGCTCGACCCGTTCGCCGGGTCGGGGACGACGCTCGTCCAGGCGCTGGAGAGCGGCCTCGACGCGACCGGGTCGGACATCGCGGCGTTCAACGTCCTCCTCATGCGCGTCAAGCTGGCGGAGTACAACCCGTTCACCCTCGAGCACGACCTGCGCGACGCGCTCGACCGGCTCGAGCCCGCCGACGGCGAGGCGACGCCGTACCTGCGCGAGTGGTTCGCGGCGGAGGCGCTGCGCGAGCTGCTCGGCTTCCGCGCGCGGATCCCGGCGTACGAGCACGCGGACGTGCTCCGCGTCGTGCTCGCGCGCGCGGCGCGGTCCGCGCGGCTGACGACGCACTTCGACCTCGACTTCCCACGGGCGCCGCAGCACGGGCCGTACTGGTGCCACAAGCACAAGCGCGAGTGCCGCCCCGTCGAGCGCGCGGAGCACTTCCTCCGCCGGTACGCGCTCGACACGCTCGCGCGGATCCGTGCCTTCGGACGCGTCCGCGCCCGCGGCCGGAGCGCGCAGGTGCTCCACGGCGACGCGCGCGAGCTCGACTACGGGCGCCGCTTCGACGGCGTCGTCACCTCGCCGCCGTACCCGGGGCTGATCGACTACCACGAGCAGCACCGCTACGCGTACGAGCTGCTCGGTCTCGACGACCTCGGCGACCTCGAGCTCGGCCGCGGCGCGACCCGCCGCGCGCTCGACGAGTACGTCGGCGGCGTCGCGGAGGTGCTCGCGAACGCGCGCGAGCACCTGCGCCGGGGCGCGCCGGTGCTGATCGTCGTCGCCGACCGCCGCGACCTCTACCCGGAGATCCTCAACCGTGCGGGCCTCCGGCTCGAGGAACGGCTGCGGCGGCACGTCAACCGCCGCACGGGGCGCCGCGCCGGCGAGTTCTTCGAGGACGTCCTCGTCGCCCGCGCCTGATCGGGCGCACTTCCGGCACGGACACGTCACACCTCTGCGCCTAGCGTGGAGCGCGTGCTCGCCCGCGCGCTCACGCACGCGCTCGTCGGCCTCGACGCCCGCCGCGTCGACGTCGAGGCGCGCGTCGGCGGGGGCGTCCCGGGACTCGCGATCGTCGGTCTCGCCGACCGCGCCTGCCAGGAGGCCAAGGAGCGCGTCCGCAGCGGCGTCAAGTCCGCGGAGTGCCAGTGGCCGCGCGGACGCGTGCTCGTCAACCTCGCGCCGGCCGCGCTGAAGAAGGAGGGGCCGGGATTCGACCTCCCGATCGCGCTCGCCGTCCTCGCGGCGTCGGGGCAGCTCCCGCACGACGCCGTCGCCGAGCACGCCGCGATCGGCGAGCTCGCGCTCGACGGACGCGTCCGACCGGTGCCGGGCGCGCTCGCCGTCGCGGAGGGAGCCCGGCGCGCGGGGCTCGAGCGGATCCTCTGCGCGGCGGCGTCGGCGCGCGAGGCGGCGCTCGCCGGCATCGAGCCGGTGCCCGTGCGGCACCTGGCGGAGGCGGTTGCGTACCTGCGCGGCGAGATCGACGCGCCCGCCCTGCCGAACGGAGCTGAGCCTCCGCCTCCGCCGCCGCTGCCGGACCTCGCGGACGTGCGGGGCCAGGAGCGCGCGCGGCGCGCGCTCGAGATCGCCGCGGCGGGGAGGCACAACCTCCTCCTGGCCGGCCCGCCGGGAACGGGGAAGACGATGCTCGCGCGGCGGCTGCCCGGCATCCTCCCGCCGCTCGGGCCGGCGGAGACGCTCGAGGTGACGCGGATCCACTCCGTCGCGGGACTGCTCTCGCCGGAGCGGCCGCTCGTGACGTCCCCGCCGTTTCGCGCGCCGCACCACACCGCGTCGACCGCGGCGATCGTCGGCGGCGGCGCGGGACCGACGCCGGGCGAGGCGAGCCTCGCGCACCACGGCGTGCTGTTCCTCGACGAGTTCCCGGAGTTCCAGCGGCCGGCGCTCGAGGCGCTGCGGCAGCCGCTCGAGGACGGCGTCGTCGCGGTCGCGCGCGTCGGCGGCCGCGCGGTGTTCCCGGCGCGGTTCCAGCTCGTCGCGAGCATGAACCTCTGTCCCTGCGGCGCGCGCGGCGACCCGGCGGCGACGTGCTCGTGCTCCCCGCAGCGGCTCTCGTCCTTCCGGGACAAGCTGTCGCGCGCGCTGCTCGACCGCTTCGACCTCGTCGTCGTCGTCCCGCGGGCCCGCGCCGCCGAGCTCGCGGCGCCGGCGGGCGAGCCGAGCGCGCCGGTGCGCGAGCGCGTCGTCGCGGCGCGCGCCGCGCTGCTCGAGCGACGCGTGTCGCGGACCGCGGCGGCCGACGAGCTGCTGGACCGCGCGGTGGAGCGGCTGCCGCTCTCGGGGCGCGGCCGGGCGCGGGTGGCGCGCGTCGCACGGACGATCGCGGCGCTCGCGGACGCGCACGAGGTGCGCCCGGAGCACGTCGCCGAGGCGCTGTCGTACCGCTCGCCGCGGGAGCTGGAGACGCTATGAGCGAGCTCGCCGTGGCGGCGTTCGCGGCGGAGACGGGGACGCACCAGCTCGAGCGGCCGCGGAGCGCGCGCTTCGCCGCGTTCCTCGCCGGGTTCGACGACGTGGCGTACCGGGCGCGGCTGGCCGCGCGCGGGCTTCGCTTCCTGCCGCGCTCCGATCCGCGGTTCCCGCCGCTGCTCCGGGCGATCCACGACCCGCCCGTCGGACTCTTCCTGCGCGGCGTGCCGGGCGAGGAGCTGCTCGCGCGCCCGGCGGTCGCGGTCGTCGGCGCGCGCGCGTGCTCGCCCTACGGGCGGCACGTCGCGCGGATGCTGGGGCGGGAGCTCGCCGCGGCGGGGCTCGTGGTCGTCAGCGGCCTCGCGCGCGGCGTCGACGGCGAGGCGCACCGCGGCGCGCTCGAGGCGGGCGGCGCGACGGTCGCGGTGCTCGGCTGCGGCGTCGACCGCGACTACCCCGCGTCGCACCGCAACCTGGCGGCGCGGATCTGCGAGCGCGGACTCGTCGTCTCCGAGTACGCACCCGGCGTGGAGCCGGCGCCGTGGCGGTTCCCGGCGCGGAACCGGATCGTCGCCGGCCTCGCCGCGGCGACCGTCGTCGTCGAGGCGCGCGAGCGCAGCGGCGCGCTGATCACGGCCGATCTCGCGCTCGAGGAGGGGCGCGAGGTGTTCGCGGTCCCGGGCGAGATCACGTCCGCGCTCTCCGCCGGCAGCAACGCCTTGCTGCGGCAGGGTGCGACGGCGCTGACCTGCGTCGCGGACGTGCTGGAGGCGCTCGGCGTCGAGCCCGCCGCCGCCCCCGACCCGCGCGCGGACGCGGCCGAGCTGCTCGCGCTGCTCCCGGCGAGCGCCGACGAGCTCGTGCGGGCGACGGGGCGCGACGCGGGGGAGCTGGCGGGGCTCCTGTGCGAGCTCGAGCTCGCGGGGCTCGCGCACGAGCAGGAGGGGGTGTACCGGCCGGCGCGCGTCTAGGACATACGATCGGCCGCGTGGCCGACTCCCACTGGCTCGCGGAGGAGGCGCCGCCGCTCCCGCGCGTCCGCCTCGACGGCCGCCCCGACGTCGAGATCGTCGGCGGCGGCGTCACGGGGTGCTCGTGCGCGCTCACGCTCGCGCGCGCGGGGCTGCGCGTGCGGCTGCACGAGGCGCGGCAGGTGGGCGGCGGCGCGAGCGGTCGGAACGGCGGGTTCGCGCTGCGCGGCGGCGCGATGCCGTACGACCGCGCGCGCGAGTGGCTCGGAGCGGACCTCGCGGCCGCATACTGGCGTCTGACGGAGCGGTACCTCGACGAGATGGCCGCCCTCGGCGGCGACGCGGTCCGCCGCACCGGCAGCCTCCGCCTCGCGGCCGACGACGAGGAGCGGGAGGAGTTGCGGGGCGAGTACGACGCTCTCCGGGCCGACGGCCACGCCGTCGAGTGGCGCGACGCGCTGCCGCCGCCGCTCGGCGGGCGCTTCCCGGCCGCGCTGTTCCACCCCGGCGACGCGTCGATCCAGCCGGCGCGCTTCGTCCGGCGCCTCGCCGCCGCGGCCGCCGCTGCGGGTGTGGAGATCCGCGAGCACAGCCGCGTCCGTGGCGCCGGACAGCTCGACGCGGAGCGCGTCGTCGTGGCGACCGACGGGTACCCGAGCGGGCTCCTCGACGAGCTCGAGGGGCTGATCGTCCCGACGCGTGGGCAGATGATCGCGACGGAGCCGCTCGAGGAGCGGCTGTTCGACATGCCGCACTACGGCCGCCACGGCTTCGACTACTGGCAGCAGCTCGAGGACGGCCGGATCGTCGCCGGCGGCTTCCGCGACTTCGCGCTCGAGTCGGAGTTCACGGCGGAGGAGGTGACGACGCCGCCGATCCAGGAGGCGCTCGAGCGGTTCGTCGCCGAGCTCGCGGGGAGACCGCTGCGCGTCGAGCGGCGCTGGGCGGGGATCTTCGGCCTCGTGCTCGACTTCCTGCCGGTCGTCGGCCCGGTGCCGGGCGACGCGCGGCTGTGGGTCGCCGGCGGCTACTCGGGCCACGGCAACGTCCTCGGCTTCGCCTGCGGCGACCTCGTCGCGCGCGCGCTCCTCGGCGAGCCGCACCCCCTCCTCGAGCGGTTCGCGCCGGCGCGGCTGCTCGCGGCGGGGTAGCCGCGCGTCAGGCGTCGAGCGTCGGGACGCCGTCCAGCTCGTCCGCCCGTTCGACCGCGGCCAGCGCGATCGCGAGGTCCTGGATCGCGAGCCCCGTCGAGTCGAACACCGTGATCTCCTCCGGCGACCGACGCCCCTCGGCGCCGCCCACGAGGACGGAGCCGAGCTCCGTGACGCCGTCGCACGAGATCGCGCCCGCCTCGACCGCGTGGACGAGGTCGCCGTTGTGGCTCGCCTGCTCCCAGTCGTCGCAGAAGACCCGGGCGCGGACGAGCTCCTCGACCGCGATCTCCGCCTTGCCGGGGCCGTCGGCGCCCATCAGGCTCGCGTGCTGGCCCGGCTGCAGCGTCCCCGGCGGGAACACCGGCTCCCGTCCCGGCGTCACGGTCACGAGCAGGTCCGCGGCCAGCGCGACCTCCCGCGACGGCGCCACGGCCGCGCCGAGCTCGTCGGCGACCGCACGGGCGCGTCCCGCGTCGACGTCCCAGACGACGACGGGGCGGCCGAGCGCTGCGAAGGTGCGGGCGGCGGCGCGCCCGTTGACCCCAGCGCCGATCACCGCTGCGGACTCCGCGTCGTCGCGGCCGAGCGTCTCCGCCGCGAGCACCGCCGCGGCGCCCGTCCGCAGCGCCGTGACGGCACCCGCGTCCAGCACCGCGCGGAGCCGTCCGTTCGACGCGTCCGAGAGGAGGACGAGCCCCATCACCGTCGGCAGCCCCTGCGCGGGGTTGCCGGGGAAGGACGTCACCCACTTCAGGAGCGCGTGGCCGGCGCCGAGCGCCGGCATCGCGCGGAAGTCGCCGGCGGGGTACGCCGGGACGTAGACCTTCGGCGGCATCGACCACTCGCCGCGCGCGTACGCCGCGAACGCGTCGCGCACCGCCTCCAGCGCCCGCTGCGGCGAGACCGCCTGCTCGACGTGCGCCGCGGAGAGGAACGGGACCGCCATCGGCGCGAAGCCTATTCGCCTCCGGCACGCTTCCGGCACGCTCGCGTCACACGCGCGCCGCAGTTCCGCCGCTACGCTCGCAGTGGGGAGGAGGCCGGGAGCGCCTTCGGGCGGCCGGCGCGAGACACGACCGGAGCGGCCGCGGCTCAGACGGACTTGACGGCCGCGAGAAGCTGCTCGAGCGCGCCCTTCGCGTCGGCGAAGAGCATCGCCGTCCGCTCGCCGTAGAAGAGCGGGTTGTCGACGCCCGCGAACCCGGGGCTCATGCTGCGCTTGATCACGACGACGCTGCCGGCGCGGTCGACGTCGAGGATCGGCATCCCGTAGATCGGGCTCCCCGGCTCGCTCCGCGCGGCCGGGTTGACGACGTCGTTCGCGCCGATGACGACGGCGACGTCCGTCTGAGGGAACTCCGGGTTGATCCGGTCCATCTCGTACAGCCGCTCGTATGGGACGTTCGCCTCCGCGAGGAGCACGTTCATGTGGCCCGGCATCCGTCCGGCGACGGGATGGATGGCGTACTTCACGTCGACCCCGCGCGCCTCGAGCACGTCGGCGAGCGCGCGCACGTCGTGCTGCGCCTGCGCGACCGCGAGCCCGTACCCGGGGACGAAGACGACGCGCCGCGCGTACGCGAGCATCACCGCCACGTCCTCCGCGGTCGTCGCCTTCACGGCGCCGCCGTCCGCCCCCGCGGCCGCGCCGGGCGCCGACGCGTCGAGCGTTCCGAACGCGCCGAAGACGACGTTCGCGATCGACCGGTTCATCGCACGGCCCATCAGGATCGTCAGCAGCGTCCCGGACGCGCCGACGAGCGTGCCGCCGATGATGAGCGCGTTGTTCTCGAGGATGAACCCCGTCCCGACCGCGCCGAGGCCGGAGAACGCGTTCAGGAGCGCGATCACCACCGGCATGTCCGCGCCGCCGATCGGGAGCACGAGCAGCACGCCGAGCGCCGCCGACAGTGCCACGAGCGCCCAGAAGAACAGCTCTCGCTCCGTCACCCCGGCGGCGACGGCCGCCGCGAGCGTCGCCGCGAACAGCACGGCGTTCACCGCCTGCTGCGCCGCGAAGACGACCGGTCTCCCCGGCAGCACCTCCTGGAGCTTGCCGAACGCGATCAGGCTCCCCGACAGCGTCAGCGGCCCGAGGAGCGCCGCGGCGAGCACCGCGACCGTCGTCTCCGCGGGAGCCGAGCCCTCCTCGCCCGCGAGCCGGTGGAACTCCGCCGCCGCGACGGCCGCCGCCGCGCCGCCGCCGAGCCCGTTCAGGAGCGCGACCATCTGCGGCATCGCGGTCATCCGCACGTACCGCGCGGCCGGGACGCCGAGCACCGCGCCCACCGCCAGCCCCGCCGCGACGAACCAGTACCGGTCCACCTGCTCCAGCGTCAGCGTGAACGCGACGGCGATCGCCATCCCGAGCGCGGCGATCGCGTTCCCGCGCCGCGCCGTCCGCGGCGACGCGAGCATCTTGATCCCGAGGATGAAGCAGATCCCCGCGGCGACGTACGCGAGGTCGACGACGTTCTCGGACAGCGTGATCACGACGGCGGCTCCTCGCGGCGCCCGCTGAACATGTGGAGCATCCGGTCGGTGACGAGGAACCCGCCGACGACGTTCACCGCCGCGAAGACGAGCGCGACGAACGCGAGCACCTGCCCGAGGAGCGTCTCGGCCGCGCCGCCGACGAGGATCGCGCCGACGACGACGATCCCGGAGATCGCGTTCGTCCCCGACATCAGCGGCGTGTGGAGGAGCGTCGGCACGCGCGAGATCAGCTCGAAGCCGAGGAAGACGGCGAGCGCGAAGATCGTGATGCTCGCGATCAGCTGCGTCGTCACGCGGCTGCCCCCGCCGGGCGCGCGACGCACGCCGCCGCCGTGATCTCGTCGTCGAAGTCGAGCCGCAGCTCGCCCTCCGGCGCCAGGTGTCCGATCACCGCCGCGACGTTCCGTGAGTAGAGCTGGCTCGCGTGCAGCGGCACCGTCGCGGGGAGGTTCGTGAACGCGACGATCCGGACGCCCGCGCGCTCGACCTCCGTGCCCGGCTCCGCGAGCTCGCAGTTCCCGCCGGCCTCCGCGGCGAGGTCGACGACGACCGACCCCGGCCGCATCGCCTCGACGGCGCTCCGCGGGATCAGCCGCGGCGCCGGCCGCCCCGGGATCAGCGCGGTCGTCACGACGACGTCGAACTCCGGGAGCCGCGCCTCGAGCTCCTGCTGCTGGCGCTGCTGCTCCTCCGGCGAGAGCTCGCGCGCGTACCCGCCCGCCGCTTCCTCGCCGCGGACGCCGAGGTCGAGGAAGGTCGCGCCGAGGCTCTCCACCTGCTCCTTCACGACCGGCCGGACGTCGAACCCGGCGACGATCGCGCCGAGACGCCGCGCGGTGGCGATCGCCTGCAGACCGGCCACCCCGGCGCCGAGGACGAGCACCCGCGCCGGCGCGATCGTCCCCGCGGCGGTCATCAGCAGCGGGAACAGCTTCGGCAGCCGCTCGGCCGCGAGCAGCACCGCCTTGTAGCCGGAGATCGTCGCCTGCGACGAGAGCGCGTCCATCGACTGCGCGCGCGTGATCCGCGGGATCGACTCCATCGCGAACGCCGCGACGCCGCGGGCGCGCAGCCGCTCGATCCCCTCCGGCGCCGTCAGCGGCTGGAGGAACCCGACGACGAGCGCCCCTTCGCGGAGCCGCGCCGCCTCCTCGGCGGACGGCGCCTGCACCTTCGCCACGACGTCGGCGTCCCAGGCGGCGTCGACGATCGTCGCGCCCGCAGCCGCGTACGCGGCGTCGTCGAGCAGCGCAGCGGCGCCGGCGCCGCGCTCGACCCGCACCTCGTGCCCCTGCTCGACCAGGCGCGCGACCGTCTCCGGTACCAGCGCGACGCGGCGCTCGCCCGGCGCCGTCTCCCGCGGGACGCCGATCCTCACGCGCCGATCCTAGTTCGTGCGCGCCGACGGAGGGAACCGGACCCCGGCCTGGAATCCCCACGGGCATGCTCGCGCTCCTGACGAGGGCCATCGATTCGCGGGACCCGTACACGCGCGGCCACTCGCTCCGCGTGACGGCCCTCGCCGAGGGCGTCGCGCGCCGCCTCGGCTGGGCGGAGGAGCGCCTCGTCGCGCTCCGCCTCGGCGGCGCGCTCCACGACGTCGGGAAGCTGTCGCTCGCGCCCGGCGTGCTGGAGAAGCCCGGGCCGCTGACGCCGGAGGAGGTCGAGCTCGTCCGGGGGCACCCCGCCGTCGGCGCGAAGCTCCTCGCGCCGATCCCGGAGGCGCGGGGCGCGCTCCCGTACGTGCTCCACCACCACGAGCGGTGGGACGGCGCGGGCTACCCCGCCGGCTGCGCCGGCACGGACATCCCGGAGGGGGCGCGGCTCCTCGCGCTCGCCGACGCCTTCGACGCGATGACGTCGGACCGGCCGTACCGCGCCGCGCTGCCGCGTGAGGCGGCGCTGCGGGAGATCGCGCGCTGCGCCGGGACGCAGTTCGACCCGGTGCTCGCGGACGCGTTCCTGACGGTGTGGGGCGCCGAGGCCGCTCCGGCGGCTACAGCGACGCCCACACCTCGAGCTTCGACCGCGTTCGCCTGATCACCTCGTCGGTGAACTCGGTCGTCCCGGCGTGGCCGCCGAGGTCGGCGGTGCGGATCCCTTCCGCGACCGACTCGAGGCAGGCCTCCCGGATCGCGCGGCCCGCCTGCTGCGCCGCCTCGTCGTCGTGCTGGCCGAGGAGCGCGACGCCGGCGAGGATCATCGCCATCGGGTTCGCGACGTTCTTCCCCTGGAGCGCGGGCGCCGTCCCGTGCGCCGCCTCAGCCATCAGGGCGCGCGGCACGTAGTCGTCGTCGAAGGCGACGAGGAGCGACTCGGAGCCGGCGATCGACCCGAACAGGGGCAGGACGAGGTCGGAGAGGATGTCGCCGTCGCGGTTGAGCGCCGGGATGACCAGCGGGTCGCCGGTCGCCGAGATGAGCAGCGCGAACGTGGCGTCGATGAGCTGCGGCTCGTACGGGACGCCGGGGTGCCGCGCCGCGGCGGCGTCCATCTCCTCCTTCAGCATCCCCTCGTAGGTCGGGCTGACGGTGTACTTCGGCCCGCCGAACACCTTCGCGCCGGTGCGTTCCGCCTGCCGGAACGCGAACTCGGCGACGGCCTTGCAGATCCTCCGCTCGATCCGCTCGGTGCGGTAGGCGACCTCGTCCTCGCCCTCGCCCTCGCGCCACTCCTCCGCGCCGTACGCGTCGCCGACGGCCATCCGGACGATCGAGATCGGCGAGTGGACGCCGCCGAAGGGGACGACGCCCGGGATCCGCCGCCCCGTGCGGACGATCACGCGGCCGCCGATCTCCTCGCGGAGGATGCGGTTCGGGGAGCCGACGTCGCCGCGCTGCTCCGGCGTGATCGTCGCCGCCTTCAGGCCGAGCCCGTGCTCGCGGATCGCCGCGGCCGCCTCGTGGACGACGCCGTTCTGCGTCGCGCGGCGGTTCTCCAGCGAGAGGTCGAACCGCGGGAAGTCGAGCTCGATCCCCGTGACGGCCGGGTCGAGCACGCGCAGCGCCTCCTCCAGCAGCTCCTGCCCGGTCTCGTCACCCTCGAGCACGACGATGGTCGACGTCCGCACGCGGCGATTCTAGGTGGCTCGATTAGCCGCGGTCGCAGCGGGGGAGGGGTGCCGCGATGGCGCGCACGGGAGGGTGGCGGCGTCGCGGGTCGAAGGGACGCTTTCGGTACTACGACTCGCGCGGGAACCGGATCGCCGATCCGGCGAAGATCGCGCGGATCGAAGCGCTCGTGATCCCGCCGGCGTGGCGCGACGTGTGGATCTCGCCGCGGCCGAACGCGAAGCTCCAGGCGACCGGCGTCGACGCGGCGGGACGGCGGCAGTACCTCTACCACCCGGACTACCGCGCAGCGCAGGAGCAGGCGAAATTCGACCGGCTGATCCGGTTCGCCGAGGGCCTGACGGAATTGCGCGCCGCCATGGCGGCGCACATGGAGCACGACCCGTACGATCGCGAGCGCGTCAGCGCAGTTGCCATTCGTCTCATCAATCTCGGCTGGTTTCGCGTCGGAGCCGAGCGCTACGTCCGTCAGTCCCGGACGTACGGGATCACGACGCTGACGAAGCGGCACGTCGAGGTGAAGCCGGGCGGGAAGATCGTCTTCCGCTTCAAGGGGAAGGCAGGCTCGCAGATCAGGACGACGCTCGTCGACACGGAGCTCGCCGCCGCGGTCCGCCAGCTCCTCAAGTTGCCCGGCGGCAGTCGCGTCTTCCGCTACGAGTGGGAGGGCGAGGTCTACAACCTGACCGACAGGCGGCTGAACGACTACGTCAAGGTCTACCTCGGCGAGGATTTCTCCGCCAAGGACTTCCGCACCTGGGGCGGGACGCTGCTCGCCGCCCTGTACCTCGCCGAGCGCGGCGCGCCGCGGACGGAGACGGAGGGGAAGCGAACGGTCGCGGCGGCGATGCGGCACGTCGCGGACCGGCTCGGCAATACGCCCGCCGTCGCGCGCGCGAGCTACGTCAGCCCCGCCGTCGTCGAGCAGTATCTCGACGGGCGGACGCTCGAGGATTTCCGGCCGCGGCATTTGCGCGTCGTCGGCGCGCGCGAAACCGGTCTCAACGCCGAAGAGCAGGCACTCCTGAGCTTGTTGCGGTCGTGGCGAATACGTCGCGCTCGTGCAGCGGCGTGATTCGCGAACGGTTTCGGTAGTCTTGAGCCGCCCCCCGTCGAATTCGAGGAGGAATAAGGTGGCTCGAAAGACAGTGCTGGTGTCCGACATCTCCGGCGAGGAGATCCAGGAAGGAAAGGGCGCGACGGTGCGCATCACGTTCCACGACGCGCGGAAGGGCGTGCGCGAGCTCGACGTCACGGACGCCGAGGCGGAGAAGCTCGGCGGGAGACCCGTCGCGCGCCGCGGCCGGCGCCCGAAGTCGGCGCAGTAGGAGACGCTCGTCGGGGGCCGGGAGACCGGCCCTCGTCGTTTTCGCCGCTCTTTGCGGGACGCGTCCGGAGCGGCGCCTGGGAGCCGTCGGGGGCCCCGTCTACGATGGGTCGATCGCCCTGACGCTCGTCACGGGACCGGCGAACGCCGGGAAGGTCGCGCTCCTCCTGGAGCGGTATCTCGCCGCGCTCGAGCGCGAGCCGCTGCTGATCGTGCCGAACCGGTCGGACGTCGACGCCGTCGAGCGGGAGCTGCTCGCGCGGCGGCCCGCGCTGCTCGGCGGGACGATCGGCACGTTCGACGACGTCTTCGAGCGGATCGCGCCTCCGCCCGGCCGCGTCGCGACCGAGGCGCAGCAGGGGCTCGTGCTGCGCCGCTCGATCGGCCGCGCGCGCCTGAACGGGCTGTCGCCGCTGTCGCGCTCGACCGGGTTCGCCGACGCGCTGCGCGAGGCGATCCGCGAGCTCCAGTCGGGACTCGTGGGCCCCGACGCCGTCCGCGGCGACCTCGGCGCGCTCTACCGCGCGTACCGCGAGGAGCTGGCGGAGCTCGGCCTCTGCGACCGCGACCTGCTCCGCTGGCACGCCGTCGAGCGGCTCGCGTCCGACCTCGGCGCGTGGCACGGCGAGCCCGTCTTCGCGTACGGGTTCGAGGACCTGACGGCGGCTGAGTGGGGGCTGCTGGAGGCGCTCGCGGCGCGAACGGAGGTGACGGTGTCGCTCCCGTACGAGCCCGGGCGCGCGGCGTTCGCGCTCCTGCGCCGCACGGCCGACGACCTCGCGGCGCTCGCCGACGGCCGGATCGAGGAGCTGCCGCCGCGGTACGGCGAGGTCGCGCAGCCCGCGATCGCGCACGTGGAGCGCTCGCTCTTCGCGGACACGCCCGGCGAGGCGCCGCCGATCGACGGCGCGGTCCGCTTCTTCGAGGGCGCCGGCACGCGCGGCGCGCTCGAGCTCGTCGCCGAGGAGGTGCTCCAGCTCGTGCGCTCGGGCACGCCGCCCGAGCGCATCGGCGTCGTCTGCCCGTCCGTCGACCGCTGGCGCGCCCCGCTCGCGACCGCGTTCGGCACCCTCGGCGTCCCGCACGCGGTCGAGGGGCCGCTCCGGCTCCCGCAGACCGCGTTCGGCCAGGCGCTCCTCTCGATCCTGCGCTTCGCGTGGCTCGGCGGCGACCGGCGCGCGCTGTTCGCGTACCTCCGCTCGCCGTACTCGGGTGTCGCGCGCTCGAGCGTCGACTTCGTCGAGGGGCGCCTCCGCGGCCGCGCGATCCTGGCCGGCGAGCGCGTCGAGGAGGAGGCGCAGGCGCTGCGCGGCGCGCCGCTGCCGGCGCTCGACGCGCTCCGCGCCGCGGACTCGCCCGTCGAGGCCGTGCGCGAGCTCGCCGCGTCGATGCTGCGCGCGGCCTACGGCGTGGAGGCGCCGCCGGTCGGGGAGGCGTCACGCGAGGATCTGCGCGCGCACGAGGCGCTGCGGCGGCTCCTCGCCGAGCTCGAGGGGTGGGCGGCCGTCGCGGAGCCGGTGTCGCGCGAGGACGTCGTCGCCGCGCTCGAGCGCCTGACCGTCCGCGTCGCCGGCGCCGCCGAGCCGGGCCGCGTCGCCGTCGTCGACCTGCTCCGCGCGCGCACGCGCCGGTTCGACGTGACGTTCGTGCTCGGGCTCGAGGAGGGGAGCCTGCCGCGGCGCGAGCGCTCGTCGCCGTTCCTCGACGACGACACGCGCACGACGCTCGGCGGCAGGCTCGAGCGCACGGACCCCGTCGCGCGCGACCGCTACCTGTTCTACACCGCCTGCACGCGCGCGACGCGCCGGCTCTACCTCGTCCGCGAGGCCGCGAGCGACGAGGGCAGCCCTCGCGAGCCGAGCCCGTTCTGGGAGGAGGTCGCGGGCCTGTTCCCGCCCGACGACGTCGCGCGGTGGACGCGCCGCCGCGCGCTCTCGGAGCTGACGTGGCCGCTCGAGGCGGCGCCGTCGGAGCGCGAGCGTCTCCGCGCGCTCGCGGAGCTCGCGGCGGTCGAGGAGCGGCGGGCGGAGGCGCGCGCGCTCGCGCGCGCGAACGGCTGGGAGCGCCGGCTCGAGCGCGCGCTCGACGCGTTCCGCCGGCCGACGCGGCTCCGCCACCCGGCGGTGCTCGCGCAGCTCGCTTCCCGGTCGGTCTTCAACGTGACGGAGCTCGAGCGCTTCGCCGACTGCTCCTCGGCGTGGTTCTTCGAGCGCTTCGTCGACCCGCGGACGATCGACGCCGAGGTCGACGCGAAGCTGCGCGGCTCGGTCGCGCACACCGCGCTCAACCGGTTCTTCTCCGGCCTGCCGAAGGAGCTCGGCATCGAGCGCCTCGACGAGGCGCACGTCGAGCCGGCGGTGCGGTTCATGCGCCGCTGCCTCGAGGCCGCGGTCGAGGGCCAGCGCATCGAGATGACGCCGATGCAGCGGCGCGAGCTCCTCGAGGGGCTGTCGCGCGACCTCGAGCAGCTCGTCCGGGACGAGGCCGCGTCGGGCTCGCCGCTCGTCGCGCGCCGGTTCGAGGTCTCGTTCGGCTCCGAGCGGTCGGCGCCGGAGCTGCAGCGCGGGCTCGAGCTCGGCGACGGCGTCGTCCTCTCGGGGAAGATCGACCGGATCGACGTCGACCCGATGAGCGCGCGGGCGATCGTCCAGGACTACAAGGCGGGCAAGAGCGCGCACTCGGCGCAGCAGATCGAGAAGGAGCTGCGCCTCCAGATCCCGCTCTACATGCTCGTCCTGCGCGACCTCGTCGGCCTCGAGCCGCTCGGCGGCGTCTACCGGCCGCTCGCCGGCGATCGCAAGGCACGCGGGCTGCTGCGCGCCGAGGCGCGCGACGACGGCATCCCCGGTTTCGTGCGCACCGACTACCTCGACGAGGCGGCGTTCTGGACGCAGGTGGAGGGCGCCAAGGAGACGGCGCTGCGGCTCGCGCAGCGCATCCGCGGCGGCGACGTCCGGCACGACCCGAAGGGCGGCGACTGCCCGAGCTGGTGCGACCTGTGGCCGATGTGCCGGAAGGCGCGGGCGTGATGCGGGCGCCGAACCCCGAGCAGCAGGCGGCGATCGAGGCGCGCGGCGCCGTCTTCCTCTCCGCCGGCGCCGGCACCGGGAAGACGACCGTGCTCGTCGAGCGGTTCGTCCGCGCCGTCTGCGACGAGGGCGTCGACGTCGGCTCGGTGCTCGTGATCACGTACACGAAACGCGCCGCCGCGGAGCTCCGGTCGCGCATCCGCCAGGCGCTGCGGGAGCGGGGCCGGCACGACCTCGCCCGCGAGCTCGACGGCGCCTGGATCTCGACGATCCACGGGTTCTGCAACCGGCTGCTGCGGGTCTACCCGTTCGAGGCGAAGGTCGACCCGCGGTTCCGCGAGCTCGACGAGGCGCAGGCGGCGGTGCTGCGCAGCGAGGCGTTCGAGGCGGCGCTCGCCGCGTTCTGCGCGGGCGAGGAGCCGGAGCGGCTGCGGCTGCTCGCGACCTACGGCGCCGCCGGGCTGCGGCGGATGCTCACGGGCGTCTACGAGACGCTCCGCGCCGCGGGACGCGACCTCGTCCTCGAGCTGGGGGAGCGGCCGCCGCTCGACGAGCTGCTCGAGGAGCTGCGCGAGGCGGCGGCGGCGCTGGCCGCGGACGCGGGCGCGAGCGACCTCCAGCGCGCGAACGCCGCGCAGCTCCTGGACGCGGTCGCGGGGGCGCCGCTCCCCGACCGGCTCGTCGACCTGGGGGCGTACAAGGTCCGCTCCGGCGAGCGCACCGCGACCTACGAGGAGGCGCGGCGCGCCGTCGAGCAGGCGGCGCTCGACGAGCTGGCGGCCGACGACCGCGACCTGCTCCAGGCGCTGCTCGACGGCTTCGGCCGCGCGTACGCCGAGGCGAAGGCCCGCGAGGGCGCGGTCGACTTCGAAGACCTGCAGCTCGCCGCGCGGAACGTCCTGCGCGACGTCGAGAGCGTGCGGCAGCGCGAGCAGCTGCGCTTCCGCGCCGTGATGGTGGACGAGTTCCAGGACACGAACCGCCTCCAGTGCGAGCTCGTCGACCTGGTCGCCGGCGAGCACGCGGAGGTCTTCTTCGTCGGCGACGAGTTCCAGTCGATCTACGGCTTCCGCCACGCGGACGTGCAGGTGTTCCGCGAGCGGCGCGAGCAGGCCGGCGGCGGCCTCGCGCTCCGGCGCAACTACCGCTCCCGCCCCGAGGTCCTCGCCGCCGTGAACCACCTCTTCGGCGGGGAATTCGGGGACGGCTACCAGCCGCTCGCGGCGTCCGGGGAGTTCCCCGACCCGGTGTTCGGCCACCCGGTCGAGCTCCTCGTCACCGACAAGGCGACCTACGCGGGAACCGACGTCCACTGGCGGCGGGCGGAGGCGCAGCACATCGCCCGGCGCGTCCGCGAGCTCGTCGACGCGGGCGCCGCCACGCCCGGCGAGATCGTGCTCCTGTTCGCGGCGGGGACCGACGCGGAGTGGTACGAGGAGGAGCTCCGCCGCGCCGGGCTTCCGACGTACCGCGCGACCGGACGCGGCTACTTCGGGCAGCAGCAGGTGGTCGACCTCCTCTCGTACCTGCGCCTGCTGCAGAACCGGTACGACGACCAGGCGCTCGTCTCGGTGCTCGCGTCGCCGTTCGTCGGCGTGTCGAACGACGCGCTCGTCCTGATCCGCCGTGCGGCGGGGCGGCGCCCGCTCTTCACCGGGATCGAGCGCTCGGTGCCGGAGGGGCTGCCGGAGCGCGACGTTCGGCTCCTCCGCGCCTTCCGCCAGCGGTACGACCGGCTCGTCGCCGCGTCCGCGCGGATGTCGCTCGAGCGGCTGTGCGAGACGGTCGTCGCGGAGCACGACTACGACCTCGCGGTGCTCGCGCGCTGGGACGGCCGCCGCCGGTACGCCAACCTCCGCAAGCTCGCGCGCCTCGCGCGGTCGTACGAGGAGCTGCGTGGCCCCGACGTCGAGGGCTTCGTCCGCTTCGTCCGCGAGCAGGAGGCGGTGGGGGCGAAGGAGCTGGAGGCCGTCGCCGAGGAGGAGGGGGCGGAGGCGGTGCGCTTGCTCACGATCCACGCGGCGAAGGGGCTCGAGTTCAAGGTCGTCGTCGTGGCGGACGCGGGGCGCGACCGCGCCGCGCCGGGGTCGGACGAGATCCTGGCCCTCTCCGACGGCCGCTTCGGGTTCCGCGTCGCCGACCCGATCACGACGACGCGCCGGGGGGCGTTCGACTACGACGAGGTGCGCGCGGCGCGCAAGGCCGAGGACGAGGCGGAGCGGCTGCGCCTCTACTACGTCGCGATGACGCGCGCGGTCGACCGGCTGATCGTCTCGGGCGCCATCGACCGCGAGAGCACCGCCGACGCGGCCACGCCGATCGGCTGGGTGCTCAGCCGCCTCGACGCCGACGAGGAGCTCGCCGCCGCGGGCGACGATCCGGTCGAGCTGGAGCGGGGCGGCGCGCGGCTGCTCGTGCGCGTCGACCGCTTCCGCCCGCCGCCGGAGGAGGAGCCCTCCGAGACGCCGGCCGAGCCGGGGCAGCTCGCGCTGTTCGCCGAGGGCGAGGCAGCGGCGCCGCTCCCGCCCGCGCCGCTCCTGCCGGCGCTCGATCCGCTCCCGGCTCCGCCGCTCCACCGCGTGCGCCGGCTGTCGTACAGCGCGCTCGCGCTCTTCGACCGCTGCTCCTACCGCTACTACGCCGAGCGGGTCGCGGGGATGCGGCCCGCCGACGCGAGCGGCCGGATCGCCGGGCAGACGGGGATGGCCGCGACCGAGGTCGGCGACGCCGTCCACCGCCTCCTCGAGGCTGTCGACCTCGAGCGGCCGGAGCCGCCGGACGTCGCTGTCGTCCGCGACTGGTACGCCGCGGCGTCGGACGAGGAGCTGGAGCGGATCCGCGGGTTCGTCGCGTCGTACTGCGGGTCGGAGCTCGCGCGGCGGATCGCGGCGCTCGGCCCCGTCGCGAAGGAGCGGCACTTCACCTTCGAGCACGACGGCGTGCTCCTCCACGGGTACCTCGACGTGTTCCACCTCGCCGACGGCCGCGCCGTCGTCCTCGACTACAAGACGAACTCGCTCGCCGAGGGCACGCCGGAGGAGATCGTCGAGCACGACTACCGGCTGCAGCGGCTCGTGTACGCGCTCGCCGGCCTGCGCGCGGGGGCGGACGAGGTGGAGGTCGTCTACCACTTCCTCGAGCGCCCCGACGCGGTCATCGCGACGCGGTTCGGCCGTGACGAGGAGCCGCGCCTGGAGGCGGAGCTGTCGGCGGCCATCGCCGCGATCCAGGCGGGGGAGTTCCGCCCGACGCCGAACGAGTTCACCTGCGCGGGGTGCCCGGCGCTGGAAGTCGTCTGCGCGGGGCCGCGGCTCCGCGGCGGCGGCGTCGCGGCCGGCGAGCTCGCCGCGACGCGGTAGCGTCCGTCGCGTGCGGATCGCCGCGCTCTACGACGTCCACGGGAACCTCCCGGCGCTGGAGGCCGTGCTGGCGGAGGTCGAGCGGGAGCGCGTCGACGCGGTCGTCTCGGGCGGCGACGTCGCGATGGGGCCGATGCCGGTCGAGTGCGTCGACCGGCTGCGCGCGCTCGAGCGGCCCGTGCTGTGGGTGCGGGGGAACGCAGACCGCGAGGCCGCGCCGCCGGCGGTCGGCGACCTCGTCGCCTGGGTGAGCGAGCGCCTCGGCCCGGAGCGTCGGGCGTTCGTCCGCGACGCGCCGCTGACGGCGCGCGCCGACGTCCCGGGGCTCGGCGGCGTCCTCTTCTGCCACGCGACCCCGCGGCGCGACGACGAGATCCTGACGAAGGTGAGCCCCGAGGAGCGGGTCGCCGCCGCGCTCGCCGGAGTGGACGAGCGCGTCGTCGTCCACGGGCACACGCACGTCCAGTACGACCGACACGTCGGACAGCACCGCGTGGTCAACGCCGGCAGCGTCGGCTCGCCCTAC
The DNA here is from genome assembly GCA_035540835.1 of Gaiellaceae bacterium. Lineage (GTDB taxonomy): Bacteria > Actinomycetota > Thermoleophilia > Gaiellales > Gaiellaceae > DATLFU01. Next base: position 25,487 of record DATLFU010000074.1, read on the forward strand.
GAGGGGCGCCGCGGCGCGTTCTGGGCGCTGCTCGGGCCCGGTGTCGAGCTGCGGCGGACGGAGTACGACGTCGAGGCCGCCGTCGCCGCCATCCGGGCGACCGGGTCGCCGAACGCGGACGAGCTCGCGGAGTGGCTCCTCGAGCCGCCCGACCCCGACGAGGTCTCCGCGTACTTCGAGGGGAACGCTGGCTCGTAGCTACGTCCACGAGGCGCGGCGGCGCGTCGGCCCGAAACGGGAGCGGATCCGGCCGATCGTCGCGCGCCTCGCCGAGGAGCACGCCGACGCCGGGATCGCGCTGCGGTTCTCGAACGAGCTCGAGCTGCTCGTCGCGGTGATGCTCTCGGCGCAGACGACGGACGTGAACGTGAACCGGGTGACGGAGCGCCTGTTCGCGAAGTACCGGCGCCCGGAGGACTACCTCGCCGTCGAGCAGGAGGAGCTCGAGCGGGACGTGTTCGCGACGGGGTTCTTCCGCCAGAAGGCGAAGTCGCTGCGCGGCACGATGCGGATGCTCGTGGACGAGTACGGCGGGCGCGTCCCGAGGGAGGTGGAGGAGCTCGTGCGCCTCCCCGGCGTCGCGCGCAAGACGGCGAACGTCGTCGCCGCCGAGCTCGGCCGGCCGCAGGGGATCGTCGTCGACACGCACGTTCGCCGGCTCTCGCAGCGGCTCGGGCTGACGCGGCAGGAGGATCCGGTGCGGATCGAGCGCGACCTCGCGAAGCTCGTCCCGCGCGAGGAGTGGGGGCGGTTCCCGCACCTGCTCATCTGGCACGGCAGGCGCGTGTGCGACGCGCGGCGGCCGCAGTGCGAGCGGTGCGTCGTCAACGACCTCTGCCCGGCGAGCCGCGTCGACGCCGCGCCGCGCGGCCGCTAGCCGAGGACGGAGTAGCCGTAGCGCGCGCCGACGAGCGCGCCGCGCTCGAACCGGTCCGGTGCGAGGAGGTCGAGGTCGAACGTACGGGAGGCGCCGTCGAGGACGAGCTCCGCGAGCGCGGTCCCGACGGCGGGTGCGAGCTTGAACCCGTGTCCGGAGAAGCCTGCGGCGACGTGCACGCCGTCGCAGCCCGGGACGCGGCCGATCGTCGGCTCCCAGTCGGGGGTGACGTCGTACACGCCGGTCCACGCGCCACGCCAGTGGCCTCCGTTCGAGCCGCGTAGGCGGAGGCGGAGCGCCCGCGCGTAGGCGTCGAGCGTGTCGGCGCGCGCTCCCTCCGGCGGGACGTCCGGGTCGACGGTCTCGTCCGCGTGCGCCGGCGCGAGCGAGCCGACCTCGAGGAACCCGGGCTCCACCGGGCAGAAGTAGAGCTGCGGCCCCGAGAAGTCGGCGACGGCGGGCGGCGGCGTGAACCCGTCCGGCAGCCGGTAGCGCCCGACCTCCGCCGGGGCAGCGTGCACGGGCAGGTCGTACCCGAGCGGCGCGAGAAGCGGTCGCGACCACACGCCCGCCGCCACGACGACGGCGCCCGCGGCGATGCGTCCCGCGGTCGTGTCGACGGTCCCGTCGGCCGAGACCGCCGTCGCGCGCACGCCCTCCGCGACGGAGGCGCCGGCGCGGCGCGCGGCTGCGGCGAACCCGGCGGTGACGAGGTACGGGTCGCACCGCCCGGCCTCCGGCTCGAAGCAGAAGGCGAGATCGTCCGCGACGATCCGCGGGTCGAGCTCCGCGACCTGCTCGGCGTCGACGACGAACGTCTCGGCGCCCTCCGACCGGCCGACGGCGACGTTCTGCTCGAGCATCGCGCGCTCCTCCGGCGCGACGCCGAACAGCATCCCCGTGCGCGCGAAGCCGGACGAGGAGCCGACGGCGTCCTCGAACCGTCGGTAGGTGCGGAGCCCGTGCAGCGCCATCCGGACGAGCAGCGGCTGCGTGTAGTGGAGCCGGACGATCGCGGTCGAGTGCCGCGTCGGTCCGGAGCAGACGGCGGCGCGCTCGAGCAGCACGACGCTCCCGCCGCCGCGCGCCGCGAGGTGGAACGCGATCGCCGCGCCCATCACGCCGCCCCCGACGACGACGGCGTCCGCGGTCGGCGGCAGCTGCGCCACTAGCCCGGTGCGAGCGCGACCAGCAGGCCGCCGTCCCGGTCGTACGCGGGGAAGAAGTCCGCGACGACGCCCTTCGCGTGGCCCGCGCGCGTCCGCAGCTGGAGCCGCTCGCCGAGCCGGCGCACGCCCCACTCGAGCGCGATCTGCGCCGGGTCGCGCTCCTCCGCGAACCCGCTCAGCCCGAGCGCTTCGACGAGGTCGCGCCCGAGGACGTCCGACTCGCGATAGCCGGTCAGCTCGAACACGCCGCGCCCCGCCGCGATGACGCGCCGCGCCTGGTCGCAGACGACGAACCCGGAGTTCGGCGCGGGGTAGTAGTCGTCCATGAGCTCGAAGAGGAAGCCGAAGCCGCAGCTGCCGCACGCGACGGGCGTGTCGAAGAGGCCCTCGCGCCCGTCGTGGTCGATCGAGCGCTGCTTGCAGTTCGGGCAGATGAAGTACGGCATCCGCGTGCGATCGTAGCGGCGGCGTCCGCCGGGTCCGCCGCGCGCCGCGCTACGTGTGAGCCGCCTCCGCCTCGGGCCGCGGCGCGGTCAGCGCGGTGCCGAGATGGCCCTCCTCGGCCGCGAGGTACCGCTCTGCGTCGAGCGCCGCCATGCAGCCCGAGCCGGCCGCCGTCACCGCCTGCCGGTACACGTGGTCCTGCACGTCGCCGGCCGCGAACACCCCGGGGATGTTCGTCTCGGTGGAGCCCGGCTTCGTCACCAGGTAGCCGTTCTCGTCGTGGTCGAGCCAGTCGACGAAGAGCTTCGTCGTCGGGTCGTGCCCGATCGCGACGAAGACGCCGTCGGCGGGGAGCTCGCGCGTCTCGCCGGTGTCGAGGTCGCGGACGACGACGCCCCGCACCGAGCCCGCGTCGACACCCAGCACCTCCTCCACGACCGCCGGCGTCAGGAACTCGATCCGCTCGTTCGCGCGGGCGCGGTCGACGAGGATCTGCGAGGCGCGGAACTCGTTCCGCCGGTGGACGAGCGTCACGCGCGACGCGAACTTCGCGAGGAAGTTCGCCTCCTCCATCGCGGAGTCGCCGCCGCCGACGACGACGACCTCCTTGTCGCGGAAGAACGCGGCGTCGCAGACCGCGCAGTACGACACGCCGCGCCCCTGCAGGCGCTGCTCCGACTCCAGGCCGAGCTGGCGCGCCGTCGCGCCCGTCGCGACGATCACCGCCTTCGCGCGGTACTCGTCGGCGCCGACGAAGACGCGGAACGGCCGCTCCGAGAAGTCGACGGCGGTGACGTCGTCGGTGAGGAACTCGGTGCCGAAGCGCTCCGCCTGCCGGCGGAAGTCCTGCATCATCTCGGGCCCGAGGATCCCGTCGGGGTAGCCCGGGTAGTTCTCGACGTCGCTCGTGATCATCAGCTGGCCGCCCCACTGGAAGCCCTCGACGACGAGCGGCTGCAGGTTCGCGCGCGCCGCGTAGAGCGCGGCGGTGTACCCCGCCGGGCCGCCTCCGATCACGATCAGGTCACGTACGTCGCTCACCCGTTCCTCCACCGCTCGTTTACCGCCTCCGCGTATTAAACGAAACGGGACGGTCGGCGCTTCCGAGGGTCCGGCCGCCGAGGACTAAGATCGCGCGCTGGGGGAGAAAGAGGAGCGCGACATGGCCCGAGCCGTCACCTGGGACACGCTGCGCGAGCTCGCCGGCTTCCGCGCGTCGAAGGGCTGCGCGATCACCCTCTACGTCGGCCTGGACGCGAGCGTCGCGCCGACCGCCGCCGACGTCGCGACGCGCGTCAACTCGCTGCTCTCCGAGGCCGAGCGCTCGGAGAACGCGACGCGTGAGGGGCTGTCGCACGACCAGCGGCAGGGGCTGCGCGCCGACTTCGAGCGGATCCGCCGGTGGTTCGACGACGAGTTCGAGCGCGACGGGACGCAGGGCGTCGCGCTCTTCGCCTGCGGCCCCGACGGCGTCTGGGCGCCGCTGCCGCTCGCCGTGACCGTGGCCGACGACGTCGTCGTCGCAGACAGGTTCCGACTCGCGCCGCTCGTACCGCTCGTGGGGCGCGCGGACGGCGCGGTCGTCGCGGTGGTCGGGCGCGAGCGTGGCGAGGTGTTCGAGCTGCGCGCGGGCCGCCTCCGCGAGCTCGCCGACCTGACGGAGGAGCAGCCGGGGCAGCACGACCAGGGCGGGTGGTCGCAGGCGCGCTACCAGCGCCACATCGACGAGCTCGTCGCGGAGCACTGGCGGACGGTGGCCGAGACGCTCGACCGCGTCGTCCGGCAGCGGAACGGCGTCCCCGTCGTGATCGTCTGCGCCGAGGAGATGCGCGGCGAGTTCGGGGAGCTCCTGTCGCAGGAGACGCGCGACGCGATGGCGGGGTGGACGCAGGCGGAGGCGCACGCCGGCTCGCCCGAGCTGCTCGAGGCGGCGCGGCCGGTGTTCGAGCAGTGGCGTGCGGCGCAGGAGGCGCAGGCTCTCGGGCGGTGGCGCGAGGAGGCCGGCCGCGACGGGCGCGCGGCCGCGGGCTGGCGCGAGACGCTCGAGGCGGCGTCCGACGGCCGCGTCGAGCTCCTCCTCTTCCAGCCGGGAGCGAGCCGCGAGGCGTGGCAGTGCCCGCAGTGCGGCCGCGGCTCCACCGAGGACGGCGGCTGCCCGCTCGACGGGACGCCGATGGAGCGCCGCGAGAGCGGGCTCGACGTGGCCGTGCACCAGACGCTCGCCCACGGCGGCACCGCGCGCGCCGTCGAGCACAACCGCGACCTCGATCCCGCCGAGGGGATCGGCGCGCTGCTCCGCTTCTAGCTCCTCGTCAGGCGGCGTTCGCGGACGGCGGCAGCTCGCGGCCGGCGTCGTGCTCCGGCGCCGCGGTCAGCTCGACCGCTTGCAGCGCGCGCGTCGTCCGCTCGACCGGCGCGAGCTCCGCGAGCTGTCCGGGGATCCCGTGCTGCTCGAACTTCCGCGCGGTGACGAGGACGCGGCTCTCCAGCGACCCGACGGCGTCGTTGTACGCGCCGACCGCGCCCTCCAGGCTCCGGCCGAGCTTCGCGACGTGCTGCGCCATCGTCCCGAGCCGGTCGTACAGCTCGCGACCGAGGCCGTGCACCTCGCGCGCGCTCGCGGCGACGGTCTCCTGCTGCCACGTCGCGGCGACCGTCCGCAGGAGCGCGAAGAGGTTCGTCGGCGAGGCGGGCACGACGCCCGACTTCCACGCCTCCTCGCAGATCCCCGGATCCACCTCCTGCGCCGCGCGCAGGAACGTCTCGTCCGGGACGAACATGATCACGAAGTCGGGCGCGGGGGTGAACTGCCGCCAGTACGCCTTTGCCGCCAGCTTCGCCACGTGGTCGCGCACCTGCCGCGCGTGGTCCCCGAGCAGCCGGACGCGCTCGACGTCGTCCTCGGCCTCGTACGCGTCGAGGTACGCGGCGAGCGGCACCTTCGAGTCGACGACGACCTGCTTCCCGCCGGGGAGGCTGACGACGAGGTCGGGCCGCAGGAGGCCGCCGTCGTCGTCGCGGACGCTCGCCTGCGCGACGAAGTCGCAGTGCTCGAGCAGCCCCGCCGCCTCGACGACGCGCCGGAGCTGCATCTCGCCCCAGCGCCCGCGGACGTGCGGCGCGCGCAGCGCGGTCGCGAGGTTCCCCGTCGCCGTCCGCAGCCGCTCCTGCTCGTTGCGGAGCGTGACGAGCTCGGCGCGGAGCGCGCCGAACGACTGCTCGCGGGCCTGCTCGAGCGTCCGCACCTGGCCGTCGACCTTCTCGAGCGACTCCTTCAGCGGCGCGACGTAGTGCTGGATCTTCGTCTCGGCGAGCTGGAGGAACGCGGCGTTGTTGGACTGGAGCGCCTCCGCCGAGAGCGCGCGGAACGAGGTCTCGAGCTCCTTCCGCGCCTGCTCGACCGCGGCCGCGCCGGCGCGCTCGCGCTCGAGCTGCGCCTCGAGCCGCGCCGTCTCGGCCGCGATCCGCGCGCGCAGGACGAGCCACGCACCGAGCGCTCCGAGCGCGACTCCGACGACGACTGCGGCGACGACGACCATGGCCGACGAACGGTAGAGACCGCGTCGGACGGAGCGGTGGGGCGGCGGCCGAGCCGCCCCCGCTCCTACAGCGTGTCCTGCTCGGCGCGGTGCTCCGCCGCGCGCTGCCGCTCCTCCTGCGCCTCGGTCTCGTGCAGCTCCGCGCGGTCCTCCGCGGCGCCCGCCTGCTCCTGGTGCGCGCCTTCGCGGCGGAGCTCCGGGTCGTTGGCGAGGTCGCCCGCCGCCTTCTTGCCGCGGCCCATCAGTCTGTCCAGGAAGCCCATTCCGTCTCCTCTCCGAGCGTGTCGCCGGTGGTGTACCCGGTTTGACCCGAAAACGTGCCAGATCCAACGAACGCGCGGGCCGAGATCGGGAGGGAAGGTGCGGCCGGCCGGCGCCGGCGCGGCTCCCGACGAGCCGCAAATCCGCCGAAATGAGCCTGCTAGGCTCTCCCGCGGTCGTGGCCAAGAAGTCGTCGACACCGCCCCCGCCGCGCCGCGTCCAGGCGCCGAAGCAGCGGACGACGCCACGCGCGCCGGGCGCCGGCCGCCCGCGGTGGCTCCTGCCGGCGATCGGCGCGGCCGTCGCGCTCGTCGCGCTCGCCGCGATCCTCGGGTTCACGCTCCTCCGCGGCGACGGCGCCGCCGCGTTCACCGACGCCGGCTGCGAAGTCGAGACGTACCCGTCGCAGGGGCAGGACCACGTCGAGGAGCTGCCGGAGGGGTTCGAGTACAACTCGTTCCCGCCGACGACGGGGCCGCACCACGGGGTGCCGGCGCCGTGGGGCACGTACGACGAGCCCGTCGACCCGCTCCGCCTCGTCCACAACCTGGAGCACGGCGGCGTCGTCGTCCAGTACGGCGACGAGGTGCAGCAGACGGAGATCGACGCGATCCTCGAGTGGTACCGCGACGACCCGAACGGGAAGATCGTGGCGCCGCTGCCCGCCCTCGAGAACGACATCGCGCTCACGGCGTGGACCGCGCCGGAGACGCCGGAGGGGCAGGAGACGAACGTGGGCGAGGGCGTCGTCGCCCGCTGCCCGCGCTTCGACCGCGACGCGTTCGACGCGTTCAAGGAGCGGTACGGCTTCCGCGGGCCGGAGCGCTTCCCGCGCGACGTCCTCACGCCCGGCGCGTAGACTCGGCCACCCCGCCGGGGTGGCGAAACTGGCAGTCGCGCCCGACTTAAAATCGGGTGTCCCGCGAGGGGCGTGAGGGTTCGAGTCCCTCCCCCGGCACCTCGTGTTCCTGCCTCGACCTCGTGCGCTCCGCCGGGTGCCGTTGGAGAACGCCGCGGCGCGGGCGGCGATCCACGCCGCCGGCAAGGGCGCGCTCGTGCTCGCGCCGCTCTTCTGGCTCGTCGGCGTCTTCCACTTCGGCTTCGTCACCGGGCCTGCGGCGACGCCGGCACGGATGGCGAGCTACGTCGTCGCCACGGCTGCGATCGCCGTGCCCGTGCTCGCGCGCTTCCTCCGGACCGCGCTGCGCGAGCGAGCCGGACGCGACCTCGGGCGCGTGCGGGCGGGCGCGGTCGCGGTCGCCGCGCTGGCGCCGGTCGAAGCGGCGATCGTGCGGGTGACGCTGTTCCAGCACGGAGACGACACGCTCGTCGCCGTCGGCGCGGTCGCGGCGTCGCTCGCCGCGTGGGTGCTGTTGACGGAGGCGCTGACGCCGCGCCCCGCGGGCGACGCGTCGCCGTAGGACGAGCGCACGCGGCGGCTGTTACGTGAAGTGGCCCTGCGAGTGGCCGGGGCCGCGCCAGCCGGCTCCCGCGCGCACCGCGTCGGCGCGGTCGTCGCCGGAGGCGCCGCCCGGACGTCCGGCCGGGGCGCCCGCGTCGTGGCGCCTCTCGCGCCTCAGCACCGTGAAGCAGTGCCGGCAGACGCGCGCTTCGACATCGACCCGGCCGCGGCACTCGGGGCAGGCGATCTCGGGCACGTGCCGGATGTTCCCCGTTTCGTGACTTCTGACGCCGGCAGCTATAACGCGGGGACGGAAGCAGCGAGCCACGCACCGATGAACCCCCGACACGGCGAGAGGCTCGGCGACGCCGTGTCGGCGCCGGCGGCCGGCGACGCACCCCCGGCGCTGCTCCGGTCGCAGGCGCGCGCCCGTGCGCTGCTCGACGCGATCCCGGACCTGATGTTCCGGATCGGCGCCGACGGCACGTACCGCGAGCTGAAGGCGGAGGACCCCGGGGAGCTGACCGCCGACGCCGACTCGCTGCTCGGGCGCAACGTCGCGGAGGTGCTCCCCGCCGACGTCGTCTCGCGCCTGATGGACGCCGCGCGGCGGGCGATCGAGACGCGAGAGGTCCAGGAGGTCGAGTACCGGCTCACGGTCGTGACGGGGGAGGAGCGGGACTTCGAGGGGCGCCTCGTCGCGAGCGGCGACGACGAGTTCGTCCTCATCGTCCGCGACATCACCGAGCGCAAGCGGCAGGAGGAGGAGCTGCAGCGCCTGTCCGCCGAGCTGAGCGCGCGCGTCGAGGACATCGAGCGCGAGCGCGACTTCACCCGCGCGGTCGTGAACGCGACGCCGAGCTACCTCTGCCTCTGCGACGCGCAGGGGCGGATCGTCCGGTACAACGCGACGCTCGAGCTCACGTCGGGCCGCCGCGACGTCGGCGACGAGGTCCGCGGCAAGCACGCGTGGGACGTCTTCGTCGTCCCGGAGCAGCGCGCCGACGCGCGCGCGGCCTTCGCCGCGATCGTGGACGCGCGCGACCCTGTGCGGCGCGAGTACACGCTGCCGTGCGCGGACGGGAGCGAGCGCATCGTCGACTGGATCGGGACGCCCGTCGTCGACGAGCGCGGCGAGTCGCGCTACCTCCTCTCCGGCGTCGACGTGACGATCCGGAAGGAGCAGGAGGAGGAGCTGCGGCGGTCGCGCGCGCGGATCGTCGACGCCGCCGACGCCGAGCGGCGCCGCCTCGAGCGGAACCTCCACGACGGCGCGCAGCAGCAGCTGGTGTTCGTCTCGCACGCGCTCCGCCTCGCCGCGCGTGCGCTCCGCGACGATCCGGAGAAGGCGAGGGGGCTCGTCGAGCGGGCCGTGGACGCGGTCACGACGGCGCACGGCGAGCTGCGGGAGCTCGCGCGCGGGCTGCACCCGGCGCTGCTCACCGCGCGCGGTCTCGTCGCTGCCGTCCAGGCGCTCGGCGTCCGCTCGACGGTGCCGGTGGAGGTCGTCGCCGACGAGCGCGACAGGCGGTACCCCGGCAGGATCGAGACCGCGGCGTACTTCGTCGTCTCCGAGGCGCTCGCGAACGTCGCGAAGTACGCGCAGGCGACGCGCGTCACCGTCACGATCGAGCGGCGCGGCGACGAGCTGGCGGTCGAGGTCGCCGACGACGGGCGCGGCGGCGCCGACCCGGCGGCGGGCAGCGGCCTCCGCGGGCTCTCCGACCGCCTCGCGGCGCTCGACGGCCGCCTCGAGGTCCACAGCCCCGCCGGCGGGGGCACGACCCTGCGCGCGCTCCTCCCGCTGCGCGACGGGTAGCCGCGCCCTCCGCGCGGCGCCGATCCGCGTAGAGTTCCGGCGTGACCGACGTCGCCCACGCGGCGCCCGAGCACGGGCTGGAGTGGGACACCCCGCTCTTCCACCAGGCACAGCTGCAGTTCGAGCAGGCGGTGCCGTACGCGCGGATCTCGGAGAGCGTCGCCGAGCGGCTCCGGTTCCCCGAGCGCGCGCTCATGGTCAGCATCCCGGTGCGGATGGACGACGGCGCGCTCCGCGTCTTCGCCGGCTACCGCGTGCAGCACTCGAGCGTGCTCGGCCCGACGAAGGGCGGGCTCCGCTACGACCCCGAGGTGACGCTCGGCGAGTGCGCGGCGCTCGCCGTCTGGATGACGTGGAAGTGCGCGCTCCTGCGGCTGCCCTACGGCGGCGCGAAGGGCGGCATCCGCTGCAATCCGCGCGAGCTGTCGCTCGGTGAGGTCGAGCGCCTGACGCGGCGGTTCACCTCGGAGCTGCTGCCGGTGATCGGGCCGCAAGAGGACATTCCCGCGCCGGACATGGCGACGAACGAGCAGACGATGGCGTGGATGATGGACACGTACTCGATGCAGCTCGGGCACGCGGTGCCGGAGATCGTCACGGGGAAGCCGATCTCGATCGGCGGGTCCGTGTTCCGCCACGAGGCGACGGGGGCGGGCGTCGTGATGGTGACGCGGCGCGCCTGCGACCGCCTCGGGCTCCCGCTGGCCGAGCAGCGGTGCGTCGTGCAGGGGTTCGGCAACGTCGGCGGCGTCGCGGCCCAGGAGCTCGCCGACGCGGGCGCGCCCGTGATCGCCGTCTCGGACGTGTCGGGCGGCGTCGTGAACCAGGAAGGCCTCAACCTCACCGACCTGAAGGCGTGGATCGCCGAGCACGGGACGCTCGAGGGGTACGCCGAGGCCGACCACGTCACGAACGCGGAGCTCCTGGAGCTCCCGTGCGACATCCTCGTCCTCGCCGCTCGCGAGGACCAGATCACCGAGGCGAACGCGGACCGCGTCCACGCGCGGCTGATCGCCGAGGGCGCGAACGGCCCGACGTCGTTCGAGGCCGACCAGATCCTCGCGGAGCGCGGGATCCCCGTCCTCCCCGACGTCCTCACCAACGCCGGCGGCGTGACGGTGTCGTACTTCGAGTGGGTGCAGGACCTCGGACGCGTCTTCTGGGGGCGCGAGGAGATCCGCGACCGGCTCGCCGACAAGCTCGCCGACGCCTTCGACCGCGTCTGGGAGCTGTCGGAGCAAGAGGGGATCAGCCTGCGGTCCGCGGCGCTCGTGGCGGGGATCCGCGAGGTCGCGGCGGCGCTCGCCGCCCGGGGGATCTACCCGTGAGCGCGGTGGGGGAGCGCGTCCGGGACGCGATGGTGCGCGACCCCCGGACGCTCGAGGCGAGCGCGACGGCGCAGGAGGCGGGGCAGCTGCTCGAGCGCCCCGAGGTGCGGGCGGTGCTCGTCTGCGACGGCGGCAGGCTCGTCGGCGTCGTCACGCGGAAGACGCTCGTCCGCGAGGTGGTCGCGCGGGGGCGCGACCCGCGCGCGACGCCGCTCCGGGAGTTCGCGGAGCCGCCGCACTTCGTCCTCGACGCGGACATCCCGCTCGAGCAGGCGTTCCGGACGCTCGAGGAGCGCGACCTCGAGCGCGTCCCCGTCACCGAGGATGGGCGCCTCGTCGGCGTCTTCTCGCGCGCCGTCGTCGGCCGCAGGCTCGCGGAGGACGAGCCGCCGGGCGACGACGCGTAGCGCTCAGCAGCAGGTGTAGGCGCCGGGCGGCGCGGCGCCCTCGGCGGGCGCGGGGAGCTCGGCGGCCGCGAGCGCGGCGCCGTGGAGGATGTCGCGCTCGCTCGCCTCGAGCTCGGCGAGCCCGTACCGGCGGAGCACCTCCGCCACGATCACGACTCCGGCGATGATCACGGGCGCGCGCTCGGGCTCGAGCCCCCGGACGGCGCGCCGCTCGGCGACCGGGAGAGCCGCGAGCCGCGCGAGCTGCTCGTCCACCGCGGCCGCGGCGACGCGATGCCCGTGGATCCGGTCGGCGTCGTACTCCTCGAGTCCGAGGTCGAGCGCGGCGAGCGTCGTGACGGTGCCCGCGACGCCGACCGCGCCGACGACGTCGAGGTCCGGGAGCGCGGCGCGGACGTGCGCCGCGCACGCCTCGAGCTCGTCCGGCGCGGGCGGATCGGAGCGCAGGAACCGTTCCGTCAAACGCACGCAGCCGAGGTCGAGGCTGACGTGCGAGTCGACCCCGTCCGGCCCGCCGACCACGAGCTCCGTCGAGCCGCCGCCGACGTCGACCACGAGGGTCCGCGGCTCGAGTGCCCGGTCCGACGTGACGCCGCGGAGGGTGAGCAGCGCCTCCTCGCCGCCGGAGAGGAGCTGCGTGGCGAACCCGTAGCTCCACTCGACCTCGCCGAGGAACGCCTCGCCGTTCTCGGCGTCGCGGACGGCGCTCGTCGCGATCGCGAGCGCGCGCTCGGCCCCGTGCGCCTCGAGCGTGCGGCGGTATTCGGAGAGGGCGTTCCGGACGCGTGCGATCGGAACGGGGAGGAGGCGGCGGCGCGCGTCGACGCCCTCGCCGAGCCGCGTGATCGTCAGCCGGCGCTCGACCTCCGCGAGCCGTCCGTCCTCGACGTCGGCGACCAGGAGGCGCGTCGAGTTCGTGCCGAGGTCGATCGCGGCGACGCGGGTCACGCCTTCTTCTCGCGCGGCAGGTAGCTGCTGACGCGGCCAACCGAGGCGCCGACGTCGCTCCACGCCTCCTGGAGGACGCGCAGTCGCGCGCGGCTCGCCGAGAGGTTCGCCAGCGCTTCGGCGAGGCGGTCGCTCGCGCCGCCGAGCGCGTCGGCGCGCGCCGCGGTCGCGTCCGCGGCCGCGGACAGCCGCTCGAGCGCGTCGCCGATCGCGCCGCCGGTCGACTTCAGCTGCCGCCAGAGCGCGAGCCAGCACCGCACGGCGAACACAATCGAGCCGCCGAGGGCGAGCAGCGCGACGGTCAGCGAGAGCCAGAGGAGCACGCGTCGACTGTACCCGCGCACGCTGGCGCGCCCTGCGCGGAGTGGTACAATCCGCGCAGCGACGCGGGGTGGAGCAGCCAGGTAGCTCGCCGGGCTCATAACCCGGAGGTCGCAGGTTCAAATCCTGCCCCCGCTATCGATCCGACGACCGCCGCGAGGCGGTCGTCGTCGTTCTC
>DATLFU010000075.1:0-29937 GCA_035540835.1 Gaiellaceae bacterium
CGGCCGCACGCTCGCCGGCCTCGTCAGCCGGGTCGCCAGACGGCTGCTCGCACTCGCAGCCGTGCTCCTCCACAACTGGCAGCTCGGCCACCCCGGCCGCCGGCTGACCGCCTACGACCACTAAGGAATCAATCGTCTAGGGCGCGGTGCGGTCGTTCGCGACGAACGCGGCGTGCGTGACCGGCATCAGCTGCGCGAGGAACGACTCGACGGCGGCGGCGTAGCGGCGGATCTCCCGCTGCGCCGTCTCCGCGTTGCGGAGCGAGACGAAGTTCATCAGCGCGCGCGCGTTCACCGTCCAGAAGAACTCCGTGTACGCGCCGACCGGCAGCACCGCGCGAGCGAGCTCCCGCGCGACGCCCTGCTCCACCAGGCGCTCGTACGTCGCGTACGCGTGCTCGTAGACGGCCCGGAGCTCGTCGCGCGTCGTCTCCGCCAGCTCGGCGTCCACCGGCTCGAACGTGTACGCGCCTGGCTTCCCGACCTGCGTCCGGACGTCCTCCGGCTCCGGGACGTAGAAGTCGTCGGTCGCCCGCGCGTAGCGCATCGAGAACTCGTTGAAGGAGCCGATCCGGTGCCGGAACCACTCGCGCGCGACGAAGATCGGGCAGCGCACGTGGAAGCGGAAGGCGTTGTGCTCGAACGGCGTCCCGTGGCGCTCGCGCAGGAGGAACCGCACGAGCCCCTCGTCGGCCTCGTCCATCGCCTCCTTGCGGCGCGCGAAGCTCACGCGCGCGGCGTTCACCACGGACAGGTCGCTCGCCATCGCGCCGTCGAGGCGGACGAAGCCGTGGTCGAGGACGCGGACGGTGCTCTCGGGTATCACTTCGTCCGTGACGGCCACGGCGCCGAGTGTAACGGGGCTGTACGTCGGCACCTCCGGCTTCTCGTACCCGAGCTGGCGCGGCGGCTTCTACCCGGCGGGCGCGCGCCCCGACGAGCTCCTGCGGCTGTACGCGGAGCGGCTCCCGTCGGTCGAGCTGAACACCACGTCGTACAAGCTGCCGTCGGAGGAGCAGTTCCGCCGCTGGGCGGCCGAGACGCCGCCGTCGTTCCGGTTCGCGGTGAAGATGCCGCGGCGGATCACGCACGCGGGCCGGCTGGACGGGATCGCGCCGTTCTGCGAGCGCGTGCGCGCCCTCGGCGAGCGGCTGGGGCCGGTGTTCGTGCAGCTCCCGGAGGACCGGCCGCGCGACGACGGGCTCCTCGCGCTCCTGCACGGGTCGCTCGACCCGGAGCTGCGGTACGCGTTCGACTTCCGCCATCCGTCGTGGGAGGAGGCGGAGCTGGCGCCGGCGGTGCACGTCGGCGCGATCGACGCGGGCGCGCGCTTCCGGTACCTGCGGCTACGCGAGCCGGCGTACGGCGAGGAGGAGCTGGCGGCGCTGGCGCAGCGGCTGCGCCCGCTGCTGCGCGCGGGCGTCGAGGTCTACGCGTACTTCAGGCACGAGGACGAACCGGATGCGCCTCGGTACGCGGAGCGGCTGTGCGCGCTGCTCGCCGGCGCCTGAGGCGCCAGGCAGCGGCGCCGCCGACGAGGAGCCCCGCCTCGACGACGGTGATCACGAGGCGGTTGAGGACGACGGCGCCGAGCGCGGCTCCCTCCGCGGCAACCGTCAGCACGAGGCCGAACATGGCCGCCTCGCGGACGCCGAGGCCGGACGGCGCGAAGACCGCGAGCACCGCCACGATCGCGCCGACGGCCGCGGCGCCGCCGAGGAACGGGATCGCGGCGGCGGGCGGGTCGCCGCCGACCGAGCGGATGAGCAGGAAGAGCGCGAATCCTCCGAGCGGCCAGAACGCGATGTAGAAGCCGAGCACCGAGAGGGTCTGGCGGTACGAGAGACGCGGGATCCGTCCTGCGCCGAACGGGCGGAGCAGGAACGACGCGACCGGGACGAACACGCGCGGGTGGACGAGGACGGCGACGACGGCGCCGAAGCCGAGGACGGGCGCGAGCGGGACGTCCACGACGCCGGCGATCGGGAGCCCGACGAGGAAGACGAGCACGCCGGCGAGTGCCGACAGTCCGGCCTCGAGCGCGATCGACGCGAGGACGAGGCTCGTGTCGTACGTCCCGTAGCGGCGGAGCGCCACGACGCGGGCGACGGGCGTCCAGACGCCGCCGGGGACGTACTTCGCGAGCATCGAGACCATCTCCGACTGGAGCGCGACGCTGTACGGGAGCCGGATGCCGAGGCCGGCGAGGATCCAGACCCACCCGAGGACGAAGACGAGGTACGACGCCGCGACGACGGCGAGGGCGGCCGCGAGCTGCGCAGGGTCGGCGCTGCGGAGTCGCGGCGCGGCGTCCGGCCAGATCCCGCGGACGGCGTATCCGAGCGCGCCGAGGAGCACGGCGAGCGCGAGCAGCTGCGCCGTCGCGACGACGCGGCGGTCGCGCAGGAGCGTCGGGAGCGGGGAGGCCATCCCGTCAGCCTATGCGCCGAGGCCGCCGCAGCGGAAGGGCGCGTTCCGAACCGACGCCGCCCGCGGCGGACACGGCCGCTGCAGCCATGTCCGGGGTCAGACCCCCGACACGTCCCGCAACGACGTGCCCGTCCCGGCCGCGGCCCCTGCGGACATGCCCGGGGTCAGACCCCTGCCATGGCCGGCGCGGACGTGCCTCGCGCGCCGGAGGCGCGCGAGGGCGCGGGCACAGCGCCACCACCGTCCGCTCGAACCTAGGCTCCCGCAGCCGTGTCGGGGGTCAGACCCCCGACACGGCCGTGACGGACGTGGCATGAGCGGTCAGCGCCGGCGCGGACGCGGCCGGGGTCAGACCCCTGGCATGGCCGGGCCGGACACGTCCGCTGCTGGAGCGGCGGGAGCGCGCCCGCGCGCTCCTACGCGCGCGCCTGCTCGAAGCGGCGCGCGACCTCGCTCCAGTCCACGACGTTCCACCACGCCTCGAGGTAGTCCGGGCGCCGGTTCTGGTAGCGGAGGTAGTACGCGTGCTCCCAGACGTCGATGCCGAGGATCGGCGTCCTCCCCTCCATCAGCGGCGAGTCCTGGTTCGGCGTGGACATCACCGCGAGCGTTCCGCCGTCGGCGACGAGCCACGTCCACCCGCTCCCGAACCGGTTCACGCCCGCCTCGTTCACCTGCTGCTTGAGCGCGTCGAGGCCGCCGAACGTCTCGGCGACCGCGTCCGCGAGCGCCCCCGTCGGCTCGCCGCCGCCCTCGGGGCTCATGATCCCCCAGAAGAGCGAGTGGTTCGCATGGCCGCCGGCGTTGTTCCGCACCGGCCCCTGCTTCTCCGCCGGCAGCGAGTCGAGGTTCCGGAGCACCTCCTCGACCGGCGCGTCCGCCCACTCCGTCCCCTCGAGCGCCGCGTTCGCCTTGTCCACGTACGTCTGGTGGTGCTTGCCGTGGTGGATCCGCATCGTCTGCTCGTCGATGTGCGGCTCGAGCGCGGCGTAGTCGTACGGCAGCGAAGGCAGCTCGAAGGGCATGAGATCTCCTCTCGTCGGTGACCGCTCCCGACTCTAACCGCGCGGTCGCGCCCGAGCGCAGACAGAGAAAGAGGCGGATCCCGCCGCATCGGATCCGCCTCCTGGAACTTCCGCCCGGTGCCGCCGCATTGGCTCCTTGCGAACGCCCCCACTCTGAACCGTTGCCAACGGTTGATTCGTCCCCCTTCGGGTGGTTCATCGCGCTGCTTCACTTCCCCCCAACGGGTCATGCGCTCCACGTTGACGCGCGTCACCATGGGAGTCCGGCCCAGATGATCGACCCTGCGCGCACACTCGCCCGCCTCCGCGGGCTCCACGGCGCGGCGCGACGCGCCCGTGCCGACGGCGACGTCCGCCGGCTCGTCGACGCACTCGCGGCGACCGCCGCGGACGCCCTCGGCTACGGCACCGTCGTCATCCACGTCCACCGGCCCGCCTGGGACGACGTGGAGGTCGCCGCGGTCGCCGGGCCGAACGCGGTCCGCGAGCGCCTGCTCGGCTCGACGGCGCCGCTCGCACACTGGGAGAGCCTCCTCGACGACCGCTTCCGCCGCGGCGAGGCGTACTTCGCCGCCGCGGACGCCGCCGACCTCCCGCCGACCGCGGACGCCGCGGCGTGGCGGCGCGGCGACACGCTCCTCGTCCCGTTGCGCCGCGCCGACGGCGAGCTCCTCGCGGTCCTCGCTGCGGACGAGCCCCTGGACGGGCAGCGCCCCGACGACGCGACGCTCGAGCTCGTCGCGCACGTCGCCGCGTACGCCGCCCACGCGCTGGAGACGGCGCAGGACGCGATCGGCGCCGCTCGCCACCGCGCGGCGCTCGAGCACCTCCTGTCGGTCTCGGCGAAGCTCGGCGCGAACGAGTCGGCGGAGCCGATCCTCGACGCCGTCTGCGAGGGGATCCGCGCCGCGCTCCACTTCCGCCACGTCGTGATCGAGCTCGCCGACCGCGCCGCCGACCGGTACGTCCCGTGCGCCGGCGCCGCGTCGCTCCAGCTCGACGTCCCGATCGCCCGCCTCGACGCCGTCTTCGACCCGCGTCACGAGGTCGAGGGCTGCTACCTGCTGACGCGCGCGGACGCACTCGAGCTCGTCGGCGCCGAGCCGTCGTCGTTCGCGTCCGAGCTGAACGGCGTCGGGCCGCGCGCGTGGAACCGCCACTGGCTGCTCGTCCCGCTCCACGACCGCAACGGCGAGCGCCTCGGCTTCATCTGGGCCGACGACCCGGAGGACAGGCTGATCCCGTCGCGCGAGCAGCTGCAGGCGCTCCGCCTCTTCGCCGACCAGGCGGCGACCGCGCTCGACGCCGCCGCGCGGTACGAGCGGCTGCACGAGGCCGACGAGGCGCGCCGCGCGCTCGTGGACGCGTCGCGCGCGGGAATCGTCGTCATCGGCCGGGACCGGCGCGTCCGCTGGTGGAACCCGGCCGCACGCGAGCTCTTCGGCTACGCCGACGAGGAGGTGCTGGGGCACGAGCCGCCGTGGATCCCGCAGGAGGAGCGCGCGCCGTTCCGCGAGCGCTTCGAGGCCATGATCGAGACCGGCGTGACGACCGACCGCGTCTTCCTCGACCGCCACCGCGACGGCACCGACCGCTGGGTCGCGACCTCGACCGCGCTCCTGCGCGACCGCGACGGCGAGGTCACGGGCGTCGTCGCGACGATCACCGACATGACCGCGGAGGAGGAATCGAAGCGCCAGCTCGCCCGCCGCAACGCGGAGCTCGAGGCGCTCAACGACACGACGCTCGCCCTGATCGAGACGCTCGACCCGAAGGGGCTCCTGGAGACGATCGTCGACCGCGCCGCGCAGCTCGTCGGCAGCGAGGGAGCGTGGATGTACCTGGTCGACGAGGAGCGCGACGAGCTCGTCTTCGAGATCGGCACCGGCATCTTCGCGCGGCACGTCGGCGACCGGACGGGGCGGCACGAGGGCCTCGCGGGCGCCGTCGTCGAGACGGGCGCGCCGCTCGCCGTCGACGACTATGCGGCGTGGGAGGGGCGGATGGACCGGTTCGCCGACGCCGGCTTCCGCGCCGTCGCGGGCGTCCCGCTCCGTTCCGGCTCCGCCGTCGTCGGCGCGCTCGGGATCGGCCACCGCGACGCGCGGACGATCCGCGACGCCGACGTCGAGCTGCTCTCGCGCTTCGGCCAGCTCGCGTCGCTCGCGCTCGCGAACGCGCGGCTCTACGCTGCCGCGCAGCGCGAGCTCGAGGAGCGCCGCGCCGCGGAGGAGGCGCTGAGGCGCAGCCAGGTGCTGTACCGCGCGATCCTCGAGAACTCGGCCGACCTCATCTCCGTGCTCGACCCGCAGGGGAACGTCCTGTACGCGTCACCCGCGCACGAACGCGTGCTGGGGTGGAGCGTCGAGGAGCTGCAGGGATCGGCCGGCGCGATGGAGCACGTGCATCCGGACGACGCGCCCGGCGCCGCGGACGTCCTCCGCCGCTGCCTCGAAGGAGACCCGGTCGAGACGTACGCGGCGCGGTTGCGGCACAAGGACGGCGGGTGGGTCACGCTCGAGGGCGCGCCGACGGTGATCCCGAACGCCTCCGGCGAGCCGGAGATGCTGCTCGTCGTCGCGCGCGACGTGACCGCGCGGCTGCGGGAGGAACAGGAGCGCGAACGCCTCGAGGAGCAGCTCCGCCAGTCGCAGAAGATGGAGGCGATCGGCCGCCTCGCGGGCGGGATCGCGCACGACTTCAACAACCTGCTGACCGCGATCTCCGGGTACGGCGAGCTCGCCGCCGCCCGCCTCGCGCCCGGGTCGCCGCCGCACCGCCACGTCGCCGAGATGCGACGCGCGGCCGAGCGCGCCGGCGGGCTGACGCGGCAGCTCCTCGCGTTCAGCCGCAAGCAGGTGCTGCAGCCGGAGGTCCTCAACGTGAACGACGTCGTCTCGACGATGAGCGACATGCTCGGCCGCGTCCTCGGGGAGGACGTGGAGCTCGTGACGTCGCTCGACCCCGACGTCGGCCAGACGCGCGCCGATCCCGGACAGCTCGAGCAGGTCGTGCTCAACCTCGCCGTCAACGCACGCGACGCGATGCCGCGCGGCGGGCGGCTGACGATCGAGACGGCGAACGTGGAGCTGGACGAGGCGTTCGCCGCGCGTCACGCCGGTGCGGCCCCGGGCGAGTACGTCGGCATCACCGTCTCCGACACCGGCGAGGGGATGGACGCCGCGACGGCCGAGCGCGTGTTCGAGCCGTTCTTCACGACGAAGCCCGCGGGCGAGGGCACGGGCCTCGGGCTCTCGACCGTCTACGGGATCGTCAAGCAGACGGGCGGGTCGATCTGGGTCTACAGCGAGCCTGGCCACGGGACGACGTTCCGCGTCTACCTCCCGCGGGTGTGGGACCGGACCGCCGAGCGCGAGGCGCGGACGCCTCCGCCGCGCGCCGCGGGCGAGGGGACGGTGCTCGTCGTCGAGGACAACGCGACGGTCCGCGACCTCGTCGCGGAGCTGCTGGAGCAGTTCGGCTACACCGTCGTGACCGCCGCGAACGGCGACGAGGCGCTGTCGATCGCGGCCGCGCACGAGGCTTCGATCGACCTCCTCGTGACCGACGTGGTGATGCCCGGGATGAGCGGCCAGGAGCTCGCGGCGGCGCTGACGGCGTCCCGTCCGGGGCTGCAGGTGCTGTTCACCTCCGGCTACACCGAGCAGGCGATCGCGAACCACGGCGTGCTGCTCCCCGGGGCGCGGTTCCTCGAGAAGCCCTTCACGAGCGACCAGCTCGCGCGCGCGCTGAGCGACGTGCTCCCGGCGCCGCCGCTCGTCGCGTAGCTACGGCACCGCCTCCAGCAGCTCCTTCCGGACGACGAGCTCGACCGCGAGCGTGCGGTACCCGACCTCGTCGAAGAGGACGACCATCGTGTCGGACTCGTACCGCTGCACCGCCCCCTCGCCCCACGAGGCGTGGCGGACGCGCGCACCGACGGCGAACGGGCGGGCAGCCGGCACGTCCGGCAGCGTCCCCGCCTCGCAGTTGTCGCAGTTCCCGCAGGGCGGGTCGAACGCCTCCCCGAAGTAGTTGAGCAGGTACGCGCGGCGGCACCCCCGCAGCTCGGCGTACCCGCGGAGCATCTCGAGCCGCGACCGCTCGAACGAGCGCCGCTTCTCCTGCGCCTCCGCCGCGTCCGCGGCGGAGCCCGGCGCCAGCGCGTCGCCGGCGACGACGTCGCCCGTCGGGAGGATCTCGACCGCGTCCGCCTCCTCGAGCCGCGCGAGCGCCGTCGTCAGCTTCGCGCGCGAGAGGCCGGTCTCCTCCTGGAGCGCGGCCGGGTCCGCCGCGTCGCCGCGCGACTCGAGCGCCGCGACCACCTCCGCGACCTCCGCCTCGTCGACGTTCCCGGTGCCGCCGAAGAAGCGACGCAGGTTCAGGTCCTCGGGCCGGAAGAACAGCCGCGCCGCGGCCGGCTCGCCGTCGCGGCCGCCGCGGCCGACCTCCTGGTAGTACGCGTCGACCGAGTCGCTCCCGTCGAGGTGGAAGACGAAGCGCACGTTCGGCTTGTCGACGCCCATCCCGAACGCGGTCGTCGCGACGATGGCGTCGAGCTCGTCGGCGGCGAACGCGGCGTGCACCTCCTCGCGCTCGGCCGCGCTCATCCCGGCGTGGTAGGCGCGCGCGGCGACACCGCGCTCCGCGAGCGCCGTCGCAGTCTCGTCGGCCCGGGCGCGCGTCGCCGCGTAGACGATCCCGGGCTTCGGCGCGTCGGCGACCGCGGCGAGGAGCGACGCCCGGCGCGCGCGGTCCGCGACGTGGAGCTCCACGGAGAGGTGGATGTTCGGGCGGTCGAAGCCGTGGACGACCACGAGCGGGTCGACGAGGCCGAGCCGCAGCACGATCTCCTCGCGCACGGGCGGCGACGCGGTCGCCGTCAGCGCGAGCACCGGCGGGCGGCCGAGCTCCTCCGCGAAGGCGCCGAGGCGGAGGTAGTCCGGGCGGAAGTCGTGGCCCCACTCGCTGACGCAGTGCGCCTCGTCGACCACGAGCAGCGACGGGCGCGCGTCGCGCACGCGCGCGAGCGTCTCCTCGTTCGCGAGCTGCTCCGGCGCCAGGAAGAGGAACTCGAGCCGGTCGGCGTCCAGGCGCTCCAGCGCGTCGCGTCGCTCGGAGACCTTCAGGCTCGAGTTCAGCGCGGCCGCGGCGGGGAGCGACGCGTCGGCGATCGACTCCAGCTGGTCGCGCTGGAGGGCGATCAGCGGCGACACGACGACGGTCGCGCCGGGGCGGACGAGGCCCGCCGCCTGGTAGATCGCCGACTTCCCGGAGCCCGTGGGCATGACCGCGACGACGTCGCGGCCGGCCGCCGCCGCCTCCGCGGCCTCCACCTGCTCCGGGCGGAGCTCGAACCCGAGCGCCTCCCGGGCCTGGCGTGCGAGATCGTGCGGCATGGGGCGGGGCGGTACCCCGCGCGCCGCGCGGCTACTCCCCGTCGGCCTCGACCGTCGCGCGTTCCCGCCGCTCCTCGACGAGGTACGCGCCGACCGCGCCGGCGAGGGAGGCGACGACGACGAGGCCGAACGCGAACGCGGCGAGCATCGCGATCCTGCCGCCGACGCTGTGCGGCACCGGGTCGCCCTGGAGCGCGAGCACCGCGGCGAACGCCCACAAGAGCGCGTCGCCGAACGTCGCGAACACGCCGCGCGGGTGGTCCCGCTCGAACAGGAACGCGAGCTCGGCGGCGGCGATCGCGACGACGACGGCCGTCGCGCCGAGGTACCCCAGACGCGAGCGGAAGAGCCGGCGCGCGGTGCCGACCGAGCGGTACGACGAGGTGACGACGCGCGCCGCGGGGAGCGCGCGCCCGAGGCGGAGCAGGCGGAGGAAGCGGAACACCCGCAGCGTCGGGACGAGCAGCGCGAGCGCCTGGAACCAGTTCCGCCGGACGTAGCGCCGGCGGCTCGGCGCGAGCCAGAGCTTGACGAGGTACTCAGCGAGGAAGACGGCCCAGATCGCCCAGCCCGCCGCGCGCAGCCACTCCGCCGCCTCCGGGCCCACGTCCACGGCGACCTCGTAGCCGACGAGCAGCGCGAAGACGACGCCGAGCCACGACATGAACGGGTCGGCGCGCTCGGTGGCGCGCTCGAGCCAGAGCTCGAGGGCGGGCTCGTCGTGGCGGTCCGGCCGCGGCACCTCAGAACCGGGCGACGGCGCCGGCATGGCGCTCGTATGCGCGCGTCTCGACGACGTCCACGAGCTGCTCCACCGCGTGGTGGAGCTCGTCGTCGCTCGTGAAGTAATGCGGTCCGAGGCGGAGGCCGACCTCCGGGCGGAAGTCGCAGAGGATCGCGCGCTCCGACAGCTCCCGGTGCACGGCCTCGAAGTGCGGGACGGCGACGGCGACCGTGCCGCCGCGACGTGCCGGGTCGCGCGGGCTCCGGACGTCGAAGCGGGCGTCGTCGAGCAGCCGGATCAGGAGCTCCGTCTGGCGGAGCGAGTTCGCGCGGATCGTCTCCACGCCGATCTCCTCGACGAGGTCGTAGCCCGCGGTCGCCGCGTACAGCGCGGGGACGTTCGGCGTGCCGGTGAGGAAGCGCGCGGCGCCGGCGGCGTACTCCATCTCCGGCTCGAACGCGAAGGGACGCGCGTGCGCCTGCCAGCCGGTATAGGTCGGCTCGAGGCGCTCGGCGAGGTCGGGCCGCACGTACAGCCAGCCCGCGCCGGGGCCGCCGCAGAGCCACTTGACGCTCCCGCCGACGGCGAAGTCGACGCCGAGGGCGGTGACGTCGAGCGGGACGATCCCCGCCGACTGGTACGCGTCGAGGAGCACGTAGGCGCCGGCGTCGTGCGCGCGGCGGACGATCGGCTCCACGTCCTGGATCTCGCCCGTGCGGAAGAGGACGTGGCTCAGCGGGACGATCAGCGTCCGCTCGTCGATCGCGTCGACGATGGCGGCGTCGTCCTCGACGACGAGCGTCTCGAGGTCGGGCTGCGCCTGCCAGAGGTAGCGGACGGAGGGGAAGTTCCCACGCTCGTAGACGACGCGGTTGCGGGCGCCGTCGGGGCGGAGGCAGGAGCGGACGACGGCCTCGGCGACGGCGACGTTCTGGTGCATGACGGTCGACCCCGGCGGCGCCCCGACGATGCGGCCGACCTGGTCGCCGACGGTGATCGGCATCGTCCACCAGCCCTCGCCCCAGGCGCGGATCCCCCGCTCGCGCCACGTGCGCGCGTACTCGAGCAGCCGCCGTTCGGCCTCTGCCGGCATCGCGCCGAGCGAGTGGTTGATCAGGTACGTCGTGTCCCGGAGGATCGGAAACCGGTCGCGGTACGCGAGCAACGCCTCCACGGCGGAAGTGTGACGCAACCGCGGCTCCCGGATGCCGGACGTGTCCCCGGCGGCCACGGCCGGGGTCTGACCCGCGACGCGTCCCATGCGGCCATGGCCGGGGTCAGACCCCCGACGCGTCTCGTGGGGCCATGGCCGGCGCGGGGGCAGCGGCGCGGCGACGCCTTGCCGCGCTGCACGACGCCGGAGCGGCGGGCACCGTCGTCAGGGCGCGACACGTCCACCGCAGCCGTGGCCGGGGTCAGACCCCGGACGTGCTTCCGGCGGCCACGTCCGCGGCGGGCGCGGCGGGAAGCGCCGGGTGTGACGCGTTCGTGCCGATTGCGTGCCGATTCGGGAACGCAGGGCGATGCGGCGCGTCGCCGGCGCTACGGTCGACGGCGATGCCTCGCCCGCTCCGCGTCCAGTTCCCCGGCGCGCTCCTCCACGTCACCTCGCGCGGGAATCGCCGTGCGCCGATCTTCTACGACGCCGAGGATTACCGCCTCTTCCAGCGGCTCCTCGCCCGCGCGATCCGCGACTACGCGTGGGCGGCCCACGTCTACTGCCTGATGCCGAACCACTTCCACCTGGTGGTCGAGCTGGTGCGGGAGGCGAACCTCTCCGCCGGGATGCAGTGGCTGAAGGGCCGCTACGCGCAGCTCTTCAACGAGCGCTACGGCATCACGGGCCACGTCTTCCAGGGACGGTTCTGGTCGGAGGTCGTCGAGACCGACGACCACTACGACGCGCTGTGCCCGTACGTCTACGCGAACCCGGAGCGTGCGGGCATCGCGACGCCTGCCCGCCCCTGGCCGTGGCGCGGCGGCCGCCTCGCGCCGCGGCGCCCGCCGCTACGCCGTGAGCGCGCCGGTCCCATGCTTCTCGCGCAGGTACCGGAGGTACGGCGCGGGGTCGATCGTCCGCCCGACCGCCCGCTCGAGCAGCTCCTGCGGCCGGTACTTCCGGCCGTGCCGGTGCAGGTTCTCGCCGAGCCACTCGCGCAGCGGCGCGAACTCGCCGCGCTCGAACCCCTCGACGAGGTCGGGGACGTCCTCGAGCACGCGCTCCCAGATCTGGACGGACATGACGTTGCCGAGCGAATACGTGGAGAAGTACCCGATCTGCCCGCCGGCCCAGTGCATGTCCTGGAGGACGCCACGCGCGTCGTCCGGCACCTCGAGCCCGAGGTACTCGTCCATCCGCTCGCCCCACACCTGCGCGAGGTCGCGCAGCTCGACGCGCCCGTTGACGATGTCCTGCTCCAGCTCGAAGCGCAGGATGATGTGCAGGTTGTAGGTGACCTCGTCGGCGTGGATCCGGATCAGCGACGGGTGCACGCGGTTGACGGCGCGGTAGAACCGCTCCAGCTCGACGTCGCCGAGCTGCTCGGGGAACGCCGCCTGCAGGCGGCCGTAGAAGAACCGCCAGAACGGGAGGCTCCGCCCGACGAGGTTCTCCCACATCCGGCTCTGCGACTCGTGGACGCCGAGCGAGACGCCCGACCCCAGCGGCGTCCGCTCGAGCTCGCGCGCGACCTGGTGCTCGTAGAGCCCGTGCCCGTACTCGTGCATCGTCGCGAAGAACGAGTCGAGGTCGCGCTCCCGGTAGTGCGTGGTGATCCGGATGTCGTCGATCCCGGCGCCGCCCGCGAACGGGTGCGGCGTGTGGTCGAGCCGCCACGAGTCCGGACGGAACCCGAACGCCTCGATCACCTCGCGGCCGATCGCCTCCTGCCGCTCCACCGGGAACGACCCGCGCAGGAAGTCGTCGTCGGCGTCGCGGTCCGCTGCCTCCCGGATGAGCGGCACGAGCGCGTGCTTGACCTCCTCGAAGATCGCACGCACCTCCGCCGTCTTCATCCCGCGCTCGTAGTCGTCGAGGAGGACGTCGTACGGCTCGTCGTACCCGTCGAAGCAGTCGATGTACCGGCGCCGCAGCTCGACGTTCCGCTCGAGCGCCGGCAGGAAGGCCGCGAAGTCGGACTCCGCTTTCGCGCCCATCCACGCGCGCAGCCCCTCGGAGGCGGCGCGCGTCATCTCCGCACGCAACTCCGCCGGAACGCGCCGCGCCTTCTCGTAGTCGGCGCGGACGACCCGGATCAGCGACGCGTCGTCGGAGTCGTAGTCGAGCGTCTCGGCGTAGGACTCGAGCTCGTCGAGCATCCGACCCGTCTCGTCCGCGACGAACAGCTCGTGCGCGAGTCGGTCGAGGGTCGCGCGGTGCTCGCCGCGAGCGGCGGCGCCGGCCGCCGGCATCATCGTTTGCTGGTCCCAGAAGAGGAGCGAATTCACGCGGCGGAGGTCGACGACCTGCGCGAGGCGCGTCCGGAGGCGATCGAGCGTCGGGTTCATGCGCCGTACCCTAGACGCGGAGGGCGACCGCCGCCTCCACCTCGACGGGGATGCCCGCGGGAAGCTCGCTCACGCCGATCGCGCTCCGCGCGCAGAGGCCGCGTTCCTCCCCGAAGACGGCGACGACGAGGTCGGTGAAGCCGTTCAGCACCGACGGCTGGTCGCCGAAGCCGGGCGCCGAGCGCACGAAGCCGAGGACGCGGATCCAGCGCGCGACCCGGTCGAGCGCGCCGACTTCGTCGACGAGCCGCCGCAGCGCAAGGAGCGCCGTCTCGCGCGCCGCCGCGTATCCCGCCTCGACGCCGAGCGTCTCGCCGACGCGTCCCGCGACGCCGACCGGACCGATCCCCGACAGGTACGCGATCCCCTCGTGGACGAGCACGGGTCGCAGGCGCGGCACGAACGGCAGCGACGGGATCTCTGGCAGCGCGAGGCCGAGCTCCGCGAGGCGTTCGTCCGGCGTCACCTCCGCAGCCTATCGCCGTTGCGTCGGCCGCTCCGCGCGTGCTCTAATCGCACCGGGGGCGAGCCGGGATCCCGCTCGAGCCGAAGCGAGTTCGAGGAGGCGAGGCCGCGACGTGGCAGAGCACGCAGGGTCGGACAGCGGCGCGAGCGCATTGGGACGCGACGCGGTGAAGGAGGTCGCCGACGCGCCCGACGGCGCGGTCGTGGTGCGGCTCGCCGGCGAGCTCGACCTGTACAACGCGCACGACGTGCGCGACGCGCTGCTCACGGCGCTCGCGGCCGGGCCGCAGCGGCTCGTCGTCGACCTCGCGGAGGTCTCCTTCATCGACTCCACGGCGCTCGGGGTGCTGATCGAGGCGCGGACGCGGCTGAAGAACCGGCGCGCGTTCCTGCTCGCCGGGCCGGGACTCGAGACCCGTCGCGCGCTGGAGGTGTCCGGCCTCGACCGCCACTTCGCCGTCCACGCGACCGTCGACGAGGCGCTCGCCGCGAGGCTCTAGCGCGTCCGCCCGGCGCGGCCGGGTAAGGACGCCGCCATGCCCCTCGTCTCGGGAACGCGCCGCGTCGCCGGCCTCCGCGTGCACGAGGTCGCGTCACCTGCACGGCCGGGGCTGACGGTGGTGGGCATCCACGGCCTCGGCGTCTCGACGCGCCACCTCCGCCCGATCCTCGAGGCGCTGGCGCCGCACCGGCGGGTCGTCGCGCTCGACCTCCCAGGCTTCGGCCGGAGCGAGCGGCCGCCGCGCGCGCTCGGCGTGGAGACGCTCGCGACGGTCGTGCGCGCGTGGCTCGCCGGGATCGGCGTCGGACGCGGCGTCCTGCTCGGGAACTCGATGGGATGCCAGGTCGCGGTCGAGGTCGCGGTGCGGTGGCCCGCGCTGGTCGACCGGCTCGTCCTCGTCGGGCCGACGCGCGACCCCGCGGCACCCACGCTCGCGCGGCAGCTCGCGCGCCTCGCGCTCGACAGCACGCGCGAGTCCGCGCGGCTCAACGGCGTCGTCGCGTCGGACTACCTGCGCGCGGGACCGGTGCGGACGGCACGCGCCGCGCGCGCGATGGTGCGGCATCCGATCGAGCGGCGGCTCCCGCTCGTCCAGGCGCCGGTGCTCGTCGTGCGCGGCTCGCGCGATCCGATCGCGCCGGCCGCGTGGGCCGAGCACGTCGCGGCGCTCGCACCGGCGGGACGCGCAGCCGTCGTCCCGGGAGCCGCGCACGCGGCGCACTTCACGCACCCGGAGGCCCTTCGCGAGCTCGTGCTCCCGTTTCTGCGCGAGGACGCCGGGGAACCCGCCCGGCGATGAAGCGCCTGACCCTCGCAGCGGGTGCGGCACTGGCGGCGCGCGCGGCGCTCCGCGCGGCCCGCGCCGACGACCTGACCGGCCGGACGGCACTCGTCACGGGCGGCTCGCGGGGGCTCGGCTTCGCGCTCGCGCAGGAGCTCGCGGCCGCAGGCGCGCGCGTCGCGATCTGCGCCCGCGGTGAGGACGCGCTCGAGCGGGCGCGACAGCGGCTCGCCGCCGGCGGCGCGGAGGTGCTCGCGACGCGGTGCGACGTCGCCGACCGCAGCGACGTCGACGCGTGGGTCGCGGAGGCGACGGAGCGGTTCGGGCGCGTCGACGTCCTCGTCAACAACGCCGGCGTCATCTCCGTCGGGCCGCTGCGGTCGCAGCGCCCGGACGACTTCGCCCGCGCGATGGACATCCATTTCTGGGGGATCGTCAACACCGTCTACGCCGTCCTCCCGCAGTTCCTCGAGCGCGGCGAAGGGACCATCGCGAACGTCACCTCGATCGGCGGCAAGGTCAGCGTGCCGCTCCTCGGGTCGTACACGCCGTCGAAGTACGCGGCCGTCGGGCTGTCGCAGGGGCTGCACGCGGAGCTGGCGCGCCACGGCGTCCACGTCGTGACCGTCGTGCCGGGGCTGATGCGGACGGGCTCGTACCTGTCGGCGCTGTTCAAGGGCGACGCCGAGCTCCTGTACTCGCTGTTCGCGCCGGTCGCGGCGTCGCCGCTGAACACGATCGCAGCCGATCGGGCGGCGCGGCGGATCGTCCGGGCGATCCGCCACCGCGAGACGGAGGTGACGCTGACGCTGCACGCGAAGCTGCTCGCGCGCGCGACGGGGCTGGCTCCCGGCCTCGTGACGGAGGCGCTGGCGCTGGTCAACCGCGTCCTCCCCGACTCGAATGACCCGCGGCTCGTCCGCGGCGACCGGATCGACTCGCCCGTGGACGACTCGATCGTCACCGCGCTCGGGCGGAGGGCCGCGCGGGCGACGAACCAGCCGCCGGACTAGGTGCGCGCCGGCACGCGAGCCGGCGAGGAGGTCGTGCGCGCCTGCGGGCGCGCCGTGCGGATGACGCGGCTCCAGCAGCTCTGGTGGCCGGAGCACGGGCTGCGCAAGGCCGACGTGGTCGCCTACTACCGCGCGGTCGCGGACGCGCTCCTGCCGCACCTGCGCGGCAGGCCGTTCACGATGAAGCGGCACTACAACGGGCCGCGGAGCCCGTTCGCGTGGGTGAAGGACGCGCCGCCGGAGCTCCCCGAGTGGGTCGCGGTGTCGCCGCAGCCGGCGCGCTCGCGCGGCGGCGCGCTCGTGCGGTACCCGCTCGTGAACGACGAGGCCGCGCTCCTGTGGATGCTCGAGTTCGGGTGCGTCGACCTCCACGTCTGGTCGTCGCGTGCGGATCGTCCGGAGCGGCCGGACTGGGTGCTGTTCGACCTCGACCCCGCGGACGTCGGGTTCGCCGACGTCGCGCGCGCCGCGCGCCTGCTGCGGGAGGCGCTCGAGGCGCTGGGGCTCGCGTCGTGGCCCCGGACGACGGGCGGCGCGGGGCTCCACGTGCTCGTCGGCGTCGAGCGGCGCCACACCTTCGCCGAGGTCCGGGAGTTCGCGGAGGTCGTCGCCGGCGCGCTCGTCCGCGGCTCGGGCGGGCTCGTGACGACGGAGCGATCGCTCGCGCGCCGGCGCGGCGTCTTCGTCGATACGAAGATGAACGGCCACGGGCAGCAGGTCGTCGCCGCGTACTCCGTGCGCCCGCGGCCCGAGGCGGCCGTGGCGACGCCGCTCGTGTGGGACGAGGTTCGCGAGACGCTCGACCCGCGCGCGTTCACGATGGACGCGGTGGTGGAGCGCGTCCGCCGCGACGGCGACCTCCACGCCGGCCTCCTGACGGCGCGGCAACGCCTCGGCGGCGCGCTGGCGCGCCTCGCATGACCGCAACGGACATGGCCAGGGTCTGACCCCGGCCATGTCCGGCCGGGCCGTGTCGGGGGTCAGACCCCCGACACGGCCGCGGGGGGCATGGCCTTCGCGGGGCGGCCCCGCGCGGAGGCGGCGACCGCGCCGGCGCGGTCGCCGCGCGCGGCACGGCTGGAACGGCCATGTCGGGGGTCAGACCCCCGACATGGCCGCGCGGGACACGTCACGTTCCGGTGGCGGCGCGGAGCTCGTCGCCGTGCCAGCGGCGGAGCTCCTCGTAGCGGGGGCCGCGGCGGCAGACGTACACCTCGGGCGCCGGGCGAGCGGCGACCTCGAGGCCGGTCGACCGCACCATCGCCTCGACGGCGGCGTGGTTCGGCGCCCACCAGTTCGTCGGATCGCCGGCGAGGTCGCGCTCGATGAACGCCATCGTCGGCCACCCCGGCTGCACGAGCAGGTCGCGCGCCGTGATCGGCACGTCCGGAGGCGGCTCGACCGCCTCCTCGCCCGGGGCGGTCAGCGTCTGCAGCACGAGCAGCCCGCGCACCCGCTCGGCCACGACGTCGAGCGCGAGCAGCGGGTAGCGCAGGTGGTACAGCACGCCGAGGAAGAGGACGACGTCGTACTCGTCGCGCTCGCGTGCGAGGTCGTACACCTGCCCCTGACGGAACCGGACGCGTCCCTCGAGGCCGTACTGCCGCGCCGCCCAGCGCGCCTGCGCGAGGTAGTGCGCGTCGACGTCGAGCCCCGTCACCTCCGCGCCGCGCCGCGCGAGCTGGAACGCGTAGAAGCCGGCGTTGCAGCCGATGTCGAGCGCCCGCGCGCCGCTCAGGTCGTCCGGCACGTGCGGCGCGATCCGCTCCCACATCAGCGCGGGGAAGTCGCCGAGCGGATGGTCGGGCGCCGTCTGCCGCCCGTCCGGGAGGTGCAGGTTGTGGAACCACGGCGCGAGAGCGCGGAGCTCCGGGTCGTGGCGCGCCTGCGACTGGAGCGTCACCGCCGCGCTCCCATCAGCTCCGCCACGTGCTCCTCGAGCTCGCGCGCGCGATGCGCCGCGGTGTGCTCGGCGAGCACGCGCTCGCGCGCCCGCCGCCCGATCGCGCGCCGCTCCTCCTCGCCGACCTCCCGCAGCGCCCGCAGCACGTCGTCCGTCCCCTCCGCGACGACGATCTCCCGCCCCGGCTCGAAGAAGGCGTCGAGCCCCTCCCACCAGTCCGAGATCACCGGGACGCCGCAGGCCGCCGCCTCGAACAGCCGCACGCTCGGCGACCACCCCGCGCGCACCATGTCGCGCCGGGTCACGTTCAGCGTGAATGCCTGCGCGCCGTAGAACGACGGATGCTCCGCGGGCGGCAGGTGGTCGATCCGCTCCACGTTCCCCGGCCACCGGACCCACTCCGGGTACCCGGGGCCGCCGGCGCAGAAGCGCGCGTCCGGCTGCCGCCGCGCGGGCTCGACGAGGAGCGCCTCCACCGCCGGCTGCCGGTCGTCGCTGTACGTCCCGAGGTAGCCGAGCTCCCAGCGCCGCTCCACGTCGAGCGGGCGGTACGCATCGGGGTCGACGAGGCAGTGGAACGCGCGCGCCCGCGGCGCGCCGAACTCGTCCTCCAGCCGCTCGAGCAGCGGCCCGCCGGTGAACGAGAGGTACAGGTCGTACCCGCCGACGAGCTCCGGCGCGAGGTACTCGGTGTCGCCGCGCTCGAGCTTCGCCACCGTCACGGGCGTGTCGATGTCGTAGAACGCGGTGACGCCGCCCGCGACGCGCTGCACCCACGACCCGACCGCGACGCCGGCGGGGACGTACGAGCCGACGACGACGAGGTCGGCGCCGCGCACCTCGGCCTCCCACCGCTCCTGCAGTTCCTCGACCGACCCGTAGAGCCGGACGAACGGCGCGTCCCAGTCGCGCGCGGCGGCGTACCACGGCATGTCGCGCTCGAGGAAGAGGACGTCGTGCCCGCGCTCGCGCAGCGCCCGCAGGAGCGCCCGGTAGTTCGTCGCGTGCCCGTTCCCCCACGACGAGGTGATCGACAGGCCGAGGACGACGATCCTCACGCGAGCACCGCCAGCGTCTCCTCGACCTGCGCCGCGCGGTGCGCGTACGTGTGCTCGGCGAGCACGCGCGCCCGTGCCGCCTCGCCGACCGCGCGCGCACGCTCGGGGTCGAGACCGTGGAGGAGCTCCGCGACCTCCGCGCCGTCCCGCGCCACCAGCACCTCCTCCTCCGGCTCGAGGAAGAGCTCGATCCCCTCCCACGCGTCGGTGATCAGGCACGCGCCCGCGCCCGCCGCCTCGAACACCCGCGTCGCGGGCGAGAACCCGTTCGCGGCCATGCTCTCTCGGGACACGTTCAGCACCGCCAGCGGCGTGCAGTTGAGCGCGTTGTGGTCGTTCGTCGAGACGTGCCCGAGCAGCCGGACGTTCGGCGGCAGCTCCTTCCCCTCCCAGCCGCTCCCGCCGAGCAGGAACGACCGCTCCGGCGCCAGCTCGGCCGCGCGCACGAAGAACTCCGCCACCCGCGCCTCGCGGTCCGGGAGCCGGTTGCCGAGGAAGGCGAGGTCGCACGCGAACCGGTCGTCCGGCGGCACCGGGTGGTGCGTGTCCGGGTCGAGCGCGTTGTAGACGGGGACGCAGTCGCGCGCGCCGAGCGCGCGGTAGCGCGAGACCACCGGGTCGCCGCCGCCGTAGGTGAGGACGAGGTCGTACCGCGAGACGAGCGAGCGCAGCGCGTCGCGCGGGTCCGCCTCCATCCGCGCCAGCGTCGCGGGGGCGTCGACGTCCCAGAAGATCGTCGTCGGCGCGCCGAGCTCCAGCACCCCCGCCTCCAGCTCCTCGTCGCAGACGCCGACGCCGCTCGCCTTGACGACGACGTCGGCGCCGCGTGCCCGCGCGAGCAGGTCGCGCCACCGCTCCGGCTCGTAGACCACGACCTCCGCCCACTCCGGGTCGTCGATGTCGCGGTGCTGCTGCCGCTCGTACGCGTCCGGCTCGAGGAAGGTCACGCGGTGGCCGCGCTCGTGCAGCGCGCGGACGATCCCGCGGTAGTACGTTGCCGCACCGTTCCAGTACGCCGAGACGAGGCTGGAGCCGAAGAACGCGATCCTCACGCCGCAGCCAGCCTCGGCTCGAGCTCCCGCACGATCTCGAGCAGCTCGTCGACGCGGTGCGCGCACGTGTGCCGCGCGCGGATCGTCTCCAGCCCCCGCTCCGCGAGCGACGCCGCGAGCTCCTCGTCCGCGAGCACCGCGCGCAGGTGCTCGCGCATCTCGCGCCCGTCGCGCGCGACGAGGTGGTCCACGCCCGCGCGGAACAGCCCCTCGGCGTCGTCCCAGGGCGAGCAGACGAGCGGGATCCCGCACGCGAGCGCCTCGAACGGCCGGATCGTCGGGATCCCCGGCAACGCCTCGACGTACGGGCGCCGCGGCACGTGCACCGTCACCCGGTGCGCGGCGAAGAGCCGCGGCACGTCGTGGTTCGCCGTCCACCCGCCGTAGCGGAGGCCGGCGCGCCGCACCGCCCGCAGCGCGTTCGGCGGGTACCGCACGCCGTGCACCGTCCCCGTCAGCCGCAGCTTGCGCGCCGGGCGGAGGAGGAACTCGTGCAGCTCCGCCGTCCGCTCCTCGTCGCCCCAGTTCCCGACCCACACGACGTCGCCCTCGCGCTCGACGTCGGGGAGCGGCCGGAACAGCCGCGTGTCCGCCGCCTCGTGCCACGTCCAGGCACGCGCCGCCCAGCCGCGCTCGAGGTAGAGGTCACGGATGACCGCGCCGAACGCGAGCACCCCGTCGTACGCGTCGAGCTCGAACCTCGCCATCTCCTCCGGCGCGGTCGCGGCGCGGTGGTGCGTGTCGTGGAAGAGGAGCCGGAAGCCCGCGCGCCGCCGCGCCGCGCCGACCGCCGCGACGAGCCACGGGTCGTTCCACTCGTGCACGACCACGACGTCCGCGCCCTCGACGGCGGCGTCGACGTCGAGCTCGTCGAGCCCGTACACCCGTGGGCGCAGCTCCGGGAAGGCGCTCCGGAACGCGGCGAGCGCGCGCTCGCCGCCCTCGCGGAGCAGGTTCGTGCGGCTCCACCCGTCGCGCGACTCGTACACCTCCACCTCGTGCCCGCGCGCCAGCAGCTCCCGGACGACGCCGCGGAGGAAGTGCGCGTTGCCGTGGTTCCAGTCGGAGACGAGCGAGTGCGCGAAGTAGACGAAGCGCATCAGGCCGCGACCCCCACCGCGAGCCGGGCGTAGACCGCGCGGTACCGCCGCGCCATCGCCTCGGGCGTGTACCGCGCCGCGCGGTCGCGCGCACGAGAGCCGAGCTCCGCACGCAGGGCGTCGTCGGCGATCAGGCGCGCGAGCGACGCGCGGAGCGCGTCGTCGTCGCCGGGCGGGACGAACAGCGCCGCGTCGCCCCAGACCTCCCGCAAGCTCGGGACGTCGCCGAGGACGAGCGCGCACGCCGCCGTCCCCGCCTCCAGCGCCGCGAGCCCGAACGGCTCGTACCGCGCCGGCGCCACAAAGACGGCGGCCCGCGCGACGAGCTCCTCCACCTCACTCGCCCGCACCGGCCCCTCGGCCCCCGCGACGCGCACCGGCCACTCGAGCGTCGGCGCCACGCGCTGGATCGCGTCCAGCCCCTTCGCCTCGTCCCAGAAGCGTCCGGCTGCGGCGACGTACGGCTCCTTCGGGCGTTGCGGGAGCGGCGATCGCCCGTTGGGAATCACGTAGCAGCCCGCCGCGAGCTCGTAGTGGCGGCCGAGCGCGTCGCGCATCGCCGCCGTCGGAGCCGCGACCGCGTCGGCGGCGGCGAGGCCCGCCTGCACGGCGGCGCGGTACCGGTCCCACTCCGGCGGCGGCGTACCGCCGCGCACCGCCTCCCACCACGTCGCCACGTCGGAGTGCGCGGCGACGAGGACGGGCGCGCGCCACGGCAGCGCGGCGTGCACGAAGCCGTTGAGGTGGACGACGTCCGGCCGCACGTCGTCGGCGAGCTCGAGCAGCCACTCGCCCGCGCGCGCGACGTCGTCCCACGGGTCCGGCATCCACTCGAGCGCGAACGACGACTCCTCGAGGCGGCACGGCGCCTCCGCGCGCTGCTCCTCCGTCGGCGGCGCGCCCATCGTCGCGAGCGTCACGTCGGCGTCGAGCGCGCGCACGAGCTCGACGGCGTAGCGCCAGACCCCGCCGACCGTGTCGGCCGTCATCAGGATCCTCATCGGCCGTAGATCCGGTCGAGGGTCTCGGCGACGCGCACGTGCTCCTCGGCGGCGGGGTCGAACCGGTCGCCGGCGGCGAGCCGCCGCGCCCACGCGCAGATCGCGCGTCCGCCCCACTCGTCCGGCGGCTCCACGAGCGTCTCGCGCGCGGTGCCGCGGAAGCGGTCGCAGCGGAAGTCGTAGAACGAGCCGCCGACGTTCCGGACGGAGACGGCGCCATCGCTCCCGTAGAAGCTCGCCTCGATCACCGCGTCGCGGCCGGCGTGGAGGTTCCAGGAGCAGGCGAGCCGCACCTCGTCGAGCTGCGCCGCCGCGTACTGCTCCACCGGCTCGCCGACGAGCCGGCTCGTCACCGACTCGAAGCGCTCGCGGCCGAGCGTCCAGAGCGCGAGGTCGACGAGGTGGATGCCGAGGTCGATCGCGCACCCGCCGCCGGCGAGGGCGCGGTCGTAGAACCACGGCTTGTCCGGCCCGTACGCGTTGTGGAACGCGAGGTCGGCGGCGACGAGCTCGCCGAGCTCGCCCGAGCGGACGACGTCTTGCGCGGCGCGGAACGCCGCCGCCTCGCGGTAGCTGAGGTCGACCGCGAGCAGCCGGTCGGCGGCGCGCGCGGCCTCGACGACGGCGCGCGCCTCGGCCGCCGTCCGCCCGAGCGGCTTCTGGCAGAAGACGGCGAGCCCCCGCTCGAGCGCCGCGACCGCCTGCTCGGCGTGCAGCGCGCTCGGGGTCGCGATCACGATCCCCTCGAGCGGCAGGTCGAGCAGCTCGTCGAGCGACGCGAGCGCGCCGTCGAGCGCGGGGTCGGCGACGGCCGCCACCTCCGCGACGCCGCTCGCGGCGACCGCCTCCATGCGCGCGCGCCCGATCCAGCCCGCGCCGAGGAACCCGAGCCGCGGCTTCGTCGCGACCGCGCTCACGGCTCCACCAGCGCCTTCACGAACCCGTCCGGCCGCTCCGCCGCGGTGGCGAGCGCGTCGCCGAGGCGCTCCAGCGGGAAGCGGTGCGTGTACAGGGGCGACGGGTCGAGCCGGCCGTCCGAGAGCGCCGCCACCGCCTCGCGCAGGCCGCGGGCGTACTCCGCCGGGTCCCGCTCGTGCGCGTTGACGACGTCGAGGCCGCGCCAGTTCCAGCTCTGGACGTCGACGGTGCGCGGCCCGCCCTGGTGGTACCCGGCGAGCACGAGCCGGCCCCGCACCGCCGCGAGCGCCGAGGCGACGTCGAGCGTCGCCTGCGCGCCGCCGCACTCGAGCACCCGCTCGAACGCGTCGCCGCCGTTGAGCGCGAACGCGTGCTCGACCGAGTCCGCGGCGGTCGCGCCCATCCGCTCCGCCACCTCGAGCGAGAACGGCCGCCGCGAGAGCGCGGCGACCCGGGCTCCCGCCCGCGCCGCGAGCTGGGCGAGCAGCGCGCCGAGGAAGCCGGCGCCGACGACCGCGACGCCCATCCCCGCGCGCACGTCGGCGCGGCGGAAGACGTTCACCGCGCACGCGAGCGCCTCCCCCGGCACCGGCACGCCGTCGAGCGCCGCCGGCAGGGGCACGACGGCGTCGGCGTCGGCGACGTCGTACTCGGCGAACGAGCGGTAGGAGAGCGCGGCCACGCGCTGCCCCGGCTCGACCGCGTCGACCTCCCGACCCACCGCGTCGACGACGCCCCAGGCCTCGTGCCCCGGCGCGCCGGGTTCGAGCGGCAGCTCCGCGCCCGACTCGCCCGTCCAGACGGGGACGTTCGAGCCGCAGACGCCGCACCCCTCGACGCGGAACCGCACCTCGCGCGGCCCGGGCTCCGGCACGCGCACGCGCTCGACCGCGGCCGCCCCCGGCGCGCGCAGCACGGCCGCCCGCATCGTCGCGGTGCCGACGGCGAGCGCGCCGCTCACCGTGCTCCGCGCGCCGCCACCCCGCCGGCCGCGCGGCGGCGCGACGACGCCCACGCGACCAGCCGCTCCAGCCCCTCGGGGACCGCGACCTCCGGCGCCCAGCCGGTGACGGCGTGGAACCGCCCCGTGTCGCTGACGTAGTACCGCTGGTCGCCGGGCCGCTCGTCGGCGAACCGCAGCTCCGGCTCCTCGCCGAGGAGCTGGCCGATCAGCCGGACGACCTCGAGCAGGCTGACGGCGTTCTCCGGACCCCCGCCGATGTTGAACGCCATCCCCGACGTCCGGTCGATCCCGTCCAGCGCGAGCATCATCGCGTCGACGAGGTCCTCGACGAAGAGCACGTCGCGGACCTGGGCGCCGTCGCCGTAGATCGTCACCGGCGCCCCCGCGAGCGCGCGCAGGACGAAGTGCGCGACCCAGCCCTGGTCCTCGGTCCCGTGCTGGTGGGGCCCGTAGATGCAGCTCATCCGGAAGACGGTCGCCGGCAGCCCGTACGTCTTCGCGTAGTCGAGGACGTACTGGTCGGCCGCGCCCTTCGAGCATCCGTACGGCGTGCAGAAGTCGAGCGGCCGCCGCTCGTCGACGCCGCGGCGGCGCAGCGTCTCGTCCACCGGCTCCCAGCGGTCGTCCTCGCGCGCGAGCTCGACGTCCCCGAGGGCGCCGTAGACCTTGTTCGTGGACGTGAAGAGGAGCGGCGGCGGCTCCGGGAGGCGGCGCAGCTCCTCGAGCAGGTTCAGCGTGCCCGCGAGGTTCGCGCCGAAGTCGGCCTTCGGGTCGTCGAGGCTCGTCGTCACCGCCACCTGGGCGGCGAGGTGGACGACGCGCTCCGCGCTCGCGACCGCGCGGCGCACCGCGTACGGATCGCGCACGTCCGCCACCTCGACCGGGACGTTCGCGGCGCCGTACGCGTCGCGCAGCCAGAGCAGGTTCCGCTCGACGCCGGGGCGGGAGAGGTCGTCGAGGACGAGCACGCGGTGGCCCTCCCGGAGGAGGCGCTCCGCGATGTTCGTGCCGACGAAGCCGGCGCCGCCGGTGACGACGGAGACCGGCCCGCGGTGGCGGCGCGCGCTCGGCGCCGGGCAGAGCGCGCCGAGCTCGCGGACGAGCGGGAGGCCGCCGTCCCGCCACGCGCGACCGAGCAGCTTCGGCGTCCCGTCGTGCCGGTGGATGCCGAAGTGGTAGTCCCGCTCGTCGGCGTGGTAGCCGTCCGGGGTCCGTCGCTCGGGTGCGAGGTCCTCGCCCGCGTACCAGTAGACGCGCTCCACCGGCAGCTCGAGCAGCTCGCCGAGCATCCGCAGCTGCGAGTGCTCGTCGCCGCGCCACGTCGAGAAGCCGGCCTCCGTGACCCAGATCTCGGCGTCGCACTCGTGCTCGGCGAGCACGGCGCGCGTCCGCTCGTACGCGTCGCGCCACCCGCGCCAGTGCGGCTCCCACGTGCCGGGGAACCCATGGAGGCCGACCGCGTCGACGTGCTCGAGCAGCCCGCGGCGGCCGACGAGGTCGAGCCACGCCGGGTCGAGCGGGCTCGGGCCGGCGAGGACGACCTCCTTCCCGGTGCGGCGGGCCCACGAGGCGGCGTCGACGGCCATCTCGCAGAAGTCGGCCCACTCCGTGTCGATGCGCCAGTTCCAGTCGCTGAGGTTGTTCGGCTCGTTCCAGAGCTCCACGTGGCGGAAGTGCTCGCCGACCTCCTCGAGCACGACCGCCACGAAGTCGGCGTAGTCGCGCAGGCGCCGGGGCGGCGACGAGACGTCGGGCTCGAGACCGATCGACGGCGGCGTGTAGTGGATGCACGGCAGCACCTCGAACTCCGCCGACAGGCGCGCGAGCAGGTGGCGGATCCACTCGGCGCCGCCGGGCGCGTGCCAGTCGGCCCACGACAGTCCCGTGCGCACGTGCTCGACGCCGAGGTCGCGCAGCTCGCGGATCACGCGCTCCGCGCGCTCGTGCTCGCCGACGACGAACCACTCGACGACGCCGAGCAAGGGGCGCGCCGGGCGGGCGCCGTTGCCGTTGTCCGCGCCGCTCATCGCGTCAGCCCGCGCGACGCGAGCTGCCGCGCCGCGTCGTCGACCCGGTCGATCGCCGTCTGCCCCTCGAGCCAGCCCGCGAGGTCCTCGAGCCCGTCGTCCAGCGCGACGCTCGGCTCGAAGCCGAGCAGCTCGCGCGCGCGGCCGATGTCGGCGAAGCAGTGGCGGATGTCGCCGGCACGCGACTTACCCGTCACCTCCGGCTCGATCTCGACGCCGAGAACGCGGCCGAGCCGCTCCGCGATCTCGAGGACGGAGACGCTCTCGCCGCTGCCGACGTTGATCGTCTCGCCGGCGGCGCCGTCGGCGACGAGCGCGAGCCGGCACGCGCGCGCGACGTCCGCGACGCTGACGAAGTCCCGGCGCTGGTGCCCGTCCTCGAAGACGAGCGGCGGGCGGGCGTTGAGGAGCCGCGACGCGAAGATCGCGAGCACGCCGGTGTAGGGGTTCGAGAGCGCCTGCCGCGTCCCGTAGACGTTGAAGAACCGCAGCGCGACCGCGGGGACGTCGTACGCGCGCCCGAAGAGCAGGCAGAGCCGCTCCTGGTCGTACTTGTTCAGCGCGTACACGGAGGAGAGGCACGGCGGCTTCGTCTCGGGCGTCGGCAGCGGCTCCAGCGGCGTGCCGTCGTCGGCGACGGGGTCCCAGGCGCCGCGCTCGAGCTGCTCGCGCGTCCGCTCGACGGACTCGTGCAGGCGGCCCGCCGCGTCGCGGTAGAGCCCCTCGCCGTAGACGCTCATGCTGGAGGCGACGAGCAGCCGCCGCACCGGACGGTCGAGGAGCGCCTCGAGCAGCACCGCCGTCCCCGCCGAGTTCACGCTCGTGTACTCGGCGAGCTCGTACATGCTCTGGCCGACGCCGACGCGCGCGGCGAAGTGGACGACGACGTCCACGCCGTCGAGCGCCCGGCGCACCGCGTCCGCGTCGCGCACGTCCCCGCGGAGGAGCTCCACGTCCGGATGCAGGTACTCCGGCCGAGCGCCGTCCTCGTGGACCTGCGGCGAGAGGTCGTCGAGCGCGCGGACGCGGTAGCCCGCCGCGAGCAGCTCGTCGGCGAGGTGCGAGCCGATGAAGCCGGCGCCCCCGGTGATCAGCACGGTCTCGTCCACGGCCCTCCCCTGTCGGATCCTCCTGCTGGTGATCGCTCCTGCCCCGGCACGATCCGCTCAAACCCGACGGGGTGTTGTCCAGGAAGCATCTACCGAGGGCTGCTCCTGTTGCCAGAACAGCATCTATCCTCTCGGCTCGAACCCTCCGCGGGAACGCGTTCCGGCGGCCACAGGCGCCGACCGGACCCCCGCCTACGATCGAGGCCGATGTCCCGACGCCCCGTTTCAGCTGCTGCAGCGCCACCGCTCGCGGTTCCGCGCCCGTACCCGGAGCTGCTCGAGGCGTACGACCGGCGGACGCGTGCGGCGTACGAGGTGATGGGGGCGCGCTGGGACCGCTTCGTGGCGGCGAAGGAGGCGTTCCTCGCGGCCGTGCCGGGGAGCCGCGAGTGGTACGTCGCCGCCGAGCGCGCGTACCGGCTCGGGCTCCGCTCGACGCACGCGTACTACCTGTGGACGTGCGGCCACACCGCGCTCGCGCTCGAGGGCGCCGGCGGCGAGCCGCACGACCTCGAGGTACGGCTCCGGCTGCGGCGCGAGCTCCAGGCCCTCCGCCGCTGACGCGTTTTCGGCGGCGCCGCGACGGAAACGCCGCGTTCATGGCAGGTGAGAGCAAGACCACGACCGACCACGACGAGATCCGCCGCTGGGTCGAGGAGCGCGGCGGGAAGCCGGCGCGGGTCGCCGACACCGGCTCGGGCAACGATCCCGGGATCCTCCGGATCGACTTCCCCGGCCGCGGCGACGACGACCGCCTGGAGGAGATCTCCTGGGAGGACTGGTTCGAGGCGTTCGAGGAGAACGAGCTCGCCTTCGTCTACCAGGAGGAGACCTCGGACGGCGACGAGAGCCGCTTCTCCAAGCTCGTGAGCCGGTAGGGCTAGGAGCGGGCGCGGGCGAGCGCCCGCTCGCCCTTCTCGACGTCGGCGGCGGCGCGCTCGGCCGCGGTCCGCGCGCGGGTCGCCTCGCGCTCGGCGCGGTCGGCCTCGCGCGCGAGGTCGCGCGCCCGTGCACGCGCTTCGCGCAGCGCCGCCTCCGCCGCCTCGACGCGCGCCCGCCGCTTCGCGGCC
Source organism: Gaiellaceae bacterium (assembly GCA_035540835.1). Classification (GTDB taxonomy): domain Bacteria; phylum Actinomycetota; class Thermoleophilia; order Gaiellales; family Gaiellaceae; genus DATLFU01. Next base: position 28,049 of record DATLFU010000075.1, read on the forward strand.
GCGCCGTCCGCGCGCCGCTCGCTCCTGCGCGGCGGCGGCGAGGCGGAGGCGGCGAGCGCGGCCATCGCCTCGAACCCCGTCGGCTCCAGCTCGCGGTCGAGCGCGCCGCGGCGCAGCAGCTCGCGCTCCTCGCCGTCGCTCGCCGCCGCAGCGCGCAGCGTCGTCCCGACGCGCTGGAGCGTCGCGTCCGAGGCGGCGTGCCCGCCCTCCTCGAGGACGTCGCTCGCGGAGCGGACGAGCGCCGCGAGCGACCGCCGGAGCCGGTCGTCCGCGCCGTCCGCGCCGCCCGACCGGAGCCGCTCCGCCGCCTCGAGCAGCGCGGCGACCTCGCGTCCTCGCCGCCGCGCGAGCTGGTTCACCGCCCACAGCGGCACCGTCGGCTTCCGCAGCCCGGCGACCTCGGCCGCGTCGTCGGCGCGGCCGTCCTGGCGCAGGCGCCTCGCGAGCGCCGTCCGCGCCGCCACGAACTCGTCGAGCGGGAGCCCGTACAGCTCGTCCGCCTCGTCGACGCGCGGCATCCGCTACCGCGCGCGCTCGAGCGCCTCGGCCAGCTCCTCCTTGCTCATGTCGCTGCGGCCGGGGATGTCCGCCTGCTTGGCGAGCGCGTAGAGCTCGTCCTTGTTGAGCGTGCGCAGGTCGCCGCCGCCGTTCGAGCCCGAGCCGTTCCCGTCGGCACCCGCGGCAGGCTTGCCGCCGCGCCGCCGCTGCACCGCGTCGAGGCTCGCCCGCAGCGCGTCCATCAGGTCCGGCGGCTCGTCGGGCTCGGCCGCCGCCTCGGCGTGGACCTCCTCGCCCTTCCGTTTCGCGCGGATGATCTCGCAGAGCGTGTCGCGGTACGTGTCCGCGTACTTCTCCGGCTCGAACGAGCCGGCGAAGCGGTCGATCAGCTGCTCGGCCATCTCGAGCTCGCGCTCGTCGACCTTCACGTCGCCCGGCGCGACCTCGTCGCTCGGCCGGATCTCGTCGGCGAAGTACATCTTCTCGAGCACGATCACGCCGTCCCGCACGCGCAGGCAGCCGAGGTGCTGCCGGTCGCGCATCACGTACTTCGCGATCCCGGCGAGGCCGGACCGCTCCATCGCCTGCAGCAGCAGCGCGTAGACGCGCTCCGACCCCTCCTGCGGGCCGAGGTAGTACGTCTTCTCGAAGAAGATCGGGTCGATCTCCTCGTAGGGGACGAAGTCGCGCAGGTCGATGGTCTTGTAGCTCTCCGCCTGCGCCGCCTCGAAGTCCTCGTCGGACATGTAGACCCACTCGCCCTTCTCGTACTCGAAGGCCTTCACGATCTCGTCGGCCGGGACGGGCGTGTCCTCGGCCTTGCAGTACTTCTCGTAGCCGATCCGGCCGCCGTCCTTCGCGTGGACGTAGTGGAACTTGAGGTCGTGCTGCTCGATCGCGCTGTACATCCGCACGGGCACGTTGACGAGGCCGAAGGAGATCGCGCCGGTCCAGATCGCCCGCGGCACGGCTAATCCGTCCCGGGCATCGGGTCGTCCTCCTCGCGCTCGCGGCGGAACTTCTCGCCGTGCTCGCGCCGCTCCTCGACGGAGAGGCCCTCCTGCGGCGCGCCGCCGGGGCCGGACATCACCGTGTCGCCCTCCTCGACGAGGTCGCGCGGGTCGGCCGTCCGGTACTCCTCGGAGCCGGGGCCGCCGCGCGGGTCGTTCTCGATCTCGAGGGTCGTGGGGTCGCCGTCCTGCTTCGCGGCGCGCGGCCCGTCCTCGTCGCTCGCCCACGGGCCCTGGCGCCCCGTGCCGCGGCCGAGCTCCTCCTCGGTCTCGTGCTCCCGCTCGTTCTCGCCCATCCGCAGGAGGATCCCCGCGTGCGGGGGCGCCGCAAACCTCGGTGCGTCGGCACGGGCGGACGGGACTCCCGCGGACACGTCCGGG
>DATLFU010000076.1:0-100054 GCA_035540835.1 Gaiellaceae bacterium
AGCGCGGCGGCGCCGGCGAGCGCGAGCAGGACGAGCGTCGTCCCGAGCGACGCCGACAGCGCGAACGTCGCCGTCAGCGCCAGGAACAGCGCGCCGAGCGCCCACAGGAGCGCCGCCGCCGCGCTGCGCTGGCCGAACGCACGCGCCACCAGCACGCCCGGGAGCAGCGCGACGAGCGTCGCCGCCACGAGCCGCGCGTAGAGGCCGGCGCTCGCGCTCGTGCGGCTCCTCCCGGAGGACGGCGCCGGCCTCTACGCGCGGCTCGCGGCGGCGACGCTCGTCGCGCTGCTCCCCGGCGTCCTCGTCGCGCGCGCGTTCGGCCAGCGCAGCGCGTCCGCGGCGCTGCTGTGGGCGCTCGGCGCGCTGTTCCTGGCGCTGACGGCGACGTTCGCGCTGTCGGCGTCGCTCGGGACGACGCTCGTCCTGCTCGCGCTCGCCGGCGCCGCCGCGCTCGTCCCGACGCTCGTGCGCGGGCCGCGGCGCGCCTGGGACGGCGCCTGGTGGGCGGTGCTCGCGGCGGGCACGGCGTACGGGATCGCGCTGTGGCGGGTGACGGAGCACATCGGCGGCGACGGGCTCTTCCACGTCGGCCGGACGCGGAAGCTCGTCGCGTTCGACGACCTCTCGCTGCACGCGGTGAACGAGTTCGCGGACGGCGGCCTGCACCCCGGGTACGCGTTCCCGCTCTGGCACGGGCTGCTCGCCGTGATCTCGACGCTCGCCGGCGTCGACCCCGCGCAGGTCGTCCTCCACGGCGCGAGCGTCCTCGCGCCGCTCGCGTTCCTCGTCGTCTACGAGGCTGGGGCGGCGCTCTTCGGCTCCCCGTGGGCGGGCGGCGCGGTCCTCGCCGGGCACGTCGCCTTCTTCTCGCTCGCGCCCGGCCACGGCGGCGCGTTCCCGGCGCTCGCGCTGCCGGCTCGACGTCGCCGGCAGCTGATCCTGCCGGCCGTGCTCGCGGCCGTGTTCGCGTTCGTCCGCAGCGGCGACCTGCGGCTGCTCGGCCCGCTCGCGGCCGGAGGCGTCGCGCTGACGCTCGTGCACCCGAGCTACTCGCCGTTCCTCGCCCTGCCGCTCGCGGGGTTCGTGGCGGCGCGCGCGCTGTTCGACCTCCGCGACGCCGGCCGCGGCGCGCTCGCGCTCGGCGCCTTCGCCGTGCCGTCGGGGCTCGCGATCCTGTGGCTCCTCCCCGCGGTGCGCGAGACCGCGTCGCACGCTCCGGACGCGGCGGAGCTCGGCCGCGCGTTCGCGCAGTACGAGGGGCAGCTCGAGGTCGGGTCGGACGGCCGCTACCGCGTCGCGCCGGCGCTCCTCTCGCGCAGCGGCGCGGTCGCGGTCGCGGGGCTCGCGGCGATCCCGCTCGCGGGGCTCGCCGCGCGCCGCCGCTGGGCCGCGTTCGTCCTCGGCGGGTCGCTCGCGGTGCTGCTCGTCGTCCTCGTGCCGGAGCTGTTCATGCGCGTCTCCGACGCGTTCTCGCTCTCGCAGTCGCGGCGCCTCGCGGGCTTCCTCCCGTTCGCGTTCGCGTTCGCCGGCGGCGCGGTCGTCGCGGCCCGGCTGCTCGGTCCGCTCGCGCTCCCCGTCGCGTTCGCGGCCGGGATCGCACTGCAGGCGTGGTATCCCGGCGACTTCACGCCGCGGTTCGTGGGCGGCGGCGGCCCCGTCGGCCTCGTGTTCTTCGCGCTCGTCGGCGGCGCGGCCGCGCTGCTCGCCGGCGCGGCGGTGCGCGCGGACGTGCGGCCGCTGCGGCGCGAATGGCTCGCCGGCGCCGCGGCGCTCCTGTTCGTCCTCCCGGTCGCGTGGCACGCGGCGCAGGCGTGGACGCCGTCGGAGGCGCGGCGGCCGAACCCGCTCACGCCGGCGCTGATGGAGGCGCTGCGGCGCGACGTGCCGGAGCGCGCCGTGGTCTTCTCCGACCTCGAGACGAGCTACCGCATCGCCGCGTACGCGCCCGTGTACGTGGCCGCGGGGCCGCCCGCGCACGTCGCCGACACCGAGCGCAACCGCCCGTACGAGCGGCGGGACGACGTGATCCGCTTCCTCCGCAGCGGCGACCTCGCGATCCCGCGCAGCTACGGCGCGGACTTCCTCGTCGTCGACCGCTCGCGGTTCGACCTCCGGCCCGACCTCGAGCCGGTGCACGAGGACGAGCGGTACGCGCTCTACGCCCTCCGCTGACGCGGCCTCGCCGTCACCGCTCGCGACGCACCGCGGCCAGCTCCTCCAAATCGAGGAGGTCCCGGGGGCGTCGCGCCTCGCGCTTCATCGCGACGAGGTCCTCGTACCCCGCGACGGCCACCCGGCCGACGTTCGGGAGCTCGAGATGCTCGGCGTTCGCCCGGAGCTGCTCGTACCCGTCGATGCCGCTGACCCACTGCATCACGTCGACACGCCCGTGGTCGGTCACGAGCGCCCAGTTGCCGCCGGAGGCAAGGCCCTCCGGCGTGAACGGGACGGGCAACTCCTCGGGGCGGAAGTCACCGATCTCGAGCGGGCGCGCACCGATCGCCAGCAGCGCCTCGTACAGCCGCTCGTGGTTGTCGGGCGCCGAAGCGGGGACGATGTCGACGTCTTTCGTCGCGCGAACGTACCCGTGCGCGGCGACCGCGAGACCGCCGATCAGGACGAACTCCACACCGTGCTCCACGAGTGTCCGCAGGATCGCGGCGGCGTCCAGGGGCGGGAGCGTCATCGAGCGAGGGACGAGAGCTGTGTGAGCGTCCGGCTGAGCTCGATCGCCTCGGCGACGCGCTCCGCGGCCGTCGTCGTCGCGAACTCGTGCCGGCGCTCGGCCCTGTGGTCCGGGAAGTAGCCGCGCTCGCCCATGCGCGGCGGCCGGTGCCGCGCGGCGAGCTGCCGCACGGCCGCCGCGATCGTCGCGCGCTCGACCCCCGCAGCCCGCAGCGACTCCACCTCCTCGGCGAGCTCGAGGAGCGGCCCGGTCGCCACCTCGGCGCGGCTCGTACCCGGTCGCGCCACCGCCGGCAGTGCACCCCGCGCGATCCACCGGTCGATTGCCGTCACGCTGACGCCGAGCAGCGCCGCCGCGCGCGTCTTCGGGACGCTCGGGCCGATCGCCCGGACGCGGCGTCGCTCCACCGCTGCGATCCGGCGGCGGGCAGCTCCCGGGTCGCCCGTCGAGCGAGCAGCGCGCAGCTCGAGGACGTCGCGGAGCGCCTCGTCGATCGCGCGCGCCCTTCCCACGGCACGATCGTAGCATCGGGTTGGCGTTTTTCGTCCCTTTTCGCCACGGCTGCCCCGTAGGTGCTCCCAGCCTCCTCCCCGGTGCGATCGTACGTCTCGAACTGGGACGCGCGTGTGCCGGATGAGCCACGGGCGAGTGCCGGGCGAGCCGGACATCGCCCCGTCCCGCGGCCATTACCCTCTCGTGCGTGAAGGTCCTGCTGGTGACGCTGTACTTCCCGCCCGCGGGCGGCGGGGGCGTCCAGCGGACGCTGAAGTTCGCGACGCACCTGCCGGCGCTCGGGATCGAGACGCACGTGCTGGCCCCCGACGACCCGAAGTGGATCCACTCCGACGAGGACCTCCAGCCGCCGAGCCAGGCGTGGGTGCACCGCGCCCGCTACGTCGGCCCAAAGGGGCGGAAGCCGGCCGAGGAGCTGCACGGGACGGAGGGGCTCGAGCGGGTGGCGACGCAGGCGCGGCTCGCCTTCCGCCGCGTGCTCCTCCCCGACGAGAACGTGACCTGGAACGCGACCGCGATCCCGGCCGCGATCCGCATCGTCCGCGCGGAGGGGATCCAGGCGGTGCTGACGACGTCGCCGCCGAGCTCCGTGCACCTGATCGGCGCCGCGGTCAAGCGCGCGACCGGGATCCCGTGGGTCGCGGACCTGCGCGACTCGCTCGTCGCGCACCCGCACCGCCGCGCGGAGCGCCTGCCCGCGCGAGTGAAGGAGCAGGGCGAGCACGTCGTCGCGCGCCTCGTCGCGCGGCAGGCGGACGCGATCGTCGCCGTCGGCCCCGCGATCACCGAGGAGGCGCGCGGCTTCTCCCCGCGCGGCCGCGTGGTCGAGATCCCGAACGGCTGCGACTTCGACGATTTCGCCGGCCTCGAGCACCGCCCGTCGGACCGGCTGCGGATCACGCACGCCGGCAGCTTCTTCGGAAAGCGCAGCCCGCGACCGTTCCTGGAGGCGCTCGCGCGCACGGGCCTCGAGCCCGTCGTCGCGCGGTTCGTCGGCGACTTCCGCGCCGCCGACCGCGAGTGGGCGGAGGAGCTCGGCCTCGGCGACCGGGTCGAGCTGATCCCGTTCGCCCCCCGCCGGCGCGCGCTCGAGCTCCAGCGCGACTCCGAGGCGCTCCTGCTCCTGATCCCGGAGGCGGGCGGCCGCGGCCGCGGCGTCCTCTCGGGGAAGGTCTTCGAGTACCTCGCGGCGGAGCGGCCGATCCTCGCGCTCGTCCCGCCGGACGGCGCCGCCGCGGACCTGCTGCGCGAGACCGGCGCCGGCACCGTCGTCCGGCCCGACGACGTCGACGCGATCGCGGAGGCGCTCCTCGACCTGCACGCGCGGTGGAAGGCCGGCCGGCTCGACGGCACGCCGCTCGCGCCGGAGCACCGCGAGCGCCTCTCCCGCGGCGCGCGCGCGGAGGAGCTCGCCGACCTGCTGCGGAGCCTCGCATGACGCGGCACGGCCGCCTCACCGAGTGGCTGTTCCTGCTGACGCTGTTCACGATCACGTTCGCGAAGCTGCGCTGGAACGTCCCCGCTGCCGGCGACCTCGTCCTCGCCGACGTCCTCACGATCCTCTTCCTCGTCTCGTTCTCGGCGGACGCGGTCGCGCGCCGCGACGCGCGCCTGCCGCGGACGGCCGTGTACGTCGGCGCTTTCGGCGCGCTCTTCCTCCTCGTCTACCTCGTCGGCTTCTTCAACCTGACGACGCTCCAGGCGGTCGACCAGTTCTGGAAGGGGCTGGTGAAGTTCGTCCTCCACTTCGCGTTCCTCGTCGCCGGGATCGCGTACGTCGTGCGGCGCGGCGAGCGCTTCTACTGGTGGGCGCTCGGCGCGCTCGTCGTCGGCCTCGCCGCGAACGCCGCGTACGGCGTGCTCCAGCTCGCCGCAGCGCAGGCGGGGGTGAACCTCGACCGGCTCGTCCTCTCGCCGCTCACGGGCGGCGCGAGCGCGATCAACGTGTACGGCGCCGTCGAGGGCCAGGCGGTCTACCGGACGAACGCTCTCACCGGCGACCCGAACCACCTCGGGATCATGCTGCTCGTCCCGCTGCTCGTCCTCGCGCCGATCTACCTGCGGCTGGAGCGCGGCCACCGGCTGCGCGTGCCGCTCGCGGTGCTGCTCGGCTTCCTCCTCGTCGTCCAGCTGACGACGCTGTCGCGCAGCGCGATCCTCGGGCTCGTGGTCGGGCTCGGGATCCTCGCGTTCCCGTACCGCGGCTTCGTCCTCTCGCGTGCGCTCCTCGTCCCGGTCGGCGCCGTCGCGGCCGTCGTCGGCGCCGTCGTCGCGCAGCGGCTCGACTTCTTCCGCGTGATCCTCCGCTCGCGCACGTCCACGGAGTGGGGCTCGACCGGCGTGCACTTCGACGTCTACAACTTCGTCCCGGACGTGCTCGCGTCGAACCCGCTCTTCGGGCTCGGGCTGAACAACTTCTCGGTGTACTACGAGTTCGTCACCGGCCGGACGAACTGGGGCCCGCACTCGTTCTACGTCGCCACGCTCGTCGAGACGGGCCTCGTCGGCAGCGCGCTCTTCGCCGTGTTCCTCTGGTACGTCTTCCGCCGCGTCCGCGACGCCCGCGCGATCGGCCGCGCCCTCGCGGCGCTACGGGACCCGCTCGCCGCCCGCGTGCGCCCCCTCGCATGGGGCCTGACGGCGGCGCTGGCCGCGACGCTCGTCGCGAACCTCTTCTACCTGACGATGATCTTCTACTACTTCTACGCGTTCGCAATCCTGGCGCTCGCCGCGCCGACCGTCTTCGGGCGGCGGCTTTTCGCGGATTAACTAATCGCGGTGTGGCGGCGGGCCGCACCCGCGACGGCTGCGATTACCGTTACGAGCGCGAGCGTCGCCGCGAGGACTGTTAGCCGCCGGCTCCCGCTACCGAGAGGGTTGGCGGGAGCAGTGGGGAGCAGCGCCTGCTCGGGCACTACACCCTGCTGAGGATCGGCGAGGCGCTCAACCTCCGGCGCACCGGTCGGCGATGCGTGGTGAGCACGTCCGGTGGCGGCAGGAGGAGCAACGAGGTCGGACGATGTGGCGATGCGTGCGAGCGCGTGGCCGCGCGGCGCTTCCGCCAAACGGGCGGCCACGGCCGGCGTGAGCGGCTCGGCGGGCGGCGCTGGAGCTCCGCTCCGCGGCGCCCCACGCAGTGGCGCGCCGCCGGTGGCCGTCGGGAAGATCTCGACATATTGCGCGACCGCTGAGATGGGATCCAGTTCGGAGGCCGCCGCCGATGGCGCGCCTAGGAGCGCGGCGCTGCCGACGACGGCGACACCGAAACCGTCTCTGCGGCGCAGGCGCACGAGGGCACATTACCAGTGCATCCCTCCCCGCGACCAAAGTGAGCAGGGGATGCGCAGACAAACCAGCGCGACGCGGCCATGCTAGTGTCACGCTGCCTTCGTCGGTTCGCCGATGGTTCGGGAGACTCTGCGCCCGTCTGAAATCCCACATATGTTGTCAAGGCACCGGCGATAGGCAGAGGGGCGTTGGCACTGCACCTGATGAGGCCAGAGGACTACGGGGAGGAGCGTCAGCGCGGTCTCGCTGATTACGTGGCCGTAGTCGCGCGACGGAAGTGGCTGGTCGTGCTGCCGGTCGTGGTCGTCCCGTTCGTCGCGGTCGCGCTGTCGCTACGCCAGCCGCCGACATACGAGGCTTCCGCCAGTGTCCTCCTCGGCGGCGACACGCTCGCCTCGCGACTGATCGGCGTGGAGGACCCGAGGCTGCGACAGCCGGCGGATCGCGTCACCGAGACGCAGGCAGTCCTCGCGCGTGTTCCGGCGGTAACGAGCAACGCGCTCGAGGCCGCAGGGCTCCCTAGCGACCGTGAGAGCCGTGCCTCGTTCCTTCAGTCGTCCGCCGTCACGGTGGAGCGGAACACGGACTTGCTCACCTTTACCGTTAGGAACGGCGAGCGCACGTTGGCGCTGAAGCTCGCGACTGCGTATGCGCAGGCGTTTACCGAGTACCGCGCGGAACTTGACACGGCCGCGATCGAGCGCGCGCGCGCGGACGTCCAGGCGCGGATCGCCGAGTTGGAGGAGGCGGGTGAGCGGCGGACGGCTCTCTATCGCACACTCGTCGGTAACGAGCAGCAGCTCGCGACGCTAGAGGCGTTGCAAACGTCGAATGCCTTCGTGGTCCAGGAGGCCGAACGAGCGGTGCAGGTGCAGCCGCGGCCGATGCGCAACGGCGCTTTCGGGGTCGCGCTGGCGCTCGTCCTCGGCATCGGGCTGGCGTTCCTCCGCGAGGCATTCGATACACGAATCCGTTCAGCCGACGAGGTGGCCGAGGCGCTCCGAATGCCGCTCCTCGCACGGCTCGCGGAGCCGCCGCGGAGGCTGCGATCGGAACACCGGCTGGTGATGCTCGCGTCTCCGAACAGCCCGGAGGCGGAGGCGTACCGCATGCTTCGACTTAACCTCGAATTCGCCAACCTCGGGCGCGAGGCGCGAACGATGATGGTGACCAGCGCGATCCAGGGCGAGGGGAAGTCAACGACGGTGTCTAATCTCGCTGTAGCGCTGGCACGGGCTGGCCGGCGCGTCGTGCTGGTCGACCTTGACCTCCGCAGGCCAATCATCTCATCGCTCTTCCGGCTCGAAGGCAGGCCGGGGCTAACGGATGTCGCGCTCGGCCGCGCCAAGATCGATCAGGCGCTGGCGTCTATGGCGATCGCCCCCGTCCAGCGGCGGCCGAGGCACGACAGCAACGGCCGCGCCGACGCCGCTGTGATGGGCGGCCTCAAAATCCTACCCTCGGGGCCGTTGCCGCCGAACCCGGGTGAGTTCGTTGACAGTGACGCGCTCTCGTCGATTCTCACGTGGCTTGCGGAGCACGCCGATGTCGTGCTCGTGGACGCGCCGCCGCTTCTTCAAGTAGGCGACGCGCTGACGTTGAGCGGGAAGGTCGATGCCGTTTTCCTCGTCGTGCGGCAGAACGTGATCAAGAGGCCTCTCTTGAAGGAATTGCGACGCGTCCTCGAGATCGTTCCTTCGGCGAAACTTGGATTTTGCCTCAGCGGCGCTGCTGCCACCGAGATGTACGGCTACGGCGGGTACTACGGCGACTACGAGGAGGCGGAGCGGCAGGCGCTCCTCGCTCGCCGAAAAGCAAGAAGCGCATCGTGATCGCATCCGAACACTCTCCCCCCCTCGACGGGTCGCGCGACGCGACGGGAGCGGCGCCGCTCCGCGTTCCAGCAAGGCGCCGCCGCGGCTGGGTCGTTCGCCGGGCTCTGCTCACGGCCGACATCGCGGGCCTCGCACTCGCGCTCGTGGTTGCGGAAGCGTTCGTCGGTAGCCGTGGCGCTCCGGACGCCGTCTCGCTCCGGACAGAGTTCTCGCTGCTCGTCGTGGCAATCCCGCTGTGGGTGCTCGCGGCGAAGGTCTGGGGCTTGTATGATCGTGATGAGGAACGAACCGACCACTCCACCGTTGACGATGTCGTCGGCGTCTTCCATCTCGTCACGGTAGGCGCGTGGCTCCTGCTGGTCGGTTCGTGGGCGACGGGATGGGCGCGCCCCGACCCGTCGAAGCTCGCGCTCTTCTGGGCGGCCGCAATCACGTGCGTCATCGCTGCGCGTGGCGGCGCGCGGGTCCTGTGTCGTCGCTCAGGCTCGTACACGCAGCGGACAGTCGTTGCCGGAGCCGATCCAATCGGGCAAGCCGTCGCGAGAAAGTGCATGCGGCATGGCGAGTACCGAATCGAAGTCATAGGTTTCGTCGACGGCCGTCCAGGCGCGCGCGCATCAGACGTCGCCCAACTCCCCGTCCTCGGACCGCTCTCGGCGCTTCCGCGCCTCGCGACCGATGAAAGTGTGGACCGCGTCGTCGTCGCCTTTCCGGCCGACGAAGCCGATGTGGACGTGCCAGCGCTGATCCGGAGTCTGCAGGATGCTGGCATTCAGGTTGATGTAGTTCCCCGGTTCGGCGACCTCGCCGCCTCACGCGTCGGCTTCCACGCGGTCGAGGGCGTTCCGCTCATCGGTCTGACGCCCCCGCGACTTGCTCGGTCCTCGCGTGCGCTCAAGCGCGCGATTGACGTCGTCGGCAGCGGTGTTGGCCTAGTCGTGGCCGCGCCGCTCTTCGCCTTCATTGCTACCGCGGTGAAGCTGACCTCACCCGGCCCGATCTTCTTCAGGCAAGTACGCGTTGGGCGCGACCAGCAAAAGTTCGTCATGCTGAAGTTTCGGACGATGCGGCGCGGCGTCGACGACTCGGCGCATAGGGCGTACATCCGCGCCTCGATCGAGCCGGAGCGCGCAACCACTGACAACGGGCTCTTCAAGCTGGAGCGCGCCGATGCCGTCACGCCCGTTGGTCGGTGGCTGCGCCGGACGAGCCTGGACGAACTTCCGCAGCTCGTGAACGTACTTCGCGGCGAGATGTCGCTCGTCGGGCCGAGACCATGCCTGGAGTACGAGATAGAGCATTTCCGCGCGGAGCACTTCGAGCGGTTCTACGTTCCACCAGGGATGACTGGCTTGTGGCAGGTGACGGCGCGCGCTCAGTCGACGTTCGGCGAGGCCCTCGACCTGGATGTGGCTTACGTTCGCAGCTGGTCAGTCGGGCTAGACCTGTGGCTGCTCGCCCGCACGCCGGCGCGCGTCTTCGGCCGCACGGCATGAGGCGACGCGCCGGGGGAGACGCGCCGGTCCGAATCGGCGTAGTAGGGCTCGGCTACTGGGGGCCGAACCTCGTGCGCGTCTTGCACGAGTTGTCGGAGGCGGAGGTTGTAGTCGTGTGCGACGCGGACGCATCGAAGCTCGACGTGGTCGTGTCGCGCTATTCACGTGTGCGGGCGACCGTGCACTACGACGATCTGCTGAAAAGTCCGGATGTGGAGGCGATCGCGATCGCGACTCCAATCTCGACGCATGCGCCACTCGCATCCGCAGCACTCCGCGCGGGGAAGCACGCATTCGTGGAGAAGCCGCTTGCGGCTTCGGTATCGGAAGCGGAGGATCTGTTGTCACTCGCGCGACGTACTGGCCGGCTGTTAATGCCGGGGCACACGTTCCTGTACAGCCCGGCCGTCAACACGGTTGCAGACTTGATCCGCGGCGGCGACCTGGGCGAGATCTACTTCGTCTCGACGAGCCGCGTGAATCTCGGACTACACCAGTCCGATGTGAGCGTGATCTGGGATCTCGCTCCCCACGACTTCTCCATCCTCCTTTATTGGCTCGGTGAGCTTCCAGAGGAGATCTCTGCTGCGGCGCGCGGCTGCGTGTTGCCGTCCGTTCCCGACGTCGCATTCATGAGCATGCGCTTCCCATCGGGGACGCTGGCCCACGTGGAACTTTCGTGGCTCGCACCCACGAAGCTCCGGCGAACGGTAGTAGCAGGGTCGAAGAAGATGGTCGTGTATGAGGACACGAGCCCCGAACCCGTGCGGATCTTCGACTCCGGCGTAGCGCTGCCCGAACCCGAGACGTTCGGGGAATACAAGCTCACTTACCGGACGGGTGACATCATCGCGCCCGCGATCCTCCCAGCGGAGCCGCTCGCGCTCGAGCTCGCCGACTTCTGCCGCGCGATCCGAGGTGGAGCGGAGCCGCGCTCGAGCGCCGCCTTCGGCGTAGATGTCGTTCGAATGGTTCAGGCCGCGCATGACGCGCTGGTGCCAATCCGCGCCGCGCCGGCTGCCGCGTCTATGCGAGCGCAATGAATGCCCGAAGCGGATCCACCGGCGCGGCTTCGACAGGCGGAACGCTGACGTTGCTGGTTGGCGGCGCTCGCGCCGCGTTGGGCGTTGGCCGGGGCTACGAGCCGCAGCCCATCGGCACGCGCGCGTCGTTCGACGGCGACGTTCGCGGGTACTTCCTCGATGTTCGCGCGAAGACTGCCGCCGCGCCAGCGCCCGTCGTCACCGGACGCGGCCTCGTCTATGGAGTCTCGGGGACAGCGCTCGCGCAGTACGCGCTCGGCTGGTGGGAGCGGCATATGGCTGGCGACGATGACGCACGGTCGCGGTTCCTCGCGGGCGTCGACGCGCTCGTGGACGCCGCCGACGACATTGACGGGGAACTTCTATGGCGGTACGACGTCGCGGTCCCGAAATACCGGCGACAGCCGCCGTGGTACTCGGCTATGGCGCAGGGGCAGGCTACGTCTGCGCTCGTGCGCGCGCACCTGCTGACCGGTGCCGAGCGGTACGCCGACGGCGCGCGGCGTGCGGTCGCGCCGTTGCTGCGCGAGGGGGAGCTCGTCATTCAGGCTCCCGAAGGCCCAGTCCTCGAGGAGTGCCCTAGTTCCCCGCCCAGCATGATCCTCAACGGGTGGATCTATGCCCTCTGGGGGCTGTGGGACGCGTCCTGCGGTCTCAACGACGCCGCTGCGCGCAGACGGTTCGCCGACAGCGCGGCGGCGCTGCGCGCGCTGCTGCCGAGGTTCGACACCGGCTGGTGGACACGATACAGCCTCTACGAGCACGACGACTTGGCGACGCCGTTCTACCACCGGATCCACGTCGCACAGGCGGGCGTAATGCATCGGCTGACGGGATGGAACGATCTCGCCGACGCCGCACGCCGCTGGCGCTCATACGACGTTCCCCGTCGCCGCATCCGCGCGGTCGGAGCGAAGTCTGCTGCGACGCTCCGTAGCCGGAGAGGACATGGCTGATGCCGCGGCAGTGGCGTCGCTGCGAAGCGCGAGCCGCAGCGCAGGCGTCGTCGCAGGTGCGATCGGTATCTCCGTGGCCGGCGGATGGCTCGTCGCAAGCAACTACGCGCCTCTGGCGTTCGCGTTCGGTTTGGCTGTCTCGGCCGGCGCGCTGTGTCTGCGACGCGTGGAGGCTGGCCCTCTTCTCGGAAGCGCGCTCCTCCTAACGATGCCCGCGTGGACCGTAGTCGGATTTCCCCAGGCTAACGTAGCTCGTCTCTCGGCGCTCTTGGCGCTCGCTGGCGTCTTCGTCGCGTTCGCGACCCGCGGCGTCGCGTCGCTCCGGGTCACGCTCATCGATGTCGCACTTCTCGCGTTCGTCGCAGTCGCCGTGGCGTCGGCCCTGTGGAGCGAGCGGCCACCGAACTTCCTCGCCGCTGCCGCGAGCTCAGTAACGCCGCTGGCGTTCTACGCCGCTGGACGCGTCGTGAGCCGCTGGGGTGTGAGGCGGGTGCTGACAGCGGTGCTCGTCGCGGCCGCCCTCGCGTCGACGACGCTCTGGTACGAGTTCGTCGTGGCCCGTGCGCCACTCTTCGTCGTTCCCGAAGAGTACCGGTGGAACGAGAGCGGGGAGCTCATCTTCCGGCCTGGCGGTGTGTTCGGTAGTCCCCCGGTCGCCGCTACAGCGCTCGCGATGGCTTTCCTCCTTGGGCTGCCGCTCCTGACGGGACGCACCAGGCTTTTCCGGATCGCGATCGGGGCGTGCCTGATGCTTTGTGCCCTCGGCGCAGCGCTGACGCTGACGCGCGCTCCACTCGTCGGGCTCGCGTGCGGTGCGGTTCTGTACCTCGCGTTGGTGCGACCGGTACACATTCTGCGAATTGGTCTCGCTGCCGGTGCCGCTATCGTCATCTTCGTCGGCTACGTTCTGCCGACCGCCGCTGACTCGCGGTGGTATCAGCAGGGGGTGGTACGAGAAGGCAACCTGAGCGTGCGCCAGGACTATTGGGTACAGGCGCTCCCGCTCCTAACGAACACGCCCTCGCACCTCCTCGTCGGGCACGGCATCAACAGTCTTGTGGCAGGGCGGCCTGAACTACCGGGGAAAGTGCATCCTGACGTCGCCACGGCGCCGATTCTCCTCGAAGTCGGTCCGCACAACCAGTACGTTCGCACGCTGTTCGAGCTCGGCCTCGTCGGGCTCGTCCTCCTCCTCGGCTGGCTCCTGGGAACGGCTGCGATCGCGGTTCACCAGGCGCGCCGCTCCACCGGCGAGCGTCGCGCACTGTTCGCGTCTCTCTTAGCATCGCTGAGCGCGTTCGCCGTCGTCTCGCTCGCTGGCGATACGCTACGGCAGCCGGAGCCGACAGCGCTCGTCGCGCTGGTGTCCGGGCTCGTAGTCGCGCTGGCGTTGTCTAAGCAGCGAAGCCCACTGCGGCGGTCCGTAGCATCGTGAACTCGACGCTACACACGCGAAGCCTCGGCCGCGTGATCGGTCGGCTGGCGCCGGTGAGCGCCGCCGTACAAGCCTTGAGCTTGCTGTCATCGGTTGTGCTCGCCCACGTCCTCGGCGCGAGCGCAGAAACGGACGCGTACTTCATCGGTCTGTCGGCGCCAGTGCTCGTGTACGCAGTCGTCCTCGCCGGCGTGCGGCTCGGAGCGGTTCCGGCGCTGACCGAAGTTGCAAGTGCTTCGGGGCGCACGGAGCTGGCGCGCGTTGGCGGGCAGCTCGTCTCCGCTGTCGTTGCCGCGGCCGCGCTGCTTTCGATCGTAGTCACTGCTGCGGCGTATACCCTTGTCCCGCTGCTGCTCGCGAGCGATCCCGAATTGATCGACACGAGCCGGACCACCGCGCTCGAGCTCGCGCCGCTCGGCGTCTTCGGCGCCCTGACCGGTGTCCTCGGGGCGATACTGGCGGTCCGCGGTGTCTTCGCTCCAGCCCTTGCGGCGATGGCGTTCGAGCCGCTTCTCAAGACGGCTCTCACGCTGGCACTTGGTGAGACGATCGGGATCCACGCGCTCATCGCCGGCAACCTGCTCGGCAGCGCGTCCGCGGCGACGCTCCTATGGATGGTCGTCCGGCGATGCGGAATTCCGCTGCGTCCTCGCCGGCCGCGGAACACGGTGTTCCTGCGCAACTGTGCAGCGCTTAGTCTGCCGCTGCTCGTAAGCCAGGCAGTCCTCCAGATGAACCCCGTCGTTGACCGTGTGATGGCGTCGGGTCTCGGCGCGGGCAGCGTCACGGCGTTCGAGCTGGGGGTGCGGCTGTTCCTCGTCCCGACTGGAGTTCTCGGCGCCGTCCTCGTGGGGCCGATCGCAGCAACGTGGGCGTCACGCAAGAGTGAGGGCGGGTGGGAGGCGCTACGCGCGAGCGTGCAGCGCGCCGTCGCGTCCGTCGTCGCTGTCGCCGTTCCACCGATTGGAGTGATCTTCGTACTGCGTGGTGACCTCGCGGCAGCAATCTTCGCCGGCGGCGCGTTCCCCGCAAACGCGGTGCGCGACACTGCGGCCGTGTTCGGGATGCTCGCCCTAGGTCTGCCCGCGCAGGTCTTGGTCGTTGCTTATGCGACGCTCTTCGTCGTTCAGAAGGATGCCGTCTTTCCGATGCTGATGGGGTTGGCGAACGTCATCCTTAACGTCGGGCTCAACTACGCGCTGCGGCCGTTCCTCGGCGTCGCCGGTATAGCACTTAGCACGACCATTACTCTGTCGTTCCTTGGGGCCGTGATGGTAGTCGAGGCGGAAAGGCGGTGGTCCCCGCTGTCGTTCGGGCACCTCCGGCCCGCGCTTCTCTCCGGCGCGGCCTCGCTTACCGTCCTCTCGGCGGCGTCGGTCGGATTGCTCGGGATCCTTCCGGGAGCCTCGACCAGACTCGAACACCTCGTGACCGTCGTCGTCGTTGGCAGTGTCGGCGCGGGTGCGCACACGCTTGTCTTGACGCTAAGTCGCAATTGGCGGCCGGACCCGGCGCGTATCGTCAACTACCTCATGCGAGCGAGAGCGTGACGCCGCGCTTCAGCCGCGAGCCATACCACGTCGCGTTTTACGTCCCGTGGATGGGACCACTCCTGACGCGCGACGTCGTTCCGCCGACTGGCGGCGCGGAAACTCAGGTGTACCTCGTGGCGCGGGAGCTTGCGCGCCGCGGTTTACGGGTTTGCGTCATCGTCTTCGCGGTTCCAGGCGCAGAAATCTCACCCGTCGTCGACCACGTGCACGTCCTCGTGCGCCCCGCGTACCGCGCGCGCCGCCGTCTTGTCGGTAAGATCCTCGAGGCCGTACGGATTCGGCAGGCGTTGCGTGCCGTCGAGAGTAACGTCATCGTGACGCGCGCGGCGGGGCCGCACGTCGGTCTCGTGGCCGTGTTCGCGAAGCTCGCGCAACGCCGCTTCGTCTACTCGAGCGCCAACATTTCGGACTTCAACTTCGCTTGGCTCGCGCCGAAGCGGCGTGACCAGTGGCTCTTCCGCCTTGGTGTCCGCCTTGCAGATCGAGTCGTTGTCCAGACGGACGAGCAGGTCGAGCTTTGCCGCCGGACGTTCGGACGCGAGGCGGAACGGATCGGTAGCATCGCTGAGCCTGGAGGCCCACCAGCTGTACCGGAAGCATTCCTGTGGATCGGGAGGATGGTCTGGTACAAGCGGCCGCTTGCCTTCGTCGATCTCGCGCGCGCCCTTCCGCACGCGTCGTTTCGGCTAGTGGGGGTGCCTGTCTCCGGGGCGCATGGCGGGGAGGAACTGATCGCAGCGCTGAAAGAGGCGGCGGCTAGCACGCCGAACCTCGATCTCATTCCCCCGTGTCCTCGGCGTGACCTATCCGATTTGACGCGACGTGCCGTCGCGATGGTTAACACCGCGGACTTCGAGGGCATGCCGAACGTGTTCCTCGAAGGCTGGGCGCACGGGGTGCCGGCGCTCGCACTTACACACGACCCCGACGGCGTGATCGAGCGTCATCGTCTCGGCGGATTCGCGCGCGGCTCTACACGGCGTCTTGTGGAGCTTGCTGACGAGCTGTGGCGACAGCGCGACAACCGCGCTGAACTTAGCGCCCGGTGCCGCGACTACGTCGCCGTTCACCACGCGCCAGGCCCGGTCGGTGCGCGGTGGGAGGCGGTTCTCGACGCGCGACCGCCGGCTGAGACGTCGCGGCCGCTCAACGAGCGCGCCTGATGTGCGGGATCGTCGGCAAGGTCGTGTTCGGCGGAGCCGTGGATGGGCCGCTCCTCCACAGGATGTGCGGTGTCATGGAGCACCGCGGACCCGACTCGCGGGGCGTCTTCGTCGACGGCTGCGTAGGATTGGGCGTCCAGCGGCTCGCAATCATCGACCGCGACGGCGGCGACCAGCCGATCTTCAACGAGGACGGAACGGTCGTCGTCGTACTCAACGGCGAGATCTACAACTTTTCGGAGTTGAGACGCGGCCTGGAACGCCGCGGCCACAGGTTTTCCTCGGGCGCCGACACAGAAGTACTGGCCCACCTGTACGAGGAGCGCGGCGCGGCCATGGTGCACGACCTCCGCGGGATGTTCGCGTTCGCTGTCTGGGACCGTCGGCGGCGATCGCTGCTCCTGGCCCGTGACCGCGTTGGAAAGAAGCCGCTGTTCTGGCGCCGCGATGGACCCAACGTCTGGTTCGCCTCGGAGTTGCGAGCGCTGCTTCAGGACCCGGAGATCCCCCGCGACGTCGACCCACAAGCTGTCGCGGCGTACCTGGCCCTCCAGTACGTGCCGCACCCGCTCTCGATCTTCGCAGGCGTGCGGAAACTGCCGCCCGCGACAACTATGGTTGCCGACGCAGCGGGCGAGCGGCTGGAGCGGTATTGGCGCCTCGACTTTTCCCGGAAGACAGCCGCCTCGGCCAAGGAGATCGAGGAGGATATACGACATCACATTCGCGAGGCGACACGGATCCGCCTTATGAGCGAGGTCCCACTCGGCGCGTTCCTCTCTGGCGGCATCGATTCGAGCGCCGTCGTCGCTGCAATGGCGGACGCGACGAGTGGGCCGGTCAAGACCTTTTCGATCGGCTTCACCGACGAGGACTTCGATGAACTCGCTTACGCGCGCATCGTTGCGGAGCGGTTCGGCACCGAGCACCACGAGTTCATTGTGGAGTCGAACGCCGTTTCGCTCATGCCGAAGATCGCGCGACACTATGGCGAGCCATTCGCGGATCCTTCCGCAATTCCGAGCTTCTATCTCGCCGCGCTGACGAGCCGCCACGTCACCGTCGCACTGAACGGCGACGGCGGCGACGAAAACTTCGCGGGCTACCGCCGGTACGTCACGAACGACATGGCACAGCGCCTAAACTGGCTTCCTCGGCCGGCGCAGCGCGCTGCGCCCAAGCTGATGCGGATCGTCGGTGAGGGCCCGCACAACACGAGTATGCGAACGAGAATGAACCGGCTTGCCCGCACCCTTGCAATGACTCCGGCGGAGCGATACGCGACGTGGATGTCCGCGTTCGACACGCCACGGCGGCAGCGACTATTCACCGCGGAGTTCACTCACGAGTTGGGCGCTTTCCGACCGGAGCGGTTCCTAACTGAGGTGTGGGACCAATCGACGGCGTCCGCGCGGGTCGACAGGATGCTCGACACGGACGTTCAGACGTACCTTTCTGGTGACTTGCTCGTAAAAATGGATATAGCGACCATGGCGTATTCGGTTGAGGCGCGATCACCGTTCCTGGATCACAGGCTGATGGAGTTCGCGGCATCGCTGCCCGCCGAGTGGAAGCTGGCGGGCACAAATGGGAAGCGAATCCTCAAGAGCGCGTTGCGCGGGATCGTGCCGGACGAGGTGCTCGACCGGCCGAAGATGGGTTTCGGCGTACCGCTCGCGCGGTGGTTCCGCACGGACCTGCGCAGTCTGCCCTCGGAGGTGCTGCTCGACCCAGCGGCGACGGCGCGCGGGATCTTCCGACGCGACGAGGTCGAGCGGCTGATCGCGGAACATCTCGCGGGCACTGGCGACCACTCGCTGAGGCTATGGGTGCTCCTCCAGCTCGAGACATGGTTCCGCGAGGTGCGCCACGCGCCGGCGCTCGGGGCAAGCGCGACATGAGCGGCTCGACCAGCCGGTTCGCGCGCCCGAAGGACGCCTTCGAGTTCGGCCGTAACTGGCAGCGATATTTAGACCGGTATCTCGACTCAGAACGGAAGGAGATTGCCGCCGAGTCGCTCCGTGCGCTAGTCGGCGAGCCGCTTGAGGGGAAGGTCTTCGTCGATATCGGCGCCGGAAGCGGCCTCTTCTCGCTCTGCGCGCACGATTTGGGCGCGAGCCGCGTCGTCAGCATCGATGTGGATCCGGAAGCCGTCGTCGCGGCGGAGCGCCTGCGCGCGGCGGCGGGCTCGCCTGAACAGTGGGAGGTGTTCGAGGCGTCGATCCTCGATCCACAGCTTCCGGAGCGGCTCCCACGCGCGGACATCGTCTACTCGTGGGGCGTTCTACACCATACGGGCGATATGTTCGCTGCGATCCGAAACGCCGCAGGGGTTGTTGCACCGGGTGGCGTCTTCTGCATTGCGATCTACAACCGTGTAACAGGGAGGCTCTTAGACTCGCGGCGGTGGCGATCGGTCAAGCGGTTCTACAACCGATCGCCAAGCGCCATCCGGCGGGTGCTCGAGGCGTTGTACTTCACGTACTGGCTCGCGCACCAGATCCGCGCACGGCGCAATCCGGTCAGCGCCGCCGCAGAGTACAAAGCGTCGCGTGGGATGGGCCTCCTCACCGACCTCGTGGACTGGCTCGGAGGCTATCCTTACGAGTTCGCGTCCGTCGACGAGATCGTTTACTTCTGTCGCGACGAGTGCGGGCTGGACCTCGTGCGGGTGATCCCGACGACGCCGGGTGGCCTTGGCAACAACGAGTTCGTGTTCCGGCGGCCGTGATGGATGGTTACGGGCGAGGGACGCCACTGCGGGTGCTCGCGCTTACGAACATGTGGCCGACCACGCACGCACCCGCATATGGCACGTTCGTTGCGAGCCAGATGGGCTCCGTAGCAGACCTCGGGGCTCAAGTTCATGTGCTCTTCGTTGATGGTCGCAGCGGATCCGGGGCGTACACCCGCGGCGCGCACCGCATCCGCAGCCTAGTCCGCGACGGCTCGCGCTGGGATGTGGTGCACGCACATACGGGACACTGCGCCGCGATTGCACTCCTCCAGCGGAGGGTCCCTGTCGTCATCTCATACGTCGGGTACGACCTATACGGCGATCTCCGCCGCGACGGGCGGCCGAGTACGAAGAGCGCGCTCGAAATGAGGTTGTTCCGCCGCCTTGGATGGGCGGCGGCCGCGACGATAACGAAGTCGAAAGAACTCGAGGAGCGACTGCCAAAGCGTCTCCGCCGGCGGAACCACGTACTCCCGAACGGCGTCGATCGATCACTCTTCCGACCAATTCCGCAAGTTGAGGCGCGCGCCCGTCTCGGCTGGCCGCAAGACGAGTTGACCGTGCTATTCGCGGCTGATCCCCGAGTCCCGCGCAAACGGTACACGCTTGCCCACGAAGCATCGCACCGCGTCTCGCAGGAGCTTCCGGACGTCCGCCTACGCGTGTGCAGTGGGGTCTCGCACGAAGAGGTTCCGCTGTGGATGGCCGCGGCGGATGTTCTTCTCCTGACCTCGCTACGCGAAGGCTCTCCAAACGTCGTCAAGGAAGCGCTCGCCTGCGACCTCCCTGTGGTCGCAAGTGCCGCCGGCGACGTTGCGACGCTTCTCGAAGGCGTCCGCCACTGCCACACCCTTCCCGTCGATGCCGCCGTCGGCGAGTTCTCTGCCGCTCTTACTGACGTCCTCCGGCGCGGCCACGCGCGCAGCAACGGCCGCGCCCGCACAAGCCATCTCGCGCTCGAGGTCGTCGCAGCGCAGCTCCTCGACATTTACGGAAGCGTTTCAAGGCGTTCGCCGTGTGCCGCCCCGCCGCTTCTCCCGACCTTGGAGATCGTGGGGGCCAGCGGGACGCGTAGGCGGACCGGTCCCGTTCGTACCATGCGCGCGCGTGCTCGACCGTAGGTCCCCGTCTACCCACGTCGCCTTTCAGACGCGCCTGATGGGCGAGCTGGGTTACCGCGTCGCTGCGGGCGCGCGCGTCCTCGATTTCGGCTGCGGGGATGGCGTCCTGGTGCAGGCGTACCGTGAAGCCGGTTTCCAAGCGTACGGGTGCGACATCGTCCTTCCGGAGGAGACGCCGGTGCTCCGGCTCATCGAAACGCCGTATCGTCTTCCATTTGCGGACGCTTCGTTCGCGGCCGTCTTCTCCGACCAAGTGTTCGAGCACGTTCAGGACTACGGAGCGGCGCTGCGCGAGATACGGCGCGTGCTGGCGCCTGGGGGCATCAGCTTCCACGTCTTTCCGGGCAGATGGAGACCGCTAGAGCCGCACACCAGCATCCCGCTCGGCACCGTAATTCGGGCGAAGCGATGGCTTCAACTCTGGACGGCGCTAGGTGTCCGCAACGAACACCAGCGAGGGAAGGGCGCGGCTGAGGTCGCCGCTATTTATCACCGGTACCTCCGAGAGGCAACGGCCTACCACAGCCGTCGCCGCATCCTCCTCGAAGCAGCGCCTCTCTTTGCCGAGGTGCGATTCGTGGAGCGCGAGATGATGAGGGTCGCCGGCGGCCGTGCGTCTCGCCTCTCGCGCGCTCTTGGAGAACCGCGGTGGCTCGCGCGGCTCTACAGCGATCTGCGCTCGCGAGCGCTGTTCCTCGTCCGCGGGAGCGCGTAGCGCTTGCGGCTGCGCCTGTGCATGGTAGTGCACGCGTACTATCCGCTGGCGGAGCCCCGCGTCGAGCGACAGGCGCGCGCAGCTCGCAACGCCGGACACGACGTCACAGTCATTGCGCTTCGTGCAAGCGGCGACCGCGGCCGGGACATCGTCGACGGAGTCGAGGTGCGACGGCTCCCGGTGCGGCACGTCCGCGGAGCGCGACTGCCACGGCTTGCGCTCGAGTACCTCGCGTTCACCATGCTCGCTCTGCTCGAGATCATCCGGGTACAAGTTTGTGGTCGGATCGACACCGTGCAGGTTCACGCGCCGCCCGACTTCCTCGTCATCGCAGGACTCCCGGCGAAGCTCCGGGGCGCGCGGCTGCTATTGGACGTGCACGATCTATCGCCACACATCTTCGGCGCGCGTTTCCGGAACGGCATCGTCCGACGCGCGCTTGAGCGCGTCGAACGGTGGGCGTGCGGCATCGCAGATGCGGTCGTCACAGTTCACGACCCGTATCGTGACGAGCTTGTTGCGCGCGGTGTTCCTGCGCAAAAGGTTCATCGCGTCATGAACGCAGTCGACCCGGCGGTATTGCGCGCGGCTGCCGCGCGCCGCGAAACGGAAACTTCGGACGGATTCACACTCGCATACCACGGAACGGTGAATCGCTGGTACGGCGTCGACCTCGTGGTGCTTGCGGTTGCTCGGCTGCAGAGAGAATTGCCGGACGTGCGCGCGACTATCGTCGGCGAGGGCGACGCCGTCAGCGAGGTGCGAGCGCTCGCCGAGCAACTCGGGGTTGCCGACCGGGTGGCCATCACAGGGCGTTATCTGCCGATCGAGCAGGCGCTCGCGGAAGTGGCGATTGCTCAGTGCGGCGTCATCCCGAACCGGCCGTCGGAACTCAATCGTTTCGCGCTATCGTCGAAGCTCTTCGAGTACGTCGAACTAGGAATTCCAGTAGTTGTGGCGCGCCTGGAGACGCTCGCGCGGCACTTCGGTTCCGACGAAGTGACCTTCTTCAACCCAGGCGACGCCGACTCGCTCGCGGACGCTGTGCGCTGGATCGTCGAGCACCCCGAAGAGACGCGAACCCGAGTGGCGCGCGCGCGGAGGCGCGCTCGCGAATACGCGTGGGAGCGCGAGGCGGAGCGCTACCTGCGGCTGCTCGAAAGCTAGCGCGAGCGCTCGCTCGAGCGGATGCGTCGCGCTGGCACTCCCGCGACGATCGCGCCCGCGGGGACGTCTGCCGTCACGACCGCGCCAGCGCCGACGAGTGCGTTCGCGCCGACCGTCACACCGCCGAGCACCACCGCCCCCGAACCAATACTGGCGCGAGCGCAGACCCGCGTCCGAAGAAGGGCCCAGTCGGCGCGCTCCTGAAGACGCCCGTCGGCGCGTGTCGCACGTGGGCGGTTGTCGTTGACGAAGACGACGCCGTGCCCGACGAAGACCTCCTCCGCGATCTCGACTCCCTCGCAGATGAACGAGTGACTCTGGATCTTGCATCGGGCGCCGACGACGACGCCCCTCTGGATCTCTACAAACGGTCCAATGCGTGTCTCGTCGCCAATCGCGCAACCGTAAAGGTTGACGAAAGGGCCGATCACAACACCAGCGCCGAACTCGACTTCGTTGAGCAGCCGCGACGGCGCGGCGTTGATAGGCCCGTTAGCCACGGTCGAAATATTCGCGTACTGCGCGCGCGACGGCCTCAAGCTGGTCGTCGCGGATCCCCGGAAAGATCGGTAGCGACAGCACCTCCTGCGCCAACCGCTCGGCGACAGGAAACGAGCCTCGGCCATAACCGAGGCGGGTGTAGGCTTCCGTGAGGTGGACGGGATCGGGGTAGTGACGCCTCGTCCCGATGCCTCGTCGCGCCAGCGACTCCGCGAGGGCGTCCGGATTCGCGGTACGGATGACGTACAGGTGCCACACGGGGCTGCTCCCAGCGGCCGGAGTCGGCAGAACGAGATCGCCGACGCCGTCCAGCAGCGAGTTGTAAAGTCGCGCGGCCTCGGCCCGCTGCGTGTTCCACGGATCGAGGAGCGGCAACTTCGCCAGTAGCACGAGAGCTTGAAAGGTGTCGAGCCTCGCCGTGTACCCCTCGGCCGCGTGAACGTACTTGCGGGTCTGGCCGTGCTCACGGAGAGCGCGCGCGCGGCGCGCCACTTCATCGGAGGACGTAACTAGTCCGCCAGCGTCACCGAACGCGCCGAGATTCTTCCCCGGATAGAAGGAGAATGCGGCCGCAATGCCGACGGTTCCGGCGCGGCGGCCCTCGCGCACGGCACCGTGCGCCTGGCACGCGTCCTCGACGATCGGTGGGCCGATGCTCTCGAGCGCCGCCACGTCGGCGACCTGTCCGTAGAGGTGGACGGGCAGGAGGAATCGCGTTCGCTCCCCGACGGCTGCCGCGGCAGCCGCCGCGTCGAGGCAGAAGTCGTCTTCTCGCACGTCGGCCGGGACGGGCCGCCCGCCGGCCTGCGTGACAGCCTCTAGCGTGGCAACGAACGTCAGCGCCGGAACGATCACTTCTTCCCCCGGCTGCAACTCCGCCGCGAGGAGCGCAAGGCGTAGCGCGTCAAGTCCGCTCGCCGTTCCTACGCAGTCGCCGGTGCCGCACCAGCGGGCGTACGCCTTCTCGAAGTCGGCGACGGCCGGACCGTTCACGAAAGCACCCGAGCGGAGGAGGCGCTCAAGACCCGCTACGACGGTCGCTCGCACCGCCTCCGTGGAGGGTGCCAGGTCGAGGAACGGGACGGAAGCGGGGGTCTCTACCATCTCGGCTTCTTGAGCGTCCGACGCCGCGGACTGGTTGCGATAGCCTAGGAAACGGTTGACGGTCGAACGTGATCGTACAACGCGCCGCGAGCGGCGCCTTGACGCCCTGGACGAATTCGCCACCGCGGGCGCCCGCACCTCAGCGCAGACCCGCGTCCTCCCTCTACTCGGGCCTGCCCTCGCGGCGGTTGCCGTCTTCTGGATCGCCTTCGACGGCGGCAGCTACTCGCTTCAGAGCCGATCTGCGACCGCGATTGTCCTCCTCTGGCTCCTAAGCGTCGGCACGCTATCCGGGCTCCTCCCGCTGCACCGCGCGGCGACGCCTCTGGTCGTTTGTACGGCGAGCCTCGCCGCTTTCGCCGCCCTCGCTGCGCTCTCTGCGCGTTGGGCGCCAAGTGTCGAGAAGGCGGTTTACGAGACGAACCGCATCGTGCTCTACCTTGCGGTCGTCGTCGTGGTTGGTCTCGTTACACGCCGCGGTTCCGCGGCGGTGTGGTCACGCGCGATTGCCGTAGGCATCACCGGGGTCGCCGCAGTGGCGCTCACGAGCTACGCGGCTCCGAACACGCTCGGCGAGCCGCTGCTCTCAGAACTAATCCCTGCGGCCGCTTATCGGCTGAGCTACCCGTTGAACTACTGGAACGGACTCGCCGTATTCAGCGCGCTCGCGTTCCCGCTCCTGCTCGGAGCAGCCGTGGGCGCTCGGAGCCCTGCCGGCGCGGGGGCGTGGATTGCGCCGATTCCGCTGCTGGCTGCGGTCGTGTACCTCACCGCGTCGCGCGGTGGCATTCTCACCTCCGTCGTCGGTGTCTTCCTGTTTCTCGCGCTGACGGCCCGGCGATGGCGCGCAGCCGTTGCGACCGCTGTGGCGGCTGCGGGCGCGACGCTTGCTGTAGCGATCATTCGCGCGCAGCCGCCGCTCGTCGCTGACGGCGGCGCAGAGCCGGCTGCCGCGGGGAACGTAACCATCCTAGTCGCCGTGGCGTGTCTCACGGCCGCCGCTGCGTTCGCCGGCATCGCTGCGCTGCAGGCGCGTATCCGGATCACGGTGCCGAGCAAGGTTTCGATAGCCGCACTGGTCGTCGTGGTACTAGCACTGCTCGCGGCCGCGGCGCGCGTCGATCCCGCCGCCGGGTTCGAGCGCTTCCGTTCTGTTCCTTCGGACCTTGAGTACCCGGAGTCGGGTGGCGAGACTCACCTCCTTAGCGGAAGCGGCAACGGGCGCTGGCAAATGTGGGTGTCCGCGGTCGAAGCGTTCCGCGCGGCGCCGCTCCGCGGGCAGGGCGCCGGAGCGTTCGAGTACTGGTGGGCGCAGAACGGGTCGCTCCCGGGGTTCGTGCTCGATGCGCACTCTCTCTACCTAGAAACGTTAGGTGAGCTCGGGTTTCCCGGGCTCGCGATGGTTCTCATCATTCTCGGCACGGGCGTTGTGACCGGCGTCGTACGGTTGCGGAACACCCGTCCCGATACGCGCGTCACGCTCGCCGCCATTGTCGGGGGATTCGGCGCGTATGTCGTCGAGGTGGCATTCGACTGGATGTGGGAGCTCACAGCTGTCACTGTCGTCGCTTTCGCACTCCTCGCGCTACTCGTAGGCGAGGCGTCCGCATCCGGCGAACCGGAATGGCGTGCCCCTCTGCGCCCTTCCATGCGGGCGGCGACTTCGATGACCTGTCTGGTCCTGGTTCTAGTCCAGGCAGTACCGATGCTCGCGGACGCGAACGTTCGGACGAGCCGCGCACGAGCAGAGGCCGGTGACATTGCCGGAGCCATGGCCGCAGCCCGCGAGGCGCATTCGCTACAGCCTTACTCTGCCACACCACCGCTGCAGCTCGCCCTCCTGTCGGAGAGCGCAGGTCATCTCGGTTTCGCAGAGGTCTGGATTCGTGCTGCGATCTCGCGCGATGAGCAGAACTGGCGATTATGGATCGTGGCGGCGCGGATCCAGACGAAGCGCGGCGACATCGAAGCTGCGACGCGGAGTCTTGATCGAGCGCTTGCGCTGAGCCCGCGCTCGCCACTCTTCGCCTCTCTGCGCTAGCATCCTCCGTCTGACCGGACGAGCCCACTCCGGTTGGAAGCGGGTCATTCCCTTCCTCTTCGCCCTCGCAGCGCTAGCCGGTGCGGCAGAGGCGCATGCCTCCCGTCCGATAGAGACCGCGATCTATATCAACGATGAGGGTCTGCTTAGCGACGCCTTTCTCGCGTTCGACCGAGCGCGCGATGCAGGTGCGACGGTAGTGCGGCTCAAGGCGCGGTGGCGCGCGATTGCGCCCGAGCAGCGACCGCCAGAGTTCCGCCCTGATGATCCTGGTGAACCGTCCTACCGTTGGGGGGCGCTGGACCGTCAGGTGAGCCTGGCCGTCTCCCGCGGGCTTCAGCCTCTGGTCACCGTTTGGTCGGCGCCCGACTGGGCCACGCCGCGCGGCAACGCCCTACCGGGCACACTCCGGCCTGACCCGCTGGAGTTCCATCGATTCACTCGCGCGCTCGTTCGGCGGTACAGCGGAACCTACGAAGGTCTGCCGCGGGTTCGTCTCTGGATGGCGTGGAACGAGCCGAATCTCCACCTCTACTTGTATCCACAGGTAGAGGGAACGACACCCGTCTCACCTGGGCTCTACCGCGAGCTCGTAAACCAGTTCGCTGCGGCGGTACGAACGGTTTCGGGCAACGTTGTCATCGCCGGCGGTACTGCGCCTTTCCGCGACCTAGGCGTGACGAACGTCGCCTGGGGGCCCCTCGGGTTTATGCGCGCGTTGCTTTGCGTCGCCCGCACAGGCGCTCGCACGTGCTCGAGTCGAATCGACTTCGACGTATGGTCTCATCATCCGTATACGTCGGGAGGGCCGCGGCGGAAGGCGGCTCTCGCGGACGATGCGTCGCTCGGCGACCTGGCGGAGGTGAAGGCGCTGCTTCAGGCGGCGGTCAGGAACGGGACTATTCGTTCGCGTCAGCCGGTCCGCTTCTGGGTGACCGAATTCAGTTGGGACTCCAGCCCGCCGGACCCGTACGGCGTCCCTATAAATCTTCACGCGCGCTGGGTTGCGGAGGCGATCTTCCGGATGTGGCAGAACGGGGTCAGCCTCACGACGTGGCTGATGCTGCGCGATGAGCCCTTCCCGCAGCATCCGCTTCAATCCGGCCTGTACTTCCGCGGCCCCACGTTTGCGGAAGATGCTCCGAAGCCGGCGCTATCTGCGTTCCGCTTCCCGTTCGTCGCTTTTCCGCAGCACGCGAAGAAGCGTGTATTCGTTTGGGGGCGCACACCTTTCGGGCGGGCGGCGACGGTGCTCGTGGAGCAGCAGTTCCGCGGCGGGTGGAAGCGGCTCGGCGTCGTCCGCACGGATCGCCACGGAATCTTTCAGACGCGGTTCAGCACGTCGCGCACCGGCTTCGTCCGCGCGCGAACTCTCGACCGCAATGAGCGCGCGACGCCCTTCTCGTTAGCGAACGTCCGTGACCGCCGGTTCAACCCATTCGGCGGCGCGCCACTGGAGCCGTAGCACTGCGCGTAAGACGTGTGGTCGCGCCACGAACCGAGCCTCTCTCGTCGCCGGTGTGCGCACTTTGAGCCGGCATCAGTTGCCTCCCTGAGAGCTCAGCGCCGTGTCTGATGCGTCTGCTCGCCCGCGTCGCGTGGTGGCGAGAGCTGCCGTGGATCATCAGAGCGGCTTTCGTCCGATGATCGAGACGGAGACAGCGTTCGCGTATGTGGCCAAATGCCGGGGCAGTCGCTCCGCCAGGACCGAGAGCCCGACGGGGGTGAGGCTCCCGCTGTGCCGGAGCGGCGACTGGAGTCGGCGGAAGCCGACGGAGCGGAGGAGTCGCGTCAACTCCATGTATGTCCATTCGCGGAGGTGCACGTCCGCGTCAGGCTCGACCGCTACCGACCACCGTTCCTGTGCACCGCCGGAGAAGCGCGCATTCGGGGTCAGGAGCCATAGCGCTCCGCCCGGACGCACGACACGGAAGCACTCGCGTAGATGAGGCTCCGCGTCACGCTCGTGGAGGTGCTCGAGAACTTCGACCGTGTACACAAGGTCGAACGACTCGGTGTCGAACGGGAGCGCCACGCCGTCAAGGTGGACCAGCCGGACGTGTCCATCTGCGTGGCGTGCTGCTTCGGCCAGCGCGACGCGTGAGACGTCTGCTCCTGTGACCCGCCGGCCGGCGCGCGCGAGGTAGATGGCCAGGAGCCCCGTCCCGCAGCCGACCTCGAGGACGTCGGCGCCAGGCGCGGTAAGTCGCGTCAATAGGGGGAGCATTGAGGTCGACGCGCCGAACGTCTTTTCCTCGAGGGATGGTCCGCGCCGCGCCAGATGCATGGCGTAGATCTCATCGTAAGCGCGGCCGTAGTTCCGACGGCGCTCTTTGTCGGGCGCGTGCAGAAGTTCTCGTGCAAGCTCCGACTCGCGAGCGACCTGTTCGTCCTCGAGCGTCACGGCCGTAGTGTCATAGGCTCAGTCGCAACGATCAACCTGGTATGAAGGTCGCCGTCCTCACCACCTCCTACCCGCGCCACGAGGGCGACGGGGCCGGGCGCTTCGTCGCCGCGGCGGTCGAGGCGGTGCGCGCGCGGGGCGTCGAGGTGGAGGTCGTCTCGCCGGCGTCGTTCCGGCACTTCGGGATCGCCTACGGGCACGGCGTCGTCGGCAACCTGCGGCGCGCGCCGTGGAAGGCGCTGCTCCTCCCGTTGATGCTCCTCTCGTTCACGCGCGCGGCCCGCCGTGCCGCGCGCGACGCGGTCGTCGTCCACGCCCACTGGCTGCCGGCGGGCGCGGTCGCGCTGGCGACGCGGCGGCCGGTGGTCGTCCAGCTCTGGGGGACGGACGTGGAGCTGGCGCGGCGCGCGCGGCCGCTCGCGCGCGCGGTTCTCCGCCGCGCCCGCCTCGTCGTCTGCGCCTCGTCCGCGCTCGCCGACGCCGCACGGGAGCTTGGCGCGCGGGAGGTGCGCATGATCCCGACCGGCGTCGAGCTGCCGGAGGAGGCGCGCGAAGAAGCAGAGCCGCCGGAGGTGCTCTACGTCGGGCGGCTGTCGCCCGAGAAGGGGGTGCTGGAGCTCGTGGAGGCGATGCGGGGCCTCGACGGCGCGCGCCTCGTCGTCGCGGGCGACGGGCCGCTGCGCGACCGCGTCCCCGAGGCGCTCGGGTTCGTCCCGCACGACGCGCTCGGCGAGCTCTACCGGCGAGCCGCCGTCGTCGCCTGCCCCTCCCGGCGCGAGGGCTACGGGATGGCGTGTGCGGAGGCGATGGCGCACGGGAAGCCGGTCGTCGCGGGCGCGGTCGGCGGGCTGCTCGACCTCGTCGCCGACGGCGAGACGGGCGTCCTCGTGCCGCCGGGAGACGCCGACGCGCTGCGCGACGCGCTGCGGCGCCTGCTCGCCGACGCGGAGCTGCGGCGCCGCCTCGGGGCGGCGGCGCGCGAGCGCGCGCGGGAGCGCCTGTCGCTCGAGGCGACGGCCGCTGCGACGATCGACGCGTACCGCGCGGCTACTCGCGGCTGAGCTGCGCGAAGACCTCTCGCGACGGGCGCGCCTCGCGCCGCTCCCGCGCGATCTCCGGCAGCTCCACGAGCACGCGCGCGAGCGCGGGCGCGATCAGCAGCGGGTGCCGCGGGAGGCGCAGCAGCTCGCCGAGGACGACCCGCGCCGCAGCGCGCGGCGGGAAGCACTTGAGCGCGAAGCGGACGAGGTTGTGGTGCGCCGAGCGCAGCCGCCGCGGTCGGATCGCCGGTGTCGTCGAGCCGCCGACGCCGTGGCGGACGACGGCCTCCGGGACGTACACGCTCGGCCACCCGCGCAGCCACGCGCGCCAGCAGAGGTCGACCTCCTCCCACTCCATGAAGAAGCTCTCGTCGAATCGCAGCTCGAGCAGCCGCGAGCGGCGGACGAGCATCGCGGCGCCGTTCGCCAGCAGCGTCGGGGAGACGCCGTCGGCGGGGACGAGCTGGTCGAGGACGAAGCCCGGCAGCGGCTCGCGCAGCAGCCGTCCGCGACGGAGCCGCGAGCGCGCGTGGATCACGCGCTCCCCCGCCCAGTCGAGCTGCGTCGGGTCGGCGGCGAACCGCCGCTCGTCGGCGGCGAGCGCGTCCGCCAGGAGCTCGACGCAGCGCGCGTCGAAGGCGACGTCGTTGTTGCAGAGGAGGACGAACTCGGTCTCCGCCGCCTCGGCGCCCAGGTTGTAGAGGTGGCCGACGCCGCGGTTCTGCGTCGAGATCACCTCTGCGCCGCGCGCCGCCGCGAGCGGTCGGCTGTCGTCCCGCGAGGCGCCGTCGACAACGATCACGCGCGCCGGCGGCAGGGTCTGCGCCGCGAGGCTGTCGAGGCAGTCGCCGAGGAGACGCTCCCCCTGGTAGTTCGCGACGACCGCGGTGACCGGGTGGCGGCTCGCCGCCAAGGTGAGGCGGACGATAGCGTTGCTCGGCCTGGAGCGCACGTGAGGATCCTGCTCGTCGCCAACGACCACGTCGGCTCCGCGATGGCCGGGCCCGGCATCCGCTACGCGCACCTCGCGGAGGAGCTCGCGCGGCGGCACGAGGTGACGCTGACGGTGCCGAACGAGGACGCCGTGGAGCCGCCGGGGGTGCGCGTCGTCGCGGGGGTCGATCCGCGGGACCACGAGCGGGTGGCGCCGCTCGCCGCGGCCGCCGACGCGGTCGTGACGCAGCAGCTCTCGGCGCGCACGCTGCTCTGGCTCGCGCGCCGCCCCGTGCGGAAGGTCTACGACCTGTACGTCCCGCTCCTGACGGAGAACCTCGCGTGGACACACGCGACCGGGCTCGCCGACGACCGCCTCGCCTACCGCGCCGCGGTCGACCTCCAGGAGCTCGCGCTGCTGACGGCGAACGCCGTCGTCTGCGCGAGCGACGCGCAGCGCGACCTCTGGCTCGGCGTCGCGGCCGCGCGCGGCCGGCTGGGGGAGCTGGCGCACGCGATCGAGGTCGTCCCGTTCGGGCTCGCGGCCGAGCCGCCGGCGCCGGGCCCTCCTGCGCTCCGTGGCGCCGTCTCCGGGATCGGCGCGGAGGACACGGTCGTCCTCTGGGCAGGAGGGATCTGGAACTGGCTCGACCCCGAGACGCCCATCCGCGCCGTCGCCGCGCTCGCGCGCGACGACGTCCGGCTCGTCTTCCTCGGCGGGCGGCCTCCGAACCCGGGCGTGCCGGAGATGGAGGCGGCGGCGCGCGCCCGCGCGCTCGCGGCCGAGCTCGGCGTCCTCGACCGCGCCGTGTTCTTCCTCGACGGGTGGGTGCCGTACGCGGAGCGCGCGCGCTACCTGCTGGAGGCGGACGTGGGGATCTCCTGCCACGCGGACCCGGTCGAGGCGCGGTTCTCGTTCCGCACGCGGCTCCTCGACCACCTCTGGGCCGGTCTGCCCACCGTCGCCACCGAGGGCGATCCGCTCGCCGAGCTCGTGCGCGCCGAGGGGGTCGGGCGGACGGTGCCGGTGTGCGACGTGGCGGCGTGGACGCGTGCGCTCGCGGAGCTCCTCGACGACGCAGCGGCGCGCGCGGCGGCGCGGGAGGCGGCGGCGCGCGTGCGCCCGCGCTTCGAGTGGAGCCGGGTGGCGGAGCCGCTCCTGCAGCTCGTCGAGGCGCCGGGCGCACCGGTCCCGGTCGGCGGCGCCGCGCTCGCCGCGGCGCGGCGGCACCTCGCCGCCCGCGCGCGGCTCTCCGTCCGCCGGCGCGGCGTCGGCGGCTCGCTGCGGCGGCTGGTGACGCGGTGATCCGCGGCGCGCTCCTGCGGGTGCTGCCGCGGCCGCTCCGCGCCGCCGTCCGGGCGCGGCTGCTCGAGCGGCGGCGCGCCGCGTTCCCGAGCCGGGTCGCGCGCCACCGCTACGGGAGCCACGAGCTGGCTGTCCGCATCGGCGACGCGACCGCGCAGGCGTGGTACGACCGCGACTGGGACGAGCCGCCGGAGCTCGCGCTCCTGCGCGAGCGGGGGCGGCTGCGCCCCGGCGCGCGCGTGTTCGACCTGGGCGCGCACCAGGGTCTCGTCGCGCTCCTGCTCGAGCGCGCGGTCTCGCCCGGCGGCACCGTCCTCGCGGTCGAGGCGAGCCCGCACGACGCCGCCGTCGCCGCCGAGAACCTGCGCCTGAACGCGCCGGCGGCGGTGGAGCTGCTGCACGCGGCCGTCGCCGCGCGTCCCGGGACCGTCCACTTCGGCCTCCACGGCGAGGTCGCGGACGGCGGCGGCGACTGGCCGACGGTCGAGGTGGAGGCAGTGACGATCGACGGGCTCGCAGAGCGATACGGCCCGCCGGACGTGCTCTTCCTCGACGTCGAGGGGTTCGAGGACGAGGCGCTGTCCGGCGCGGCCGCGGTGCTCGTGCGCCGGCCGGACGCGTTCGTCGAGGTGCACGGCGACCACCTCCCGCGCTTCGGCGCGTCGGTCGAGCGCGTGCTCGCGCACTTCCCCGCGGACGCCTACGAGCTCCTCGCCGCCGACCCCGACGAGGGCGTCTTCCGCCCGCTCGATCGCGCGTCGCCGCCGCGGGGGCGCTTCTTCCTCGTCGCGCTCGCGCGCGCCTAGGCGCGACGCGCGAGGGCCGCGCACGCGCCGACGAGGGCGTCCACGTGTCGCTGCGGGCTCCACTCGGCGATCCGCTCCCGCGCCGCGGCGCCGAGGCGGGGGGAAGCGGCCGCGACGGCCGCGAGCCGGTCCGCGAGCGCGTCCACCGCGCCGACGGGGACGACCGCGCCCGTGACGCCGTCGGCGACGAGATCGTCGGCCGCGCCGCAGGCGTCCGAGACCACCGCCGGCGTCCCGCACGCGAACGCCTCGTTGACGACCAGCCCGAACGGCTCGTACTCCGACGGCAGGCAGACGACGTCGGCCGCCGCGTACAGGCCCGGCAGCGCCGTCTGCCCGACGAAGCCGAGGAAGCGCATCCTGCGCGCGACCCCGAGCCGCGCCGCGCGGGCCTCGAGCTCGGCGCGCAGCGGGCCGTCCCCGGCCCACGCGACGTGGAGGCCGTCGACGCGCGCCGCGGCCTCAAGCAGGTCGCGCGGCCGCTTCCAGGGGACGAGCTTGCCGCTGAAGAGCACGAGCGGCGCACCGTCCGGGACCGCGAGCCGCGCGCGGACCGCCGCCGGGTCCGCCTCCGCCGCGCGCGCCGCGAAGAAGTCGTTGTCGACGACGTACGGGAGCAAGAACGTCCGCTCCTCGCGCACCCCGAGGGAGCGCGCGAACGCGACGGACCGCGACGACATCCCGAGCACGCCGTCGTAGGCGCGGTAGATCCGCGGGACGAGCGCGCGCTTGAGCGGGAGCTTCCACGTCCCCGTGCGCGGCGCGAGCACCTGCGCGTCGGTCACGAGCGCGACCGCCGGACGGCCCGCCTTCGCCGCCACGGCGGCGAGCACGAGCGACGCGTTGCGGTAGCCGTAGCAGACGACGACGTCGAACTCGCGCGCGGCGGCGAGCGGCACGACGCCCGGGTTGAGCTGGCCGAGGAACCCGTCGAGCGACGGCCGGCGGCGCAGGTTCCGCGGCGTCGTCCACCGGTACCCGTCGAGGAGCGGCACGTCCCAGCGGAGCTCGACGCCGAACTCGGGGTCGCGCATCGGCGTCGCGCCCTCCAGCGAGCCGTACGCGACGGTGAGCTCGAAGCCGGGGCGCGCGGACGCGAGGCGGAAGAGGGGCGCGAGGTACTGGACTGGGTGGGTCGCGACCGCGAGGACCTTCACGCCGACCGCCAGGCGCGGATGCCGGCCACCTTCCCGCCGAAGCTCGCGCGCGCCGGTACGCCGCGCCGCCATCCCCGGACGACGTGCAGGAGCCCCGGTGAGCCCGGGTCGCCGAGGAGGAACCACCACGCGAGGAACGCGAGCCGCCGCGCGCCGCGCAGGTGGCGGAGCGCGATGTACGTGTAGTTCCGGCTGTACGAGAACGTGCGCGCCGGCGCGTCCGCGCGGTCGAGCGCGGGGTCGCGCGGGGCGCTGTGGTGCGCGACGACCGCCGTCGGCACGTAGACGACGCGGTGCCCGCGCGCGCGGGCCTGGAGCGAGAGGTCGACGCCGTACATCGACGCGTCGTCGGTGTCGAAGAGCGGGCCGAAGTCCAGCGTCCGCAGGACGTCGGCTCGCCACGCCCAGTTCGCCTCCCGGACGCCGTCGACGTCGCGGGCGCCGCCGGTCCGGACCGCCGCGACGTTCGCGGCGAACTCGCCGTACCAGCGGATGCGCCCCGCGTCGCGCGGGATCCGCGGCGAGCCCTCGGTCTCGACGACTGCGCCGCCGACGCACGCGACGCGCGGGTCGGCGAACGGCGCGACCAGCGTCCGCAGCCAGCCGCCTTGCGGCTCGGCGTCGTCGTCGAGGAACGCGACGAGGCCGCCGCGCGCCTCCGCGAGCCCGGCGCGGACCGGCGCGACGTGCCCCGGCTCCGACACCTCGACCCAGCGCACCGCCGGCGCGCGCCGCTCGACCACCGCGACCGCCTCGGCGTCCTCCGCGCGCCCGACGACGAGCACCTCGTCCGGCGCCGGCTCCTGCGCGAGCACCGCGTCCAGGCAGCGCTCGAGCCAGCGCGCGCGCCGCCAGGTCGGAACGACGACGCTGACGAGCTCCGGGGTCCGCGGCGCCTCGCGCACGGCGCCAGCCTAGTTCGGCCGCCGGGGATCCCGTGCGCCGCACCGGACGGCCGCGCCCTCGCCCGACCCGCGACGCGGTTCGGGCGAAGATAGGCGGGTGAGCGAGGTGCCTCCGCAGAGCGCGCCGCCCGGCGCGCGCGAGAGCCTCGTGCGGCGGGCGGGCGTCGCGCTCGTGTGGGCGCAGCTCGCGAAGCTGCTCGAGGTCGCGCTGTCGACGGCGATCGGGCTGATCGCGATCCGCGCGCTCGGGCCGGACGGGTTCGGCTCGTTCGCGTTCCTGACGAACCTCTTCCTCGTCCTCAGCGCGTTCATCCCGTTCGCGACGGCGGAGGCGTTCGGGGTGATCGTGCCGCGGTTCGCGCGGCGGGACGAGCGGCTGTTCGTGCTCGTCCTGCTCGCGGGCCTGCGGCTCCTCGTCGTCCTCGCGGTGTACGCGGCGCTCGCCGCCGCCTGGGTCGCGGTGCGGGACGTGTTCGGGATGGGCGCGGTCACGCTCGACCTGTTCCTCCTCGCGGGCGTGTACTGGCTCGCGCTCGACGTGATGAACACGGTCGCCGGCTTCTTCCTGGCGAACCTCGACAGCCGGCCGGTCGCGCTGTGGCGGATGGTGGGGCTCTCGCTGGCGCTGGCGGGGATGGTCGCGATCGCGCTCCTCGGGCGCACGACGGTCGGCTCCGTCTTCGCGTCCGTCGCGGTCGGGAACGCGCTCGGGGTCGCGGGGCTCGTCCTCCACCTGGGCCGCCGGTCGGAGGGACTGGCGCCGATCGGGCGCGAGCGCGTGCGCGGCCTCTGGTCGATGACGGCGAGCATCTGGGCGGGGACGATGCTCGCGTCGGCGCTGAGCACGCAGGTGGACGCGCTGCTGATCGGCGCCGTCACGAGCAATCCCCGCGAGGTCGCGTTCTTCGCGGCCGCGCTCGCCGTCCTCGGCCGCGCGCAGCTCCTCTTCTTCGCCGGCTGGAGCGCGTCGGTGATGCCCACGCTGGGGGAGGCGCTGGCGACGCGCGGGCGCGACGGGTTCGTCCGCGCCTGGGAGGTGGCGGGGAAGCTCTTCGCGCTCGTCTCGCTGCCGGTGAACGGGTTCGCGATCGTGCTGGGGCCGCCGCTCGTCGTGCTCGCGTTCGGGGACGTCTACGAGCCCGCGGGCGGGCTGCTCGCGTGGCTCGCCGTGTTCGGGATCGCGTACACGCTCGTCGGAGGCCCGCTGGGGGCGTCCGGGCTGTGGGTGCTCGGCCTGCAGGGACAGGTGCTGCGCGTCCGCGTCGTGGGGGCGGCCGCGCACGTCGCGCTCGCGGTGCTCCTGATCGCGCGCTACCAGGCGCTCGGAGCCGTGATCGCGTCCGGCGTCGTGCTGATGGGGACGGGGGCGATCGAGCTCGGGCTCCTGCGCCGCGCCGCGCCGGTGCGGCCGCCCGCCACGTTCACGGCGCGCGTCCTCGCCGCGACCGCCGTCGCGGTCGCTCCCGCCGTGGCGATCCGCGCCGACGACGCGCCGGAGCTCGTCGCGGCGTCGCTCGTGGGCATCGCCGTGTTCGTCGCCGCGCTCGCCGTCGCGCGGCCATTCACGGCGCCGGACCTCGACGCGCTGTCGCGGTTCTCACCGCGCGCCGAGCGGATCGCCGGCCGCTTCGCCCGCTGAGTCGACCCGGAACCAGAACGCCGTCCCGAGCGGGTGCACGCCCGGCAGCTCGCGCCAGAGCGGCGCGAGCACGTCGCGGAGCGGCGCGACGCCGCTGGCGTAGTACGCGGCGAGCACGGGGCGGACGAGCGGCGCGTCCGCGAGCAGGTACGCGCCGAGCAGGTACTGCTCCGAGTACCAGCGGCCGCGCCACGACGGCGGGTAGTCCGCCGGGAGGAAGACGTCGTGGACGCCGACGAGGACGCCCTCGGGAAGCGCCGGCAGCACCTCCAGGAAGAAGACGGTCGCGTCGGAGCCGGCGAACGTCCGGTGCGACCCGTCGAAGAAGACGACGTCGCCGCGGGCGAGCTCCTCGAAGACGGACAGGTCGGCCCGCTCGAGCGGCGCGCGCACGACCCGGTCGCAGAGCGCGTCGACCTCGGCGCGAGGGCTCGGGTCGATCGACACGACCTCCGTCGCGGCGCCGGCGTCGCGGACGGCGCGCGCCGCGAAGGCGGTCGAGCTGCCGGAGCCGATCTCGACGTACCGCCGTGGCGCGCCGTCGCGGACGAAGGCGTACAGCGCGGCCGCGTCGAGCCCAGGCAGCCAGTCCGTGTGCCAGTACGGCTCGCCGGGCGCGGCCGGTGCGAGCGGGATCGCCCGGAGCGCGTCGCCGTGCGCCGCGATCGCCTCCAGCGCCGCGCGGAACTCCGCCTCGCGGGCGTGCAGCGCGGCGAGCAGGCGCGGGTGCGGCGGCCGCCCGTGGCCCCACCGGGGCCGCGGGTCGGCGCTCGGCGGGAAGTCGAGCCGGAGCACGTGCGCGCCGGCGCCGCGGGCGAGCGCGAGGCCGCCGTGGACGAGCGGCTCGAGGTACGCGGACGGCTGCTTCAGGCGGCCGAGGAGGACGCGGCGCCGCGAGAGCCGCGGCGCCGGCTGTTCGGGGCTCTCGAAGATGCGCGGAAGCGTAGTGGCGCGGCGGGAGCGGCGCGCGCGCCGGGGTACGATCACCCGCCGTGGCGCGTGCGAAGGTGCTCCTCGTGCACCACCGGCCGGAGCTGGGCGGCGCGCCGACGAGCCTCGCGTACCTCGCCCGGCACCTCGACCGAGGACGGTTCGACGTCGCCGCGTACGCGCCGCCCGGGCCGTCGGCGCGGCTGCTGGCGGAGGCAGGGGCGCGCGTCCACACCGGCCCCGTCGCCGCGTTCACGCACATCTGGGCGAGCACGTACCGCGGCGCGCGGTGGCTCCTGCTCCTGCGCGAGCTCGCGCGGCTCCCGGGGCACGCGCTGCGGCTGTGGCGCGTCCTGCGCGAGGAGCGGCCGGACGTCGTCCACCTGAACGACTCGCCGCTCGTGGTGGCGGCGGCGCTCGCGCGGCTCTCAGGCGCGCGCGTCGTCTGGCACCTGCGGGCGGCGCTCCCCGGCGAGGCGCGCGACGTGCGGTCGCGGCTGCTCGCGGGCGCGATCCGGCGGCTCGCGCACCGCGCGGTCGCGATCAACGACGACGTGGCCGCGTCGTTCGCGGCCGCCGGGCGCGTCGACGTCGTCTTCAACGCCGTCGACCTCGAGCGGTTCGCGCCCGGAGATCCGCTGGAGGCGCGCCGCGCGCTCGGGCTCCCGGAGGCGGGCGTGCTCGTCGCGTACGTGGGCTTCCTCTACCCGCGCAAGGGGTTCCGCGAGCTGCTCGACGCGCTCGCGCTCGTGCGGCGCGAGCTGCCGGACGCGCGGCTCGTGCTCGCCGGCGGGGGCGTCCGGCGCGGGCGGCGGCTCGGCGGCCTCGTGCCCGACCACGAGGCGGAGGCGCGGGAACTGGCCGCGGCGCGCGGCCTTGCGGATGCCGTCGCCTTCCTGCCGTACACGGATCGCCCGGAGCTCGTCTACCGCGCCGCGGACGTCGCGGTCGCGCCCTCGCGCGGGCCGGAGCTCGGCCGGCCGGTGCTGGAGGCCGCGGCCGCGGGCCGCCCGGTCGTCGCGACGGGCTCGGCGACCGGGGGCGGCGTGCTCCGCCCGGGCGAGACGGGGCTGCTCGCCCGCACGGGGTCGGCGGAGTCGCTCGCGGAGGCGCTGACGGCGCTGCTGCGCGACCCGGCGCGGCGCGAGGCGATGGGCCGCGCAGCGCGCCAGCACGCGCTCGCGTCGTTCGACCCGGAGCGCGCCGCGGCGCGGATCGGCGACGTCTACGACGAGGTGCTGCGATGAGGCTCGCCGCCACGGCCGTCGGCGCGGCCGTGCTCGCGGCGGCGGCGCTCGCGGCGGCGCCGGCGACGGAGCAGCTCCCGGTCGCGGGCGGCGGAGCCGCGCGCGTCGTCGCCGTCGCGGTGCTCGCGGGCGTCCTCGTCGCCGCGGCGTGGCGGCCGCTCCCGGGGCTCTTCGCCGCGCTCGCCCTCGCCGTCCTCGAGGGCGCGATCCGCCGGTGGGTCGTCAACGACATGGCGGTGTTCCTGCTGAAGGACTTCGCGCTGCTCGGCGTCTACGCCGGCGTCCTGCCGCGCCTGCGGCGCGACGACCTGCGGCTCCCGTGGTGGGTCGTCGCGCCGCTCGCGGCGCTGCTCGCGCTCGCGCTCCTCCACGTCCCCGCGTCGAACTCGCTCGCGGAGGCCGCGATCGGGCTGCGCTCGTACCTCCTCTACCTGCCGCTGCTCGTCGTCGCGCCGGTGCTCCTGCGCACGGAGCGCGCCGTGCTGGCCTTCCTGCTCGTGCTCGTCGGCCTCGGCGCGTTCCAGTCGGTGCTCGCGGCGGTGCAGGCGCTCGCCGGGCCCGGGCCGCTCAACCGGCTCGTCTCCGGCGCCGAGCCGGGGACGGTGATGGTGCAGGGGGCGGAGTACCTCCGGCCGGCCGGGACGTTCATGCACGTCGGCACGCTCGCGGCGTTCGTGGCGGTCGCGCTCGTCGCCGCGTTCGGCCTCGCTGCGGGCCTGCGGCGCGGGCGCGCGGCGCTCGCGGGCCTGCTCGCGCCGGCGCTCCTCGTCTGGGGCGTCGTCTACACCGGCGCGCGCGCGCTGCTCGCGAGCGTGCTGCTCGTGGCGCTCGCGTACGCGCTCGCGCTGCTCCTCGCGCGGCGGCTCGCGCACCTCGGCCTCTCGGTCGCGGCGGCGGCGGTGGGCGTCGTCCTGTTGCTGACGGTCGCGCCCGTCCTCGGAGCCGCCGCCGACGCGGCGACGGACGCGCTCGCGGATCCCGTCCGCGAGCGGGTGACGCTGCGCGACGGCGACGGGAAGCCGGTGACGCTGCGCCTCGATCCCGACGAGATGCCGCCGCCAGGGAGCCGGTCGCGGCGCATCGTCGCCGCCGAGGACGAGGCGGGGCGGGAGGTGGTGGTGACGCTCGCCCGCGACCGCACGGTCGTCCACGTGCGGCCCGAGGAGGCACGGCCGACGGCCGGCGAGTTCGTCTCGCGCTCCGCCGATCCGTCCGCCGGCGCCGACACGGGCGTGTACGACGCGCGCTTCGCGCCCGTGTTCGACCTCGTCGGCGACCAGGGGCTCGTCGGCCACGGTCCCGGCTCGATGACGCTCGGGTCGGCGTACGCCGGGGCCGAGCCGGCGCCCGGCGAGGGTCAGGTCGCGAAGCTCGCGTGGGAGCTGGGGCTGCCGGGGCTCGCGCTCTTCGCGGCCTTCTACGCGGCGCTCGCCGCCGCCGCCGTCGTCGGGGCGCGCCGGGCCCGCGGCGCCTCCCGCGCCGCGGCGGTCGCCGGCGCCGCGCTGCTCGTCCTGCTCGTGCCGTGGCTGCTCGTGACGTACGTCCTCGACTACCCGGCCGTCGCGCTCGCGGCCTACGCGCTCGCGGGTCTCGCCGTCGCGTCGAGCTCGGCGAACGCCTCCGCCAGCGCCTCCGCGAGCCGCGCGGGCGAGTGCTCGCGCTCGACGTAGGCGCGCCCCGCCGCCCGCATCGCGCGCAGCCGCCCCTCGTCCGCGAGCAGCGTCGCCGCCGTCGCGGCGAGCTCGTCCGCGTCGAACCCGTCGAGGACGACGCCGCCGCCCGACGCGCGCACGAGTTCCTCCGGCCCGCCCGACGGCGTCACGACGACGGGCACGCCCGCCGCGAGCGCCTCGGCGACGACGATCCCGAATCCCTCCTGGAACGACGGGAGGACGAGGAGCGCGGCCCGCCGCAGCTCGGCGGCGACGGACGCGACCGGCCCCGTCGCCTCGACGCGCGGCGGCAGCGGCCCGCCCGGCGGCTCGCCGATCAGCCGCACGCGCGCATCCGGGATTCGAGGGAGCGCGTCGAGGAGCAGGCGGACGTTCTTGCGCGGGTCGGAGGCGCGGCC
This sequence comes from Gaiellaceae bacterium, assembly GCA_035540835.1. GTDB lineage: Bacteria > Actinomycetota > Thermoleophilia > Gaiellales > Gaiellaceae > DATLFU01. The sequence continues at coordinate 39,793 of DATLFU010000076.1, forward strand.
GACGAACGCCACGACCGGCGGGTCGTGGCCTGCCAGCCACTCCTCCCCGGGGAGCGGCGCGAACGTGTCGAGGTCGACCGGGATCGGCAGCACGCCGACGCGCTCCTCCGGCAGCCCCGCCGCCTCCGCGAGCCCGGCGCGGCTCGCGGACGAGATCCCGTAGACCAGCCGCGCGCCGCGGAGGACGCGCCGCTCGAGGGTGCGGAGCGCCGGCGCGTTCACCGCGAGCGCCGCGCGCCGGGACGGCGGCAGGTGCGCGCGCCGGCCGCGCCACTCGCTCTCGAGCCCCGTCGCGATCCAGCAGGCGTACGGCCGCCCCGCCCGCAGCGCGGCAGCGCCGTACGGGGCCGACGCCGCGACGACCCACGCCGACCGCGCCTCCCGGACGAGCGGCGCCATGCGCAGCGCCCCCAGCGCCTGGTTCGCGGCGTCGAGCTCCGGCAGGAGCGACGGGAACGCGGTGCCCGCGAACGGCTCCTGCCGCTCCGGCCGCGGGCGGAGCGCGAGCCGCGGCGGCACGAGCGACGTGGCCTCGGCGCGCGACAGGTAGAGCAGGTGCGGGTCGCGCCCGAGCGAGCGCGCGGCGCGCCACCACGCGGACGCGAAGCTGCGGAAGCCGCCGCCGAAGCGCGGGTCCTGGCCGACGACCGCGACGTCGAGCCGCTGCGGCATCCGGCGATTCTAGGATCCCGCGCCGCCCCCGAGCAGCGCCGGGGTAGCATCGCCGGGTCGTGACGGCGATCCTCGGACTGAACGCGTACCACGGCGACGCGGCCGCCGCGCTCGTCGTCGACGGCGAGCTCGTGGCGGCCGTCGAGGAGGAGCGGCTGAACCGCGTCAAGCACTCCGCCGGGTTCCCGCGGCTCGCCGCGCGCTGGTGCCTCGAGGACGCCGGGATCGCGCCGGAGCGGCTCGACCACGTCGCCGTCTCGCGCAACCCGAACGCGAACCTCCACCGGAAGCTCCTGCGCGCCCTGCGCGCGCCGAGCGCGGGGTTCCTGCGCACGCGCCTCGCGAACGCCGCGCGCGTCCGCAACGTCAAGCACGAGCTCGAGGAGGCGCTCGAGCTGCCGCACGGGTCGCTCCGCGCGCAGCTCCACAACGTCGAGCACCACCAGGCGCACGTCGCGAGCGCGTTCTTCGTCTCGCCCTTCGACGAGGCGGCGGTGCTGAGCGTCGACGGCTTCGGCGACTTCGCCTCGACCATGCTCGCGCACGGGCGCGGCAACCGGTACGAGGTGCTCGACCGCGTCCTCTTCCCGCACTCGCTCGGGATCTTCTACACCGCCGTCACCCAGTGGCTCGGCTTCCCGAAGTACGGCGACGAGGGGAAGGTGATGGGCCTCGCGCCGTACGGCGACCCGGTCTACATGGACGAGATGGAGCGGCTCGTCTTCCCCGCGGGCGACCTGTTCGAGCTCGGGCTCGACTACTACGTCCACGACAAGGAGGGCGTGGACATGACGTGGGACGAGGCCACCCCGACGATCGGCCGGATCTTCTCGCCGAAGCTGGAGGAGCTGCTCGGCCCCGCGCGCGAGCCGGGGACGCCGCTCGAGAAGAAGCACGAGGACGTCGCCGCGTCGCTGCAGAAGCAGCTCGAGCGGATCTACCTCCACGTCCTGCAGGGGCTCGCGCGCCGCACCGGCAGCACGCGGCTCTGCCTCGCCGGCGGCGTGGCGCTGAACGCGGTCGCGAACGGGCTCGTCCGCTCGCAGACGCCGTTCCGCGAGCTCTACGTCCAGCCCGCCGCGGGCGACTCCGGCACCGCCGTAGGGGCCGCGTACCAGGTCTGGAACCAGGAGCTCGGGCGGCCGCGGGGGTACGTCATGCACCACGCGTACACCGGGCCCGAGTTCGGCGAGGAGGAGCTCGCGGCGGCGGTCGAGCGCTCCGGCTTCCCCTCGCGGCGGCTCGACGACGACGAGCTGTTCGCGACGGTGGCGAAGCACATGGCCGACGGCAAGATCGTCGGCTGGTACCAGGGGCGGATGGAGTTCGGGCCGCGCGCGCTCGGCAACCGGTCGATCGTCGTCGACCCGCGGCGGCACGACATGAAGGACACGCTGAACGCGCGGATCAAGCACCGCGAGCCCTTCCGCCCGTTCGCCCCGTCGCTCCTCGCCGAGAAGACCGCGGAGTGGTACGAGGACGACTACCCCTCGCCGTTCATGATCCTCGTCTACAAGACGCGGGAGGACAAGCGCGAGCGGATCCCCGCGGTGAACCACGTCGACGACACCGGCCGCCTGCAGACGGTCACGCGCGAGGCGAACCCGCGCTACTACCGGCTGATCGAGGCGTTCGAGCGGGAGACGGGCGTGCCGGTGATCCTCAACACCTCCTTCAACGAGAACGAGCCGATCGTCTGCACGCCCGAGGAGGCGCTCGCGTGCTTCGCGAAGACGCGGATGGACGTGCTCGTCCTCGGGAACTTCCTGCTGGAGCGGGAGTGAGCCGCGGCGACGGCCGCCGCCGGCGACTGCTCGTCCTCAACCAGTACTACTGGCCCGGCGTCGAGGCCACGGCGCACCTGCTGACGGAGCTGTGCGAGGCGCTGGCCGACGAGTTCGACGTCACCGTGATCACGGGCGCGCTGCACCAGCCGCACGCGGCGCCCGGGCGCACCGTCCACAACGGCGTCGAGGTGATCCGCGTCCACTCGACGGCGTTCGACCGGCGCCGCCTCGGCCTCCGCGGCCTCAACTACCTCAGCTACGTCGCGCAGGCGCTGCGGGCGGGGCTCACGCGCGGACGGCCGGACGTCGTCCTCTGCATGACCGACCCGCCGTTCATCGGCGACGTCGCGCTCGTGGTGGCCCGGCGGTTCGGCGTCCCGTTCGTGGTGATCAGCCAGGACGTCTTCCCGGAGATCGCCGTCGAGCTGAAGCGCCTCGAGAACCCGGCGCTCGTCGGGTTGATCCGGCTGCTCGTCAACTTCTACCTCCGCCGCGCCGACCGCGTGGTGGCGATCGGCGAGACGATGCGCCGCCGGCTCGAGCAGAAGGGCGCGCGGGCGGAGCGGCTGCGCGTGATCTCGAACTGGGTCGGGACCGACGTGCTCCGGCCGCTCCCGAAGGAGAACGAGTGGGCGCGCGAGCACGGGCTCGCCGACCGCTTCGTCGTCATGCACTCGGGCAACGTCGGGCACGCGCAGAACCTCGACGCGCTCGTGCGCGCAGCGACCTTCCTGCGCGACCTCGACCGGCTGACGATCGCGATCATCGGCGCCGGCGCGCTCCACGCCGACCTGACGGAGCTGGCGGACCGGCTCGAGGCCGACGCCGTCCGGTTCCTGCCGTACCAGCCGCGCGAGCGGCTGTCGGAGTCGCTGTCGACGGCGGACCTCCACGTCGTCGGGCTCGCGCGCGGGCTGTCCGGCTACGTCGTGCCGAGCCGGATGTACGGGATCCTCTCCGTCGGCCGCCCCGTCGTCGTCGCCGCGGACGCCGAGAGCGAGACCGCGCAGATCGTCGAGGCGTCGGGGTGCGGGGTCGTCGTCCCGCCCGGCCGGCCGGAGCTCCTCGCCGGCGCGATCCGGCGGGCGTACGAGGGCGGGCTCGACCTCGGCGGGATGGGCGAGCGAGCGCGGGCGTACGCGACCGCGGAGGCGGACCGGCGCGTGTCGGTGCAGCGGTACCGCGAGCTGCTGCGCGAGCTGGCGGCGTAGCGTGGCGCTCGCGACCGCGTATCGCCTCGCGCGGCGCGGCCTCGACCGCCTCGGCGTCCGGCGCCTCCCCGGCGCCGCCCGCGTCGACGCCGCCGTCCGGCGCGCGCTCGGCGGCGCGCGCGTGCAGGTGCTCGGCCACACGATGCGCGTCGACCGCGCGGACAGCCTCTTCCTCCTGCGCCACGGCGTCTACGAGCCGACGATGACGCGGCTGATCGAGGAGCGCGTCCGCGCCGGCGACGTCGTCGTCGACGTGGGCGCGAACATCGGCTACCACACGCTCCTCTTCGCGCGCCTCGTCGGGCCGGAGGGGCGCGTCGTCGCCTTCGAGCCCGACGAGGAGAACTTCGCGGTGCTCGCGGAGAACGTTCGCGCGAACGGGTACGCGAACGTCGAGCTCGTCCGCGCGGCCGTCGCCGACCGGAGCGGCACCGTCGCGCTGCGGCGGTCCTCGGACAACTCCGGCGACCACCGGATCTTCGCGGCCGACGAGGAGCGGGAGACGGTGGAGGTGCCGTGCGTGACGCTCGACGAGCACCTCGGCGACGCCGTCCGCGTCGACGTCGTGAAGGTGGACGTGCAGGGCGCGGAGGCGGCCGTGCTGCGCGGGATGCGCGGCGTCCTCGCGCGCTCGCCGGTGCGGGCGATCCTCACCGAGGTGTGGCCGCAGGGGCTCGCGGCCGCGGGCGACGACGCGGCGGCGTACCTCGCGGAGCTCCAGGCGGCGGGGTTCTCGTTCGAGCTCGTCGACGAGGAGGCGGGCCGCGTCGAGGCGCTCGAGCCGGCGCCGCTGCTCGAGGCGCTCGCGCGCGACCCGTACGGCGGCAACGTCGTGTGCACCGCGCGCGCCGACGCGTAGGATCGCCGCGTGCGCGGACGAGACCTCTTCTGGCACGCGCGCAACAAGAACGTCCGGCTCCAGCCGCGCGGCAGGCTGGCGCAGCTCGCGGAGGCGGCGGCCTTCCGCCTCGGACCGCTCCTCGCCTCGCGCTCGCAGCCGGTGTTCACGGAGCGCGTGGTCGAGTACCCGTTCGTCTTCCGCGCGCTGCCGCCGCCGCCCGCGCGGGTGCTCGACTTCGGCGCCTACGAGGACCTGCTCCCGCTCCACCTCGCGTCGCTCGGGTACGACGTCGTCGCGCGGGACGTCCGCGGCTACCCGTTCCCGCACCCGCGCGTGACCGTCGACCGCCGCGACGTCTTCGAGGGTGCGGGCGAGGCGGAGTACGACGCCGTCGTCTCCGTCTCGACGATCGAGCACGTCGGCCTCCCCGACTCGGGCGGCCGCGTGGAGCCGGACGGCGACCGCCGCTGCGTCGAGCTCCTGCTCCGCGCGCTGCGGCCGGGCGGCGTCCTCGTGGCGACGGTGCCGTTCGGCGCCGCGGTCGAGACCGCCTTCGACCGGATCTACGACCTGGCCGCGCTCGCGCGCGTCTTCCCGGGCGCGGACGTGACGGTGTTCGCGCGCGGCCCCTCCGGCGCCTGGACGGAGGCGGACCCGCGGGAGGCGGAGCGGCGCTCCTACTCGCCCGGCGGCTGGGCGTGGGTGTCGGCCGTCGCCTGCCTCGTCGTCACGCGCTGAGGCGCGGCGGCGCGCGCCGCTACGATCGGCAGCCGGGTGTGCGGGATCCTCGGCATCGTCTCCGCGCGCGACGCGCCGCCGCCGGAGGCGCTCGACGCGGTCGCGCTCCTCCACCACCGCGGCCCCGACTCCGAGGGCCGGTTCGCGGACGGGCCGCTCGCGCTCGCGATGCGCCGGCTCGCGATCATCGACCTCGACACGGGCGACCAGCCGGTGTCGGACGAGCGCGGCGCGATCACCTGCGTCGTCAACGGCGAGATCTACAACTACGTCGAGCTCCGCGCGGAGCTCGGCGCGCGCGGCCACGAGTTCTCGACCCGCGGCGACGTCGAGACCGTCCCGCACCTGTACGAGGACCTCGGCGACGCGTGCTTCGAGCGGCTGCGCGGGATGTTCGCCGTCGCCCTGTGGGACGCGCCGCGCCGGCGGCTCGTGCTCGCCCGCGACCGCTTCGGGATCAAGCCGCTGTACGTCGCGGAGACGCCGCACGGGCTCGCGTTCGCCTCCGAGCTCCGGCCGCTGCTCGCCCTCGGGGCGCGCGCGGAGCCGGACGTCCAGGCGCTCGCGGACTTCCTCTCGCTCGGCTACGTCCCCGGCGAGGCGACGGGCGTCGCCGGGATCCGCGCCGTCCCGCCCGGCCACGTGCTCACGTGGCAGGACGGGCGGGTCGAGGAGCGGCCGTTCGTCGAGGTCGCGCCCGCCGCGGCCGCGGACCTCGAGGCGACGATCGCCGAGTCCGTCCGCCTCCACCTCCGCGCCGACGTCCCGCTCGCGGTGCTCCTCTCGGGCGGCCTCGACTCGAGCCTGATCGCGTCGCTCGCCGCGGAGGAGGCGCCGGCGCTCCACACGTTCACCGTCGGGTTCGGGGACGCCGCCTTCGACGAGCTGGAGCCGGCGCGCGCCGTCGCGCGCGCGATCGGGAGCGAGCACCACGAGGTGGAGGTGCGGCCCGACGCGGCCGCCGACCTGCCGGAGCTCGTGGCGCGGCTCGAGGAGCCGCTCGCCGACCCGTCCGCGATCCCGCTCCACTACGTCTGCCGCGCGGCGGCGGCGGAGGTGAAGGTCGCGCTCGCGGGCGAGGGCGGCGACGAGGTCTTCGGCGGCTACTCGCGGTACGCGTGGGACAGGTACGCCGCCGCGATCGGGAAGCTGCCGGTCGCGCCGCTCGCGGCGGCGCTGGAGCGCGCGCTCGGCGGACGCGCCGCACGCGGCGGGCGGAAGAGCCTCGCCCGCCGCGGCGTGAAGCTCCTCCGGCACGCGGGGCTGCCCGCGGCGGAGCGGTACTTCGCGTGGTTCGCGCTCCTCGACGAGACCGCGAAGGCGGAGCTGCTCGCGGACGGGCGGCGCGAGCCGACGGCGCGCGTGTTCGCGGACGCGCTGCGGACGGCGCCGGAGGGGCTGACGGCGCTCGGGCGGCGCCAGTGGGTCGACCTGCGGACGATGCTGCTGAAGGACCTGCTGCTGAAGGCCGACCGGATGAGCATGGCGCACTCCCTCGAGCTGCGCGTCCCGCTCCTCGACGGCGCGGTGGTGGCGGCGGGGCTCGCGCTGCCCGACCGGGAGAAGGTGCGTGGCGTCGAGACGAAGCGCGCGCTGCGCGACCTCGTCGAGCGGCGCCTCGGCCGCGAGATCGCGCGGCGGCCGAAGCAGGGGTTCGAGGTGCCGATCGACCGGTGGCTCCGCGAGGACCTCCGCGGCTTCGCCACCGACGTCCTCTCGCGCGAGCGGCTGGCCCGCCGCGGCCTCGTCTCGCCGGCGGGAGCCGAGCGGCTGCTCCGCCGGCACCTGGCCGGCGAGGCGAACGCCGGCCTGCCGCTCTACGCGCTGATCGTGCTCGACCTCTGGCTCGAGTCCGTCGAGCGCGCCTCGCGCGCGCCGGCCGCGGCGTAGTGGCGGGGACCCTGCAGCGCGCCGTCGCGCGCGTCGCGGCGTCGCCGGCGGCCCGTCCGGTGCGGGCGCTCGCCGACCGCGCCCTCGCGGGGCGGCGCGCCGTCGTCCGCGTCCGGTCCGGGAACGCGCGCGGCGCGCGGCTCGAGCTCGACCTGACGCGCGAGCGCGCGTACTGGCTCGGCCACTACGAGCCGGAGATCCAGGCGTTCCTCGCAGCGCACGTCCGGCGCGGGGGCGTCGTCTACGACGTCGGCGCGCACGTCGGCTTCCACAGCGTCGGCGCGGCGTGCCTGGGCGCGGAGGTGCATGCGTTCGAGGCCGTCCCGGAGAACGCGCGGCGGCTGCGCCGGAACGCGGAGCTGAACGCGCTGCCCCTCCACGTGCACGAGGCGGCCGCGTGGGACGAGGAGGGGCGGGTCGGGCTCCTCGCCGGCTACGACGGCCCGGAGGCGCGGGTCGGCGGGAGCGGCGTGGTCCGCAGCGTCACGCTCGACGCGTTCGCGGACGCGCACCCCGACCCCGATCTCGTGAAGCTCGACGTCGAGGGGGCGGAGCTGCGCGTGCTCGCCGGCGCGCGGCGGCTCGTCGAGCGCGCGCGGCCGCTCGTGCTGCTCGAGCTGCACGATCCGCGGACGCTCGACGCCGTCGCCGCCGCCCTCCCTGGATACTCGCTCGAGGACGTCGGGCCGGCGCAGCTCGCCGCGTTCCCGCCCGACTAGACTCGCCGCGATGCTCCTCGCGAAGGTCGCCTTCTGGGGCGCGCTCGGCGCGCTCGCGTGGACGCACGCCGCCTACCCCGCCGCCGCCGCGGCGCTCGCGCGCCTGCGGGAGCGGCCGGTGCGGCGCGGTGAGATCGAGCCGACCGTGAGCCTCGTCGTCGCCGCGCACGACGAGGAGGCGGTGATCGAGCGGCGGCTGGAGAACCTGCTCGCGCTCGACTACCCGCCGGACAAGGTCGAGGTCGTCGTCGCCTCGGACGCGTCGAGCGACCGGACGGACGAGCTCGTCGAGGCGGTGGCGGCGCGCGAGCCTCGGGTGCGGCTCCTCGCCGTCCCGCGCGGGGGCAAGGTCGCCGCGCAGAACCGCGCCGTCCGCCAGACGGCCGGAGAGATCCTCGCCTTCTCGGACGCGAACGCGACGTGGGCCCCCGACGCGCTGCGGAAGCTCGTCCGGAACTTCGCCGACCCCGACGTCGCCTACGTGTGCGGGAGGCTGCGACTCGAGCGCGCCGACGGGACGAACCGCGAGGGCGCGTACTGGCGGTACGAGCTCTGGCTGCGCGAGGCCGAGTCGCGGCTCTCTTCCGTCACCGGCGGGAACGGCTCGATCTACGCCGTGCGCCGCTCCGACTACGTCGACGTCGACCCGCGCTTCGGCCACGACCTCGCGTTCCCGTACCTGATGGTGCAGCGCGGGCGGCGGGCGGTGTACGAGCCGGAGGCGCTCGCGTTCGAGAAGCCGACGCCGGACATCGAGACCGAGTACCGCCGCAAGGTGCGGATGTTCGAGCACTGCTGGCTGATCGCGCTGCGCGGCGGGATGCTGCGCGGGCTGCCGCCGCTCTACCTCGTGCAGATGGTGTCGCACCGGCTGCTGCGGTACGGGAGCGGGCCGCTGCACGTCGTCCTGCTCGGGGCGACCGTCGCCCTCGCGCCGCGCGGCGGCGTCTACGCGGCCGCGCTCGCGGGGCAGGGCGCGCTCCTCGCCGCCGCGGCGGCGCGCCCGGGGCTGCCGCGGTACTACGTCCTCGTCACGTGGGCGACCGTGCAGGCGCTCGCCAACTACCTCCGCCGCGGCGTCCCGGCGACGTGGCAGGCGGCCGAGGGGACGCGGTAGTGGCGGCCACGCCCGCACGCGCCCTGTCCCGGCGGGACGCGACCGGGGTCAGACCCCCAACATGGCTCGCGGGGACGAGTCTGGCCCCCGCGGACGCGTCCGGGACGCGTCCTCGGGGGGCGCGCCTGTCCGTTGCGGCCGTGACCGGGGTCAGACCCCCGACACGGCCGGAAAGGCCACGTGGCCGCCGTGGACGGTAGGCGCGCGCTCGACGTCGCCGGCGCGGCGCTCGGGCTCGCGGTCGCCGCGCCCGCGCTCGCCGTCGCGGCGGCGGCGATCAAGCTCGAGGACCGCGGCCCCGTCCTCTACCGCCAGCGGCGGGTCGGCCACCACGGCACGGAGTTCGAGCTGCTGAAGCTGCGGACGATGGTCGTCGGCGCGGAGTCGCAGGGCTCCGGCTGGGCCGTGAACGCCGGCGACCCGCGGATCACCCGCACCGGCCGCGTCCTCCGGCGCCTCTCGATCGACGAGCTGCCGCAGCTGTGGAACGTGCTCCGCGGCGACATGAGCCTGATCGGCCCCCGCCCGACGCTCGCCTACCAGGTCGAGCGGTACACGCCGCGCCAGCGCCGCCGGCTCGAGGTGAAGCCCGGGATCACCGGCTGGGCGCAGGTGCACGGCCGCGCCGCCCTCCCGTGGGACGAGCGGATCGAGCTCGACGTCTGGTACGTGGAGAACCGCTCCGCGTGGGTCGACCTGCGGATCCTCCTGCGGACGCCGCTCGCCCTCTTCGGCGGGACGTACAAGGGCCAGACCGGCGGCTGGCGCCCCGCGGGGCGTGAGTAGCACGCGAGCGGCGCTCGCCGCGCTCCTCGCGGTCTTCGCCGTCGTCGTCGTCGCGAACGCCGCGACGTACCCGCCGGGCCGCGGCTACGACGCGCACTGGCACGAGGCGTACGTCGAGGGGCTGCGGGAGCGGCGGGAGCTGCCGCGCGAGGGCGAGTACTACACGCCGCCGGGCTTCTACACCGTCGCGGCGGCCGCGATGTGGACGGCGGAGCAGGCGGGCGTGGGGGAGCCGCGCCGCGCCGTCCAGCTCCTGAACGGGCTGCTCGCGCTCGGGACGGCGGTGCTGCTGCTCCTGCTCGCGCGCACGCTCTTCCCCGGGCGGGAGGTGCTGCACGTCGCCGCGGTCGGCGCCTTCGCGCTCGGCGCGTGGGCCGCGAAGGCGGCTGCGATGTTCCACCCCGAGACGCTCGACCTCTTCCTCTGCACGCTCGCCCTCCTGCTCGTCACGCGAATGCTCGCCGCGCGCCGCTTCTCCGTCCCGGCCGCACTCGCGCTCGGCCTCGTCCTCGGCGCCGCGCAGCTCGTCCGGGCGTTCTCCCTCTGGACGGTCGCGGTCGCCGTCTTCGGCCTCCTCGCCGCCGCGCTCGTCGGCGGCGCCGGCCGCCGCCGCGCGCCGCTCGTCGCCGCCGGCGCCGCGGTGGCGGCGTCGCTCGTCCTCGCCGGGCCGTGGTACGTCCGCCAGGCAGTTGAGTTCAGCGACCCGATCTTCGCGCCGCCCGCGCCGCAGGAGCCGCTGTGGCAGCGGCGGCCGCCCGCCTTCTACCTCGACCCGGGCCTGCCGGAGGTGATCACGGCGCCGCACCGGCCGAACTTCGTCAACCGCTTCCTCCCGCAGCTCTACGCCGACGCGTGGGGGGACTACTTCGGCTTCTTCGGGTGGGACGCGCAGGAGCGGCGCCCGTCGCCGGCCGAGCGGCGGCAGCTGTCCGCGCAGAGCATCGTCGGGCTCGTTCCGACCGGGCTCGCGCTCGCCGGATGGATCGCGCTCCTCGTCGCCGCCGCGCGCCGCCGGCCGGAGCTCGTCCCGGTCGCGCTCCTCCCGCTGGCGGGGATCGCGGGGATGCTCTACTTCACGGTCAGCTACCCGACGCCCGACGGCGACGTGATCAAGGCGCAGTACATGCTCACGACCGCGCCGGCGTGGGCGCTCGCGTTCGGCTACGCCGTCGACCGGCTCTGGCGCGGACGGGCGCTGCGGCTCGCGCTCGCGGTCGCGCTCGTGCCCGCCGCCGTCGTCTCGTGGGCGTTCTCCGTCTACGCGCTCGGACCGGGGCCCTAGCGGACCCCGTGGCTACCCTCTGACCCCGTGAGGCCGGCGGTCCTCTTCACCTGCGCGGGGCAGCGCGTCGACATCGTCAGCGCGTTCGCGCGCGCCGGCGCGACGACGATCGCGGCGGACGTCGACGCGCTCGCGCCGGCGCTCTACCACGCCGACCGGCGCGCGCTCGTCCCGCGCGTCGGCGACCCCGGCTACGTGCAGGCGCTCGCGGACCTCGTCGCCGCGCACGACGTCCGCCTCCTCGTCCCGCTCACCGACCTCGACCAGGCGCTGCTCGCGGCGCACCGCGAGGAGCTCGGGACGACGCTGCTGCTCTCGCCGGAGGACGTCGTCGTGGCGATGGCCGACAAGTACCTCGCGCACCGGTTCCTCGAGGAGCGCGGGCTCGGCTCGCCGCCGAGCTGGCTGCCGGAGGAGCTGCCCTCCGACGTGTCGTTCCCGGTGCTCGTGAAGGCGCGCGAGGGCTTCGGGTCGCGCCACATCTACCGCGCGAACGACGCGGAGCAGCTCGAGTTCCACCTGCGGCACACGCCGGTCCCGTCGCTCGTGCAGCGCGTCTGCCGCGGCGAGGAGTTCTCGATCGACGTCTTCTGCGACTTCGAGGGGCGGTGCCTGAACGCGATCCCGCGGACGATGATCCAGTCGAAGGGCGGGGAGTCGATCAAGGGGATGACGATCGCCGATCCGGAGCTGATCGAGGTCGGGCGGACCGTCGCGGAGGCGCTCCCGATCTGGGGCCCCGCGAACGTGCAGTGCTTCCGGGAGCCCGACGGGCGCCACCTGGTCACCGACGTGAACCCGCGCTTCGGCGGCGCGTTCCCGCTCCCGCTCGCGGCCGGCAGCCGCTATCCCGACCTCGCGCTCGCGCTCGCGGCGGGGGAGCGCCCCGAGCCGCGCGTCGGCGACTTCCGCCCCGGCGTCGTGATGACGCGGTTCTTCTCGGACCTGTGCCTCACGCAGGGCCCGGACGGGACGCTCGAGCCGTTCGCGGAGGAGCTGCCGGAGGCGGTCGCGGGCGAGCCGGGCGAGACGTGACGGCGCGGCGCGAGGGCGCGGTCGCGGTCGCCGCGGCCGCGATGCTCCTGGCGTTCGCGGCCCTCCTGGCGTGGAACTCGCAGCAGTACGCCTGGCTGCGGGGCTTCGACGCGGAGGCGATGTCGCTCTACGTCGACGTCGTCCGGGACGGGCGGCTGCCGACGCAGGAGGAGACGACGGTCTGGCACAACCCGCCGCTCTTCTTCGCCGTCGCGGCCGCGGTGGAGTCGCTCGCCGAGCGCGCGGGGACGCCGGACGACCCGCGCGCGGCGGTGCAGCTCGTCAGCGTCCTCTTCGCCTTCGTCGTCGCGGTCGTGACGTTCCTCGTCGCGCGCGAGCTGTTCCCGCGGTCGGCCGTCGCGCAGCTCGGGGCGCTCGGCTTCGTCGTGACGATGCCCGTGCTCGTGCGCGCCGGCGTCCTCTACCACCCGGAGGCGCTCGCGGCCGCGCTCGTCGCCGGCGGGACGTACCTCGTCGTCCGGAGCGCGCGGCGGCCGAGCGTGCTCGTCGCGCTCGCGGCTGGCGCGCTCGTCGGGCTCGCGAACCTGACGCGGACGTGGGCGCTCGCGGCCGTGCCCGCGCTCGCGCTCGCGTACGGCGCCCGCTGGCTCGCCCGGCGCGAGCGGACGGCGCTGCTCTCGGGGCTCGCGTTCGCCGGCGTCGCCGCCGCGCTCGTCGTCCCGTGGCTCGCGTACAAGGCGGCCGACCACGGGTCGCCGCTCGCGTACAGCAAGCCGAATCCGCAGCAGTGGGTGCTCGAGGGGCGCCCGCGCGAGTTCTACACCTCGTTCCCGGTGCGGGAGGTGTTCGGGACGCCGTACGCGCCGCACTTCCTCAACCGGCTCCTCCCGGTCGTATACACCGACTGGTGGGGCGACTACTGGCGCTACTACGACGTCCCGCTCGAGCTCGCGACCGAGCCGCCGCGGCTGCCTGACGAGTACCACCACCCGCGCGTGCTGCAGTCGTGGGCGGGGGTCCTGCCGACGCTGCTGATCCTCGCCGGCGTCGCCGGCCTCGCCGTCCAGGCGGTGCGGACACGCTCGGCGCCGCTCGTGGCGCTCGTCCTCCCGCTGCTCGCGCTCGCGGCGTCGTTCACGTGGTTCCTGACGGAGAACCCGAAGCTCGACGGCGACAACGTGAAGGCGCTGTACGTCCTCAACGGCGCGCTGCCGGCGGCGGTCGCTGGCGGGTGGGCGCTCTCGCAGGTCGCGCGTGCCGGCACGCTCGTCCTCGCCGCCGTGCTCCTGCTGCTCGCGGGCGTGGCGTACCTCGACGTCTTCTTCCTCGTCCTGCCGGCCGGATGACGCGCCTCCTCGCCGCCGCCGCGGTGCTCGCGGCCGTCGCCGCCGCGCCCGCGCACGCTCGGCTCGACGACGGGCCGCCGTCCGTGCGCGCGCCGGCCGCGGCGGAGGCGCGCCCGTCCGGGCCCGCGGTCGTGGTCGTCACGGTCGTCAACGGCGACACGAACCGGCGCGTCCGCGGCGCGAAGGTGACGATCGGCCGCCGGAGCGCGGTGACGGACGCGCGCGGCGAGGCGCGCGTCCGGCTGCCGCGGCGCGCGCCGCTCGTCGTCTCCGTCCGCGCCCGCGCCTTCACGGCGAAGGAGGTGCGGCTGCCGTTCCAGCGCAGGCGCAAGCAGACGGTGCGGGTGTTCCGCCCCGACCAGCAGTGGCCGATGTACGGCGCCGACCACCGGCGGACGCAGGCGCACTCCGGGATCGCGCTGCGGCCGCCGTTCCGCGTCGTGTGGTCGCGCGGGCTCGGGTCGCTCGTCGAGTTCCCCGCCGTCGTCTCCGACGGGTTCGCGTACGTGACGAACTACCGCGGCCACGTGTGGGCGCTCGAGATGCGCACCGGGCGCGTCGCGTGGCGGTACCGGCCGCGGGGCGGGAAGTCGGCGTCGTCGCCGGCGATCGTCGACGCGCGGCGGCTCGTCGTCCACGGGATGGACGGGACGGTGCGCGTCCTCGACCGCCGCAACGGGCGCCTCCTGCGGCAGGTGCGGGTCGGGTCGCCGATCGAGTCGTCGCCGATCCTCCGCGGCGGCGTCGACTACTTCGGGACGTGGGACGGCCGCGTCGTCGCGCTCGAGGTCCTCACCGGCCGCGTCCGCTGGAGCTATCGCGCGGGGCACAAGATCACGTCGAGCGCGGCGCTCGCCGGCCGGACGCTCTACATCGGCGACTACGGCGGCCGCCTGCTCGCGCTCGACTCGCGGACGGGCCGCCTGCGGTGGTCGCGCGGCGTCGGCGGGCGCGTCTACGGGACGCCGGCGGTCGCGGCGGGCCGCGTGTTCGTCCCCTCGTCGACGGGCGGGACGGTCACCGCGTTCAGTGCGCGCGGGCGGCTGCTCTGGCGCGTCCGCACCGGCGGCTACGTGTACTCGTCCCCGGCCGTGTGGGCGGGGCGCGTCTACTTCGGCTCCTACGACGGACGGCTCTACGCGGTCTCGCTCACGCGCGGGCGCGTGCTGTGGACGGTCGGCGTGGGCGGCCCGGTCTCCGGCGCGCCGACGGTGGTGGCGGGCGTCGTCTACGCGGGCCACACGCGCGGCGGGATCGTCGGCGCGGACGGGAGGACCGGCCGCGTCGTCTTCCGCTTCGGTCACGGGGAGTACGTCCCGGTCTCGGGGAACGCGAAGTTCCTCCTCCTCCACGGCTATTCGCGCGTCTGGGCGGTGCGGCCGCGTTGAGGGGCTGGGTCCTCCCGGCGCTGGCGACGCTCCTGCTCGTCGGCGTCGGCGCCGCGGGGGTGTTCGTGGCGACGCGGTACGAGGCGGCGGCCGACGTCGTCGGCTCGCCGACGGTCGAGTTCGTGACGACGGAGGCGGAGGGCGAGGAGCCGCTCGCCGACGACCCGCCGGAGGCGCCGCCGCTCCCCGGCGTCGCGTGGCCGACGTACGGCTTCTCGAACGAGCGCCTGCGGGCCGTCGACTTCCCGCACCGGCCGCCGTTCCGCGTCCTCTGGACCTTCCGCGCGCGGCAGCTCGTCGAGTTCCCGCCGGCGATCGCGTACAACCGGCTCTACTTCGCGAACAACTCCGGCGTCGTCTTCGCCGTGAACGCCGAGACGGGGAAACGCGCCTGGCGGTTCCGCTCCGGCCGGTGCGTCGCGGCGGCGCCTGCCGTGTCGAACCACGTCGTCTTCCAGTCGTTCCTCAACGCGCCGCCGTGCAACCGGGAGCCGTCGCCGCGGCTGCGCGGCGAGGTGATCGCGTTCGCGGCGGGGTTCGGCCGGATCCGCTGGCGGACGCGGATCGGCCCGACGGAGTCGTCGCCGGCGGTCGCGCACGGGATGGTCTACGTCGGCGACTGGTACGGGCGCGTGGTCGCGCTCGACGAGCGCACCGGCGCGATCCGGTGGACGTTCCGCACGGGCGCCGAGATCAAGGGAGGCGTCGCGATCAGCGGGCGTCGCCTCTACGTCGGCTCGTACGACCACCACGTCTACGCCCTCGACGCGATGACGGGGAAGCTGCTCTGGCGCGCGCCCGCGCAGCAGGGCCTGGGACGCCGCGGCACGTTCTACTCCACGCCGGCGGCGGCGTACGGGCGCGTCTACATCGGCTCGACCGACGGGCGCGTCTACTCGTACGGCGCCACGAGCGGCGAGCTGCGCTGGTCGCACCAGACCGGCGGGTACGTCTACGCCTCGCCGGCGGTGTGGGAGCGGATGGTCTTCGCCGGCTCGTACAGCGGCCGCTTCTACGCGTTCGACGCCGCGACGGGTCGCGTCGTCTGGCGGTTCCGCGCGGACGGGCCGATCTCCGGCTCCCCGACGATCGTGAACGGCGTCGTCTACTTCGCGACGCTGAACGAGCGGACGTACGGGCTCGACGCGCGGACCGGGCGGCAGCTGTGGAGCTTCCCGGACGGGAAGTACACGCCGGTCGTCGCCGACACCGAGCGCCTCTACGTCGTCGGCCACGCCCGCGTGTACGGGATGACCGGCCGCTGAGACGGCCGCCGTCGCGGCGGTTCCGGTGCCACGGGAGTAGTCATGGCCGGCCCGGGCTGGTCCGGTGCCAGGCACGGGTCATGGCCGCGCCGGACGGGGCTCTGCGCGCGGGCGGGCGACGAGGACGAGCCCCTCCGCGAGCGCGGGGCGGAGCCGGAGGAGCGGGCGCGCGGCGGCGCGGTACGCGTTGAACGCGGCCACGCGGCCGCGGTGCGCCGGAGGCGTGCCCGGCACCGCCTGGAGGCGCGGGTACTGGTAGTACGCGAGCTCCCGCAGCTCGTAGCCGTGGCGCTCGAGCAGCGTCCGCGCCGTCCACCAGGAGTACCAGGCGACGTGGTCGGAGTTGACGAGCTCGAGCCGCAGCAGCGCGGCGACGGCGTTCGTCAGCGCGTAGGCGTTCACCGTCGTGACCAGGAGCTCGCCGCCCGGCCGCAGCAGCGGCCGCACGGCGTCGAGCATCCGCCCCGGCGCGGTCAGGTGCTCCACGAGCTCTCCCGCGAGAACGACGTCCGCCGCCTCGACGGGGAGCCGCGCGAGCGCCGCGGCGTCCTCGCAGTCGGCGCGGTGGACGTCGAACCCGAGCGCGGCCGCGGCCGCGACCCCCTCGGCGCTCAGGTCGACGCCCACGAGCTCCGCCGCGACGTCGCGCAGCTGCCCGTGCAGCCAGCTCCCCTGCGCGACGCGCTCCTCCATCCGCGTCTCGTCGACGAACCCGAGGTGGAGCACGCGCCTCCCGCGGCAGCGGTCGAGGACGAACTCGATCCGGTCGACGAGCGGCGCCCGCGGGATCCGGTGGATCGACTCCTCCGGCGGCGGCGGGACGGCGGTGACGGCGGGCACCGCTACCGCACCCCCCGCAGCCGGGCGCGCAGGTACTCGCCGATCGTCGGATGCGTCCAGAGGCGCGACTCGCGCGCCGGCGGCTCGACGGTGCGCGCCTCGCCCGCGGCGACCGCGGGGAGCGCGTCGAGCAGGAGCGGCAGCCCCGCGGCGAGCTGCAGCAGCGGGTACGTGGCGAAGCCGTCGCGCGGGCCGGGGTCGATCCGCGCCTGCGCCAGCACGCCGCCGGTGTCGACGCCCTCGTCCACGAGGTGGACCGTGACGCCGCAGTTGGCGCGGTCGCCGCGCTCGAGCGCCCACCAGCCGCCGTGGACGCCCCGGTAGAGCGGCGTGATCCCGGCGTGGACGTTCACGAACGGCGCGTCGACCGACCGCAGCACCTCGCCGGAGACGATCCGCGGCCCCGCGAGCACGACGACGTTGGGCCGCGCCTCCCGCAGCAGCTCGACCGTACCCGGGTCGTTGACCGAGTCGACGCGGCGGACAAGCCGCTCCTCCACCGCGGAGCGGTCGAGGCCGTGCTCGCGCGCGATCTCGTCGAGGCGCGCCCGCGCGCGCCGGCGGAGGAGCGGCATCGCCAGCGCGCGGAACGCGAGCTCCCCCGCCACCCGCCGCAGCCCCAGCCGCCGCGCCCGGCGGCCCAGGAACTCGAGCCGCGGCTCCGGCCGCTCGAGCACGACGACCACGACCTCGTGCGCGCGCGCGAGCGCGTTCACCAGCACCCGCGTCGCCTCGCCGTCGCGGCCGAGCACGGCCACCCTCACGCCGACGCGGCCTCCGCCATCCCGAGGCTGCGGAGCCCGTACCGCTCGCGCAGGCCCGCCGCGTGCTCCAGCAGCCGCCGCAGCAGCTCGAGGTTCCGCTCCGTGTGGACGCCGAAGTTGTGCGGGTGCCACCAGAGGTGGTACACGAGCCCCTCGCGGGCGGCGTGCGCGAGGTCGTGCGCGATGCGCCGGAGCCGCAGCCCCTCGAGCGGCGCGAGCCGCGGCGACCAGGGGCGCAGGAACCGGCTCGACGGCACGTTCACGAGCGGGCCCGCCGCGACGTCCGCGAGCCGGTACGCGTTGTGGCCGCTTAGCGGCAGGTACGCGTCCGCGAGCCTGAACGCCCGCCGCAGCGGCCGGTTGCCCGCCTCGGCGACCGCGCCGTAGGCCCAGCCGCGCTCGGTCCCGCGATACGCGACGAGCCCCGCCTCCGCGCACGCCGGGAGGTACGCCGGATTCACCTGGTTGCGGGGGAAGACGATGCTCCGCAGCTCGACGCCGCGCGCCCGCGCCGCCCGAACCGCGGCGTCGAGGTCGGCGCGGAACGCCTCCTCGTCCTGCCCCGGCTCGAGCGCGTAATAGTGGGAGAACGTGTGCGTCCCGATCTCCTGTCCGGGGACGGCGCGGATCTCGTCGAGGAGCGACGCGCCGAGCCGGAGCGGGTCGCGCTCCTCGTCCTCGCCCACGCGCTCCACGTCGCCGTACGGCGACAGCCGCGCGTCGCGGTAGCCCGGCCGCCGCTCCGGCAGGTGCGCGAGCAGCTCCCGCCGGTCGCGCAGGAAGAGGAAGCCGACCGTCGCCCACGTCGCGTGCACCTCGTACTCGCGGAAGAGGCGGAGGAGCCCCCGGATCGCGCGGCGCTCGCCGCGGAGGTTGGCCTCGTACCGGTCGAGCGAGGGGATGTCGCGGACGCCCCAGTAGAGCTCGTGGTCGAGCGAGATGACGAGGGTTCCGGGTTGCCCCACGAGGCCCACGACGGGCGGCGAGCGTACCATCCCGCCCGTGGCGCGATACCTCGTGACGGGGGCGGCGGGCTTCATCGGCTCGCACCTCTCGGAGACGCTGCTCGAGTCGGGCCACGAGGTCGTCGCGGTCGACGTCTTCACCGACTACTACGACCCGTCGCTGAAGGAGGAGAACGCGCGCGGCCTCGACGTCCGGCGGCTCGACCTCGCGGCGGACGAGCTCGACCTCGGCGGCGTGGACGGCGTCTTCCACCTGGCCGGCCAGCCGGGGGTGCGCAGCTTCGGCGACGTCTTCCAGCTCCACCTCGAGCGGAACGTGCTCGCGACGCAGCGGGTGTTCGAGGCGGCCGCCGCGGCCGGCGTCCGCGTCGTCTTCGCCTCCTCCTCGTCGGTCTACGGGGAGGCGGAGCGCTACCCCACGCCGGAGGAGTCGCCGCCGCGCCCGCTGTCGCCGTACGGGATCACGAAGCTCGCGTGCGAGCACCTCGCCCGCGCGTACGGGCGCAGCTTCGGCCTCGACGCGGTCGTCCTCCGCTACTTCAACGCGTACGGGCCGCGGCAGCGGCCCGACATGGCGTTCACGCGCGTCGTGCTCGCGCTGGCCGAGGGACGGCCGTTCACCCTCTACGGCGACGGCGAGCAGAGCCGCAGCTTCACGTACGTCGCCGACGTCGTCGACGCGACGGTGGCGGCGATGGAGCGCGCGCCGGCCGGGGCCGTCTACAACGTCGGCGGCGGCGAGGAGGCGACGATGAACGACGCGATCGCGCGCCTCGAGCGGATCGCCGGTCGGCGGCTGGAGGTCGTGCGCGAGCCGGCGGTTCCCGGCGACCAGCGCCGGACGAGGGCCGACACGCGGCGCATCCGCGAGGCGCTCGGGTGGGAGCCGCGGACGCCGCTCGACGACGGGCTGCGGGCGGAGTGGGAGTGGGCCTCGGCTAGAGTCGCCGCGGGATGAGCACGCATCCCGCCCCCCCGGAGCTCGACGCCGAGGCGGAGGTCGACCTCGCCCGGTACGCCGCGCGCGTGGCGGCGCGCTGGTGGCTGCCGCTGCTCGGGCTCCTGCTCGGCGCGCTCGCCGGCTACGCGCTGTCGCTCGGCGGCGAGCAGGTCTTCCGCGCGCAGGCGCTCGTCTACCTCGGGCAGCCGTTCGCGCCCGGGGGGACGCTCCGCGTCGACACGCTCGCGACGAGCCCGAACGCCGTGCGCGAGATCGTCACCTCGGAGGCGGCCGTGCGCCGCGCCTCGCGCGAGAGCGGGATCCGGCCCGCGCGCCTCCGCGAGGGGATCAGCGTCGCCGGCATGACGGGACCCGCCCGCAGCGCCCAGGCGGCGCTCGTGACGATCGGCGTCCGCGGCGACGGGCCGCGGCGCGTGGCCGACGCGGCGAACGTCCTCGCCGAGGAGGTCGTGCGGGACGTCTCGCCGTACGTCGCCGCGAAGATCGAGGCGCTCGAGCGGCAGGTCGCGACCGCGGACCAGGAGATCGCGTCGCTGACGCAGCGGATCGACGCCGCCCTCGCGCTCGCCGAGAGCGGCGGGCTCTCTGCCACGGAGCGGCTGATCGCGCTCACGAACGCCGGCGTCCTCGAGACGCGGCGCGCGACCGTCCAACAGTCGCGGCACGACCGCGCGCAGCTCCTCTCGCTCGCGCGGACGGTCGAGCAGCCGCGCGTGCTCCAGCCCGCGGTCGCGCGCGAGGTGACGGCGCGCAGCCGGCGGAACGCCGTCGTCGTCGCGGCGGCGCTCGGGTTCCTCCTCGGGCTCGCGGCCGCGCTCGCGTGGGACCCGCTCGCTGCGCGCGCCCGGAGGGCCGGGGCCGGCGGGTGAGGGTCTCGTTCATCGTCCCCGCGCACAACGAGGCGGCGACGATCGGCGAGGTGCTCGACCGGATCGACGCGCTCGGGCTCGACCGGCAGGTGGTCGTCGTCGACGACGGCTCCACGGACGGCACCGCCGAGGTGGTGGAGGCGCGGCGCGGCGACGGCGTCGTCCTCCTCCGGCAGGAGAACCGCGGCAAGGGCGCCGCGATCCGCGCGGCGATCCCGCACGTCGACGGAGACGTCGCCGTGATCCAGGACGCCGACATGGAGTACGACCCGGCGGACGTGCCGGCGCTGATCGAGCCGATCGAGCGCGGCGTCGCGGACGTCGTGTTCGGCTCGCGCCTCTCCGGCGGTCGCCCGCAGCGGGCCTACCTGTTCTGGCACCTCGTCGGCAACAAGTTCCTCAGCCTCGTCACGAACGTCCTCTTCAACACGACGCTCTCGGACATGGAGACCGGCTACAAGGCGTTCCGCGCCGACGTGCTCCGCTCGCTCGAGCTCCGCGAGGACGACTTCGGCATCGAGCCCGAGATCACCGGC
Source organism: Gaiellaceae bacterium (assembly GCA_035540835.1). Taxonomy (GTDB): domain Bacteria; phylum Actinomycetota; class Thermoleophilia; order Gaiellales; family Gaiellaceae; genus DATLFU01. The sequence continues at coordinate 60,766 of DATLFU010000076.1, forward strand.
CAGGTCTGCAAGCGGAAGCTGCGGATCTACGAGCTGCCGATCGCCTACTACGGGCGCACGTACGAGGAGGGCAAGAAGATCACCTGGCGCGACGGGATCAGGGCGCTGCGGGTGCTCGTCCGCGTCCGGCTCGGCGCCTAGGCGTACGCGAAGGAGACCTGCGCGCCGAGCTCGCGCTGGTCCGCCTCGCCGAACTGCGCGGGGGAGAACGTCGGCAGCTCGAGGACGAGCGCGAACGGCGCCGGCGGGACCTCGACCTCGACCTCGTGCGCCGCGCGCTCCGGCACCTCGAACTCCGCGACGAGCCTCGGCTCCGCGCCCGCCGGCTCGAGGTGGACGCGGACGGTGCCGCCGACGTGCGGGCCGCCCCACGCCTCGCGCGAGACGCGGACGACCAGGCGCTGTGACGGCGGAGCGGCGAAGCGGCGGAGGACGACCCTCGCGCCCGACCACCCGTCCGGCATCAGGCCCTCCACCGTCTGCGCCGCGCGGACGGCACCGCCGGGGCGGACGAGGCGGCCCGCCGGCAGCAGCGCAACGGGCTCGCCGACGACCTCCGTCCCCACCTCGAGCACGAGGCCGTCCGTCCGGAGCGGCGGGTCGAACGCGCCGGTCTCGGGCGCGACGGCGCGGCGTGCCAGCGGCGGGTCGGCGACGCGCGCCGTCGGCGTCCAGAACAGGAGCGTCTCGAGCTCGGCGGGCGCGACCGCGCCCGCGCCCGCGAGGACGACGTCCGCTCCGTCCGCGGCGGCGGCCGTCGCGTCCGGCGGCGAGCCGACGGCGGCGCGCAGCTCCCGCGCCCGCTCGGCGGCGTCGCCCCAGGCGACGAGCTGCGCCGCGAGCGCGAGCGGGAGCGCCGCGGCGGCCGCGACCGGCGCGGCGAGCGCGCGTGCGGCGGCGCGCGAGCCGCGGACGATCGCCGCGCCGGCCACGGCCGCGCCCGCGACGGCCAGCGCGAGCAGCGCGAAGACCGCGGGCGACACCGCGAGCGCCTCCGCCAGCGCGAGGCCGGCGCCGCGAGGGCCGCGGTCGCCGCGCCCGGCCACGGCGGCGAACGCGACGACGAGCGCCGCCGCCGCGGCGACCGCGGCCGGTCGCAGCCGCCCCGGCGCGACCGCCGCGGCGAGCCACGCGCCGACGAGCGGAGCCGCCGCGAGCAGGGGCGCGTCGTCGACGCTGCGCCCGCTGCCGGCGGCCGTGACCCCGCCGGAGAGCGCGAGGCCGGCGAGCGCGAGCGCGAGGAGGAGCGCGAGACGCCGCGCGGGACCGACCACGGCCGCGGCGAGCGCGAGGACGAGCGGGACGACGCCGAGCCCGGCCGCGAACGACCCGAGGCTCGCAGCGGCCGCCGCGAGCGCCGCCGCGGGGTCGTCCGCGGCCGCGGCGAAGACGGCGGAGCGGCGGCCGAGCCGGTACGCGGGGTACGCGGCGGCGGCCGCGACGACGAAGACGCTCGCCCCGGGCCAGCGGAGGAACGGCGCGGCGCCGAACCGCGCGACGGCGGCCGCGGCGAGGCCGACGAGCGCGAGCGGCAGCAGCGCGGGCCACAGCGCGGCGGCGAGGACGAGCAGCGCGCCCCCCGCGAGCGGACGCGCCGTCGCGAGCGCGTACCACCCGGTCGCCGCGGCGAGCACCGCGGGCCCGACCGGGAGCAGGGCGGTCGCGTAGAGCGCCGGTGCTGCGACGGCGACGAGCGCGGCGCCCGCGGCCGCGGCTCGCTGGCCGCCGAGGAGGCGCGCGAGCAGGTACGTCGGCACGAGCGCGAGCGCGAGCGCCGCCGCGCCGACGACGCGGACGAGCAGCGCCGCCGTCCCGGTGTCCGCGAGCCAGAGCGGCGCGACGAGCAGCGACCACAGCGTCCGCGGCCCGTCGCGCGCCTCGACGACGAGCGAGCGGGCGCCGTCGGCGAACGCGCGCTCGTCCGGGAGGAGCCACGGCGACGGCAGCCCCGCCGCCTCCGCGAGGTGGAGCGCCGCGGCCGCGAGCGCGAGCGCCGCCGGGGCGCGCAGCGCCCTCACGTCCGCCGCAGCCCGCCGTCGAGCAGCCGCCACAGCATCAGCGGCGCGAACGCGAGCGAGAGGAGGACGAGCGAGCCGACGAGCCGCGGCATCGGCGAGGAGCCGGCCCCGGGATCGATCTGCATGAACGTGAAGCCCCAGATCGACCACGTGAACCCGAGGAGCGCGAGCACGGTCGTGCCGAGGTAGAGCGTCACGAGCCGGCTCGGCCGCACGAGCGCGAGCAGCAGCGCGGCCGCGATGCCGACCGGCGCGGCGACGAGCCACAGCTCCCAGCTGAAGAGCAGCTCGACGGCGAGGCCGAACCCGCGCCACGCGCGGTCGCGGTGCTCCCAGTACCCGGCCAGCCCGAGCCCCGGCGTGAACTCCTCGACGCCGTGGCGCGCGCGCCACGCCCACCACGGGAGGAGCGACGCGACGCCGACCGCCGCGACGGCCGCGAGCCGGGGCCACGCGTACCGGCGGCCGCGCCACGTCGCCGCCGCTGCCGCGACGAGCAGGCACACCGCGAGGAGCTGGCCCTCGCGCTTCGTGTTCGCCGCCGCGGCGAGGAAGATCGCCGCGAGCGGGAGCAGCCACGCCTCGCGCTCGACGATCCAGAGGCCGAGCGCGAGGGCCGCGAGGACGAAGAAGTAGTCGAGCGTCAGGTCGGCCTGCGGGTGGAGCGCGCGGCGCGTGAACTCCGGGAGGACGACGAGCAGCGCCGCGAACGGCCAGAGCAGGACGAGCGGGAGCCGCGGGCGCAGCAGCCCGACGACCGCGAAGACGAACGCGGCCGCGAGTGCCGCGAAGAGCGTGTGGATCGCGACGACGTCCGGCGCGCCCTCGAGGTGGAACGCGGCGCCCTTGAGCGCGGGGACGACGAGCGGGTACGACGGCCCCGCGAACGTGGGGAAGTACTCGGGGTCGAGCCCACGGTCGTAGAAGATCAGCATCGCCTTCGGCGTCCAGAACGCCCACGCGTCCCACGCCGCGAGCGGCTGCGTGTGCGCGAGCCGCAGGTACGCCTGCAGCTGGACGGCGACGACGGCCGCGCACGCGAGGGCCGCCCACAGGAGCGGCTCGCGCGGGTGCTCGAGGCGCCGTAGCGCGGGTCGCGGCCGCCGCCGCGCCACGCCCACCGCGCCGCCCGCTGCGGCGACGGCGAGCGCGAGCGCCGCGACGCGCGAGGCCGACGCCGACCCCTCCGCCGACAGGAGCCACGCGAGCGCGACCCCGAGCAGCGCCGTCCCGAGCAGGCATGCGAGCCCCGCGAGCCGCAGCACGTCCGTCCAGTACTCCCAGCCGCGCAGCCCCCAGAGGGCGCCGTACCCCGCGAGCGTGGCGAGCAGGAGGAGGAGCGCGACGCCGGTCACCGCTCCGTCCGCAGGATCGACCCGTCGGCGCCCTCCCAGGCGACCTCCGTCCCCGGCGGGGGCTCGCACCCGTAGCAGAGCACCCAGTCCGCCGCGGCGGGGTCGGCGACCTGGCGGCGCGGGAGGAGGAAGTAGGCGCTGTAGCTCGGGAGCGCCGTCAGCGTCGTCGGCGTGGCGACCTCGACGCGGTCGCCGGTGAGGACGGCGAACGTGTCGTCCTCCGGGATCAGCTCCCGCGCGGCGAAGAGGAACTCCGGCGAGATGTCGAGGTAGCGGGCGCCGATCGCCCGGTCGGTCTCGGAGAGCGCGCGGTTCTCCGCCGTCAGCTCGTGCACCGTCCCGACCGAGCCGGGCCAGCGCGCGACGGCGAGCGCCCCGGCGACCGCGACGATCGCGAGCGCCGCGAGCAGCACGGCGCGCCCGCGGCGGTCGAGGTCGCGCCAGCGGCGGCCGGCGAGGCCGCTCGCCGCGTCGGCGGCGGTCGTCAGGTGCCCTGGCATCGTCTCGGCGAGACGAGGAATCTACACTCGCCCGCATGCGGCGACGCGGCGAGACGGCGCTCCGCGCGGGCCGCCTCCGCGGCCACGCGCTCACGCTCGTCGGGATCGCCGTCACGGCCGCGCTCGTCGCGGTCGCGGCGCGCGCGATCGACCCCGGCGAGGTGGTGGAGGGCGTCCGCTCGAGCGACGCGCGCTGGCTCGCGCCGGCCGTGGCGGCGTTCTGCGCGGCGGCGCTGCTGCGCGCGACGCGCTGGCGCGCGATGTTCGTGGCGGGCGAGCGGCCGCGGCTGCGGGCGGTGCTCGCGGCGATGCTCGTCGGCGACCTCTTCAACAACGTCCTGCCGGCGCGCGCGGGCGAGGCGGCTCGCGTCTTCGCGCTCCACGCGCGCTCCGGCGTCTCGCGCGCGCAGATCGTCGCGACGGTCGTGCTGGAGCGGGTGTTCGACGTGCTCGTGCTGCTGCTCATGCTCGCCGTGGCGCTGCCGCTCCTGCCGGACGTGACGTGGCTGCGGGCGGCGGCGTGGCTCGGCGCGGCGGTCGGCGTCGCCGCCGTGGCGGCCGTCGTCGTCCTGCGCGTGTTCGGCGAGCGGCCGCTGCGCGCGCTCCTCCGCCCGCTCCGCCGCGTCCGCTTCGTGCCGCGCGACCGGCTCGAGCAGGCGCCGGAGAACGCCGTCCGCGGGCTCGCCGCGCTGACCCGGCCGAGCGTCGCCGCGGCCGCCGCCGCGCTGACCGCCGCCGCGTGGTCGTGCGTCGTCGTGTGCGCGTGGCTGCTGACGCGCGCGTTCGACCTCGACGTCCCGCCGGGAGCGGCGCTGCTCGTGACCGTGGCGACCGCGCTCGGGATGACCGTCCCGTCGGCGCCCGCGTCGCTCGGCGTCTTCGAGGCGGCGGCCGTCGTCGCGCTCGCCGCGTTCGGCGTCCCCGCGCCGCAGGCGCTCTCCTACGCGCTGGTGCTCCACGCGCTCATGTTCGCCACGCTCGTGGCCGGCGGCCTCGCGGTGCTCGCGTGGGGGAGAGTCAGCGGGCTTCCGCGACCGCGACCAGGTTGAGCCCGAGCTCGAAGCGCCCGACGCGGGTGCCGGCCGGGGCGAACCCCGCGGCCGCGAGCGCGGCGCGCAGCTCGCGCGGCGTGTAGTAGCGCTTGTGGTCGAGGATCTCCGGCGCGTCGATCAGGCGGAGGCGGAGCGCGAGCAGCTCGAGGAGCGGCTTCGCCTGGCGCGACGGCGTCGTGAGCACGAGCCTGCCGCCGTCGCGGAGGACGCGCCGCGCCTCCGCGAGCAGCGTCTCCGGCCGCTCGACGTGCTCGATCACGGCCAGGCAGGTGACGAGGTCGACGGAGCCGCTCGGGAGCGGCAGCACGCCGTCGGCGGCGGCGGCGACGAGCCGCACGTTCGGCGCCGGAGGGATCTCGCGGACGCTGACGTCGACGCCGATCCCCTCGCGGATCCGCGGGGCGAGGCGGGCGAGGAGATCGCCGCCGTGGCCGCACCCGAGGTCGAGGACGACGCCGTCGGCGGGGACGTGCGGCTCGACCTGCCGCCGCCGCAGCGCGGCGAGGACGCGGTCGACGCGCCGCTCCCCCCGCTCGCCGTAGGACGTGCTGCGCGGCGTCATGCGGCGGGGACGCTACCCCGCGTAGGGTTTCCGCGATGCTGGAGGGCAAGCGCATCGCGGTCGTCGTCTGCGCGCACCAGGAGGAGCGCCTGGTGGCGACGACGATCGGCAACGTGCCGGACTTCGTCGACCGGATCTACGTCGTCGACGACGCCTCCACCGACCGCACCTCCGAGCGGGCGCGCGAGGCGGGCGACCCGCGCGTCGAGGTGATCCGCCACCTCGAGAACCGCGGCGTCGGCGCGACGATCATGACCGGCTACAAGCGCGCGGTCGAGGAGCGGATGGACGTCGCCGCGGTGATGGCCGGGGACAACCAGATGGATCCCGCCGACCTGGCGACGCTGTGCGGCGCGGTCGCCCGCGGGGAGGTCGACTACGCGAAGGCGAACCGGCTCGTGACCGGCCAGGCGTGGCGGCTGATGCCGAGGTCGCGCTACCTCGGCAACGCGATCCTCTCGTTGCTGACGAAGATCGCCTCGGGCTACTGGCACGTCGCCGACTCCCAGTCGGGCTACACGGCGATCTCGCTCGAGATGATGGAGAAGCTCGACTTCGACCGGATCTACCCGCGGTACGGCTTCCCCAACGACATGCTCGTGCACCTGAACGTCTGGAACGCGCGGGTGCGGGACTTCCCCTCGCGCCCTGTGTACGGCGTGGGCGAGGTGTCGGGGATCAAGCTGCACAGCGTCATCCCCCGGATCTCGTGGCTGCTCGTCAAGGCGTTCTTCTGGCGGCTGCGCGAGAAGTACGTGATCCGGGACTTCCACCCGCTCGTCTTCTTCTACGCGCTCGGCGGCCTGATGACGCTGGCGGGGCTGACGCTCGGCGCGGTCGTGACGGTGCTGCGGATCCTCGGCAACGAGCTGACGACGCCGACCGTCGTGCTCGTCGCGCTGCTCCTGATCTCCGGGAGCCAGTTCACGCTGTTCGCCATGTGGTTCGACATGGAGTCGAACAAGGACCTGCGGTGACGCCGCTCCGGCGGCGCCTGGCGCTCGCGCTGCTCGCGCTCGTCGTCGCGGCGTCCGTCCCGGCGTACGCGGTCTCGGTCCGCAAGACGCACCTCCAGGCGGTCGAGCGCGAGGCGTGGACGCCGCTCGAGCGCGAGCTCGTGCCGACGCACATGTCGCTGCTCGAGCCGGAGCTGTTCCTCGAGGCGCGGGAGCGGATCCCGCCGTCGGAGACGTACGCCGTGATCGCGGGCGAGCGCGGCGGCGCGCCGCAGATCGCGATCGACGGCGCGCCGCAGCTCGCGCCGTACCTCCTGCTGCCGCGGCGGCAGGTCGAGCCCGAGGCTGCGGACTGGATCCTCTCGTACGGCGGCGACCTCGACGAGCTCCGACTCGAGTTCGAGGAGGTCGTCCGCGTCGCGCCCGGACGGGAGCTGGCGGAGGTGCGGCGATGACCGCCGTCGTGCTCGTGCTCGCGCTCTACCTCGCCGCCGGCGGCGCGCTCCTGTGGGCGGTCGGGCTCGCGCGGACGCCGCGCGCGCTGCTGTTCCACGCCGGCCTCGCGGCCCTCCTCGGATGGGCGGCGGCGGGGATCGCGGCGTCGTACCTCCTCGTCGCGGGTGCCGCCGCGACGCCGCTGCAGGTCGCCGGCGTGCTCGCGGTCGTCGCGGCTGCGGCCGTCGGGGTCGGGCGGCGCGCCGCGCCGCTGCCGCGGCCGCGCGCGCTCCCGGAGACGCGCGGCGGGCGGTGGCTCGCGGCCGGCGCGGCGGCGCTCCTCGCGGTCTACCTCCTCGTCCACCTGCGCCGCGCGCTCGGGACCGGCGCGAACTGGTGGGACGCGTGGGCGTTCTGGCTTCCGAAGGCGAAGTCCCTCTACCACTTCGGCGGCCTCGACACCGGGCCCGGCGGCTTCACGAGCTTCGCCAACCCCGAGTACCCGCCGCTCGTCCCCGCCGTCGACGCGCTCGTCTTCCACCTGCACGGCGCGGCCGACGCCGCGCCGCTCCCGACGCACGAGTGGGCGCTGGCGGCCGCCGCCCTCGCCGCAGTCGCCGCGCTGCTCGCGCCGCGCGTCCGCCCGGCCGTCCTGTGGCCGTGCCTGCTCTTCCTCGCGCTCGTCCCGAACTTCGGCCGGCTCATCGGCGCGATGACCGGCGACCTCGTCGTCGCGCTCGCGTTCGCGGTCGGCGGCCTCGCCGCCGTGCTCTGGCGGGACGACGGCGACCGCGCGCTGTGGGCCGTCTCGGCGCTGCTCCTCGCGGCGGCGGCGCTGACGAAGGGAGAGGGGATGTTCGCGTCGCTCGTCCTCGTCGCGGCGCTCGCCGCCGCGGGCGGCCTGCGGGAGCGCTGGCGCGGCCTCGCGGGGCTCGCCGCCGTTCCCGTCCTCGCGGTGCTGCCGTGGCGGGCGTGGTACGCCGCGAACGGGCCGGCGACCGAGGCGCAGTACGCGCTCGGCGACCTCCTCGACCCCGGCTACCTGGCGGGGCGCGTCGACCGGCTCGCGACCGCCGTCGCGGCCCTCCCGCGCTACTTCCTCGACCCGCAGCTCTGGCTGCTCGCCCTGCCGGTCGCGCTCGCGGCGGCCGTCGTCGCCCTGCCGCTCGCGCGGACGCCGGCTCGGACGCTGCTCGTGCTCGCGCCGCTCTCGTTCCTCGGCCTCGCCGGCGTCTACTGGATCAGCCGCCCGCCCGTCGACTGGCACCTCGCCACCTCCGCGGCGCGCGTGCCCGCGTCGGTCGTGTTCCTCTCGGCCGCGCTCCTGCCGCTCCTGCTCGACGCGCCGCTGCGGGCGCGGCGCGCGCCGCCGTGACCCGCCGCCGCGCGCTCGTCGCGGTCGGGGCCGCCGTCACGCTCGTCCTCGCCGGACTCGCCCTGCGGACGCTGGACCTCGGCGAGGTGGCCGGCGCGATCGCGGCGATGCGGCCGGTCTGGCTCTTGCCGTCGCTGGCGCTCCTCGCGGTCGCCGTCGCGATCCGGGTCGTCCGCTGGCGCGTGCTGTTCGTGCCGGCGACGCGGCCGCCGCTCGGCGACGTCGCGCACGCGCTCCTCGTCGGCCTCTTCTTCAACTGCGTGCTACCGCTGCGCGCGGGCGAGGCGGCGCGCATCCTCGTCCTCAACCGCCGCGCCGGCACCTCGCGCAGCCAGATCCTCGGCACGGTCGCGGTCGAGCGGATCTACGACGTCGTCGCGCTGCTCCTGCTCCTGCTGGTCGCGCTCCCGTGGCTCCCGGACGTGACGTGGCTGCGGACGGCGGCGTGGCTCGGCGGGGCCGCGGGGCTCGCAGCGGCCGTCGCCGTCGTCGCGCTCGCGCTCGACGCGCGCCGCGCGACCCGCGTCGTCCTGTGGCCGCTCGCGCTGCTCCCGTTCGTCACCGCCGAGCGGCGCGAGCTCGCCGCGGAGAACCTCGCGGCGGGCCTCGCCGGCTTCCGCGACGCGCGCGCCGCGCTCTCGGGGTTCGCGCTCACGGTGGCGTCGTGGCTCGTGTTCGCGCTCTCGTTCTGGATGCTGACGTTCGGGTTCGAGCTCGACCTCGGCCCCGGCGCCGGGCTCCTGACGCTCGTCGCCACCGGGCTCGGGATGGCTGTGCCGTCGGGCCCCGCGGCCCTCGGCGTGTTCGAGGCGGCCGTCGTCGTCGCGCTCGCGCCGTTCGGCGTCCCGGCGGAGCAGGCGGTCTCGTACGGGCTGGTCCTCCATGCCGTCAACCTCGTCCCGTACCTCGCCTGCGGCGTCCTGCTGCTCGCACCGGGCCGGCGGTAGGATCGGCGCCGGATGGGAGCGACGCCAGAGCTCTCGGCGATCGTGCTCTGCTACCGCGCCGAGGAGGCGGCCGTCCCGCTCCTCGAGGCGCTGCACCGGGAGCTCGTCGCGAGCGGCGTCGACTACGAGCTCGTGCTCGTGGCCAACTACGACGAGGGGCGGCGCGACCGCACGCCGGACGTCGCGGCGCGGTTCGCCGCCGAGCACGCCGCGACGGTCGTCGTCGCCGAGCCGAAACGCGGCGGGATGGGGTGGGACATGCGCCGCGGCCTCGACGCCGCGCGCGGCGAGGTGCTCGTCGTCGTCGACGGCGACGGCCAGTACGCGCCGGCCGACGTCGTGCGGATCTTCCGCGCGCTGCGCGCGAGCGGCGCCGACGTCGTCAAGGGCCGGCGGACGAGCCGCGCCGATGGCGTCTACCGGCGGCTCCTGACGCTCGCCTACAACGTCGCGTTTGCGGTGCTGTTCCCGCGCCGCGCCGTCCGCGACGTGAACGGGAAGCCGAAGGCGATCGCGCGCCGCGCGTACGAGCGGCTGCAGCTCCGGTCGGACGACTGGTTCGCCGACGCGGAGCTCGTCCTCGAGGCTCGTCGGCTCGGGATGCGGATCGAGGACCTGCCCGTCGCGTACGGCGCGGGCTCCCGCGGATCGTTCGTGAAGCCCGGGGCGATCCTCGAGTTCGCGCGCAACATGCTGCGGTACCGCCTGCGCGGGCATGTCTGAGCGCGGCCTCGCGGCGGTCACGGGCGCGTCGGGGCGCCTCGGCGCCGCCGTCGTCCGCGCGCTCCGCGAGGACGGCTGGCGCGTCCGGGCGCTCGTCCACCGCCGCGACGCCCCCGGCGCCGACGAGACGGTTCGCGGCGACGTCCTCGACCCGGCGGCGCTCGAGCGGCTCCTCGGGGGCGCGCACGCGCTCCTCCACGCTGCCGCCGTCACGCACGCGCGGTCGTCGCGCGCCTACGAGCGGGTGAACGTGGAGGGGACGCGGCTCGTCCTCGCGGCCGCGGAGGCGGCGCGCGTCCGGCGCGTCGTCCACGTCAGCACGAGCGCGCTCGACCCGCGCGGCGGCGCGTACAGCCGCTCGAAGCTCGCCGCCGAGGAGCTCGCGCGGCGGGCAGCCGTCCCCGTGACGATCGTCCGCCTGCCGGAGCTCTGGGGGGACGGCGACGGCGCGGAGGGGCTCGACGCGCTCGTCGCGAGCGCGCGCCGCGGCCGTCCGCTGCTCGTCGTCGGGCGCGGCGACCAGGAGCTGCGCCCGGTGCACGTCGAGGACGCCGCGCGCGCGCTCGCCGCCGCGCTCGCGAGTCCCGCCGCCGACGGCAGGACGTACACGCTCGCGGCCGCGCGGACGACGTTCGCGGCCGTCGCCGAGCGGCTCCGCGCCGCGTCCGGCGGGCGCAGCCGGATCGTCCACGTGCCCGAGCCGCTCGTCCGCGCGGCCGCCGCCGCGGCGCGCGTCCTCCCGCTGCCGCTCTACCCGGACCAGCCGGCGCGCCTCCGCGCCGAGCGGCCGCCGCCGACGCCCGAGGCGGAGGCCGATCTCGGGTTCCGCCCGCGGCCGTTCCCGGGCGCTCCGGAGCGGGGTTAGGACTCTGTAAGAAAACGCCGGAGCGGTCCGGGGGTGCGGCTACGATGCGCCGCGTATTCGACCTGGCGCGCGGTACGCGCCGATCGACAGGAGGAACCCCCCAGTGCCCAGACGCCTCGCCCTGCTCGTGCTCTCGACCGTGGTCCTCGTAGCCGCCGCGGTCGCGCCCACGGCCTCCGCGTCTCCCCGCATGCTCAAGGGGATCTACGACGACGCGAACCTGCTCTACGGGAATCCGGACGAGAACTACCGGACGCTCGAGCAGCTCCGGACGGGGATCGTCCGGATCAACCTGCACTGGGGCGGCCGCTGGGGCGTCGCGGGCCCTACGCGCACCGTCCGGCCGTGGGACCCGAACGACGGCCAGTACGACTGGTCCCTGTACGACCGTGCCGTCCTCTACGCGACGCAGCACCGGGTCCGCGTCATGTTCTCGATCGTCTCGACGCCCTCGTGGGCGAACGGCGGCAGGGCGCCGAACGTCCCGCCGACCGACATGACCGACCTGCGCACGTTCGCCGCGGCGGCCGCGCAGCGCTACAGCGGCTTCTTCAAGCGGCCCGAGGACGGCGTCGTCCTCCCGGGCGTCCACCACTGGATCGCGTGGAACGAGCCGAACAACCCGGTCTTCCTGACGCCGCAGTACCGCGGTAACCGGATGGTCGGCGCCGAGGCGTACGCGCAGATCTGCAACGCCGTCGTCCAGGGGATCAAGGCGCAGGGCTACCGCGGCAAGCAGATCGCGTGCGGCGTGACCGCGCCGCGCGGCAACAACAGCCCGCGCTCCGGCCGCCCGTCGGTCTCGCCGGTCGCCTTCCTCCGGGCGATGCACAAGGCCGGCGCGCGCGGGTTCGACGCCTACGCCCACCACCCGTACTACAACAAGGCCAGCGAGACGCCGACGACGAAGCCGCGCGGCAACGCGATCACGCTCGCGAACATCGACGTCCTGATCAAGGAGGTCACGCGCCTCTACGGCCGCAAGCCGATCTGGATCACCGAATACGGCTACCAGACGTCGCCGCCGCGCGACCCGTGGGGCTTCGCGGTGACGTTCAAGCAGCAGGCGGACTACATGCGCCAGGCGTTCCAGATCGCGAAGAAGCACCCGCGGATCGACATGTTCGTCTGGTTCCTGCTCCGCGACGAGCCGCGGCTCGGCGGCTGGCAGTCGGGCCTGATGACGACGCAGGGCCGGCAGAAGCCGTCGTACGGCGTCTTCCGCGCGCTCCGCTAGGGAACGCGCAGCTTCGGTGCGGGCGGGCCGTCGCGCGACGGCCCGCCCCGCCGCTCACCTCCCCGCGGCGAGCAGCGACCGGTACAGCCGGTCGACGTCGTCGATCAGCCGCTCGACCGCGTAGCGGGCGAGCACGCGCCGCCGTGCCTCCTCCCCCATGCGCGCGCGCAGGTCGGGGTCGGCCGCGAGCGCGTGCAGCCGCTCCGCGAGCGCCTCGACGTCCCCCGGCTCGACGAGGAAGCCGTCCTCGCCGTCGCGGACGACGTCGGGCAGCCCGCCGACGCGCGTCGCCACCACGGGCCGGCCCGCGGCGAGCGACTCGATCGCGCTCACCGGCGTCCCCTCGTTCGCCGACGGCAGCACCATCGCGTCGAAGGCGGCGAAGAACGGCGCCACGTCCTCCTGGTAGCCGAGGAAGAGGCAGTGGCGCGCGATCCCGTGCCGCCGCGCCTGCCGCTCGACGTGGTCGCGGTCGGGGCCGTCGCCGACCATGCAGAGGCACGCGTCGACGCCGCGCTCGCGCAGGCGGCGGAGCGCGAGCAGCACGTCGTCGGTGCGCTTCACGCCGGTCATCCGCCCGATCCAGCCGACCATGAACCGCTCCTCGCCGACGCCGAGCAGCCGCCGCGTCGGGCCGCGCCCGTCCGCCTCCGGCGCGACGCGGGACGGCAGGTCGATCCCGAGGCGGACGACCGCGAACTTCGCGGCCCGCGCGACCCCGAGGCGGACGAGGTCGTCGCGCACCTCCGGGCTGACGGCCACGAGCGCGTCCGTCGTCCGCGCGAGGTAGCGCTCGAGCAGCCGGAACGCCGTCGCGCGCAGCGGGCCGAAGTAGCCGCGCAGGACGTGCCCGTGGAAGGTGTGGACGACGATCGGCCGCCTCGGGCCGCCCGCGAGGAGCGCCGCGATCCGCCCGAGCGCGCCCGCCTTTGCCGTGTGCGTGTGGAGGATCTGCGGCCGCTCCTCGCGGATCAGCCGCGCGAGCCGCAGGACGGCGACCGCGTCGCGGAGGGGCGAGATCTCGCGGCTCAGCTGCGCGATCGCGACCGGCGCCGCGCCGAGCTGCTCGGCGACGAACGCCATCGACCCCTCGCCGCGCGCGAGCGAGCCCGCGACGAGCGTCGTGCGGTAGCCGCGCTCGGCGAGCCCGGCCGTCAGGTACGCGACGTGGAGCGCCGGCCCGCCCATGTTGAGGCGGGCGATGACGCGGAGGACGCGGATCGGCTCCGCGGCGCCGTCAGACGGCATCGGCGGCGAGCCGCTCGAGGAACGCGTCGGCCGTCAGGCGCAGCCCCTCCTCGAGCCCGACCGTCGGCTCGTACCCGAGCACGCGCCGCGCCTCGGAGACGTCCGCCCACGAGTCGCGGACGTCGCCCGCGCGCGTCGGCAGGTACTCCTTCTCGGCCGGCCGTCCGACGAGCGCGGCGATCGCGTCGGCCAGCTCGTCGACGCTCGCGGCGCGCCCGGTGGCGACGTTGAACACGCGGCCGCCGGCCTCGGGCGCGTCGGCGGCGAGCAGGTTCGCCTGGACGACGTTCGCCACGTAGGTGAAGTCGCGCGACTGCGTCCCGTCCCCGTGGATCGGCATCGGCCGCCCCTCCACCGCCGCGAAGATGAAGCGCGGGACCACGGCGGCGTACTGCGAGAGCGGGTCCTGGCCCGGCCCGAAGACGTTGAAGTAGCGGAGCGCGACCGTCTCGAGGCCGTACACGGCGTGGAAGCCGACGCAGTATCGCTCCGCGGCGAGCTTCGAGACGGCGTACGGCGAGATCGGGTCCGCCGAGGCGGTCTCCACGCGCGGCAGCGCGCCGGAGTTCCCGTAGACCGACGACGACGACGCGAAGACGACGCGCCGGATGCCCTCGTCGCGCGCGGCGAGGAGGACGTTCAGCGTCCCCTCGACGTTGACCGCGCTCGTCGTCAGCGGGTCCTGCACCGACCGGGGCACCGACGGCAGCGCGCCCTGGTGGAAGACGACCTCGACCCCGCGCACCGCGGCGTGCACCCGCTCGTAGCTGCGGAGCTCGCCCTCGACCATCTCGACCTCGGAGCCGAGGTCCTCGAGGTTCCGCCGGTTCCCGGTGGAGAAGTTGTCGAGCACGCGCACGGAGTCGCCGCGCTCGAGCAGCGCGCGGACGAGGTTCGAGCCGATGAACCCCCCGCCGCCGGTGACGAGGACGCGGCGGCTCACCGCGGCACCTCCGCGACGACGTGGTAGTTCGCGTGCAGCGACGTGTGCCCCGGCTCGCGCAGCCGCGGAGAGCGCGCGTCGACGGCGGCGGCGGCCGTGTTCACGACGCTGCAGAACGCGCGCGCGAGCGGCGCGAGCCGCAGCCGTCGGAGGGCGAGGTCGGCGTACACGTTGAGAAGCATGCCGACACAGGCGGCCGTCCCGGAGCCGGGGGCGACCTCGAGCCGCGCCCAGTCGCCGTTCTCCCGGAAGAGTCGCGCGAGCCCGGCGTGCGTCCAGCGCCAGTAGTCGTCGGGGTTCGGGTGGTAGAACTGGACGCCGTGCGTCGAGGCGAGGACGCGTCCGCCCGGGGCGGCGACCCGCCGCAGCTCCCGCACCGCCGCCGCCGGGTCGTCCACGTGCTCGAGCACCTGCGTGCAGAGGACGAGGTCGAAGGTGCCGTCCTCGGCGGGCACGTCCTCGGCCGTCCCCTCCAGCTCGGCTGCGGGGTTCTGCCTGTCGACGCCGACGTACGACGACGCGTACGGCGCGAAGAACGGGTAGTACGGCTTTGCGCCGCAGCCGACGTCGAGCACGGAGTACGACCCGAGCTCGTCCGCCGCGCGCCGCGCCTCGCGCTGCAGCCACTCCGCGAGCGGCGCCCGCACCGCCCACGTCGGCTGCGACCGTGCCGGCGCGCGCCGCTCCGGCTCGGGCCAGCGGCGGAGGTCAGGCGCTCCGCTCACGGTCCCACCACCACGCCGACAGCACCGCCGCTCCGAGGGCGAGCCAGAGCAGCGCGTCGAAGGGGATGCCGGCGACGATCCCGCGGCCGTTGCCGATCCCGAAGAGGAGCACGAGCCAGAGCAGCGCGAGCAGCCCGGGCGCCGCGGTCGCCGGCGGAGCGCGCAGCGCGACGCGCCCGGCGAGGAGGAAGCCGGTGCCGAAGACGGCGAGCAGCAGCACGAGCCCCGGCACGCCCATGTCGGCGAGCGCCTGGAGGTAGAGGTTGTGCGGCCCCCACGGGTGTTCCGGCGCGGGGAAGGCGCGATCCGGCGCGTCGCGGAACCGCTCGCGCGCCTGGTCGAGCTGCGGCCCGTACGCGTACTCCTCCCGCGAGCCCTGGAAGCCGGCGCCGAGAACGGGATGGTCGAGGAAGATCTGCCAGCCGATGTACATCATCAGCGTCCGGTGGAGGTAGGTCTGCACCTCCGACTCCTCGACCTCCGCGTCGCGGATCCCGAGGAACGCGAGGTAGCGGTCGATGTCCCCGCTCCGCATCGCCACGACGCCGCCCGCGACCGCGAGCACGAGCGCGCCGACGGCGGCGGCGCGGCGCGCGGTCAGCGTCCCGCGGCGTGAGGCGACCGCGAGCGCGACGGCCGCGGCCACGACGAGGCCGAGCAGGCCCGCGAGCGCGGCCGACAGCACGAGGCCGACCGCCCCGCTGACGGCGGCGACGACGGCGGCGATCCGCTCCCGCCGCCCGCCGACGCCGAGCACGAGCACGACGAGCGCGATCGACACGGCGGCGCCGGAGAGGACGCCGAAGTCCTCGATGCCGACGTAGGACGGCTCGCGCTGGAGCGGCCGCCGCCCCTCAAACTCGTCGACGAGGCCGAGGAACTGGAGCACGCCCACGCCCGTCATCGCGACGCTCCACGCGACGAGGACGCCGAGGAGGAGGAGCAGGTGCTCGCGGGCGCGCGCGAGCAGCGGCAGCGCGAGCGCGAGCAGCGCGTACTCCGAGAACTTCGCCACCGTGACGAGGTTCGAGCGCCACGGGTACTCCGGGTTGCCGGCGAGCGGGTGGAAGACGCTGACGAGGCAGAAGGCGAGGAAGAGCGCCGACGCGGTCCAGATCGCGCGCCCGGGGCGCAGCGGCTCGAACCCGTAGCGCCGCCCGGCGGCGAGCGCCGCGATCGCGGCCGCGACGACGGCGACGTCCGAGAGCGCGACGCGGATCCCGTCGTCTCCGCCGAGCGCGAGCGACGGCTGGTACTCGACGTGGAGGAAGAGGAACGGAAGCGCCGCGGCGAGCGGGAGGACGAAGGCACGCGGCAGCGGAGCCGGGGGGGACGGGCCGACCAAGCGGCGCCACTATACTTCGGCGCCGATGCTGTCGAGCCTGGCCTGGCGCCGCGCGGCGACGGCCGTCGGGATCTACGCCTCGGCGCTCCTCGGCTTCCTCGGCACCGTCGTCGCGGCCCACCTGCTGGGGCTCGAGCGGTTCGGCCTGCTGGCGATCGTGCTCGCCGCGGCCGGGTTCTTCCAGCTCCTCCTCGACCTCTCCACCGACGACGCGATCGTCAAGTTCGGCTTCCGCTACGTCGAGCGCGAACGGTGGGGCAGGCTGCGCCGCCTGCTCGCGCTCGGGGTCGCGATCAAGGCGGCGGGAGGCGTCCTCGGCGCGCTCGCGATCCTCGCGCTCGTCCCGTTCGCGGAGCGCCTCTTCGGCGACGACCGGCTGACGATCCCGCTCGCCGTCTCGGCGCTGCTGCCGCTCGCGCAGGCGCCGCAGGGAATCGCGATGGCGGCGGTGCTCGTCCGCGGGCGCTACGAGGTGCGCGCGCTGCTCCAGTCCTTCCAGATGCTCGCCCGGCTCGTGGCGATGGCGGTCGGCGCGAGCTTCGGCGTGACGGAGACGGTCGTCGCGCTCGTCGTCGCCCAGGTCGTCAGCACCAGCGTGACGTGGGGCTTCGGCTGGTGGGCGCTCTCCGGGTTGCCGGTGCGGGCCTCCGAGCCGGAGCCGATCGCCGAGGAGGCGCCGCTCGTGCGCCGCTTCGTCGCGCTCGCCACGCTCGGGACGGCGATCGACGCGGCGCGCGGGATGCTCGCGCCGCTCCTGCTCGGCGTCGTCTCCACGCCGGCGCAGGTCTCGTACTTCCGCGCGGCGCAGGCGCCGCAGTACGCGTTCAGCACCCTCAGCGCGCCGGTGCGGCTCATCCTGCTGACGGAGCAGACGCGGGACTTCGAGCGCGGCAACCTCGACCGCGTCGTCTCCTCGCTGCGCCGGTACGTGCTCGGTGCGACGCTGCTGATGGCGGCGATCCTGGCGCCCGTCCTGTTGCTGATGCCGTTCCTCATCCGGCTCGTCTTCCCCGACGACTTCGCTCCTGCCGCCGACCCGGCGCGGATCGTCCTCGTCGCCGCGGCCGTGCAGGTCGTCTTCGGCTGGTCGAAGTCGTTCCCGGTCTCGATCGGACGCCCGAACCTGCGGATCGTCGCGAACGGTGTCGAGGCGGCGGTGCTGGTGCCGCTGCTGCTCGTCCTCGGAACCCGCTGGGGTGCGACCGGGGCCGCGTTCGCGGTGCTCGGATCCGTCCTCGCGTTCGCGCTCGCGTGGCTCGTGATGGTGCTGCGCCTGCGGCGCGAGTGGCTCGCGCGCAGCGCCGCCGCCGCCGCCCACACGTGAGGGTGCTCGTCGTCTCGGGGATCTGGCCGCCGGACGTCGGCGGCCCGGCGAGCCACGCGCCGGAGGTGGCGGCCTTCCTCGCAGAACGCGGCCACGAGGTCGAGGTGGTGGTGACCGCCGACGCACCGCCGCCGCGGCGGCCGTACCGGATCGCGCACACGCCCCGGCGGCTGCCCGTCGGGCTCCGCCACCTGCACTCGCTCGCGCTGATCGCCGCCGCCGCGCGACGCCACGACGTCGTCTACTCGACCGGGCTCTTCGGGCGCACCGGGATCGCCTGCCGGCTCGTCCGGCGCCCGTACGTGCTCAAGCTGACGGCCGACCCCGCGTTCGAGCGGCTGCGCGCGCGCGGCAGCCTCGAAGGCGACGTCGACCGCTTCCAGCGGCGCGCACCGGCGCGGTCGCTGCCGTTGCGGCTGCTGCGCGACGCCGTCGTCCGCCGCGCGGCGCACGTCTTCTGCCCGAGCGCGTACCTGCGCGACCTCGCCGTCTCGTGGGGCGCGGCGCCGGCGCGGGTCGAGGTGCTCCCGAACCCGGCGCCGGCCGACGTGGCGCTGCCGCCGCGCGACGAGCTGCGGCGGGAGTTCGGCGCGACGGGGCCGACGCTCGCCTTCGCGGGCCGCCTGACGCCGCAGAAGGCGCTCGAGGTCGCGCTCGAGGCGGTGGAGCGCTGCGACGGCGTCACCCTCCTCGTCGCGGGCGAGGGCCCGGAGCGCGAGCGGCTCGAGCGGCTGGCGGGCCCGCGCGTGCGCTTCCTAGGGCCCGCGCCGCGCGAGCGCGTGCTCCGCCTCTTCGCGGCGGCGGACGCGGCCGTGCTCCCCTCCAGCTGGGAGAACTTCCCGCACACCGTCGTCGAGGCGCTCGCCGTCGGGACTCCGGTGATCGCGACCGCGGTCGGCGGCGTCGCGGAGGTGGTCGAGGACGGCGTGAACGGACTGCTCGTGCCGCCCGGCGACCCGGAGGCGTTCGCGGAGGCGATCCGCCGCTTCCTCGGCGACGAGGCGCTGCGCGCCCGGCTGCGCGCCGCGGCGGCGCCCTCCGTCGCGCGGTACGCGCCGCAGGAGCTCTTCGGTAGGCTCGAACGCGTGCTCGTCGAGGTCGCAGGCGCGTGAGGCCGCGCGTCCTCTTCGTCGGGCGGACGCGGTACCGCATGCCGCTGAACGACACGCTGCGGCGCAAGTGGAAGGCGCTCGCGGACGCGCTCGACATCCGCGTCCTCGCCACGCTCGCGGCGGACTCGCCGGAACGCCGCGACGAGGAGCTGCGGTTCTTCGAGCTCGTCGCGCCTGCGCGCCCCCGCCGCCTCGACGGCGCCCTCTTCTACGCGCTGCTCCCCGTCCGCGTCGCGCGGCTGCTGCGGCGCTTCCGGCCGCAGGTCGTGATCGCCGAGAGCCCGTTCGAGGCGGCCGCGGTCGTGCTCGCGCGCCGGCTCGCCGGGAGCGACGTGCGGATCCTGCTCGAGATCCACGGCGACTGGCGCACCGCGATGCGGCTCTACGGCTCCCCGGCGCGGAAGGTGCTCGGGCCGCTCGCGGACGTCGTCGCGGCGTGGTCGGTGCGCCGTGCCGACGGCGTGCGCCCCGTCTCGACGTACCTCGCCGACCTCGTGCGGGGGCTCGGCGTCGAGCCGGTCGCGGTCTTCCCGGCGTTCATCGACGTCGAGCCGTTCGTGGACCGCCCGCCGACGCCGCTCCCCGACGAGCCGCGGGCGATCTTCATCGGCGTGCTCGAGCTCTACAAGAACATCGACGGGCTCGCCGCCGCCTGGCGGCGGGCGGCGCCGCGCGTCCCGCAGGCGACGCTCCGCCTCGTCGGCACCGGCAGCCGCACCGACATCGTCGAGGAGCTGCTGCGCGACCTGCCCGAGCAGACGCAGTGGACGCCGGTCCTCGCCACGCCGGAGGTCGCGCGGGCGCTCGACGAGGCGTGCGTGCTCGTGCTCCCGTCGCGCTCGGAGGGGCTCGGCCGCGTGATCGTCGAGAGCCTCTGCCGGGGCCGGCCGGTGCTCGCGGGACGGACGGGCGGGACGCCGGACGTGATCAAGGACGGCGTCAACGGGATCCTGCTCGACCCGGAGGACCGCGAGACGCTCGCCGAGACGCTCGTCCGCGTCCTCTCCGACCGCGAGCTGCTCGAGCGGATGGCGGGTGCGGCGCGCGCGAGCGCAGAGCCGTTCGTCGCCTCGCCGGAGGAGTACGCGCGGCGGATCCGCGACGTCGTCGCGCGCGTCGCAGCGTGACGCGGCTCGTCTTCGTCACCCAGCAGGTCGACCCGGCGCACCCGGCGCTCGCGGCGACCGTGGCGAAGGTCGCCGCGCTCGCGGCGCGCGTGGACGAGGTCGTCGTGCTCGCCGACGGCGTGGCGCCGGGCGCCGTCCCCGCGAACGCGCGCGTCCACCGGTTCGCGGCACCGACGCGGCTCGGGCGCGGGCTCCGCTTCGGCACGGCGCTCGTGCGGGAGCTGCGGCGCGGCCGCCGCTCGACGGCGGTGGTCGCGCACATGTGCCCGATCTACGCGGTGCTCGCCGCGCCGGCCGCGCGGCCGCTCGGCGTCCCGGTGCTGCTGTGGTTCACCCACTGGCGCGCGAGCGGGCTCCTGCGGGTCGCGGAGCGCCTCTCGACGCGCGTCGTCTCGGTGGACGAGCGCTCCTTCCCGCTCCCGTCGCGGAAGGTCGTCGCGACCGGCCACGGGATCGACCTCGACGAGTTCCCCTGCGCGGAGCCGCGGCGCGGCGAGGGCCTGCGGCTGCTCGCGCTCGGGCGCTACTCGCAGGCGAAGGGCCACGAGACGGTCGTGCGCGCGGTGCACGCGGCCGCCGCGCGGGGGCTCGACGTCCGCCTCCGCGTCCACGGGCCGACGCTGACGGGCGCGGAGGAGGCGCACCGCGCGCGGCTCGAGGCGCTCGTGCGCGAGCTCGACGCTCCGGTGGAGCTCGGCGGCCCCGTCGAGCGCGCACGCGTGCCGGCGCTGCTCGCCGAGAGCGACGCGCTCGTCAACAACATGCGCGCCGGCGCGCCCGACAAGGTCGTCTACGAGGCGTGCGCGAGCTGCGTTCCCGCGCTCGCGTCGAATCCGGTGTTCGACGCGCTCCTGCCGGAGGAGCTGCGGTTCGACCGCGACGACCCGGGGAGCCTCGTCGCGAGGCTGGAGGCGCTCGCGGCGCGGGCGCCCGAGGAGCGGGCGGCGCTCGGACGGGAGCTGCGCGCGCGCGTCGCCGCCGGCCACTCGGTCGACTCGTGGGCGGACGCGATCGTGCGGGCGGCGGGACTCGCGTGACGCGCGTCCTCCACGTCCAGAAGGTGACGAGCGTCCACGGCTCCGAGACGCACCTGCTCTCGCTGCTGCCGCTCCTGCGCGCGCGCGGCTGGGACGCGCGGATGCTCGTCCTGGACGAGGGGGAGGAGGGCGCGGCCGACTTCGTCGCGCGGCTGCGGGCGCTCGACGTGCCGGTCGCGCGGCTGCGGATGCGGCTCGACGCCGACCCGCTCGCGTTCGGGCGGCTGCTCGCCGCGGTCGCCCGCTCGCGGCCGCGGATCGTGCACACGCACCTCTTCCACGGCGACGTCTACGGGCAGCTCGCCGCGCTGCTCGCGCGCGTGCCCGTCCGCGCGAGCACGAAGCACGGCTTCGACGAGTTCCGCTCCCGCCGCGCCGTCGCGCTCGCGGACCGCGCTGCCGCGCGCCTCGCGCACGTGCACGTGGCGATCTCGCGAGGGCTCGCGGAGTACCTCGCCGCGACGGAGGGGTTCGACGCGTCCGAGTTCGAGATCGTCCACTACGGGATCGCGCTCGGCCCCGAGCCGCCCCCGCCGCCGGTGGAGCCGCGCCTGCTGTGCATCGGCCGGCTGATCCCGATCAAGGGGCACGAGTTCCTCCTGCGGGCGCTCGCGCAGGCGCGCGAGGAGGTCCCGGAGCTCTCGCTCGACCTCGCCGGGACGGGGCCGCTCGAGCCGCGGCTGCGCGCGCTCGCGGAGCAGCTCGGCATGGCGGGGGCGGTGCGGTTCCTCGGCTACGTCTCGCCGGTCGCGCCCGCGATCGAGCGGTCGCTCGCCGTCGTCGTGCCGTCGCTCGGAGAGGGGTTCGGGCTCGTCGCGCTCGAGGCGATGGAGCGCGGCCGCGCCGTCGTCGCCTCGCGCGTCGGCGGCCTCGGCGAGATCGTCGCGGACGGCGTCACCGGGCGGCTCGTCCCGCCGGGCGAGGTCGCGCCGCTCGCGGAGGCGCTCGCCGCCGTCGCGCGCGACCCCGCGGAGGCGGCGCGGCTCGGCGCGGCCGGCCGCGAGCGCGCGGCGACGCACTTCGCCGAGGAGCGGACTGCGGAGCGGACGGCCGCGCTCTACGAGCGGGCGCTCGAGCGCGCGCGGACGTAGTCGAGCCCGCGCACGAGCGCCGCGCCGGCCGGCAGCGCGAGCAGGAAGTCCCACGGGACGCGGTAGCGCGTCGCGCCGACGAACGCCATCGCGACGAGCGTCTGGTACGCGAGCAGGACGAGCGCGACGACGAGCAGCCGCCGCGGGAGCAGCCGCGCCCCGGCGAGCGCGAGCACGTAGAGCGCGAGCGTCCACAGCGGCAGCGCCACCGTGCGCCCGAGGTCCAGCCACGTCCCGGCGCCCGGACGGTCCTCGCGCGGCGTCGCCACGGGGCTCCACAGCATCCCCGCCCCGATCGCCGCGAGGACGGCCTTCTCGCCCGGCTGCTCGCGCCAGAACTCGAGCACCCGCTCCTGGTAGAAGCGCATCTGCTCGCACTCGTCGACGCGGACGACCCGTCCCGTCGCCTCGTAGATCCCGCCGGCGTCCTGCGGCGTCGGCGGCGTCCCCGGCAGGTCGTCGACGGCGTCGATCCACCGGCCCGACGAGAGGATCTCCCGCGTCTGCGGGTTGTTCGCCTTCCAGAGCGCCCGTGAGTCGGTCGTGACCGTGGCGCACCCGACCTCGACGTGGTTGCGGACGACCCACGGCGCGACGACGGCGGCCGCGACCGCGACGGAGGCGGCGCCGAGCGCGAGCGCCCGCGGGAGCGGCCGCACCTGCCACGCGAGGTAGGCGGCGGCGAGGAGGGGCAGCAGCAGGAGCCGCGTGTTCCCGAGGATCGCGAGGCCCGCGACGGCGCCGAGCAGCGCCGCGAGCGCCAGCGAGCGCCGCTCCGCCGCGAGCAGCGCGAGCAGGACGAGGGCGACCGCGAGCGGCTGGTCGACGATCTCCCGGTTGACGTGGACGTCGTGCCAGACGAGGTACGGGCTCAGCGTCGTCACGAGCGCGGCGGCGAGGCCGGCGCGCGGCGACACCCAGCGGCGGCCGAGCTCGTACACGAGCAGCGCGGTCGCGACGGCGAGCAGGATCTGCGCGATCCCGATCGACGCCCACGAGCGGCCGAACAGCTCGTAGAGCGGGACGAGGAAGAAGCCGTAGAGCGGCTGCGTGTACGCGGAGGGGACGCCCGGCACGAACCCGTAGGTGCCGGAGGCGACGTAGGTGCGCGCGAAGTCGTCGCTCTTCTCGACGAAGTGCGCCAGCACGTCGCCGCGCTCGACGAGGAGCGCCGCCAGCCGCGGGAGCGCGGCGGCCGCCGCGACGACCGGCAGCGCGACGCAGCGGCTCACGCCGTCGCGGGCTGCGCCGGCGCCGCGGCCGGCGGCCGCTCGGACTCGACGTACAGCCGCTGCCACTGCTCGAGCATCAGCAGCGCCCAGAGCCGCTGCCCGTGGTCGGCGCGCCCGCTCTCGTGCTCGCGCAACAGCTCCGCGACGGCGTCCTCGCGGAGCTGGCCGCGCGCCCGCAGCCGCCCGTCGAGGAGGAGGTCGCGCGCCGGCTCGCGCAGCTCCTCGCGGAACCAGCGCCCGAGCGGCACCCCGAACCCCTTCTTCGGCCGGTCGACGACCTCCGGCGGCAGCTCCGCGGCGAACGCCTGCCGCAGCGCGACCTTCCCCGTCCGGCCCTGCACCTTGAGCGAGCGCGGCAGCCCGAGCGCGAGCTCGACGACGCGGTGGTCGAGGAGGGGCGAGCGCAGCTCGAGCGAGCACGCCATCGAGGAGATGTCGGCCTTCACGAGCAGGTCGCCGGGGAGGTACGTCCGCGCGTCGAGGAGCTGGAGCCCCGTGATCCCCGCCGCCGGCGGCGGCCCGAGCAGCATCCCCGCGCTCGGGAGCGGAAGCTCGAGCTGCGCCTCCTCCGTCCACAGCCGCCGGCGCAGCTCGAGCGGGAACAGGTGCATCAGCCGCCCGTACCGTTCCGCCGGCGCCGCCGCGGCGGTCTCGAAGAAGCGCGCGGCGCGGAAGAGCGGGCCGCGCTGCTCCGCGCGCCCGCCGGGGAGGGCTCGCAGCAGCCGCGCCGCCGCCCACGCCGGTGCACGCGGGACGCGCGCCGCCGCCGCGTGCGCCACGTAGCGCTCGTAGCCGCCGAACGCCTCGTCGCCGCCGTCGCCCGTCAGCGCGACGGTGACGTGCTGCCGCGCGAGCTGCGAGACGAGGTACGTCGGGAGCGCGGACGAGTCGCCGAACGGCTCGTCGAACGACCACGCGAGCTCGTGGAGCATCGCCGCCGCGTCCGGCTCGACCAGCAGCTCCTCGTGGCGCGTGCCCCAGCGCTCCGCGACGGCGCGCGCGTACCGGCGCTCGTCGTAGCGCGCGTCGGCGAAGCCGATCGAGAACGTCCGCACGGGCTCGCCCGCCTCCTGCGCCATGCACGCGACGACGACGCTCGAGTCGATCCCGCCGGAGAGGAGCGCGCCGAGCGGCACGTCTGCGACGAGGCGGCGGCGGACGGCCGCGCGCACCTCCTCGCGCACGCGCTCGAGCCACTCGTGCTCCGACAGCTCGAGCTCGGCGGGGCGCAGCTCCCAGTAGGGCTCCACCCGCGGCTCGCCGCCGTCGTGCACGAGCAGGTGCGCCGGGGGGAGCTTCCGCGCGTGGCGGTAGGCGGTCCAGGGGCCGGGGACGTAGCCGAGCGCGAGGTACGCGTCGAGCGAGGCGAGGTCGGGGTCGCGGTCGAACCCCGGCAGGGTCGCGAGCGCCTTCAGCTCCGACGCGAAGGCGAGCGTCCCGTCGGGCAGCTGCGTCCAGACGAGCGGCTTCTTCCCGAGGCGGTCGCGGGCGAGGACGAGGCGCTCGCGCCGCGCGTCCCAGAGCGCGATCGCGAACATCCCCTCGATCCGCTCGACGAACGCGAGGCCGTGCTCCTCGTAGAGGTGCGGGAGCAGCGCGGTGTCGCCCGTGCTGCGGATCTCGTGGCCGGCGGCGAGGAGCTCCTCCCGGAGCTCGCGGAAGTTGTAGAGCTCGCCGTTCAGGATCGCCGCCACGCTCCCGTCCTCGCTCAGCGCCGGCTGCGACCCGTGCTCGAGGTCGAGGACGCGCAGGCGCTGGTGCCCGAGCAGGCAGCGGCCGAACGCGTCGACGCCGCCCTCGTCCGGCCCGCGGTGGCGCAGTCGCTCCGCCATCGCCTGCACCGCCTCGCGCTCGGGAGGGGCGGCGCCGGCTGGCGCGACGAGTCCGCAGATTCCGCACACGGCCCCGTCAACGCTAGCGATCGCCGCGGAGCCCGGGCCGGCGGCGCCTACAATTCGGGGCTTGGCCACCGAGCCCGCCACCCGGCCGCCGGTCGAGCCCCACCCGCCCCGCCGGCGGACGGCCGACATCCGCGCCCGCCGCTCGCCGATCCTGACCGCGTCGGCGCTCCGCGCGCTCGTCCGGCGGACGCTGAGCATCGTCACGCTCGTCTTCCTCGACGTCGCCGGGCTGACCCTCGGGCTCTACTCGGCGCTCGCGGTGCGCGAGCTCTACTACGGCCGGACGCCGCTCTGGGGGCTGCTCTGGGACGCCGCCGAGCGGTGGCTGCCGTTCCTCGTGCTCGTGACCGTGCTCGTGTTCTGGCGCGCGGGGATGTACGCGAGCCGCGACCGCCGCGGCGGCTTCGGGCGCGTGCTCTCGTCGCTCGTCCTCGTCGGGCTGCTCGCGCTCGCCTTCGCCGTCGGCGCGGGGCACGAGGGCTTCCGGACGTACGGGCTCGCGCCGACGGCGGTGATCGCGGCGGCCGTCTGCGTCGGCGTCCTCCGCGGGACGTACGAGTCGCTCACGCAGGACGTGCTGCGGATCGCCGGCGTGCGGCGGCGCGTGCTGCTCGTCGGCGACGCGGAGCAGGTGGCGCACCTGCACCGGACGCTCGGCTTCGGCCGCAGAGGGATCTCGTACGAGTTCGTCGGCGCCGTCACGGAGTCGCTCGACGAGCCGGTTCCGATCCCGCTCCTCGGCACGCTCGACGACGTGACGCGGGCGCTCGACGAGACGCGCGTGGACGAGCTCGTCGTCACCGAGGCCGACCTCGACGAGCAGGCGCTGCTCGACCTCGTGGAGCAGGCGCACCGCCGCGGCGTGAAGGTGCGGGTGGCGCCGAAGACGACGCAGCTCCTCGTCCAGCACGCGGAGTACGTGCCCGACCAGGGCGTGCCGCTGTTCGAGCTCCGGCCGCCGGCGTTCGCCGGCGTGGACTGGGCGGTGAAGCGCTCGTTCGACGTCGCCGTCAGCGCGGCGATCCTCCTCGCGGGGCTGCCGCTCTGGCTGCTGATCGCGCTCGCGATCAAGCTCGACACGCGCGGGCCGGTGCTCTTCCGCGACCGGCGCGTCGGGCTGCACGAGCACGAGTTCCTGATGCTGAAGTTCCGCACGATGCACGTCGGCGCGGCCGAGGCGCAGCCGCTGCTCGAGGCGCGCAACGAGGCCGACGGGCCGCTGTTCAAGATCCGCGACGACCCGCGCGTCACCCGCGTCGGCGCGTTCCTGCGCCGGTTCTCGATCGACGAGATCCCGCAGGTGCTGAACGTCCTCCGCGGCGAGATGAGCCTCGTGGGGCCGCGGCCGCTCCCGGTGCGCGACTTCCTCCAGCTGCAGGACTGGCACCGGAAGCGCTACCTCGTGCTGCCCGGGATGACCGGCCTGTGGCAGGTGTCGGGGCGCTCCGGGCTGTCGTTCGACGACCTCGTCCGGCTCGACTTCTACTACCTGGAGAACTGGTCGATGTGGCTCGACATCTCGATCCTCGCGAAGACGATCCCGGCGGTCGTCGCCGCCCGCGGGGCGTACTGAGATGAGCGGCGCCGCGACGGAGGAGCCGGCGGTCGCGGAGGCGCCGCGCGGGATCGCGCCGAAGGGCCTTCGCCGGGTCGCGATCGTCCCGGCGCACAACGAGGAGGGGAACGTCGGCCGCGTCGTCCGCGAGATCCGCGACGTCGACCCGGAGCTCGAGGTCGTCGTCGTCGACGACGGGTCGCTCGACCGGACCGCCGCCGAGGCGGCGGAGGCGGGCGCGACGGTCGTCCGGCTCCCGTTCAACCTCGGGATCGGGGGCGCCGTGCAGACCGGCTTCCGCTACGCCTTCGAGCACGGCTACGAGCTCGCCGTGCGCCTCGACGGGGACGCGCAGCACGACCCCGCGCAGCTCGCCCGCCTCGTCGCGCCGGTGCTCGCGGGCGACGCCGACATCGCCGTCGGGTCGCGCTTCCTCGCGCCGTCGGGGTACCGGCCGCCGTTCGCGCGCCGGATCGGGATCGCCGTCTTCGCGAAGGTCGTCTCGCTGCTCGTCCGCAACCGCGTCACCGACACGACCTCGGGCTTCCAGGCGCTGAACCGCCGCGCGATCGCGCTCTTCGCCGCCGACTACCCGCACGACTACCCCGAGGTCGAGGCGACGCTGATGGTGTTCAAGCACACGCTGACGCTGACGGAGGTGCCGGTGACGATGCGCGAGCGCGGCGGCGGCTCGTCCTCGATCACCGCGCTCCGCTCCGTCTACTACGCGGTCAAGGTGCTGCTCGCCGTCTTCGTCGGCGCGCTGCGCCGCAACGTCACGCCCCTGCAGGAGAGGTGAGATACCGATGACCCCACTGATCGTCTCCGTCGCCGGCGTCCTCGCGTCGCTCGTCCTCCTCGTCGTCGTGCTCGAGCTGATCCGCAGCCGGCGGCTCCGCGAGCGCTACGCGCTGCTGTGGCTCCTCACGGGGCTCGTGATGCTCGGGCTGTCGGCGTGGCGGGACGGGCTGAACACGATCGCCGGCTGGTTCGGCGTCACCGGCTACCCGCCGGCCGTGCTGTTCGCGATCGGCGTCTTCTTCATCCTCGTCGTGCTCCTCCACTACTCGACGGTGATCTCGAAGCTCGCCGACCAGAACGTCGTCCTCGCGCAGCGGCTCGCCCTGCTCGAGCAGCGGCTCGCCGACGCCTACGAGGACCAGGGCGCGACGTCGCGGAGGAAGTAGGCGGTCAGCGCGAGCGCGAGCCAGCGCGCCACGCGGTCCTCCTCGACGGGCGCGAGGGCGATCGCCCAGGTCGCATACCACGGCGCGAGCCACGCGAGCGAGAGCGCGAAGAGGCCGGAGGCGAGCGCGAGGCGGACACGCCCGCGCCACGCCTCCCGCAGGAGCCACAGGTACGCGAGCCCGAAGAGGAGGACGAGCGCGAGCGTCGCGGGGCGGCCGGGAATCCCCGCCTGCGTCAGCCAGTGGACGAGGCTGAGGGAGTTCCACCGCTGCGCCTGGTTCCCGATCGGGACGATCGCGCGCGGCCAGTCGAAGCCGTAGCGCGCGGTGGCGAGCAGCGCGAGCGCGAGGCCGCCTGCCGCGAAGCCGAGCCAGCCGAAGGGGCGGACGCCGCGCCTCGCGCCGACGAGCTCCAGCGGGAGCAGGACGAGCGGGAACCACTTCACCGCCACGCCGGCCGCCCACGAGGCGCCGCCGAGGTTCGGCCGCCCGTGCAGCGCGAGCGCGATCCCGGCCACGACGAACGCCATCATCCACGCGTCGTTGTGGGCGCCGCCGGCGAAGTGGAGCGCGAGCAGCGGGTTCCACCCGACGAACGCGACGGCGAGCGCGCGCCGGCGCGCGGCGGCGCCCGCCGCGGCGACGAGCGCGAGCGCGCCGGCCGCGCCGAGCAGCTTGTACAGGGGCATCGCCGTGTCGACGTCGTCGCCGGCGGCGCGCGCGACGCCCTCGGAGGCGAGGACCCAGAGCGGCCCGTAGGCCGCGGTCGTGTCCAGCCAGTCCGCCGCCACGTAGGCGTGCGCGGGATCCTCGGGGAACGCGCTCGGCGGCTGCGCGTACGGGTCGTCGCCGTGGACGCCGGCGATGCGGCCGTACGCCCAGTAGATGTACGCGTCCTTCGACAGGAGCAGCGGCGCCGCGAGCGGCGCGAGCTGGATCGCGCACGCGACCGCCGCGACGGCGGCGAGCGGCGCCCGCCGCCGCGCGAGCACGACGACGCCCGCCAGGTACGCGAGGAACGCCGCCGCGACCGCGACGCGGTACGGCGTCAGCCATCCGTCCTCGGGGACGATCGGCGACCCGGTCGTCGTCTCCGCCGTCCTCGTCGCCGCGACCGCGACGGCGACGGCGACGAGCGCCGCCACGCCGGCGAGGAGCGGCGCGGCGCGGCGCACTAGCGCGTCCCGTCGACGACGACGGGCGCGCTGACGAAGAGGACGTCGCCCTCCTGCGGGTCGTCGTTCCAGCTCGCCGCGACGCCGATGCGGTACGCCCAGCGGCCGCCGCCGGGATCGACGCGCAGCGTCCGGTCGCGCGTGACGTCCACGACCTCCATCTCGAGGAAGCAGTACCGCGGTACCGCCGGGTCCGTCGTGCCGCAGACGACGTCCTCCTCGGCGGGGGCGCGCAGCACGCGGTACGAGGGGCGCGCCGACCCCGAACGCTCCTGCCAGACGAGCGCGCCGCCGCCGTCGACCCGCGGCACGAGGCGCGCGTCGACGGGGACGAGCGTGTTCGACGGCACGTGCTGGAGCACCGCCGGCTCCGGCAGCGGCCGCGCCGCCGCGACCGCGGCGAGCGGCGCGAGCGCGAAGACGGCGGCGCCCGTGGCGAGCGCGGCCGCGCGCAGCGGCGGCGCGTGCGGGCGCGGGAGCGACGCGAGCCGCCCGCCGAGCACCGGGACGACCAGCAGGATCCCGACACCGAGCAGGAAGAAGGCCGGGTACGCCGGCATCAGCAGCCGGAAGAACGTCCCTACCTCGACCCCGGCGCGCTCGCTCGCCCCCTTGCCGAGGAGGAAGGCGACGAACCACGTCCCGAGGAGGACGGCCGTGGGGAGCGAGCGGCGCGCGACGCCGACGAGCCCCACGAGCGGCACCCACTCGAGCAGCCGCACGCTCCAGAAGTACTCGCGCAGCTGCGCCTCGTTGTCGGCGAGGCGCTGCCAGTCGAGCGACAGGTACGGGTCGAGCGGCCCCGTGAACGCCACCGCCCCCGCCGCCACGCGCGCCTCGGGGAAGAGGAACGCCGGCAGGTACCCGAGCCCGCGGTACTTCCACAGCGCGAGCGTCAGCAGCGCGGGCGCGAGCGCGAGCGCGAACGCGCCCGCCGGCCGCCACCGCCGCGCCACGGCGAGCGCCGCGAGCGGCGCGACGACGACGAACGCGTTCGACGGCTTCAGCCCGATCGCGAAGCCGACGGCGAGCCCCGCGGCGGCGCCGTCCGCCCAGGAGCCGTTCTCGAGCGCGCGCACCGTCAGGTACGCGGCGACGAGCGCCGCCACCATCGACGGGTAGTCCGCCATCCCCGTGAGCCCGAGCGCCTGCGGCAGGAACTGGTCGACGTAGCGCTCGTGGTAGCGCGGATCCCAGAGGGGGATGATCGCGAACGGCGCGGCGATCCACGCCGCCGCGGCGACGTACCCGACGAGGCGCCCGCCGAGGCGCGACGCGATCCCGTACACGCAGAGGAGCGCGAGCGGCTGGAGCAGCAGCACCTGGAGCACGACGATCGCGGGGAGCGCGGCGAGGTAGTCCGGCCCGGCGAAGAGCGCCACCGGCGCGAGCAGCAGCGGCCACGCGTACGAGATGATCGTGGGCGGGAGGAACCCGTCGCTGAGCGCCCACGCGCTCGAGTAGAGCCACGTCTGGTCGCCGCCCTGGAAGAAGAACCAGCCGTTCCGCTCCACGCTGGCGGCGAAGGCGCCGGTCGCGAGCCACTGCGCGACGACGAGCGTCGCGAGGACGGGCACCGGACCGGGCGTGCGCCGCGGGAGCCGCTCAGCGAGACGCATACGACGGCACCGACGCGCGGTACCACTCGACCGTGCGCGCGAGGCCCTCGCGGAACGGCGTCCGCGCGCCGAAGCCGAAGAGCTCCTCGGCGCGGCTCGTGTCGAGCTTCCGGCGCGGCTGCCCGTTCGGCATCGACGTGTCCCAGACGATCTCGCCCTCGAACCCCGTGGCCTCCGCCACGAGCTCGGCCAGCTCCCGGATCGAGATCTCCTCGCCGGTGCCGAGGTTGACCGGCTCCGCGCCGCCGTACCGCTCCGCCGCGAGCATCAGCCCCTCCGCGCAGTCCTCGACGTAGAGGAACTCGCGCGTCGGGCTGCCGTCGCCCCACAGCACCACCTCGCCGCGCGCCTCGCTCATCTTCCGGATCAGGTCGGGGATCACGTGCGCGTTCGTCGGGTGGAAGTTGTCGCGCGGCCCGTAGAGGTTCGCGGGCAGGAGGAAGACGGAGTCGAGCCCGTACTGCGCGCGGTAGGCCTGCGCGCCGACGAGGATCGCCTTCTTCGCGACGCCGTACGGCGCGTTCGTCTCCTCCGGGTAGCCCTCCCAGAGGTCGTCCTCGCGAAACGGGACGCGCGTGTGCTTCGGGTAGGCGCAGACGGTGCCGGCGACGACGACCTTGCCGACGCCGTGCTCGCGCGCGAGCTCGAGCACGTGCGCGCCCATCATCAGGTTCGCGTACCAGTAGCGGCCGGGGTTCGCCCGGTTCGCGCCGATCCCGCCCACCTCCGCCGCCAGGTGGTAGACGAGGTCGGGCCGCGCCTCCCGGAACAGCCGCCGCGCGTCCTCCCAGACGGTCAGGTCGTAGTCGCTCCGCCGCGCGGCGAACGGGTCGAGCCCGGCGGCCCGCAGCCGCTCGACGAGGTGCGACCCGAGGAACCCGCCGCCCCCGGTGACGAGGATCCTCATCGCGTCTTGACGGTCGGCTGCGTCACCGGGAGCCAGTCCACGCGGCCCATCCAGCGGTCGCGATTCGCCGCGTACCACTCGATCGTGCGCAGCACGCCCTCCTCCCAGGAGACGCGCGGCGCCCATCCGGTCTCGCGCGCGAGCTTCTCGTAGCCGACGCGCAGCGCCATCACGTCGCTCGCCCCGGGGCGGAAGCGGACCGGGTTCGTGACGATCTCGCGCCGGCCCCAGTAGCCGTGCTCTTCGCCGATCCGGAGGATCAGCCCCGCCCAGTCCGCCATCGAGACGTTCTCGCCCTGGCCGTAGACGTAGTGCTCGCCGGGTATCCCCTTCGCTGCGACCGTGAGGTGGCCGCGCACGCCGTCGGTGCAGAAGCAGAAGTCGCGCAGCGGCTCGAGGTTGCCGAGCTCGACGTGCTCGCGCTCGAGCGCCTGGGTGATGATCGTGCCGGTGACGTAGCGCGGGTTCTGGCGCGGGCCGTAGTTGTTGAACATCCGCGTGACGACGCCCGGGACCCCGTACGCGTCGTGGTAGTTCAGCGTGAGGAAGTCCGCGGCGACCTTCGCGGTCGCGTAGATCGACTTCGGGTTGATCGGCGAGCGCTCGTGGAGGATGAGGCCGCCGTCGGGGTCGAAGTCGTGGTGGTGCGCGACGTCCTTGTGGACGTTGCCGTACTCCTCGGAGGTGCCGGCGGTGTCGAACTTCTCCAGCTCGAGCTCGTTGTCGACGATCGACTGGAGCAGGTTCAGCGTCCCGACGGTGTTCGCCATGACGGTCTCGTACGGCCGGTGCCACGACTCGCCGACGTGCGCCTGCGCGCCGAGGTGGAAGACGTAGGGCTTGTCCGGCGCCTGCTTCAGCTCGCGGACGAGGAAGTCGATCGAGGTGCGGTCCGTCAGGTCCGCGAAGTGCACCTTCAGCTGCGTGCGCAGGTGCCCGATGTTGTTCAGCGCGCCGCTCGAGGTGGCGCGGACGAACGCGTGCACGCGCGCGCCGAGGAGGACGAGCGCCTCCGTCAGGTGCGAGCCCATGAAGCCGTCGGCGCCGGTGACGGCCACCGTGCGGTCCTCGTAGGCGTCGCCGAACTCGCGCCGCAGCTCGTCGACGGCCTCGTCGTGCCAGAGGGTGTGGAAGCTCGTGTCGGTCACGCCGGCGGAGGGACAAGGGTATCCGCTGCGGCGGCCGGGCCGCACGTCGGACTCGTGCCCCGCCCAGCGATACGCGCCCGTCTCTCGCTCGCGATCACGCGGCTCGTGCTTGGTGCTCGCGACCGAGAACGTGGGCGGCATCACCGGGCGGGGCACTAGGCTCTGCGCGTGCCACGGCGCGCGCTCGTCACCGGGATCGGCGGCCAGGACGGGTCGTACCTGGCGGAGCTCCTCCTCGCGGAGGGGTACGACGTCGTCGGCGTCGTCAGGCGCGGGTCCGTCGCCGACTACCCGAACCTCGACGGCGTCGCCGACGCGGTCGAGCTCGTCGAGGCCGACCTCCTCGACCCGCCCTCGCTCGTGCGGGCGCTCGAGCGGGCGCGGCCGGACGAGGTCTACAACCTCGCGTCCGTCTCGTTCGTCCCGGCCTCGTGGGACGACCCGGTGCAGACCGCCGAGTTCGCCGCCGTGGGCGTGACCTCGCTGCTCGAGACGATCCGGCGCGTCGACGGCCGGATCCGCTTCTACCAGGCGACCTCCAGCGAGATCTTCGGCAACCCGGCGACGACGCCGCAGACGGAGGAGACGCCGCTCGCGCCGATCACCCCGTACGGCGTCGCGAAGGCGTACGCGCACTTCATCGTCCGCAGCTACCGGCTCCGCTACGGGCTCCACGCGTGCTCGGGCGTCCTCTACAACCACGAGTCGCCGCGCCGGCCGCCGGACTTCCTCCCGCGGAAGGTCGCACGGGCGGCGGCGGCGATCTCGCTCGGCCTCGAGCGCGAGCTCGTCCTCGGCGACCTCGACGCGCGCCGAGACTGGGGGTACGCGCCGGACTACGTGCGCGCGATGTGGCTGATGCTCCAGCACGACGAGCCCGGCGACTACGTCGTCGCCACCGGCGACGCGCGCAGCGTCCGCGACCTCGTCGCGGCCGCCTTCGCGCACGTCGGCCTCGACTGGCGCGAGCACGTGCGCAGCGACGAGTCGCTGCGGCGCGGCGCGGCGGAGCTCCGCGACCTCGTCGGCGACGCGTCGAAGGCGCGCGAGGTGCTCGGCTGGGCGCCGAGCGTGAGCTTCGAGGAGCTCGTGCGGCTCCTCGTCGACGCCGACCTCGAGCGGCTGCGCGCCGCTGCGCCGGCTACGGGACGCGCGGCCGGCGGAGCGTCCTGACGACCTGAGCGGCGACAGCGCGGGCGCCGGCGCGCGCGAGGACGCCGCGCGCAGCGTGCCACGAGCCGGCGGCCGCCATCCGCGCGGCCGGCCGCGGCCGCGGCGCGGCGACCGGCGCCTCGAGCACCGCGGCGAGGCGTGCGGCGACGCGCGGCCACGCGAACTCGTCGCGCACGGCGGCGACGTTCGCGCGGCACTCCTCGTACGCCGCGTCGTCGCCGAGGAGCTCGAGCAGCGCGCCCGCGAATGCGTCGACGTCGCGCGGGGCGACCGCCCGTCCGAGCCGGCGCTCCGCGACGAGGTCGCCGAGGACGTCGCCGCCGGTGGCGACGGTCGGGAGGCCCGCCCAGAAGTGGTCGAGCAGCCGCGTCCGGAACGCGAACCGCGTCTCCGCGCTGTCGAAGTGGGCGGACACGCCGAGCTCGGCGTCCGCGAGGTAGCGGCCGCGCTCGCCGTACTCGACCCAGCCGTCGTTGAAGAAGACGTGGCGGCCCTCGAGCCCGAGCTCCGCGGCGAGCGCGCGCGTGCGCGCGGCGGCGCTGCTCAGGTCGAGCTCGCCGCGCGGCGGCGCCGTCCCGAGGAAGAACAGGCGCACGTCACCCCGCTCGCGCGCGACCGCCGCGACCGCGCGCACGACCGTCTCCGGGTCGAACCAGCTCCAGATCCCGCCGGCCCACACGAGCACGCGGTCGTCGCTCCCGATCCCCGGGACGACGCCCTTGAGCGCGCCGCCGCCCGCGGGCGGCTCCGGGTCGAGCCCGAACGGGACGACGTCGACGAGGCCGCGCAGCGTCGGATCGGCGGCATACGTGTCGACGTCGAGCCTGCCGAGCGCCGCGAGCATCCCCAGCCAGAGGTCGCGCTGGCGCTCGCTCGCGCAGACGAACGCGTCGCCGGTCGCGAGCGCGACGAGCTGGGACAGCACCACCGAGCGGTACGTCGGGGCCCGCGCCGCGCGCGCCGGCTCCTCCGCCAGCAGCGGCAGCACCTCCACCGCCAGCGGGTCGTACAGGTCGTACACGACCTTCGCGGGCGACCCCGCCAGCGCCCACATCGTCCACGGGCTCAGCTGCTGGGCGAGGACGGCGTCGTAGCGGCGCGCGAGGCGCACGAACCGGCGCGACGGGAGGCGGGAGGCGGGCAGCACCTCGACGCCGACGTCGACGTCGGGGAGCTCGGGCGCGACGAGGGTGACGTCGGAGCCGCGGCGCGCGAGCTCGCGCGCGAGGTGGAAGTAGCGGACGCCCGGCCCCGCCATCCTGCGGCCGACCGGCCCCGTGGAGACGAGGAGGACGCGCGTCACGCGTCGACCAGCGCCTCCGCGAACAGCCGGTAGCTGAGACGCGGCCGCACCACGCGCAGGGCCACGAGCGCGCCGAGCAGCGCCGCCACCGGCTTCGGGAAGAGGCGGAGGTAGAGCGACAGGTCCTTGTGCTCGCGCTCCTCGACGCGGTACGCCGGGAACACGGCCGCGAGCGCCTCCTCCAGCGTCTCGCGCGTGAAGAAGTTGACGTGGTCGACGTCGAGCATGTGGTCGAACGACAGCGACGCCTCCCGCAGGAGCGGCTGCGCGCGGTTGTTCGGGACGGTGACGAGGACGTTCCGCCGAGCCACGCGCCGCGCCTCGGCGAGGACGCCGCGGTGATCGGGCACGTGCTCCAGCACCTCGAAGAGCAGCACGGTGTCGAAGCTCGCGTCGGGGAACGGGAGCGGCGCGCCGGGCGCGACGAGCTCCGCCTCGACGCCGGCGGCGCGCGCCCGCTCGACGTACGCCTCGTTGACGTCGACGCCGCGGCAGTGGAACCCGTGCCGGGCGAGCGCGAGGCAGTAGCCGCCGGTCGCGCACCCGTAGTCGAGGAGCTCGCGCCCCGCCCGCTGCCGCACCCACCGCACGTGCGCGTCCGCGACGAGCGCCTCCGGCTCGAGCCCGAGGTAGAAGCTGCGCGTGTCGCGGAGGTCGGAGCCGCTCATCGCGCCGGCCCCAGCAGCTCGCGAAGGCCGAGCCGCGACGGGACGCGCAGCGCCACGAGCGCGGCCGTGTACACGGCGGTCCCGGCGGCGAGCTGCAGGACGAAGCCCACGTCGAGGACGAGCATCACGGCGAGCATCGCAGCGCCGGCGGGCAACGCGCGCGCGGGAACCGCGGGCGACGGGACGAACCCGGTGCGCCGCTGGACGAGGAAGAGCGTCCCGCCGAGGAGCGCCGCCTCGGACGCCGTCTTGACCGCGGCCGCGCCGACCGGGCCGTACGGCGGGATCAGCGCGACGTTGAGGGCGACGTTGAGCACGAGCGCGCCGACGTTGAGGCGGAGGACGTCCGCCTGCCGTCCCACCGCGACGAGCAGGTAGCTCGCGAGCCACGTGAGGAACAGGAGCCCCGCGGCGGGCATCACGATCCGCACCGGGAGCACCGACTCCTCGTACCGGTCGCCGACGACGAGCGGGACGAGCGCCGGGGCGACGGCGATCGTCCCGACGACGAGCGGCACGGCGACGACGACGAGGACGTCCATCCCGCGCTGCAGGCCCCGGTGGAGCGCCGTCCACGCGCGGTTCGCGGCCGCGGCCGAGAGCAGCGGGAAGAGCGCCAGCACGAGGAAGTGCGAGAACGGGACGGCGACCTCGACGAAGCGGTACGCGACGCCGTAGATCCCGACCTCGCGGGAGCCGCGGAGGAGCGAGAGGAGCAGCGCGTCCGCGCGGAAGTAGACGGCATTGACGACGAGCGCCGCTCCCAGCGGCGCGGACGCGAGCGCGAGCGAGCGCCACGCGTCGCGGTCGTAGCGGGGCGCGAGCGAGACGCGCCGGCGCGCGAGCGCGACCATGATCGCGGCGAAGACGGCGCTCGAGAGCGCGAACGCGAGGATGATCTCGTAAAAGCCGCGGCCGAGCGCCGCGAGCCCGACCACGAGGCCGGTCGCGGCCGCCTGCCCGGCGAGCTCCGCGGCGGCGACGCGCCCCATCTGCAGCTGCGACTGGAAGAACGCCGAGATCGTGGTCGCGACCGCGCCGAAGGCGAGGAACGGCAGCGCCACGAGCGCGCCGATCCGCACCCGTTCCGCGTCGGCGCCGCCGTAGAGGAGCGGCAGCAGCGCCGCCGCCACCGCGGAGACGCCCACCGCGATCAGCACGCGCAGGCCGAGCGCGCGCCCCACGAGCGCGTGGGCGTCGGGCCCGCGCGTCGCCAGCTCGCGCACGAGCACGGTCGCCGTCCCCCAGTCGACGACGACGGCGAAGGCGGTCACGTAGACGGCGACGGTGACGTAGTCGCCGTAGCCCTCGACGCCGAGGTAGCGCGTGAGCACGACCGTCGTGAGCAGCCCGAGGCCGATCGCGACGGCGCGGGCGAGCGCCTGCACGCCGGTGTTCCAGGCGACGCGGCGGGTCTGGGAGGGGGGCGCCGGCGGCTCCGGCGGGACCACCCCGTGCGGAGGCTCGGCGCTGGGGGGGAACGCGTCCACGACGGGCCGCGGCGGATCGTATCCAGGCACGTCCGGCGCGGCCGCGCGCGCGGGTCCGGCCAGGGCGCGCAGCTAGAATGCCGCGATGCCTGCGCAGGCCCGCCAGACCCGCGCCGATGCAGGTGTTTCCGCTCCCGACGAGCTCGACGTCGCGGCGCTCCTGGCGCGGCTCGAGGAGGAGGTCCGCCTGCTGGGCGCGCGGCACGGCGCGGCGGGCGGCGCCTCGGCCGAGCGGCTGAACGCGCGCGCCACCGCCGACCGCGTCTGGCCCGTGTCCGCGGACCGGCACCTCGGCGGCCGGGGCGGTGCCGCCGGCGCGGCGATGAAGCCCGTGAAGCTGCTCGTCCGCGCGCTCGCGCGGCCGCAGGTCGAGCCGGCCTTCGCGGAGCAGCGCGCCTTCAACGACGCCGCGCTGCGCCTCGTCGACGAGCTG
Organism: Gaiellaceae bacterium; assembly: GCA_035540835.1. Classification (GTDB taxonomy): domain Bacteria; phylum Actinomycetota; class Thermoleophilia; order Gaiellales; family Gaiellaceae; genus DATLFU01. Next base: position 98,534 of record DATLFU010000076.1, read on the forward strand.
CAGCGGCGGGCGGACGCGCTGCGCGCGGCGACCCGCGAGCCGTGAGGATCGCCGTCTGCTCGCCGCAGGTGCCGTTCGCGCGCGGCGGCGCCGAGTTCCTCGCCGAGCGCCTGACGGACGAGCTGCGCGCGCTCGGCCACGACGCCGACCTCGTCACGGTGCCGTTCAAGTGGTACCCGGGCACGCGCGTCCTCAGCCAGGCGCTGCTCTGGCGGCTCCTCGACCTGGAGGAGGTGGACGGCCGCCGCGTCGACCTCGTCGTCGGCACGAAGTTCCCGTCGTACGTCGTCCGGCACCCGAACAAGGTCGTCTGGCTCGTGCACCAGTTCCGCCAGGCGTACGAGCTCGACCGCACCGACCTCGGCCAGTTCGGCGAGACCGCGCAGGACCGTGCGACGCGCCGGGCGATCCACCGGCTCGACCGGCAGGCGCTCGGCGAGGCGCGGAAGCTGTTCGCGATCTCGTCGAACGTCGCGGGCCGGCTGCGCCGGACGACGGAGCTCGACGCCGAGGTGCTCTTGCCGCCGCCGCAGGAGCTGCCGTACCGCTGCGAGGGCTACGAGGACTTCGTCCTCTCGGTGAACCGGCTCGACCGCGCGAAGCGGATCGACCTGCTGATCGAGGCGGCCGCGGCGCGCGACGGGCTCCGCTGCGTGATCGTCGGCGACGGCCCCGACCGGGAGCGGCTCGAGGGGATCGCGCGCTCGCGCGGCCTCGACGGCCGCGTGCGGTTCGCCGGGCGCGTCGGCGGCGACGAGCTGGCGCGCCTCTACGGCCGCTGCCTCGCCGTCTTCTACGCGCCGTACGACGAGGACTTCGGGATCGTCCCCTACGAGGCGTTCATGGCGGAGAAGCCGGTGATCACGACGCACGACGCCGGTGGGCCGCTCGACGTCGTCGCCGACCGCCGCACCGGGCTCGTCTGCGAGCCGCGCGCGGAGGCCGTCGCCGAGGCGTGCGCGTACCTGCTCGCGCACCCGGACGAGGCGCGCGCCTGGGGGAGCGCGGGGAAGGAGGTCGCCGCGCGGCTCTCTTGGCGCGACGCGGCCGAGCGGATCGTCGAGGCCGGATCCGCGGCGTGAGGGTCGCGTACCACTCGCCCCTGCCGCCGCAGCTCCGGCAGCAGCTGCGCGGCGCGGACGTCGCGCTCTACCACGTCGGCAACGACCCGGAGGCGCACGGCTGGATCCTCGAGGCGCTGCGCCGCCGCCCGGGCGTCGTCGTCCTCCACGAGTTCGTGCTCCACCACCTCGTCGCCGGGATGACGCTCGCGCGGCGCGACGTCGCGCAGTACCTCGCCGCCATGGAGCGCGAGGCGGGGCTGCCGGGGCGGCTGCTCGCGCTCGGCGTCGTCGACGGGTGCGTGCCGCCGCTCTGGGAGACGCGTCCCGAGGACTTCGCGCTCGCCGGGATCGTGCTCGACTCCGCGACGGGGCTCGTCGTCCACTCGCGCTACGTCGAGGAGCGGGCGCGCGCGGCGGGGTACGAGGGGCCGGTGTGGCGCGTGCCGCACCCGGCGTG
>DATLFU010000077.1:0-4606 GCA_035540835.1 Gaiellaceae bacterium
CCGTCGCAGCGCCGCCCGCTCGCCGGGCTCCGCGAACCCGAGCGCCAGCAGCACGAGCGGATACGCCGCCGCCAAGGCGAGCGCGCCCCAGAGCGGGACGTCCAGCAGCCGCCCGACGGCGAGCAGCGCGACCCCCGCGCCGAGCGCCGTCGCGACGCGCCGTACCTGGTACGGCATCGGGAACACGCGGTTCGCCCACCACGCCATCGCGAGGAACAAGAGCGCGTAGGCGGCGATCGTCGCGACGGCGGCGCCCATCATCCCGTACGGCGGGATCAGCAGCAGGTTCAGCGCGACGTTCAGCACCGCCGCGGCACCCGTGATCGCCCAGTTGAACTGCGTCCGCCGCGCGCGCCCCACGCCGATCGCGACGACGACGTACCCGGCGAACACCGCCGACGCGAACGCGAGCGGCCCCACCACCCGCTCGCCCGCGTGGAACTCCGGCGTCGTCAGCAGCCGGACGAGCCACGGCGCGAGCAGCCCGAGCGCGAGCGCGACCCACGACGCGAGCGCGACGAGGTAGGTGAGGACGTACGCGTACGTCCGCCGCGCCTCGTCCTCGTCCTCGATCGAGTACGCGAACGCCGGCCAGGCCGTGCGGAACGCGGTCAGTAGCAGCACCATCGCCGAGGCGATCCGGACGCCGATCTCGTAGAGGCCGACCTCCGTCAGGTCAGCGAGGTGGGCGAGGAAGAAGCGGTCGCTGAAGTTGACGGCGATGAGCGCGAGCGCCGACGGGACGAGCGGCATGCCGAACCGCTGCATCCGGCGGAAGAGCGCGCGGTCGAACTCGAGCCCGAGCTGCTCGCGCCGGTACCCCGCGAGCGCGAGGTAGACCGCCAGCGTGCCGGTGAAGTTGCCGGCGATCACGCCGAGCGCCCCGAGTTCCAGCACGACGACGAGGAGCACCGTGGCGCCGACGGTGATCGCGATGTTCGCGAGGCTCGCGGCGAGGAACGCGCCGGAGCGCTCCTCGACGCGGAAGAGCGCCGTCAGCTGCTCGTAGTTCATCTGCGCCCAGAGGCCGACGAACGCGGCGATCACGAGCGCCGGGCCGTCGTCGCCGAGCGCGAGCGCACCGGCGATCGGCTCGGCGAGGAGGACGCCCGCTGCGAGCCCGAGCGTCGCGCTCGTCATCGTGAACCAGAACGACGTGCGGAGGACGACGCGGCGCGCCTCCGGCTCCTTCGAGTCGAACCAGAAGCGGAAGAAGGCGCTCGAGATGCCGCCGCGCAGCACCGTCACGAGGACGGCCGTGAGCGCGATCAGCACGCCGACGGCGCCGAGGTCGGCGGGGTCGAGGTAGCGCGTGTAGACGGGGAGGAGGAAGACCGCGACGACGCGCGAGACGATCCCGCCGATCCCGTAGACGGCGGAGTGGCGCGCCAGGCGCTTCAGCTGCGCGAGCACTGCGCGCGAGCGTAGACGCGGGCGCCGGACGGTGCGAGCTGCCGTCGCGCCCGACCTGCTCGGCGCGTTCGGCTTCGAACGCGGGGCGAGGCTACGGGCTGCGCGAGGACGGCGCGCGCGACCTCGAGGCACGCCGCTGGGCCTTCGTCACGCCGCCCTAGAGGCGGGCGTACAGCTCGAGCAGCCGGTCCGTCACCCGCTCGAGGTCGTGCACGCGCTCGACGTAGGCGCGGCTCGCCGCGCCCACCCGGCGCCGTTCCGCCGCCGACTCGACGAGCGGGCGCAGACGCTCGGCGAGGTCGTCCTTCGACGCCGAGACGATCGGGATCCGCACGCCGAGCGCCTCCTCGGTGCGCCGCACCGGCTCCTCCCGGAGGTACGTCACAACCGGCTTGCCGAGCGCCATCGCTTCGATCGCGAAGACGCCGTACCAGCCGGCGTTCAGCTGGTCGACGACGATGTCCGCGGCGCGGTAGCGCTCGAACGCCTCGTCGTGCCGCAGCCCCTCGACGAGCTCCAGGTCCGCGTCGAGGCGCTCGCACGCGGCGATCACGTGCTCCGTGCCCTTGCGCCGGCGCGACGACGGCGCATGGACGATCAGCGGCCGCGCGCGGTCGGACGGCGGCGCCGGCTCGATCGCGGCGACGTCGATCCCCGGCGGGATCACCTCCGCCTCCGGCACCCACCGGAGCGCGTCGTAGGAGCCGACGACCTGCGCGTCGGCGCGCTTCCCGTACGCGAGCTCGCCGGGCGTCTTGCCGCGGATGTCCGAGCCCAGGTAGTGGAAGAGCGACTTCTTCCGCAGCGCGCGCAGGATCGGGAACTGGAGCGACTTCGGCACGAGCGTCAGCCCGAAGTAGAAGTGGAAGACGTCGGTCTGCGGGAGCAGCGTCAGGAGCGCACGCCACTGCGTCAGCTGCCGCCGGAGCAGCCCGCCGCGCCGGTCGAGGCTCCAGTCCGCCTCCGGGTGGAGCGCGTAGCGCTCGAAGACGACGAGCCGCGCGTCGAGCCCGCGCCGCCGTTGCGCCTGCACGTGCTGCCACGGGATGCCCGCGGTGTTCACGGGGCAGTGGACGACGCGCAGGCTCACGCGCCCGCGTGGCGGCGCGATTCCACGACCGGGCCGTCGTAGTCGACCTGGTCGAAGTAGCGCAGCGACGATCGGCCAGGCCGGATCCGCGCGCGCAGCGCCGCGAGCTCCTCCTCGGAGACCTCGCCGAGCGCGCGCTTCACGCCGAGCCACGGGAGGTTCAGGTCGTCCTGGTAGACGATCGTCGAGATCCGCGGGTTGATCTCGATCACGTACGGCCCCACGAGCTGGATGTTGAGGAAGTGCTCGATCCGCAGCTCGGCGACGATCCGGTCGGCCATGTCCATCAGCTCCGGGTCCTCGAGGGTGACGAAGAACATGGCGAGGCCCGCGCGCATCGCCTCGCGCGTCTTCGGGTGGCCGAGGACGACGCGCTCGCCGTTCGCGATCCCGTCGATCGTCCGCTCCCCGCCGGTCGCGAGCTCCATCACGAGCAGGTCGGGGCCGCCGTCATCCGGCAGCAGCTCCACCGCCTCCTCGAGGCGCATCGCCACGGCGCCGGGGCGCTCGTGCAGGAGCTGGTGCGCGCGGTCGACCGTCGGGTCGAGCACGCGGAAGCCGCGGGAGCCGGACGAGAAGACGGGCTTGAAGCAGACCGGCCCGTCGGGGTACCCGAGCTCGCGCGCGGCGGCCTCGACCTCCGCGGCGCCGCGCACGCGCCGGAACTCCGGCGCCGGCACGCCGAGCCGGTGCAGCAGCTCGTACGTCTCGGCCTTGTCGTTCGAGCGGTGGATCGTCTCCGGGGAGGAGACGAGCACCGGCACCGGGAACTCCTCGCGTCGGCCGGCGAGGCCCTCGAGGTCGAACGACGACTGCGGCAGGACGACGTCGACGCGCTCGCGCTCGACGAGCTCGAGGATCGCGTCCGCGTAGCCGGGGTCGGAACCCGCCGGCACGACGTGGAACGCGTCGCAGATGTGGCGCCCGATCGACCGCTCCGCCATGTCGGTGCCGACGACGCGCACCTCGCGCTCGCCGTTGTCCCGCAGCGCGCGCGTGAGCGCCGCCGTGCCGGGCGCGCCGGCCGCGGAGAGGAGGATCGTCAGCGGCGTCACGAGAGGTCGATCCGGTCGTGGGCGAGGTGCGTCAGCCGCTGCTCCCGCTCCGCGTCGAGCATGGCGAGCATCGTCTCGCGCATCGTCTCGCCGGGGTAGGCCCAGATCTCCGGGTGGACGAGGAGCTGGAGCCACGGCAGCTCGCCGCGCGCGAGCTCCTCGTGCGGACAGCCGGAGCGCCAGTGCTGGTTCGAGTCCGACCGGTAGAGCCCCTGCGTGAACCACGGCGGCTGCATCACGTTGACGGCGCCGTCGACCGGCTCAGACATGTACTCCGGGTCGGGGTTGTGCCAGGCGACGACCGGGTCGAAGCGCTCGTCCAGCTCGACCCGCGGCCAGACCGCGTGGAGCCCGACCGCGTGCCCGAGCTCGCGCAGCTCCGCGATCGCCTCCTCGCCGACCGGCGAGGCGAGGTTGTAGAAGACGCTGCGCGTCATCAGGAAGTACGTGGCGCGCGCCCCCTGCACCGCCTCGAGCCGCGCCATCGACAGCGCCGCCTCCAGCGACAGGTCGACGTCGTGGCGCAGGAAGAGGTCGCCCTCCTCCGGCTCGCGGTCGAAGGCGGCGAACCGGTACCCGCCGGCGCGCGCCGCCTCGAGGATCTCCTCGTAGTGGCGCAGGTCGAAGGCGCAGCTCACGGCGCCGGCTCCACCTCGACCTCGAGCAGCCGCGCCGCCGCCTCGGCGCGGTCGAGCGCCTCGATGCTCGTCTCGCCGAGCGCGATCACGTACCCGCGCCTGTCGCCGTCGCGCTGCACCGGGCGGATCGTCTCACCCTCGGCGAGGAAGATGTCCGCCTGGACGACGCCGGGCGCCTCCAGCACACGCTCGAGGCCCCGCCACGAGCGGACGACGCCGGTCGGCAGCGGCCCCGGCTCCGCGGTGAGGAAGCGGATCGCGAGCGGGCGGCGGAACCGCGGGCGCGCGAGCTCGTCCGGCACCTCGACGCCGAGCGCCTGCCGCAGCGCCACGTCGACGAGGTCGATCCCGATCGCGTGGAGCGCGAGGTCGGCCATCTGCCCGCCGGGGATCCGCGCCGCGACCTCGAC
>DATLFU010000078.1:0-17464 GCA_035540835.1 Gaiellaceae bacterium
GCGCTCCGCCCGCGCCCGCCGCCGCTCCTCCGCGAGCGCGACGACGTCCTGCGGCGCCGGCTCCTCCTCCGCGAGCGACTCGAGGCCGAACACCGCGAGCGCCCGCCGCAGCAGGTCGTGGTCGCGCCACTCGTGCATCACCGCGAGCGCCTCGGGCGTGTTGAAGTCGTCGTCGAGCGCGGCGGCGAACCGCTCCCACGCGCCGTCCGGCGCCGGCTGGGACGGATTGCGAAACGCCTCGCGGAGTCCATCCGCGCGCGCCCGCGCCGCCGCGACCGTCTCGTCGGAGACGTCGAGCGGCTTTCGCCAGTGGCCCGAGAGGAGGAGCAGCAGCACCACCTCTCGCCCCCAGTCGTCGACGGCGTCGCGGATCGTGACGACGTTCCCGACGGACTTCGCCATCTTCTCGCCGGTGAAGCGGAGCATCCCGTTGTGCATCCAGATCCGCGCGAACTCGTGCCCGAGCGCGCGCGACTGGGCGAGCTCGTTCTCGTGGTGCGGGAAGACGAGGTCGAGGCCGCCGCCGTGGATCTCGAACGCCGGCCCGAGGAGCTCTTCCGCCATCACCGAGCACTCGATGTGCCAGCCGGGGCGCCCGCGTCCCCACGGCGAGTCCCACCACGTGTCCTCGCCCGGCTTGTTCGCCTTCCACAGCGCGAAGTCGCGCGGGTCCTCCTTGCGCGGGTTCGGCTCCTGCTCCTCGACCTGGTCCGGCCGCTGCCCCGAGAGCCGCCCGTACTCCGGGTCACGCGCGACGCGGAAGTAGACGTCGCCGTCGACCTCGTACGCCGCGCCGCGCTCGACGAGCTGCTCGATCGCGTGGACGATCTCCGGGACCATCTCCGTCACCTTCGGGACGTGGTCGGGCATGCCGAGGCCGAGGTCGCCGGTGTCCTCGAGGTACCACGCCGTCGCCTGCGCGGCCAGCGCCGCGCTCGCGTCCGGTGCCGCGTCGTAGATCTTGTCGTTCACGTCCGTGATGTTGTGGACGAGCACCGCGTCGTACCCGCGCTCGCGCAGCCACGTCCGCAGCCACATCCCGAGCACGAAGGGGATCGCGTTGCCGACGTGCGCCCGCGCGTAGACGGTCGGGCCGCAGAAGTACATCCGGATCGGCCCCGGCGGCGGCGGGAGCTCCTCGAGCGTCCGGGAGAGGGTGCTATAGAGCCGCATCGACCCTCCGCAGGATCTCCCGCGGCTCGAGGGCGGCGAGCACCGCCCACAGCTCGGGCCCGCGCGTGCTCCCGGTGAGCGCGAGCCGCACCGCCCGCAGGTCGCCGCCGACCGCCTTGAGCTCGCGGACGACCGCGCGCGCGTCGACACGACCGTTCGCGCGCTCCACGAGCTCCCGCAGGCGCTCGAGCGTCGGCCTCGCCTCCGGCGACACCTGCGCGGGCTGCGGCTCGAGCACGAGCCGCGCGAACCGGCGCGCCTCCTCGAGGTCGCGGGCGCCGCGCAGCGCCGGCGCGGCCGACGCGGGCGCGCCCGCGCGCCCCGCGAGCTCGTCGTCCGGGAGCGCCGCCAGCGCCTCGATCGACAGCCGCCGGATCCGCGCGAGGTCGTAGCGGACGTCGTGGCGCGGCAGCCCGAGCTCGTCGAGGTAGCGGCGAACGGCCTCGCCGGGGATCCCGGCCTCCCGCAGCGACGCGACGGTCGCGCCGGCCGCGCGCTTCGACAGCTTGCGCCCGTCGTCGCCGAGGACGAGCCCGTGGTGGACGTACTCGGGCGGGCGCGTCCCGAGCGCCTCGTGCAGCCGACGGTGCAGCTCCTCGTTCGGGCGATGGTCGGCGCCGCGGATCACGCGCGTGATCCCGAAGTCGGCGTCGTCGACGACGCTCGCGAGGTGGTAGGTCGCGCTGCCGTCCTCGCGGACGAGCGTCGCGCGGCCGAAGCGCGTGCCGCCGAGCCGCTCCGCCGCCTCGCGGTACCGCTCGCCGCGCGTGCTCTGCCGCACCGGCCCCTCGTCCCACTCGACCCCGAGCCACCGCAGGTCGTCGAGGATCGCCTCCTCGCCGCCAGGTACGTTGCGCGCCGCGTCCGTGTCGTCGATCCGGAGCAGCATCCAGTCGCCCTCGCGCCGGTTCGCGACGGCGCTGAGCGCGTTCCCGACGTGGAGCGACCCCGTCGGACTGGGTGCGAACCGGACGCGGACGCTCACCGCGTCACTGTACCCCGGCCCCTCCGCGCGTCAGCGGATGCCGCCGCCCGGCAGCGGCACGACCGCCGAGACGGCGTCCCAGCGTGCGATCTCGCACCCGTCGGTGTACGCGAGCCGCGCGTCGACGAGCTCGCCGGCGATCGCCCCGCGGACGAGCGCCTCCTGGGGGCCACCGTACTGCTGCGTGCACATCGCGTCCTCCGGCACCGGCGCGAACGCGGCCGCTCCGACCTGCTCGAGCACGCCGCACGCGGTCTCCGGGTCGGGGTGGTTGCCGCCGGCGGGGCCGCACGTGAGCGTGTAGCTCTGCGGCGCCCCCTGCGCCTCGCCCTCGGGCCAGACGGTGATCTCGAGCCGCGTCTCCGCGCCGGACGGCTGCTTCGGCGCGTCCTCCGACACCTCGGGCGTGCCGTTCTCCGCGTCGGAGCCGCAGCCGGCGGCGACGAGGAGGAGCGCGAGCGCCAGCAGCGTCCAGAGCATCGTCGTCCTCATACCCGCTTCGACCGGATCCGTCGCCGTCCGGTTCCCGCTAGTTGAACGGGAGCTGGACCTCGCTGACGTCGAGGCCGAGCGACGCGGCGAGGCGGACGCCGTCGTCGAGCTCCGCCCTCAGCCGCTCGAGGTCGCGCGAGCGCATCGCGCTGCCGATCCACGCGCGCTCGCGCGGGCGCCAGAGCGCGTGCTCGACGAACGTCGGGAGCATCCGGTTCGCGGCCTCGATCAGCTTCCGCTTCGTCTTCTTCGGCGCGTGCTGCAGCAGCACCCGCTCGTAGGCCATCCCGGCGCCGTGGTGGATCCCGTCGTCGATCGTGAGGCGGTTGCACAGGTCCTCGAGGACGGTCCCGCGCGAGGAGCGGGCGATCAGCCTGAACCGCGGGATGATCAGCCGCTCGTAGAAGACCTGCATGACGAAGACCTTCTCCTCGAGCGTCTCCGCCTCGAGCGTCTGCTTCGCCATGTCGTCGAGGTACGGATCCCGCTCCGCGGTGCCGCCGACCTCGTCGATCAGCTTGAGCCACGCCTCCACGTGGCGCGACTCGTCCTGCACCATCGTCGAGTAGTAGAGCTTCGCCTCGTGGTGCGGCGCGAGGTTGAGGAGCTGCGCCGCCATCTCGACCGCGAGCGCGTCCGCCTGGTACTGCTGCGTGATCACGGAGCGCCACACGTCCTTCCGGCGCGCCTTCCGCTGCGGGGAGCCCTTCGTCGTCTCCGGGATCGGCGGGATCTCGCCCCACGGCATGTCCTTCACCTGCCACTCGTGGTGCTTCGCGAGGCGGTAGTAGCGGAGGACGCCGGCGTACTCGGAGCGGTCGCCGTTGCCGCCGGTGCCGTTGTCGCCGTCGCCCGGGAGCGCGTCCTGCGGCTCGCCGTGGCCGGTCTCTGCGGGCTCGATCGCCACGGCGCAAGGTTACTCGAGTCCGGGCCGGCGTCGGCGCTAACGCCCGCGCAGGATCTCCGCGACGAGCCGCCTGAACGCCGCCGGCTCCATCGCGGCCGAGCCGTCGCGCGGCCCGAGCGGGCGGTACGGGTTGTCGCGCGACGGCCAGTACGCCCAGACGAAGGTCGAGGTGAACCGCTCGCACGCGTAGTCGGCGTGGCGGAGACCGGGGGTGTCGGCGCGGCACCACGCGCGCCCGCCGAGGAGCGCCGTGAGCCGCGCGCGCACCTCGTCGTCGAAGACGAAGAAGTCGAGCTGGTGGGCGTACTCGTCGTGGAGCATCGCCCACGCGACGCGGCCCGCGCGGAGGAGCCTCCGGTCGAGATGGACGTGGCCGGGCTCCGACCACGCACCGCCGTGCTCGCGGAGGTGGATCGTCACGCGCGCGGGGACGAGCCGCCAGTCGAACCGGCTGGCGGCGAGCGCGCGCCGCACCTCCGCGCGCTCCGCCGGCGTCCCGCCGACGACCGCGTAGCCGGCGCCGGACGCCGGCGCCGGGTCGGCGACGGCCACGACCGTCACGGCGATGCCGAGCGCCAGGAGCCGCGTGCCGCAGCGCATGCTCCGTTGGATCGTCGCGCCCCCGGCGCGGGCGCACTCTCGCTCCGGCGCGCCGAGGGCTCACGGAGCGGCGCGACCGCCGTTCCCGAACCGGGGGAGGGTCACTCGACGGGCAGCGTCACGCGGACGGTGGTGCCGCGGCCGACGTCGCTCTCGACCGCGATCGCACCGCCGTGCGCCTCGACGATCGCGCGCGAGATCGTCAGCCCCAGCCCCGTCCCCGGAACGGCGTCCGCCGTCGCGGCGGACGTGCGGAAGAACCGTTCGAACAGGCGCGCACGGTCCTCGGCGGAGATCCCGACTCCCGTGTCGGCCACCTCCAGCACGACCCGGTCGCCGTCGGCGTGGACCGCCACCTCGACGGCGCCCGCCGGCGGCGTGAACTTCACCGCGTTCGAGACGAGGTTGTCCAGGAGCTGCCCGATCCGGCCGTCGTCGACGACCGCGAGCACCGGCTCCGGCGCGCGCAGCGTCAGCGCCACCTCCCGCGCCTCGGCAGCCGGGGCAGCCGCCTGCACCGCCTCCGCCGCCAGGCGCGCGAGGTCGGCGGGCGCGCGATCCAGCCGCAGCCGCCCCGCGTCCACCTGCGCGACGAAGAGCAGGTCCGAGACGACGCGCTCGAGGCGCGCTGTGTTCCGGACGGCGACGTCGAGGAACTCCTCCTGCTCGCGCGTGATCGGGCCCGCGTCCCCCTCGCGCAGCAGCTGGAGATAGCCGCGGATGGACGTGAGCGGCGTCCGCAGCTCGTGCGAGACGAGCGAGATCAGCTCGTCCTTCAGCGCGTCGAGCTCGCGGAGCCGCTCGTTCTGCTCGGCGAGCGCGCGCGCCTGCTCCGCGACGTCTCGGCGCGCGACCGTGAACCGCACGAGCGCGGCGACGACGGCGCCGGCGGCGAGCGCCGAGAGAAGCCCCGCCTCCTCCTCGACCGCCGCGGCGAGCACGATCAGCGCGACGACGGCGACGGCCGGCGGAACCGCGCGCAGGAACCCCTCCTGCCCGCGGGCGAGGCGACCGACGCTGTCGGGGCCGCTGCGCGCCCGGGCGGCGCCCGCGAGCCCGACGGCGACGAACCCGAGCGCCCACAGCACGTCCGCCGCCGTCCCCTGCGGCGTCCCACGCGCGACGGCGGCGACGGACCACACGAGCGCCGCCGCGGCGGCCACGCCGAAGCCGCCGAGGACGAGGAGGAGCGCGCGGTCGCGGGCGGCGGACGCGACGAGCTGGAGCGAGACGAGCGCGAGGAGCGCGTAGACCGACGCGAACCCGAGCAGGTACTGCTGCTCCCACGACGCCTCGAGCGGCGTGCCGCTCGCGAGCTGCACGAGGCCGACCGCGAGGAGCACGACCGGCACCGCGTCGAGCACGAACAGCCGGTACAGGACGCCCTCGCGCGCGCCCCGCGCGAGACCGATCAGCGCCGCCACCCCCGCCGCCTGCCACAGCACCGCCGGCAACGGGGAGATCCCGGTCTCGAAACCCGTGGCGTTCAGCACCGTCCGTACGACGGCTCCGGCCAGCCAGAGCGTGGATGCGGCGGCGAACCACCGCCAGCACAACCGGTCCCGCTCGTCCGCGAGCGTGCTGGCGACCGCGAACGTCGTCGCCGCCGCGAGCGCCGCCGCGAGCGTCCACGCGCCGTTGACGAGCCACTGCTGCGCCGTCCCGGACGAGAGCGTCCCGGCGACCGAGAGCGCGAGCGCGCCCGCCGCCGCGACGCCCACCGCCGCGGTTCGCGTGGCCGAGGACGCCACGGCGCGCAGGGTATGCGTCCCGGCGGACGGGCGCGTTCCCACCGTATTCCCACCTGCGTCACACGCGATCTCCACGGAGCGCGCCGACACCTGTGGCGTCAGCGGGCGACAGCCCGAACGGAACGGAAGGAGCAGGTGTGCTGGACGTCGTGAAGCGCCATGCGGGGAAGAAGCCGATCCTGACGCTCGTCGTCGCCGGAGTCGTCTTCTCCTCCGCATTCGCCTTCGCGGCGACCCTGGCGGTCGGGTCGCAGAGCCTCAGCGCGGGTAGCGCGGCGGTGGGGTCCTGCGACGCGGACGGCGTCTCCGTCTCCTACACGACGGCGTACGACGCCGCTCTCCCCGGCTACAAGGTCACCGCCGTCACGGTGAGCGGGATCGACGCGACCAACTGCGCGAACCGCGCCCTGAAGGTGGACCTCGTGAACGCGGCAAACGTCTCGATCGGCTCGGGCACGGCGACGGTCAACGCCTCGTCGCTGAACGTGTCGATCACCACCGGGACGGCCAACGCCGCACAGGTCGCGACCGTGCACGCGGTGATCGCGGGCTAGCGCACTCGCTCGTTCCAAACGAAACAGAGGAGAACAACGACATGCTGAAGAGCCTTCTCGCCAAGAAGCCGCTGCTGAGCCTCACCGTCGGCGCGGTCGCCTTCTCGGCGGCCGTCGGCTTCGCCGCGACGCTCGGCGTGAGCAGCGGCAGCCTCGGCGCGGGCAACGCGTCGGTCTCGTCGTGCGACGAGGCCGTCACGGTCGCGTACTCGCCCGCCTACAACACGACCGGGACGGCCGGCTTCAAGGTCGCGTCCGTGACGGTGAACGGGATCGACGGCGCCGCGTGCGCCGGCCAGACCCTTCGCGTCGAGGTCGTCGGCGCGGCGAACGCGTCGCTCGCGAACGGCAACGCGCCGATCGTCGCGTCCGACACGTCGAAGACGGTGACGCTCGGCTCGTCCGTCCTCGCCGCGGACATCCAGAACGTCCACGCGGTGATCTCCGGCTAGAGCCCGTCGAGCTTCGGGGCGGCGCGGCAGCGCCGCGCCGCCCCGGATGCGACGCCTCGTCCGACGACGATGAGCCGCCCGTACCGATACGCAGCGCTCGTCCTCGTCGTCGCGGCAGCCGCGACGACGAGCGTCGCCGCCGCCGCGACCCTCTCCACGTCCGCCCGGTCGCTCGGCGCAGCGGCCGCGAGCGTCGCCCCCTGCGACGCCGACGGGTTCGGCTTCACGCGGACGCTGTCGGCCGGAACGGTGACGAGCGTCACCGTCACCTCCATCGCCCCGGCGTGCACCGGCGGAACCCTCACGCTCACGGTCGCCGGCGCGGGCGGCTCCGCCCTCGCCGCCGGCTCCGTCGCCGTCTCCGGCACGAGCGCCACCGTCTCCCTCTCCCCCGCCCCCTCCGTCTCCGCGATCGGCGCGTACGCGGTCGCGATCGCCGGCCCCTGAAGCGTCCCGTGTCCCGGCTCGGAACCTTCGCCGCGTGCGCCGTCGCCGCGGCCCTCGGCGGCCTCGGCGCCGCCGTCGCCGACGAGCTGCGCGCGGCGCCGACGTCCTCGCACCTCCAGGTCGGCGGCTGCGACGAGGACGGCGTCACCGTCTCGTACGACGTCGTCTACTCGAAGGCCACCGCCGCGTTCGTCGTCGGCGCCGTCACCGTCGGCGACGTCGCCGCGGCGTGCCGCGCCGGAACGGCGACGGCCGCGCTGCGCGGCGCGGGCGGAGTCGAGCTCGCCGCCGCGGCCGCCGAGGTCGCGGGCGGCACGGTTCGGCTCCCGCTGTCGCCGCGTCCGCGGGCGGCGGACGTCGTGGAGGTCGCCGTCGCGCTCGACGGCGTCTCGGAGGCGCCGACGGCCACGCCGCCCGCGACCGCCGTCGCGCCGGTCACGGCGCCGGCGCCGCCCGCGCCCGTTCCCCCGCCCGCAGCGCACCTCGGACGCTCGCCGCTCTGCAACGTCGCGGACCCGGGATCGATCTCGGTCTGCCTCGTCGGCGGCGCGACGCGCGCCAGGCTCGTCGGCTCCGCCGGCCGCGACGTGCTCGTCGCGGGGACGGCGGGGGACGTCCTCCTCGGCCGCGGCGGCGCCGACTTCCTCTACGGCGGGCGCGGAGACGACAGGATCGCCGGCGGCGACGGAGGCGACCTCGTCGAGGGCCGCGGCGGCGACGACCGGCTGTACGGCGGGCACGGCGACGACCGGATGCACGGTGGTGCCGGCAGGGATCGGATCGAGGGCGGGCACGGGGACGACCGGATCGACGGCGGCCCCGGCTTCGACGTCTGCATCGGCGGGCCCGGCCGCGACCGGTTCACGCGCTGCGAGGCGACTCGCCCGTGAGGCGGCGCGCCGGACTCGTTGCCGCCGTCGCCGCGCTCACGGGCGCCGGCGCCGCCGCCGCCGCGTCGGTCGCGCTGACGAGCGCCACGCTCACGACCGCGACGAAGACGCTGACGCGCGCGACCTGCACCCTCGCGCCCTCGCAGGACGCGTACGTCGACTCCGCGTCGAGCCAGCGCAACCGGAACTTCGGCACCGCGACGTCGCTCCTCGTCACCGGCACGACGTCGCAGGTGAGCTTCGCGCAGTTCGACCTCGCGGGGTGCGCGCTGCCGGCCGGCGCCTCCGTCGACTCCGCCACGCTGCGCCTCGTCGTCACGGCGGCGCCGCTGCTGTCGCGCGACCTCGCCGTCCACCGCGTCACGGCGACGTGGACCGAGACGGGGATCACCTCGTCGAACCAGCCGGCCGCCGCTGCGACCGCGACCGCCACCCTCGCCACCGGCTCGACGACGGGACAGAGGACGACGGACGTCACCGCGGACGTCGACGCGTTCGTTCGCGGCGCGGCGACGAACTTCGGCTGGCGTCTGACGGACCCGCTGATCGGCGCGACGACGACCTTCGGCTCGCGCGAGAACACGGGCAACGCGCCGTCCCTGGTGGTGGTGTATGTCCACTGAGGCGATCGTGCGGAGGCGCCGCGTGCGTGCCGCGCTCGGCTGGCTCCGCGTCGTGCTCGCGCTCGCCCTCGCGCTCGTGTGGTGGACCGAGCTCCGCCCGCAGGAGCTGGGCGGCCCGGCGGACTACGTGATGGTGTCGGGGACGAGCATGCTGCCGACGATGCGCACCGGCGACCTCGTCGTCGTCCGCCGCGCGCCGGCGTACGCACCCGGCGACGTCGTCGCCTACCGCGTGCCGGAGGGAGACGTCGGCGCGGGGCACCAGGTCATCCACCGGATCACCGGCGGGTCGGGCGACGGCGGCTACGTGCTCCAGGGCGACAACCGGAGCGCGCCCGACACGTGGCGCCCGACGGACGGCGACGTGATCGGCGAGGCGTGGGTGCGGATCCCGCGGGCGGGGATCGTGCTCCAGTTCGTCCGCAACCCGTTCTTCGTCGGCCCGTTCGCGGCGTTCATGGCCGCCGGGCTCGTGCTGATCCGGCGCCGGCCCGCGGAGGATCCCGATGCCTGAGCTGCCGCGCGTCCTCGTCTACGAGCCCGACCGCGACCTCGCGGGACTGTTCGCCCATGCGCTCCGGCGGGGGGGCTACGCGCCCGTCCGTCACGACGAGTGGGACGCGGGCGACGCCGTCGCGGCGGTCGTGATGGAGCCGGGTGGGCCCGACGCCGCCACGCTGCTCGCTCGGCTGCGCGCCCACGCCGGCGTGCCGATCGTCTGCGTCTCGAACCACCCGCGCGAGGCGGAGCTCGCGCCGGCGGAGTCACGGGCGTACCTGCTGAAGCCCTTCCGCGTCGGCGACCTCGTCGCGCTGCTGGGCGGGCTCACCTACGACGGCGCGCGGTAGCGGTAGCCGAAGCCGCGCATCGTCTCGATCGGAGCCTCGGCTCCCGCACGCTCGAACTTCTTCCGCAGGTAGCTCACGTACGTCTTCACCTGGTCGTGCGAGACGCCGTGCGGGTCGTTCCAGACGAGCTCGAGCAGCTGGTCGGTCGAGAGCACCTGGTTCGGGTGCCGGACGAACGCCGCGAGCAGCTTGAACTCGAGCGGGGTCAGCGCCACCCGCGCGCCTCGGACCTCGACCACGCGCGCCGCGAAGTCGATCGCGAGCGTCCCGTCCTCGTAGCGCGCCGGGGCGTCGTCCCGGCGGGTCCGCCTCAGCAGCGCCTCGACCCGCGCCAGGAGCTCCTCGCGGCCGAACGGCTTCGTCAGGTAGTCGTCCGCGCCGGCGCGCAGGCCGCGGACCTTGTCGACGTCGGCGACGCGCGCCGTCAGCATCAGCACCGGAGCCTCGCTGACGTCGCGGATCCGCTCGAGCGTCTCCCATCCGTCGAGCTCCGGCATCGCGACGTCGAGGATCACGACGTCCGGCCGCCGCTCGTGGAACGCGCGCAGCGCCTCCCGGCCGTCGGCCGCCTCCGCCACCTCGTGGCCGGCGCGCAGCAGGAGTTGCCGCACGAGGCCGCGGATGTCGGCCTCGTCGTCGACGACGAGTACGGTCGCCACGCGGCGGATTGTAGGAAGGAGCGGCGTCGCCCCGGCGAGGTCGAATCGCCCTCGTCTAGTCTCGCCGCGTGGGCCGCCGCAGCGGGGATCGCGTCGCCGTGAGGACGGCCATGCACGCCGACGAGCTCGCGATCGACGAGACGCTCGTGCGTCGCCTGCTCCAGGAGCAGTTCCCCGGGTGGGCGGCGCTGCCGCTTCGCCGAATCGAGCCGAGCGGCACGGTCAACGCGATCTTCCGGCTCGGCGACGAGCTCTCGGTGCGGCTCCCTCGGCGGCGCGGGCCGGCGACGCCGGGGAGCAAGGAGCTCGCCTGGCTGCCGAAGCTCGCGCCGCTGCTCCCGGTCGAGATCCCCGTCCCCGTCGCGCAGGGGCGGCCGAGCGACGCGTACCCGTGGTTCTGGGAGATCCACACGTGGGTCGAGGGCGAGACGGTGCCGGTGGCCGATATCGACGACGTCCAGGCGGCACGGGATCTGGCGGCGTTCGTCCGCGCGCTGCAGCGGGTGAGCCCCGCGGGCGCCCCGCCCGGCCGCGGCATCCCGCTGGCGGAGCGCGATCGCGAGATCCGCGCCTGGCTCGCGAGGTTCGACGGCGATCCCGCCGTCGCGGCCGAGTGGGAGCGCGCCCTGGCCGCGCCGCCGTGGGAGGGGCCGCCGGTCTGGCACCACGGCGACCTCGACGCCCGGAACTGGGTCGTCCGGAACGGCCGCATCAGCGGCGTGATCGACTGGGAGTCCGCGGGCGTCGGCGACCCCGCGTGCGACGTGATGGTCGCGTGGAAGCTCGGCTCCCGCACGGCCCGCGACGCGTTCCGCGAGGCGCTCCCCACCGACGACGCGACGTGGGAGCGCGCGAGGGGCTGGGCGCTCTCGCAGGCGGTCGCCATCCTCGCCTACTACACGTCCGAGAACAACCCCGTCCTGTTCCACGAGGCGCAGCGGTGGCTCGAGCTCGTGCTCTCGGAGCGCGACCGGCTCTAGGCTGCGCACGGCGCCGGGGCGGCTCGCGCCGTCGCGTCGCGCGTAGGCGTGCCCTCGAAGGAGGGACGACGGCTTCAGCCCCTCGAAGCTGTCGCCGAAGAACGATAGACGTGCGTCGCCGCCTGCTCGTCCTCGCCCTGATCTCGCTGCTCGTCGCGGTTCCGCTCGCACACGGATACGTGTTCAAGGCGGCTCTTTGGCCGGGCGGGACCGTCTACTACTACAACGCCGCGCCCGACCAGGCGTGGGCGGTGCAGGAGGCGGTACGCGCCTGGAACACGAGCGGCGCACGCGTCCGCTTCGTTCCGGCGGCGCCGGGCCGCGCGGAGCTGACGATCCGGAGCTTCCCGCACCGCCGGTGCGTCGACCACGCGAAGGCGACCATCGGCTACGTCCGGGGCGCGACCGTGTACTTGCCGCGGCTCGACCCTACGAGCGAAGTCTGCAACCACTTCGCGAGCGCGCAGATGGTCGCCCACGAACTCGGGCACGTCCTCGGTCTCCATCACGAGAACCGCGGCTGCGCCAGGATGAACGCGACCGGCTCGTGGAATGGGCCGACGCGGTGCCACAACGGCGAGCGCTGGCAGTGGCGCTGCGGCCTCGTCGAGCACGACGACGCGAGCGGCGTCGTGCGTTTCTACGGAGGCACCGTCCGCGTCCCGACGGACGGCCGGCTGTGCAACGCGTACACGGCAGCCGCGCCGCCTGGCGCGCTCACGGCGCAGTACCGGCACGAACGCGCGTCGGTCGCGCTCAGGTTCCGCCGTCCCGCGGAGCCGGTTCTCCCCGATTTCCTCGCTCTCCGCGCAGCCGCGGACGGCGCGTACGCGTTGACGCGAGCGCGCGACGCCTGTCCGACGGACGTGCGCGCAGCCGCGCGGTATCGCTGGCGCGTCGCCGTCGGCGCGCAGGAGGAGCTCTTCGACCGGCCGCCCGCCGCCGGGAACTGGTGCTACGCCGTCTGGGCCGTCGACCGCTACGGGCGGCAGAGCGACTCCGCCTCGTGGGCGTGGGTCAGCGTCCCGGCCGACTGAACAGCGACTCCTCGGTCGTCTAGGGTCGGCGGCCTATGGACGAGCTCCTCCTGGCGTGGTTCCGCGAGCACGGACGCGATCTCCCGTGGCGGCGGACGCGGGACCCGTACGCGATCCTCGTCAGCGAGGTCATGCTCCAGCAGACGCAGGTGGCGCGGGTCGTGCCGCGGTGGACGGAGTGGCTCGAACGGTGGCCGACGGCCGGCGCGCTCGCGGCCGCGTCGCCGGGCGAGGTGATCGTGGCGTGGCAGGGGCTCGGCTACAACCGCCGCGCGCTCAGCCTGCACCGCGCCGCGCAGGTGGTCGCGGAGCGCGGCTGGCCCGACGACCTGACGGAGCTGCCGGGCGTCGGGCGCTACACGGCCGACGCCGTGCGCGCGTTCGCGTTCGCCGAGCCCGTACTCCCCATCGAGACGAACGTCCGCCGCGTCCAGGAGCGGACGGAGCACGCCTTCGGGCACGCGTGCGGCCAGGCGTTGATGGACCTCGGCGCGACGGTCTGCCTGGCGCGCGTCCCCCGGTGCGGCGCGTGCCCGCTCGCCGGCGCGTGCCGCTCCCGCGGGCGCCGCTACGAGCCGCGCCGGCGGCAGAGCCGGTTCGAGGGCTCGTTCCGGCAGCGGCGCGCGGCGGCGCTCAGCGTCGTCGCCGCCGGACCGGCGCCCCGCGCGACGCTGGACGCGGCCGCGGTGGCCTCGCTCGCCGCCGACGGGCTCGTCGAGATCGCCGGCGGCGTCGTTCGGCTGCCGCAGTAGCCGGGTAAGCGAAGGCGTGGCCCCCGAACCGGCGTCCCCTCCGGAGGCGGTCCTCCCGCCGGCGGCCGAGGAGCTCCTCGCCGAGATCCTCGACCGCGTCCACGACAGCGAGTCGCAGGCGGAGTTCGACGGGTTGATGGACGGGGCCGACGCGATCGTGCGGCGGCACTTCGACCGCGCCGCGGACGAGCTCTCCGTCGATCCGCCCGACGGGAAGCTGCGGCTGACGCCGATGCTGGAGGAATCGCTCGTCGCCGAGCTCGCCGCCTTCCGCGACCGGCTCGAGCGGGAGGGCCGGCGGACGCTCACGCGGCGGATGCTGCTCGGCTCCCGGCACCGGCCGTCCCTGCGCGAGCGCCGCGCCGACGCGATCGACCGGTTCTGGCAGAGGATGGGCGACCTCGGCTGGATGCTAGCGCTCTGGCCGCCGGCGCTCTTCGTCGGCCTCGCGGCGTGGGACCTGCTCGGCCGCGACGTCGACGACCTGTCCGGCTGGGGGCTGATCCTCCTCCTCTTCTGGGCGGTGCAGGCGCCGCTCGCGTACCTGCTGATCCGCATGAGCCGGTTCGGGCCGCGGCGCGCGCGCCGTGCCGCAGCGGCCGCGGACGACTTCCGACTCTTCGCCGCCGGCTTCCGGTACGGCGAGCGGCTCCCGCGCAGGCACACGCGGGACGGCGGCAACGCGCGGCCGAGGCTCTACTGGTCGGCGCCGCCACCCGAGACGGCGAGCCTCGCGATCCTCGTCGAGAGCGGCGACGAGCCGCTGCCCGACGATCCGGTGACGCACTGGATCTGCTGGGGGATCTCGCCGCGCGAGCGTGCGCTCGAGCCCGGCGACGAGGTGCCGGCAGAGGGAGTCGCCGACGCCGGGACGCTCGGCTACTCGGGCCCGTCGGGCCCGCGGAAGCTCCACGTCGGATTCGCCGTCCTCGCACTCGATCGCGAGCCGACGCTCTCGGCCGGCGCGGACAGGGCGGCGTTCGAGGAGGCGATCCGCGGCCACGTGCTCCAGGCCGCGCGCCTGAGCGCGACCTACCGGCCGCCGCGGCTCAGGCGCGGCGGCCGGGCGCGACGGCGTCGCCGTCGTCGCTGCGGCGGAGCGCGTGCCGCACCCAGACGTTCGGCTCGACGTGGCTCCCGACGCCGCCGCGCACGTACAGCGGCGCGAGCGCGCCCGGGAAGACGTAGTCGCCGTCCTCCGGGAAGCGCATGCCCGTCCACTCCTACCAGTCGGCGACCGGCGCCTCCATCACCATCGAGCGCGGCGCCGCCGCGTACACCTCGCCGCCGATCCGCTCGTGCAGCCGGAGCCACGGGTCGAAGTGCGACGCGTCCTCGCGCCGCCACGTCATGTAGCGCTCGATCGCGATCAGCGGGTACGACGCCTTCAGCGTCGGGCGGACCGGCGCGATCAGCTCCCGCAGCCCGGCCGCCGCCGCGGCGTCGCGCATCGCGTTCAGCATCAGGCTCGAGAGCTGCCTCCCCTGCTGGTCCGGCCGGACGGAGATCGCGAGCGCGCACAGCACCGTCGCTTCGCGGCCGCTCTCGAACGCGCGCACGAAGGCTTCGTCCCAGCCGGAGGGGAGATCGTCCGGCGTCCCGTCCCACGGCGTCGGCACCGAGTGGAGCTCCGCCACGAAGTCGTCGCCGTCCAGGAGTGCGAGCTGGAAGTCGGGGTGCTCCGCGTAGAGGCGGCCCCAGTAGCGCCCGCCGGGCTCGTTGTGGTGCATGTATTCCGGAAACGTGATGCCTGCGAGCTCGGCGACCCGGCGCCCGCGCAGGTCGGGCCGGTCGGCGTAGCGGACGAGCCTCACCGCCGCGTGACCAGCGCGACGGCCGTCGCGGCGAGCCCCTCGCCGCGGCCGGTGAACCCGAGCCGGTCGGTGGTCGTCGCGCGCACCGCGAGGCGCTCCTCGGGGACAGCCAGCGCCCCGGCGAGCCGCGCCCGCATCTCGAGCCGGTGGGGCGCGAGACGCGGCTCCTCGCCGATCAGCACGACGTCCGCGTTGACGAGCTCCCAGCCGAGGGAGCGGACGTCGCCGTACGCGCGCGCGAGCAGGTCGAGCGACGAGGCGTCCCGCCACTGCGGGTCGCCGGGCGGGAACAGCGCGCCGATGTCGGCGAGCCCCGCCGCGCCGAGGAGCGCGTCGATGAGCGCGTGCGCGAGGACGTCACCGTCGGAGTGGCCGGCGAGCCCGCGCGGATGCGGGATCGGGACGCCGCCGAGGACGAGCGGCACGCCCTCGACGAGCGCGTGCGCGTCGAACCCGGTGCCGACGCGGAGCTCCGTCACCCGAGCGGCTCCTGGCGCGCGTTCCCGGCGTCGAACACGGTGACGGTCTCGTACCCCGCGGCGCGCGCGTGCGCGACCGCGCGGTCGAGGTCGCGGCCGACGTCGGACGGCAGGTGCGCATCGGAGGCGAGCGTGATCGGCACCCCACGCTGCCGGCACGCGACGAGGAACGACATGTCCGGGTAGAGCTCGCCGACCGGCTTCCGGAGCCCCGCCGTCGACACCTCGACGGCGACGCCCGCGGCGGCGACCGCGTCCGCCGTCCGCTCGTGCAGCTCCTCGACGAGCGCAGCCTCCGGCCGCAGGCCGTAGATCTTCGCGAGATCGGGGTGGGCGAGCGACGCGCAGAAGCCCGTCCCCGCGGCCTCCGCCAGCGTCTCGAAGTACAGCCGCCAGACCTCCTCGACCGACCGCGTCTCCCACAGCCCCGGCCGCGCGTCGACCGCGAGGCCGCCGATCCAGTGGACGGAGCCGAGCAGGTAGTCCCACGGGTACGGCTGGAGCGCCGCCGCGAGCTCGTCGTCTCGACCGGGCACGTAGTCGACCTCCAGCGCGAGCTTCACGGGGAGCCCGCGCCGCTTCCCCTCGAGCACGGCCTCGACGTACGCCTCGAGGTCGAAGCGGCAGCGGTCGAGCTGGTAGCGCGTCTCCCACAGCGGCCGCGTCTCGCGGAAGTAGTACACGTGCTCGGTGAACCCGATCTCGTCCACGCCGGCGCGCGCCGCCTGCTCGACGTAGTGCTCGACGGCCTCGACGGTGTGGTCGATCTCCTCGACCTCGCCGTTCGGCGTGCGGAGGTGCATGTGGTAGTCGGCGATCACAGCCACGACTCCACGCGCTCGAGGTCGGCCGGCGTCGTCACCTTCAGCAGCCGCGGGTCGCCCGCGACGACGCGGACGCGGCCGCCGCGCGCCTCGACGAGCGACGCGCAGTCGGAGGCGTCCCCGCCGCCGCGCGCCGCCTCGCGCAGTACCGGCGCGACGAACGCCTGCGGCGTCTGGACGGCGACGAGCTCGTCGCGCGGCACCGTCTCCACCACCTCGTCGCCGCGGACGCGCTTCACCGTGTCCGGGATCGCGAGTGCCGGCACGACGCCGTCCCACCCCTCGGAGAGCGGCGTGAGCACCCGCTCGACCACGTCGTCGGCGACGAGCGGCCGCGCGGCGTCGTGGACGGCGACGGCGACGGCGTCCTCGGGCACGGCGGCGAGCCCGGCGCGGAGCGAGTCGGCGCGCGTCGCGCCCCCGGTGACGCACTCGGCGACCTTTCCCGCTCCGAGCTCCTCGGCGAGGAGGATCGCGGGCTCCTCCCACCCGGGCGGGGCGACGACGACGATCGCGTCGATCCAGCCCGACGCGTCGAGCCGCGCGAGGCTCTCCGCGAGCAGCGGCAGCTCCCCGAGGCGGACGAACGCCTTCGGACGGTCCGCGCGGAGACGCTCGCCGCTGCCCGCGGCGAGGAGGACCGCCCAGGTGCTCAAGCTGCGGGGCTAGGCGGTGGCCGCGGTCTTCGCGGCCGGCGCCTTCTTCTTCGCCGCCGGCTTCGCGCCGTTACCGTTCGTGGAGACGCCGGTGAGAACGCCGTCGAGCCACTCCGCCGCCTCCTCCTCGTCCATCGCCTTCGCGTACATCAGCTCCGACGCGAGGATCTTCTTCGCCTTCACGAACATCTGCTTCTCGCCCGTCGAGAGCCCCTTCTCCCGGTCGCGCAGCGACAGGTTCCGGACGACCTCCGCGAGCTCCAGGATGTCCCCGGTCTTCATCTTGTCGCGGTTGTGCTTGAAGCGGCGGTTCCAGTTCTTCGGCATCTGCGTGCCGTCGCCGGTGAGCGCCGTGACGACGACGTTCACCATCTCCTCGTCGATCACCTGGCGGAGACCGACCTTCTCCGCGTTCTCGGTCGGCACGTTGACCGTCATGTCGTTGTGCAGGATCTTGATGGTCAGGTACTCCCGCTTCTGGCCCAGCACCTCCCGCGACTCCTTCTTGACCACGGTGCCTGCGCCGTGATGCGGATAGACC
>DATLFU010000079.1:0-14712 GCA_035540835.1 Gaiellaceae bacterium
CGGTGCACGGCGTCCGCGCGCGGTGAGCGCGCACGCGTTCGGCGCCGGCGCGCCGCTGCGGATCGGGGTCGAGGAGGAGCTGATGATCCTCGACGCGGAGACGCTCGACCCCGTCCCGCGCGTCGAGACGCTCGTCGCCGAGGCGGAGCGCCTCGCGCTGCCCGGCAGCGTCAAGACCGAGCTCTTCGCCTCGGTCGTCGAGCTCAACACCCGCCCGTGCGCGACCGCGGCCGAGGCGCTTGCCGCCCTCCGCGAGCTGCGCGCGGCGACCGGGGAGATCGCGCGCGGCCACGGGCTCGCCCTCGCCGCCGCCGGCACCCACGCGCTCGCGCGGCCGGAGGAGCAGGAGATCGTCCAGGAGCAGCGGTACCTCGACTTCGTCGCGTACGCGGGCGTCACCGCGCGCCGCCAGGGCGTCAACGGCCTGCACGTCCACGTCGCCGTCCCCGACGCCGCCGCCTGCCTGCGCGCGCTCGAGGGCGCGCTGCCGTGGCTGCCTCTGCTCCTCGCGCTGTCGGCGAACTCGCCGTACCTCGCCGGGGAGCGGACGGGCCTCGCGTCGAACCGGGCCGAGGTGCTCGGGCAGCTGCCGCGAAACGGCGCGCCGCCGGTCTTCGCGACGTTCGCCGACTGGGAGCGGACCGTCGAGCGGATGACGCGCCTCGGCCTCGTGTCCGACTACTCCGCGCTCTGGTGGGACGTGCGGCCGCACCCGCGCCTGGGGACGCTCGAGGTGCGCGCGTGCGACCAGCCGACTGCGGTCGAGCTCTCGGGCGCGTTCGTCGCGCTCGTGCAGGCGCTCGTCGCGACGCTGCTCGAGGATCCCGCGGCAGGCGCGCCGTTCGACCGGGCGCTCTACCAGGAGGCGCGCTGGGCCGCCGGCCACCGCGGGCCGCGCGCGTCGCTCCCGGACCCCGCGGCCGAGCGGCTCCACGCCGTCCCCGAGCTGACGGCGCGGCTGCTGGAGCTCGTCGCGCCCGCCGCGGCGCGGCTCGGGAGCGAGGAGCTGCTCGCGGCGATCGACCCGAGCCGGTGCGAGGGTGACCGGCAGCTCGAGGTGGGGGAGGCGCACGGGCTGCGCGCGGCCGTGGCGGACGTCGTCGCGCGGACCTGCGGCTAGGATCGAGGCGTGCCCCTCCGCACCGAGACGATCCAGGTGAACGGCATCCGCTGCGAGCGCTGCGTGGCGCGCCTCGGCGGCGCGCTCCGCGGCCACGAGGGCCTCGAGGCGGCGAACGCGAACCTGATGGGGCAGGTCACGCTCTCCTGGGACGACGCGAAGACGAGCCGCGACGCGCTCGTGGAGGCGATGTCGAAGGCCGGCTTCCGCGAGCTCGCGCCCGTGGACGGGGAATAGCGCGCTCCGGCGCGACGTTGACGGGGGAGTCGCGGTGAGCGAGACGAGCCCACAGGAGGCACGGCGCATCGCGACGGAGGCACGCGACCGCGTGCGGTTCGAAGAAGATGCCCTCGCCCTCGCCGACCAGGTCTACCGCGTCGCCCGCCACCTCGTCGGGTCGCGCGAGGAGGCCGAGGACCTGATGCAGGAGACGTACGCGCGCGCGTTCCGCAGCTGGCGCTCCTTCACCCCGGGGACGAACCTCCGCGCCTGGCTGCTCCGCATCCTCACGAACCTCAACATCGACCGCGGGCGCCGCGTGCAGCGGTCTCCGGACGTGCAGTCGCTCGAGGCGGGCGACTACTTCCTGGCCGACAAGCTGGAGCAGACGGGCGGGCCGATCGGCGAGGAGGAGCGGGTCGACCAGCGCCTCTCGCAGGACGACATCGTCGCCGCGCTCGCGGCCGTGCCCCACGACTTCCGCGACGTCGTCGTCCTCGTCGACATCGGCGACTTCAGCTACCAGGACGCGGCGCAGATCCTCGACGTCCCCGTCGGGACGGTCATGTCTCGTCTGCACCGCGGGCGGCGTATCCTCAAGAAGCAGCTGGCCGAGGAAGCGGTGGGAACGACGTGATCGACGACTGCGAGAGGTGCGAGCTGCTGCTGCAGCCGTACCTCGACCGCGAGCTCGACGAGTCCGAGCGCGCCGAGGCCGAGGCGCACCTCGACCTCTGCTCGTACTGCCGCCGGCGGTACGTGTTCGAGGAGAAGCTGCGGATGTACGTGCGGCAGTCGGTGGTGGAGCCGATGCCGCCGGAGCTGAAGGAGCGCCTGGCGGCGCTCCGGATCGCGCTCTAGCCCTTCCCGCCGGGGCCCTTCTGCGGCCCGACGACGACGACGAGCCGCTTCGGGTCGTCGCCGCCCGGGAGCGGCCGCGCGACGACGCCGAGCTCGCGGGCGAGCCGGACGGCGTTCGCCTGCCCGCCGCGTTCGTAGTACACCGCGGTCTGCTGGTAGTCGAACCGGTCCGCCCGGCCGACGTGCGCGATCGTGTACGCGAGCGCCCCGATCCGCGACGCGACCTGCCGCGTCCAGTTGATGTCGCCGTTGCCGTTCAGCACCTCGACCGAGATCTCCCACCGCGGCGGCAGCTGCGGTCCCTGCGCGGCGAGCGCCTCGCGCGTCGACGGCCGGCTGTCGCCGCCGGCAAAGGCGAAGAGCGCCGTCAGCCCGGAGAGCGCGAGCAGGACCGCCGCGAGCACGAGCAGCCGCCCGCGCCTGCTCCGGCCGGCGGGCAGCGGCGGCACCGGCAGGCCGGCGAGCGCGCGCGCCTCCCGGTGCTCGATCCCGAGCGCCGACGCGTAGAGGAGCGCGGCGATGATCGCGTCGTCGGTGGTGCGGAAGCGGTAGACGCGCCCCTCCTCGAGCCAGCGGACGTGGTCCTCGCGGATCCCGGCGCGGAGCGCGGCTTCCTCCACGGTGAGCTGCCGCGCGAGGCGGGCGGACGCGAGCGGGGAGCGCGCGAGCGAGGTGTCGGTGAGGGGGCGGGCGAGGTCGATCACGGCGGCGGTCCCGGTTCGGCGTCGGCGGATGGACACCTTCCCGTTCTGCTCAGAGTTCATCGGCAAAATCCACGTCTCCTGGAGGCCCGAGGTCGTCGCACGGGACGAGCCGCACGGGCAGCGAGCGCGCGCCCTCATCCGGGATCGCGGGCCACAGCGCCCGCGGGACGACGAGCGGATGGCCGCGCGCCCCGCCGTACGACGCCGCGACGAGCTCGTCCGGGTGCGTGCGCGAGGCGGCGACGACGCGGTCGACGGCGGCCGGCGCGAGGCGCGGCCCGTCCGCGAGGACGACGACGGCGCGGTCGGCCTCGGGCGGCAGCGCGGCGAGCCCGCAGCGGAGCGACGCGCCCGGCCCCCGCGCCCACTCGGCGCAGCGGACGACGCGCGCGTCGGGCTCGACGTCGTGCGCGCCGAGGACGACGACGACGTCGTCGACGCCGCTCGCGCGGACGCGCTCGAGCACCGGCCCGAGCAGCACCCGCTGCTTCGGGGAGCCGAATCGGGTCGACGCGCCGGCTGCGAGGACGACGGCGGCGACCATCGCGGCCTAGCTCGTCCGGACCTCCATCCGCTCCACGACGACCGGCTGCGTCGGCAGCTCGGTGTTCGGGTCGCCGAGGACGGCGATCCGCTGGACGACGTCCATTCCGTCGGTGACGCGACCGACGACGGCATAGTCCGGCGGGAGCGCCACCTCTGGCGCAGTGACGATGAAGAACTGGCTCCCGGCCGCCCCGGGGGGCTCGGCGGCGCCCTTCGCCATCGCGACGACGCCCTGCTCGTAGGTCGTGTCCGCGGCGGGCGTGTCCTGCGTCGTGTAGCCGGGGCCGCCGGTGCCGGTCCCGGTCGGGTCGCCGCCCTGGATGACGAACCCCGGGACGATCCGGTGGAAGACGGTCCCTGCGTAGAAGCCGTTCTCCGCGAGCGCGACGAACGACGCCGCCGTCTGCGGCGACGCCTCCTGGTCGACCGTGATCGTGAAGTCGCCGCAGCTCGTGATCACGTCCACCTCGTACGTCGCGTCGGCCGGGAGGAGCGCCGTCGGCGCCGTCTCCGTCCCCTCCGGCCGCGGCTCGGGGAGCTCGACGTCGCGGCAGCCGTTCGCGGTGGCGTCGCCGGGCGCGTCCGGCAGCGTCCCCTGCTCGGTCGCCTCCGGCGGCGGCGCTGCCTCCTCGTCGCCGCCGCAGCCCGCGAGCGCGAGCGCGGCGAGGACGAGGAGCGCGGCGAGTGCGATCCGGCGCGGCATCGGCGAGGGACGCTAGCTGCAGCCGGCGAGCGAGCGCCAGCGCGACGTCACGTTCGCGACGTACGCGCGAGTCTCGGCGCTCGGAGCTCCGCCGGCGCGCTCGACCGCGGTCGGGCCGGCGTTGTACGCGGCGAGCGCGAGGTCGGCGTTGTCGAAGCGGTCGAGCATCCGCTCGAGGTACCGCGCGCCCGCGAGCACGTTGCCGGCGGGCGTCCGGGCGTCGACGTCCACCTCGGCGGCGGTGCCGGGCATCAGCTGCAGGAGCCCCTCGGCGCCGGCGTGCGAGCGGGCGTCGGGGACCATCTGCGACTCCTCCCACGCGACGGCGACGAGCAGCGACAGCGGGAGCCCGGTGTCGTCCGCCGCGGCGAGGAACGCCGGGCGGAACACCTCGGGGATCGGGCACGGCTGCTGCGAGACGGCGACGCGGCCGGCCGTGGCACGCCCGGTCTGCGCGATCGCGGCGGGGTCCATGCCGGAGATCTCGCCCGCGAACGCGAGCAGGAGCGCCGAGCCGAAGAGCACCTTGAGCGAGCGCAGGCGCGTCGGCGGCTTCCCCCGCACCTCCCGTGCGCGGCGTGCGGACGCACGGCGCCGCGAGCGCTTGAAGCTCAGGTCCATCTCGGTGAGGTTCCGCCAGGGGCCGCTCTGGTCCACGCCGGCGCATCCTACCCATCCCCCGAACGAGGGAAAACGCGGAGCGGCA
The DNA here is from genome assembly GCA_035540835.1 of Gaiellaceae bacterium. Lineage (GTDB taxonomy): Bacteria > Actinomycetota > Thermoleophilia > Gaiellales > Gaiellaceae > DATLFU01. Next base: position 4,860 of record DATLFU010000079.1, read on the forward strand.
CGAACCGGAAAGGTTCCGCTTGCAGCCGATCTGCGAAGCGTCTAGGTTGCAACCTCCGGCGGACGAGGGGGTAGGACGTGGGCACAGAGAAGACGGCGGGCGCCGCGGCGGCGCGCGCCGAGGAGACGAGATCGGCCGACCAGGTCGGCGCGCGGATCTCCGCGCTGCTGAACGCGGCCGAGGAGGCGGCGGAGCAGATCCGCTCGCAGGCGCGCGCCGACGCCGAGGCGCTGATGCAGGACGCCGAGGAACGCGCGACCGCGCGCGTCGCCGAGTTGACGGGCGAGCCGGAGCGGCTGGTCGGCGAGGCGGAGCGGCAGGCGGCGGAGGTCGTCGCCGGGGCCGAGGCGGACGCGCTCCGGATCCGCAAGGAGGCCGAGGCGGCGGCGGCCGAGCAGGCTGCACGCGCCGAGCGAGACGCGGCCGCGACGCGCCGCGCTGCCGAGGAGGTCGCCGACCAGGTCGAGCGTCAGGCGCAGCGGCGCCACCGCGAGCTGCGCGACGAGCTGAAGGAGATCGAGGAGACGCGGCAGCGCGCGCTCCACTCGCTGCAGTCGTCGCTGAACGGGGCGCGGACGGCCGTCGCCGAGCTCGAGGGGCTCGTCGCCGGGCTGTCGCGGGAACCCGCCGCGTCCGAGGACGGCCTTTTCGGGCGCTCGCGCCGGACGCGCCCGCTCTCGTGGCGGTCGGTCCTCCGCCAGGACGCCGGCATGCCCGCGGACGCCGCGCGCGACGACGTGTACGAGGCGCTCGAAGGCGCCGTCGAGAAGGTCGGCGGCCGTTGGGTGCCGAAGCAGCAGGGCGACGAGGCGGCCAGCCGCGCCGCCGGCGAGCGCGACTGAGGCCGACATGGCGGTGACGCGGCGGCGCGGAGAGGACGAGACGGCCGGCGAGGCGCGCGTCCGCACGGTCGCCGCACCTGCACCTGCACCTGCACCTGCGCCCCGCGACGCCGGGTACGCCGACGTCGGCCGCCACGTCGCCGGCATCCTCGAGGCTGCGGAGCAGGCGGCCGCGCAGATCCTCACCGACGCACGGGAGCGGGCGGAGGCGATCGTCGGCGGCGCGGCCGAGGAGCTCGAGCGGCGGCGGCGTGACGCCGAGGCCGAGGCGGACGCGGTGCGCGTGCGCGCCGAGGAGGAGGCCCGCGACCTCCGGCTGGCGGTCGAGTCGTACGCCGGGCGGCGCCGCGCCGAGGCCGACGAGCACGCGCGCGAGGTCGTGACCGAGGCCGAGCGGAAGGCGCGCGAGATCCGCGAGACCGCCGAAGAGCTCGCGAGCCGGATCGAGGAGGCGTCGCGCCGGCGGCAGGAGGAGCTTCGCGTCGAGGAGCGGCACCTCTCGGAGCGGCGCGACCGCGCGCTCGAGGGCCTCCGCCGGATCGGCGCGATGATCGAGGACGCGCTCGACGGCGAGCGGCCGTCGCCGCGGCCTGCCCCGGCACCCGCGCAGCAGCAGCCGCAGCCGGCGGCACCGCAGGAGCAGCCGCGCCGGGTGGACGAGGCGCTGGCGGAGGCGCCGCGCCGCCTCGCGCGCCGCCGCCCCGCCCGCGGGTAGCCCTACCCGCAGCCGGCGAGGGCGCGCCAGCGCGCCGTCACGACCGCGACGTACGCCGCCGTGTCCGCCGCCGGCGGGCCGCCCGCCTCTGCCACCGCCGTCGGGCCGGCGTGGTACGCCGCGAGCGCGAGCGTCGTCGACGAGAAGAGGTCCAGCATCCGGCGCAGGTAGCGCGCGCCTCCGAGGACGTTGGACGGCGGGTGGTCCGGGTCGAGCTGCAGCTCGGCCGCGGTCGCGGGCATGAGCTGCAGGAGGCCCCGCGCGCCCTTCGGCGAGACGGCGTCGGGCCGCAGCCCCGACTCCACCTCGGCGACCGCGAGCAGCATCGCCATCGGCACGCGCGTCTCGCGTACCGCGGCCTCGAACGCGGGCCGGAACCGCGGCGGGACCGGACAACGGGGCGCCGGCGCCGCCACCGCCTGCGCGATCGCGAGGTACGGGCGCAGCGACGCGCGCTCGCCGGTCGGGCCGGCGACGGCGGTCGCGGCCGCGAGCGCCGACGCCAGGACGAGGAGCAGGGAGAGCCGCGCCGCCACGCGGCGATCGTACTCCGGCACGGCGGACGGTTCGACTAGCCGAGCGCGGCGAGCGCGCGGCGGACGAGCGCGCGCGCGACGTCGACCTTGTACGTCGTCCCCGGCAGCGGCGTCGCCTCGTCGAGCGCCTCCGGCGAGGCGAGCAGCCACGGGATCGGCGCGACGCCGCTGAGCGCGATCCGGACGTCGCTCCCGGCGCGCGCGGCGGCGACTCCGACGAGCGGGAACGCCCACCGCTGCCGGTCCATCGCCTTCAGGTAGACGCTGGCCTCCGGCGCCGGCACGTCCAGCTCCAGCACGAGCTCGTCCGGCTCGAGCGCGACGACGTCGCGGTCGTCCTCCGTCGGCAGCCGGAAGACGTCCGCCGCGGGGAGCTCCCGCCGGTCCGTGCGCACCGTCGCGCCGAGCGCGAGCAGCGCCGCCGCGGGATCGGACGGGTGGGCGGACGCGCAGAAGTCGTTGGCGAAGATCGCGTGCTCCCGGTGCTCGCCCTCGCGCGCGTGGCAGCGGTCGCCGCCGTGGAGCCGGCACGGGTACCGCAGCCGCCAGTACCAGCACCTCGTCGCCTGCTTCAGGTTCCCGCCGATCGTCCCCATCGCGCGCAGCTGCGGCGACGCGGCAAGGCGGCACGCCTCGCGCAGCGCCTCCGGCACCTGCGGGTCGACCTCGAGCTCGGCTAGCGTCGTCCCGGCCCCGATCCGCGTGCCGTCGATCCCGCGCGGGACGGCCGCGGCGACGTGGACGAGCGTGTCCGTGCGGAGGATGCCGTCGCGGAGCAGCGGCACCACCTCCGTGCCGCCCGCGAGGGCGAGGCCGCCGGCGCGGAGCGCGGCGACGGCGTCGTCCGGGCGCTCAGGCCGCAGGAGCTCCAACGCGCTCCCGCTCCCGCTGCCGCTCGCTCGCCTCGTGCAGCGCGCGGAGGATCTCCTCGCGCGTGAGCGGGAGCGAGGTCACCTCCGCGCCCGTCGCGTCGCGGATCGCGTTCGCGATCGCGGCCGCGGTCGGGATGATCGGCGGCTCCCCGAGACCCTTCGACCCGAGGTTCGTCAGGTGCGCGTCCGGCTCGTCGACGAGGTCGCAGACGATCTCCGGCACGTCGGCGATCGTCGGGAGCTTGTACGCGTCGAGCGTCCGCGTCAGCACGCGACCCGTGAGCGGGTCGTCGAGCCGCACCTCCGAGAACGTGTGGCCGAGCGCCTGCACGATCCCGCCCTCGATCTGGCTGCGCGCCCCGAGCGGGTTGATCACGCGCCCGACGTCGTGGATCGCGGTGATCCGCTCGACCCGGACCTCCCCGGTCTCGACGTCGACGGCGACCTCGGCCACCTGCACGCCGAAGGTGAGGACGCGCATCCCGGTCGGGTTCGGCCCGCGCGCGCCCTTCCCGAGGATCTGGCCGTCCTGGAGGATCGCAGTCACCTCCTCGAGCGGCCACGAGCCGCCGTCGGAGGAGACGATCCGGCCGCCGCGCAGCGAGAGGACGCGCTCCTCGCGGTCGTAGCGCTGCGCCGCGATCTCGACCAGCTGCCGCGCCGCGTCGGCGGCGGCCGCGCGCACCGCCGGCCCCATCGACGGCAGCGTCGAGGAGCCGCCGGAGATCGACGCGAACGGCCCGCGCGCAGAGTCGCCCACCTGCACCTCCACGCGGTCGAGCGGCAGCCCGAGCTCCTCGGCCGCGATCTGCGCCATCGCGGTGCGCGTGCCGGTGCCGATGTCCTGCATGGCCGTGACGACGTTCGCGCGGCCGTCCGCGCCGACGCGGACCCACGCGTAGCTCGGCGGGCCGCCGCCGCCGTACCAGATCTGGCTGGCGAGCCCGACGCCGCGCTTCCACCGCTCGTCGGAGCGCGCGCGCACCTCGTGCCGCCGCTCCCACGCCGGCTCGGCGCGGCGGTAGCACTCGGCGAGGTTCTTCGCCGAGTACGGCCTCGAGTTCATGGTGTCGGCGTGCGCGTAGTTCCGGCGCCGGAGCTCGAGCGGGTCGAGGTCGAGCGCGGCCGCGAGCTTGTCGAGCAGGCACTCGAGCGACCACGTCCCCTCGACGAAGCCAGGCGCGCGGAACGCCGCCATCGGCGGCAGGTTCAGCTTCGCGCCGTACTCCGTCGTCCGCACGTTCTCGCAGGCGTAGAGGAGCTGCATCGGCCCCGCCGTCGACGGCAGCCAGCCGCCCCAGCCGAGCGCGCACAGGTACTCGCCGCCGAGCGCCGTCAGCGTCCCGTCGGCGCGCGCTCCCGCGACGACGCGCTGGATCGTGGCATTGCGGTTGCCGCTGACGACGTTCTCCTCGCGGCGGTTCAGCGCGCACCGAACCGGCCGCCGCGCGCGGCGCGCGAGCTCGGCGGCGAGGAAGATGTAGCCCGACGCGCCGTTCTTCGCGCCGAAGCCGCCGCCCATGTACTCGCAGACGACGCGGACGCGGTCCGGCGGCAGCTCGAACGCCTCGGCGACGCCGTCGCGGACGCCCCACACGTACTGCGTCGACACGTAGACGTCGAGGCCCTCGCCCTGCCAGTCGCAGACGCACTGGTGCGTCTCGAGCGCGTTGTGGAGGAGCGTCTGCGTGCGGTACTCCGCCTCGACGACGACGTCCGCCTCCGCGAGGCCGCGGTCGAGGTCGCCGCGCTCGTACCGGCGCACGTCGCCGACGAGCGAGCCGCGGCGAACCGCCTCCTCCACGTCGAGCAGCGGCTCGAGTGGCTCCCACTCGACGTCGATCAGCCGCACCGCCTCGCGCGCCTGCGCCGCCGTCTCGGCCGCGAGCGCGACGACGGGATGCCCCTCGTACGGCGGCTCGTCCGTCAGCCACTCGACGTCGTCGGGCGCCAGCAGCGCGCGCACGCCGGGGGCCTCGCGCGCGCGGGACACGTCGAGCCGGCGGACGCGCGCGTGCGCGTGCGGGCTCCGCAGCATCGCCGTGTGGAGCATCCCTGGGAGCCGGACGTCGGCGGTGTAGCGCGCCTCGCCGCGCGCGCGGGCGTACCCGTCCACCTTCGCCGCCGGGCGGCCCACGACCGCTCCGGGACCGGCCGGCCACTGCTCGAGCGCGTCCTCCTCGACGACGATCCACGTCTCGGTGTAGCGCCCCTCGACCTCCTTCTCGGTGCGGATCAGCCGCGCCACTACGAGCTGTCCCCGCCCGCCACCGACTGGATCGCGGCTTCGATGCGCGGGTACGTGCCGCAGCGGCAGAGGTTCCCGGCCATCGCGTGGCGGATGTCCTCGCTCGTCGGGTGCGGCACCGCCTCGACGAGCGCCGAGGCGGAGACGATCTGGCCGGGCGTGCAGAAGCCGCACTGGAGCGCGTCGGCCTCGACGAACGCGTGGACGAGCGGGTGGTCCCGCAGCCCCTCGATCGTCGTCACCTCGCGCTCGCCGACCGTGTGCAGCAGCGTGATGCACGAGAGCACGGGGACGCCGTCGAGGAGCACCGTGCACGCGCCGCAGTGGCCCTCGCCGCACGCGACCTTCGTCCCGGTGAGGCCGAGCTCCTCGCGCAGCGTGTCGGCGAGGCTGACGCCGACGGGTGCGGAGCTCGTGTACGAGTGGCCGTTGACGCGCAGCGTCGTCTCAGGCACCGGCGGTCACCGCGAGAATGTCGGCGAGGTGCACGAGCCGGAACGCGGTGCGCGCCGTGATCATGCGCTCGCCGTCCTCCTCGATCTCCGGTAGCTCCCGCCAGAGCTCGCGCGCGGTCAGCAGGAGCTCCTTGATCCGCTCCGTCTCGCCGGTGCCGCCGTTGCGCTCGGAGCACGCGTTCAGCGCGAGCCCGAGGACGCCGATCGTGTCGGCCTGGCGCGTCCAGAGGAGCGGCGTCGCCATCGACAGGTACTGGTGGATGCGCGCGTACGTGAGCGGCTGCGCGAGCGTGTCGCTCCCGGTCGGCGCCGTCGGCTCGAGCGGCGGCTCGCCGGCGAGGATCCGGCGCGCGCTCCCGCCGAGGACGTCGCGCAGCTGGCGCTCGTCGAACCCCGCGAGGCGCGCCGTTCGCAGCGCGATCAGCAGCGACGCCGGCTGCAGCCCGTACGGGTAGTCCGGTGCGTACAGCACCTGCTCGGGCGCGACGAGTCGGTAGAGGTCGAGCAGGTCGACCGGGCTCCAGACGGAGGTGTCGAAGAAGACGCCCGCCTTCCCGCCGAGCAGGCCGGCGAGGCCGGCCATGTCGGCGATCCCGGCGTGCGCGACGATCAGCTGCGCGTCGGGGTAGCGGTCGACGAGGCGCGCGAGGTCCTTCGCGATCGGCGGCAGGCCGCGCCCGCCGTGGATCAGGATGGGCACGCGCCGCTCCGCGGCGAGTGCGAAGACGGGGTCGAGCCGCGCGTCGTCGAGCGCGAACTTCTGGGCGCGGGGGTGGAGCTTGATCCCGCGCGCGCCGAGGTCGAGGCAGCGCGTCGCCTCCGCGATCGGATCGGGCCCCGCGAGGTCGAGGCGGACGAACGGCGTCAGCAGCCCCTCGGACCGCCGCGCGAACTCGAGCGTCCGGTCGTTCGGCGCGCGGAAGGCCGGCTCGCGGTCGGGCTCGTCCATGCAGAACATGAACGCGCCGGTGACGCCGTAGCGGCGGAACGTCCCGACGAGCTCGTCGTAGACGCCCGACATCCCGTCGATGTCGTTCCCGAGGTGCACGTGCGCGTCGAAGATCTCGACGCCGTCGGGCAGCTCGGCTCGCAGCTCCTCCTCGTGCGCGGCGAGCAGCGCCTGCGCCTGTTCCAGGGCGTCCACCCGCGGCAGTCTATGCACCTGCGCGCGCGCCGACGCCGTTAGATTTCGCGCCGTGCCGGACGTCCTCATCCACGGCGACACCGTCCGCTCGCCGGAGCTCCGGCACGAGGTGCCGCTGGCGGTGCCGGACCCGTTCCTCTACGTCGAGCGCGACGGCCGCCGCATCCTCGTCGTCGCCTCGCTCGAGGTGCCGCGGCTGGAGGAGCTGGAGGCGGGGCTCGAGCTCCGCTCGCCCGAGCACTTCGGCTACGACGACCTGCTCGCCGAGGGGCGCGACCGCGACGAGGCGCTCGTGGAGACGTACGTCCGCGCGTGCCGCGAGCTCGGCGTCGCGGACGCGGTCGTGCCGGCGGCGTTCCCGCTCGAGCTCGCCGACGCCCTGCGCGCCGCCGGGATCCCGGTGAGCGCGGACCGAAAGCACTTCGAGCACCGGCGACGGGCGAAGAACGAGGCCGAGCTCGCGGGGATCCGCCGCGCGCAGGCCGCCGCCACCGCGGGGATCGCGCGCGTCGCGGAGCTGCTGCGCGCCGCGGACGAGGATTCCGGCGGCGCGCTCCTCCTGGACGGGGAGCCGCTCACGTCGGAGCTCCTCCGCGCCGAGGCCGAGGCGGTCGTCGCGGCGCACGGCGCGGTCCCGGAGGACCTGATCGTCTCGCACGGGCCGCAGACGTCGGTCGGTCACGAGCTCGGATCGGGACAGCTTCGCGCCGGCGAGCCGATCGTCCTCGACTTCTTCCCGCGCGACCGCGAGAGCGGCTGCTTCGGCGACATGACGCGCACCTTCTGCGTCGGCGAGGTGCCCGAGGAGCTGCGCCGCTACCACGAGCTCTGCCGCGAGGCGCTCCACCGTGCGCTCGCCGCGATCCGCCCCGGCGTCCCCGGCGCGGAGCTGCACCGGCTCGTCTGCGACCTGTTCCACGAGCACGGCTTCCCGACCCAGCTCTCGAAGCGCCCCGGCGAGACGCTCGCCGACGGCTTCTTCCACTCGCTCGGCCACGGCGTCGGCCTCGAGGTGCACGAGGAGCCGTCGCTCGGCCGCAACGGCACGGAGCTCGTCGCCGGCGACGTCGTCGCGGTCGAGCCCGGCCTCTACCGCAGCGGCTTCGGCGGCTGCCGCCTCGAGGACACGGTGCTCGTGACGGAGGACGGCCACGAGAACCTCACCGACCACCCCTACGACCTGGAGATCCGATGAGCGAGCCGCAGGCGATCGAGACGATGCTCCTCGAGGAGCGCCGCTACCCGCCGCCGTCGGAGTTCGCGGAGCGCGCGAACGCGCAGCCGGAGATCTACGAGCGCGGGTTCGAGGAGTTCTGGGAGCAGGAGGGGCGCGAGCGGGTGACGTGGTTCGAGCCGTTCCAGGAGCTGTACCGGTGGGAGCCGCCGTATGCGCAGTGGTTCCTCGGCGGGCGGCTCAACGTCGCCTACAACTGCGTCGACCGGCACGTCGAGGCCGGCCACGGCGACCGCGTCGCCTTCCACTGGGAGGGCGAGCCCGTCGGCGAGCGGCGCACGCTCACGTACGCCGACCTGCTCCGCGAGGTGACGAAGCTCGCGAACGGGCTCAAGGCGCTCGGCGTCGGCAAGGGGACGCCGGTCGGGATCTACATGGGCATGGTTCCCGAGGCGCCGATCGCGATGCTCGCGTGCGCGCGCCTCGGCGCGCCGCACACGGTCGTCTTCGGCGGCTTCTCCGCGGACTCGCTCTCCGACCGGCTGCACGACATGGAGTGCCGCGTCCTGATCACGCAGGACGAGGCGTGGCGGCGCGGGTCGACGGTGCCGCTGAAGCGCACCGCGGACGAGGCGCTCGCGTCCGCGCCGTCGGTCGAGCGCGTGGTCGTCCTGCGGCGCACCGGCGGCGACGTGCCGATGACCGAGGGGCGCGACCACTGGTGGCACGACGTGGCGACGGACGAGACGCCCTGCCCGCCGGAGCCGATGGACGCCGAGGACCTCCTGTACCTGCTCTACACCTCCGGCACGACCGCGAAGCCGAAGGGGATCGCGCACACGACCGCCGGCTACCTCGTCGGCGTCGCGGCGACGCACCACTACGTCTTCGACCTGAAGCCGGAGGAGGACGTGTACTGGTGCGCGGCCGACGTCGGCTGGGTCACCGGCCACAGCTACATCGTCTACGGGCCGCTCTGCAACGGCGCGACGAGCGTCCTCTACGAGGGCACGCCCGACTTCCCGGACCGCGACCGCTGGTGGGAGGTCGTCGCGCGCTACGGGGTGACGATCCTCTACACGGCGCCGACCGCGATCCGCGCGCACATGAAGTGGGGCCCCGAGTACGCGCAGCGGCACGACCTCTCGTCGCTGCGCCTGCTCGGCTCGGTCGGCGAGCCGATCAACCCCGAGGCCTGGGTCTGGTACCGCGAGCACGTCGGCGGCGACCGCTGCCCCGTCGTCGACACGTGGTGGCAGACCGAGACGGGGATGATCCTGATCACGCCGCTCCCGGGCGTGACGACGCTGAAGCCCGGCTCGGCGACGCGCCCCTTCCCCGGCGTGCAGGCGGCGGTCTACGACGAGCGCGGCAACGAGGTGGGGCCGGGCGGCGGCGGGTACCTCGTGCTGAAGCGCCCGTGGCCGGCGATGCTGCGCGGGATCTACCGCGCGCACGACCGCTACGTCGACACGTACTGGTCGAAGTACGAGGACGCCTACTTCGCGGGCGACGGCGCGCGCATCGACGAGGACGGCGACTTCTGGCTCCTCGGGCGCGTCGACGACGTGATGAACGTCTCGGGGCACCGGATCTCGACGATCGAGGTCGAGAGCGCGCTCGTCGACCACCAGCGGGTGGCGGAGGCGGCCGTCTGCGGCCGTACCGACCCCGTGACGGGGCAGGCGATCGTCGCGTACGTGACGCTCAAGGGCGGCGCGGAGGGCTCCGTGGAGATGCTCGAGGAGTTGCGGAACCACGTCGCGCGGAAGATCGGGCCGATCGCGAAGCCCGCGAACATCGTCTTCACCCCGGAGCTGCCGAAGACGCGCAGCGGGAAGATCATGCGCCGGCTGCTCCGCGACGT
>DATLFU010000080.1:0-2649 GCA_035540835.1 Gaiellaceae bacterium
GCCTTCGAGCAGCACCCGATCGGCGAGCAGACGCCTCGAGCGCGGGCACGTCCTAGCGTTCCTGTGCAATGTCACCGTCCGACCTCCTTGGAGTCGCTGATGGCCTTCGCAACCACCAGCCTCCAAGGCAGGTCGGACGAATAACGCTCCTGGGACTTACAGCTAGCGGCCGCCGACGCGCTGCGTCCCGCTCCAGGAGTCGAGGTAGCCGACGCCCGCCTGGTTCACGGTCATGTAGATCCGGTACGTCCCCGCCGTCGCCGGAATCCGGAACAGGCGCCCCGAGTTCGGCCCGAGGGCGAGCCGGCTGATGCTGACCCACTGCGCGAACTGGTTCCGGCGCTGGAGGTAGACCCACTTCCCCGCATACGAGCGGTCGCCGGTGACGCGGGTGAGGAACCAGCCGCGACGACCCGGCAGCAGCGTGATCCGCGGCCGCACCTGGACGAAGATCGGCTCGCTCCGCACGCCGCGGAACTCGGCGTAGTAGTGCGTCAGCAGCCCCGGCTTCACGACGACGTCGAAGACGCCGTCGGCGACGGTCGTGGCGACGGCCAGCTGGACGAACGACGCCTGGCCGTACGGCTGGGCCCACAGCGTCACCGTCTCGCCCGCGCGCCGCGTGGAGACGCTCCCCTGGAGCCGCGACTCGTCGCCGTGGCGGACGATCGGCTCGGAGAGCCCGAGCGTCACCGACGGCGGCGGACCCTGCACGCGGATCGTCCCGCGGCGGTCCGGGAAGAGCGCGTCGCGGTAGCGGTACGTCCCCGCGGCGCGGAACGTGAACGAGTAGCTCTGCCCCGGCCGCAGGATCGGCGACGCGAACGCGCCGGTGGTCGAGACGACCTGGTGGTTCCGCGTGTCCCGGTTCGTCCAGGTGACGCGGTCGCCGGTCTGGATCGTCACCGTCGACGGCGCGAACCCGCCCGACGTGATCCGGACCTGGACGGTGGCCGCCGTGGCGTGCGGCGCCGCACCCAGCGCGGCGGCGACGACGGTGGCGACGAGCAACGACTTGCGCATCGGTTCCCCCTTTCGTGGCCTCTGCTCCTTGGAACGCGCGCGCCGGCCGGAAGTTCTTGCTGTGGGAGCGGTCTTACGCCGGATTTACGCGTGGTATAGAGGCGCGATGCGCGCGCTCGTCACCGGCGGCACGGGACAGCTCGGCTCCGCGCTCTCGACGCGGCTCCAGGAGGCGGGGTACGCGGTGTTCCCGGCGGGGCGCGTCCACGGCGACGTGTCGCGGCCCGACGCGGCGCGCGCGCTCGTCGACCTCGCGGTGGAGGAGCTGGGCGGGCTCGACCTGCTCGTCCACGGCGCGAGCGCGGGGTTCGTCCCGAAGCCGGTCGCGGAGGTGACGGAGGAGGACTGGGACGCGGCGCTCGGCGCGACGGCGAAGGGCGCGTTCTTCGTCGTCCAGGCCGCGGCGCCGCACCTGGCGGCGGCGCGCGGGGCGGTGGTGATGATCGAGGACGTCGCCGGCCACCAGCCGTGGCCGCTCTTCGCGCCGCACTGCGCCGCCAAGGCGGCGCAGGCGATGCTGACGCGGGTGTTCGCGCGCGCGCTCGCGCCGGAGGTGCGCGTGTGCGGCGTCGCGCCCGGCAACATCGTCGTCCCGCCCGAGCAGGAGGAGCGTCGCGCGGCGGAGAGCGTGCTCGGGCGGATCGGGTCGGCGGACGACATCGCCGACGCGATCCTGTACCTCGCGCGCGCGGACTTCGTCACGGGGACGACGCTGTTCGTCGACGGCGGCCGGATGATCCACTCCGGCCGGTAACGCGTGCGCGTCGCGCTCTTCTCCGACGTCCACGGCAACGCGGTGGCGCTTCGCGCGCTGGTCGCGGAGCTCGAGCGCGTCGGTCCCGACGCGGCGGTCTGCCTCGGAGACGCCGTCCAGGGCGGGGTCGAGCCGGACGTGGTCGTCGACGCGCTGGAGAGCCTCGGCTGCCCGGTCGTGCTCGGCAACGCCGACGCGTTCCTGCTCGACCCCGACGCCGGCGCCGAGGAGGCGACGGAGGCGCAGCTCGCGATGCGGGCGTGGTCGGTAGAGCGACTGGGCGCCGAGCGGCTCCAGCGGATCCGCGAGTACCGGCCGACCATCGAGCTCGAGCTCGGTGCCGGCGACTCGCTGCTCGCCTTCCACGGCTCGCCGACGTCGTACGACGACTTCCTCCTGCCGGCGACGCCGGAAGGCGTGTTCCGGGCGCTGCTCGGGGACACCGGCGGCGCGACGGTGCTCGCGGGCGGCCACGTGCATCTCCAGTTCCTGCGCCGGGTCGGGCGCGCGCTCTTCGTCAACCCCGGCAGCGTCGGCTTCGGGTACGACCACGAGCAGCCGGAGGACCGGTTCCGCCTCGATCCGTGGGCCGCGTACGCGCTCGTCGACGTCGACGGCGACCGGCTGGAGGTGGCGTTCCGGCGGGTGCCGTTCGACGCGGCCGACGTCGTCGCCGCAGTTCGAGCGAGCGCCGCGCCGGGAGCGGAGGCGGCGGCCGCGCGCTGGGGCGGCTAGACGATTGATTCCTAAGTCGTAGGGACCGGCAGCGGGGCGCCGAAGTCGGCGGTGCTCACACACCGTCGACCATGGAGGCGACCGTGTCCGCCGACCTCGACGCTCTGCTGACGCACGTTTACGTGCTCCTGGATGAT
>DATLFU010000081.1:0-17940 GCA_035540835.1 Gaiellaceae bacterium
ACCTCTGCGCCGAGCGCGCGCGCCGCGCGGATCGTCGACTCCGTGTCGCCGGAGCGGCCGAAGCCCTCGACGCGCGTCGTCCCGTCCGCGATCGCGCCGACGAGGACGGCGCGGTGCGAGACCGACTTGTCCCCCGGCACGTCTCGCCCGAGCGCCTGCGTGATCGCGGCGAGCACTCCCGGACGGTCGGGGACGTGGACGCGCAGCCGCTGCAGACCGCCCGGGTCCTCGTACGCCTCCGCCAGCAGGCGCCGCCGGTTCGACGCCGCCTCGCCGATCCAGCGCGCGATCGCGCCGCCGTCGCCCGCCGCCAGGGCCGCCTCGAGCTGCTCGACCCGCCGCCGGTGCTCCGCGAGCGCCGCCGCCACGGCGTCGGCGTTGTCGAGGAAGATGTCGACCCAGATCCGCGGGTTCGCGCCGGCGACGCGCGTCATGTCCCTGAGCGAGCCGCCCGCGGCCGCGAGCGGCTCGTGCCCCTCGACGCGCGCGGCCCCCGCCTGGTTCAGGAGCAGGTTCGCGAGCGCGTGCGGGAGGTGGCTCGTCAGCGCGACGAGGCGGTCGTGCGCGTCCGGGTCGACCGCGACCGGGGTCGCGCCGAGCGAGGCGACGAACCCGTGCAGCGCCCGGTAGCGGTCGGGCTCGGTCGCCGCGACCGGCGTCAGGAACCACGTGGCGCCGCGGAAGAGCTCCGCCGTCGCGTGCGCGGGCCCGCGCGCCTCCGACCCGCAGACGGGGTGGCCGCCGATGAACCGCGCCTCCCCGCCCGCGGCGGCGCAGACGGCGCGCTTCGTCGAGCCGACGTCGGTGACGGTCGTCTCCGCGCCGCTCGCGGCGAGCACCTCCTCGACCTGCCGCGGCAGCGCCGCGACCGGGGCGGCGACGACCGCCAGGTCCGCGTCGCGAACCGCCTCGGCGAGGGTGCCGACCGCGTCGTCGAGCGCGCCGCGCCCCGCCGCGAGCGACGCCGCCTCCGGGTCGGCGTCGTAGCCGACGACCCGCTCCACCCCGGCCCGCTTCGCGGCGAGGCCGACGGAGGCGCCCATCAGCCCCGTCCCGACGACCGCCAGCCGGCGGATCACCCGATCGCGCGGCCCATCAGGGAGACGAGCGCCCTGATCTCGCGCGCGAAGTCGCCGAACTCGCCCGTCGGGATCAGCTGCGGCCCGTCGCAGAGCGCCTCCTCGGGCGCCGGGTGCACCTCGACGATGATCCCGTCGGCACCGGCGGCGACCGCGGCACGCGCGAGCGGCGCGACGAGCTCGCGCTTCCCGGCGGCGTGCGACGGGTCGACGATCACCGGCAGGTGCGTCTCCTGCTTGAGCACCGGGATCGCGCCGATGTCGAGCGTGTACCGCGTGGAGCGCTCGAACGTGCGGATCCCGCGCTCGCAGAGGACGACCTGCGCGTTCCCCTCCTTGACGACGTACTCCGCCGCCATCAGCAGCTCCTCGATCGACGCGGACGGCCCGCGCTTGAGCAGCACCGGCTTCCCCGCGCTGCCGACCTCGGAGAGGAGCGAGAAGTTCTGCATGTTGCGCGCGCCGATCTGGATCACGTCCGCGGTGTCCATCACCGCCTCGACGTGCCGCGGGTCCATCAGCTCGGTGACGACCGGAAGGCCGGTCTCGGCGCGCGCCTCGGCGAGGATGTCGAGCGCCTCCTGGCCGAGCCCCTGGAAGGCGTACGGCGACGTCCGCGGCTTGAACGCGCCGCCGCGCAGCCAGGTCGCGCCCGCCTCGGCGACGACGCGCGCCGTCACGAGCGTCTGCTCGCGGTACTCGACGGTGCACGGGCCGGCGATGAAGCCGAAGTAGCCGCCGCCGACGCGCCGGCCGCCGACGTCCACCACGGTCGGGTCGCGCGACAGCTCGCGCGAGACGAGCTTGTACGGCTTCAGGATCGGCAGCACCTGGTCGACGCCGGGGAAGCCCTCGAGCGGCAGCGCCGCGAGCAGCTCGCGCTCGCCGATCGCGCCGATCACGGTCGCGTCCTTGCCGGCGGAGACGTGCGCGTCCGCGCCGGCCTCGGCGAGCCGCGCGACCACCTCGTCCACCTGCTCGGCGGTGGCGCCGGCGCCCATCACGATCAGGAGCTCGGGTGATCCGGTGACTGCCATCGCCGCCGCAGTGTAGTTGCGGGTGCGCGCGCCCCCGCCTATCCTGCGAGCGATGTCTCCCGCCTCTCGCACCTGGGCCTGGCCGTGGCGCAGCGAGCGTGGCGGGAGCCTGCGCTAGCGCGCGTCACAGCCCGCCTCGCTCGTCCCCCGCACCTCCGACCACGGGAGTTCCTCCGCCATGCGCATCTTCTCGGGAATCCAGCCGACCGGCGCGAAGCACCTCGGCAACTACATCGGCGCGATCCGCCAGTACGTCGCCTCGCAGGACCAGGGCGATCCGCTGATCTGCATCGTCGACCTGCACTCGATCACCGTCGACTACGACCCGTCGGAGCTGCGGGAGTCGACGCTCTCGCTCGCGGCGCTCCTGTTCGCGAGCGGCCTCGACCCCGAGCGGTCGACGACGTTCGTGCAGAGCCACGTCCCCGCCCACGGCGAGGCGGCGTGGCTGCTGGGCGCGGCGACGAGCTTCGGCGAGCTGCGCCGGATGACGCAGTTCAAGGACAAGGCCGACCAGCAGGAGTTCGTCTCCGCGGGGCTGTTCACGTACCCCGTGCTCCAGTGCGCGGACATCCTCCTGTACCAGACGGAGATCGTCCCGATCGGCGAGGACCAGCGCCAGCACCTCGAGCTCGCCCGCGACGTCGCCGAGCGGTTCAACGCACGCTTCGGCGAGACGTTCACGATCCCACGCGCGGTCTTCCCCGAGGTGGGCGCGAAGATCATGGACCTCCAGCAGCCCGAGAAGAAGATGTCGACGACGGGGGGGACGGCGCAGGGGACGCTGCTCATGCTCGACGACGCGGACGTCGTGCGGAAGAAGCTGAAGAGCGCCGTCACCGACAGCGGCCGCGAGGTCCGCCGGGCGCCCGACAAGGCGGGGATCACGAACCTCATCGACATCCTCTCCGTCGCCACCGGCGATCCGGCGGACGCGATCGAGGCGCGGTACGACGGCCAGGGCTACGGGCCGTTCAAGGCGGACGTCGCGGAGGCGGTCGTCGAGCTGCTGCGGCCGATCCAGGAGCGCTACCGCGAGCTCCGCTGCGACCCCGGCGAGCTGCAGCGGCTGCTCGCGGTCGGCGCGGAGAAGGCGCGGAAGCTGTCGCACGAGACGCTCGAGGCGATGTACGACCGGATGGGGTTCGTCAAGGCCGAGGCCGGCCGGAACTTCGGAGCAGCTCGACCTCGCGGTCTGTGAGCTCCCGCCAGGCGCCGGGAGCGAGGCCCCGGACGTCGAGTCCGGCGTAGCGGCTGCGGTGGAGGCGGCGGACCCGGTGCCCCACCGCCTCGCACATCCGCTTCACCTGGCGGTTCCGCCCCTCGTGGAGGACGAGCTCGATCCGGCCGGGGCGGAGGCGCCGGGCGCGCGCGGGTGCCGTCCGCCCGTCGTCCAGCTCGACGCCCTCGCGCAGGCGGCGGATCGCCTCCTCGTCCGGGTCGCCCTCGACCTCCGCGACATACACCTTCTCGACGCCGTAGCGCGGGTGCGCGAGCCGGTGGGCGAGCGGGCCGTCGTTCGTCAGCAGCAGCGCGCCGGTCGTGTCGGCGTCGAGGCGCCCGACCGGGACGACGCGAGCGTCGTGCGCGACGAGGTCGACGACGGTCGGCCGCCCCTGGGGGTCGCGGGCGGTCGTGACGACGCCCGCCGGCTTGTGCAGGAGCACGTACGCGAGCCGCTGCGGCGCGACCGGCCGCCCGTCGAGCTCGACCCGGTCGCCGCGCTCGACGAACGTGTTCAGCGCTCCCGGCTCGCCGTTCACGCGCACACGGCCGGCCTTGATCAGCTCGTCCGCGCCGCGCCTCGACGCGACTCCGGCGCGCGCGAGGTACGCGTTCAGGCGCATCGGTGACAGTATTCAGCTGCGTGCAGACCTACATCTCGCTCATGCGCTGGACCTCGAAAGGGATGGCGGGGCTCCCAGGCTGGCGCGAGCGGGTGGAGGAGGGGGAGCGGATCATCGAGGACGCGGGCGGCCGGCTGATCGGCGTCTACGTGACGCTCGGCCGGTACGACGTGGTCGAGATCTTCGAGGCGCCCGACGACGAGTCCGCGGCGGAGATCCTGATGAAGCTCCAGCGGTTCGGGGCCGAGCAGTCGGAGACGCTCCGCGCGTTCACGCGCGAGGAGGCGGCTGCGATCGTCAAGCGGCTCTGAAGACCCGTCCTCTGCGCTAGCCGGGCGTCCCGCCGCCGCGACCCGGTCCAGCGCCCCCCTCGGGGGGGCGCGACCTCCCCAACGCGAACGCTACCGGCCGCTTCGTGACGGGACCGTGCCGGCCTCGCGCCGGAACCGTGTCGCGGCGGGGCGCTACGCCGTCCGCTGCTCGGCGACCGTGTGCAGGCGCGCGCGGATCTGCTCCGCGTCGGGCCCCACGTCGTCGAGGCGCGGGAGCTCGGAGAGGCTGTCGAGGCCGAAGACACGCTCGAAGAGCGGCGTCGTCCGGTAGCGGACCGCACCGGCTTCGTCGTCGCGCCCCGCCTCGGCGATCAGCCCCCGCTCGACGAGCCCGGCGACGGCGGAGTCGGCGGCGACGCCGCGGATCCGCGCGATCTCCGGCCGCGAGCACGGGCCGAGATAGGCGACGATCGCGAGCGTCTCGAGCGCCGCCTGCGAGAGGCCGCGCTGCACGGGGCGCTCGAAGAGCCGCGAGCACGCCTCCGCCGCCTCGCGCGCGGCGCGGAACGCCCACCCGCCGGCGACCCGCTCGAGCACGATCCCGCTGCGGCCCTCGCGGTAGCGCTCCGCGAGCAGCCCGAGCGCCGTCTCGACGCGCTCGACGTCGTCGTCGGCGGCGACCGCGAGCTCCTCGAGCGCGAGCGGCCGCGAGGCGACGACGAGCAGCGCCTCTACCGTGCGGGCGAGGCGGTCGACCGGGTTCGACGAGATCAGGCGGAGCGGGCGGTCCACGCGGGACTCCTTTCGACTGCTGGGACGGATTCCTGCCGCGCGACGCGGATCGCGGCGAACGGCGCCGCCTGCTCGAGCGTGAGCTCGCCTGCCTTGCGCAGCTCGAGGAGCGCGAGGAACGCGACGGCTTGCTCGACGCGCGACAGCCCCCCGACCTCGGCGTCGAAGTCGAACCGCCTGCGGCGCCGCAGCACCGCGCGGAAGCGCTCCAGGAACTGCGCGACGGGCGGGAACCGGAGCGCCATGTGCGACATCGAGACGGCCGGCGGCTCCGCGGCGAGCGCGCGGAGCGCCGCCGCCAAGAGCTCCGGCTCCTGCGGCGCGATCCGCCGCTCCGGGCGTGGCGCGAGCGGCGCGGGCCCGACGCGGAAGTAGCGGTCGCGCTCCTCTTCGAGCCGCTGCGACAGCCACGCCGCGGCCTCCTTCATCCGCCGGTACTCGGCGAGGCGCCGCGCCAGCTCCTCGGCCGCTTCCTCGGGCTCGAGGTCGGCCAGCTCCGCGTCCTCCTCCGGGAACAGGCCGCGCGCCTTCAGCTCGAGCAGGGCGGCGACGAGGACGAGGAACTCGCCGCAGGCGTCGAGGTCGAGCTCCTCCCGCGCCGCCAGCCGCTCGACGAACGCGAGCACGACCGACGCGACGTCGACGTCGGCGAGGTCGAGCTCCTCCCGCAGGACGAGCGTCAGGAGCAGGTCGAAGGGCCCCTCGAACGCGTCGAGGTCCAGCTCGAGCTCGCGGACCAGCATCCGCGGGACGCTACCGGGAGCCCCGGACGCGGCCCTTGGGGACGGCCATCGTCGGCGCCTTCGGCACCTCCGCCTCCCGCCGCCGGCGACGCTGCCGCCGCTCGCGCACGAACTGGATCCACACGAACGCGGCGAGGCCGCCGAGGAAGAAGGCGAGCGCGACCCAGCCGTTCAGGCGCAGCGGCCCCCACTCGTGCGCGCGGTCGATGCGCAGGAACTCGATGAAGAACCGGCCGATGCTGTAGAGCGCGACGTAGAGCGCGAAGAGCGCGGGCGGCCGGATCCGGAAGAAGCGGTCGACGAGCAGCAGCACGGCGACGCCCGCGAGCGCGTAGAGCGACTCGTAGAGGAACACCGGGTGGAACGTCTCGACCTCGAGGTACTCCGGCGGCCGCCGGTCGGGGTCGATCTCGAGCCCCCACGGACGGTCCGTCGGGCTGCCGAAGAGCTCCTGGTTCCACCAGTTGCCCCACCGCCCGATCGCCTGCGCGAGCAGCAGCCCCGGCGCGACGGCGTCCATGAAGCGGACGACGCTCTCGCCCGCGCGGCGGACGACGATCGCGCCGACGATCGTGCCGAGGCCGATGCCCCCCCACACGCCGAGGCCGCCCTCCCAGACGGCGAAGACACCCCACCACTCGCCCGGGACCTCGTCCCAGCTCGTGACCACGTGGTAGAGGCGCGCGCCGACGATCCCGGCTGCGACGCCCCAGACGGCGACGCGCAGGACGAGGTCCCAGTCGCCGCCGCGGCGGGTCCAGCGGACCCCGGTGAGCGCCGTGGCGGCCGCGATCGCGACGAGCAGGGTGAGTCCGTACGCGTGGAGCGAGACGGGGCCGACGTCGATCTGCCCCTGCGAAGGCGACGGGATCGAAGCGAGGAGCGTGGCGAGCGGCGTCACGGCACCACGGATTCTGCCGCGTGGCGGCGGCCGGCGCGCCTAGAGCAGGATCTTCAGCGCCGTCTCCGGGGGGCAGCCGCGCTCCACGAGCGCCACCGCGGCGTGGAGGTCGACGTCGTGCCGCGCGGCGATCGCCGCCGCGGCGTCGGCCGGGTAGCCGGCGCGCTCGAGCGCGTCGCGCCGCCAGCGCTCGATCCGCTCGAGCTCGCTCTGTTCGTGAAGCTGTGCCGCCGTCATCGCTGCTGCCTTTCTCCCGTGGACCTCTGTCGGTCAAACGACGGCGAGGCGACACCCCTTCCCGGGTGATGCGGATTAACGGAGCCTTAACGAGCGTGACGGCGACCGCCCGGGCCGGGGCGGCCGCCGTCCTGCCCGCCTCAGCCGGCGGCGGTGGCCGGCGCGGAGGAGCGCGCGCGGCGGCCGACGACGAGGAGCAGCGCGAGCGCGCCGAGGAGCGCTGCCGCGCCCCCGATCGTCCACGCGAGCGAGCCGCGAGCGTCCGGCGCCGCGGCGGGCGCGGGCGCACCCACCTGCACGGGCGCGAACGTGTGGACCTGGCCCGCGTACCCGTCCGCGACGGTGTACTCCCACGTGCCGCCGGACGGGAACTCGACGCGGAACCGGTACTGCCCGCCGCTGCCCACGGGGTCGGCGGAGAACCGGCGGACCTCGCCGGTGTCGCGGTTGCGGATCGTGAGCACCGGGTCGAGGCCGTCCATCGGCGTCACGCCGTGGGCGCGGATCGTCACCGTCGGCTCCCACGTGGCGGAGCCGTCGGGGAGAGGCGAGATGCCGGCGGTCGCGAAGCCTCCCGCGGCGGCGGCGCCGGCGACGACGAGCGCGGCGAGGGCGGTCGGTACGAGCAACGTGCGCATTGCGAGACCTCCTGGTGGCTGACGCTCCTACACCGCCCGGAGTACGGCGGTTCCGCTAGCGCAGGTCCCGCGCGAGGCGCACCGCCGCCTCGCGCCCTCCGAGCGCGCCCTCGAGCCGGTAGGTGACGCCGTCGCGCTCCCAGAGGAGGACGTCGCCGGCGAGGCGGCGCGTCTCCTCCCGCACCTCCCCGTTCGCGTCGCGGAAGAGCAGGACGTGCGGCGCGCCCTCGATCCAGATCCCGCGCGCGCCGCGGCCGACGTCGACCTCGACGGCGTCGCTGGACGGCCCGACGAGCTTCAGCACGAACGGCGTCTGCTGCCCGCGGAACTGCGTCAGCACGAGCGCGCCGGCAGCGCGGCGGCAGACGACGGAGACCATGCAGCCGGGGATCGACCGGTCGAGGCGCACGGTGCCGCAGCCGGCCTCGGCGGGCACCAGCACCGGGAAGTCGACCGCCCGTCGCGCCTCGGCGAGCGTCACCGGCTCTCCGGGGGCGAGCGGCGCGCCCGGGCGCGCCGGCGGGACGGTCTCGACCCGCTGCACCTCCGCCCCGCGCAGCCGCAGGAGCTCGAGGAGCGCGGTCCGCGCCTGCGGCACCGCGAGCGCGGCGGCGAGGAGCGCCGCGAGCACGGCGGCCGCGAGCGCGAGGACGCGCGGCCGCGACCGCCGCCGGGCGGGGGCGGCGCGCAGGCGAGCCGCGACCGCCGCGGAGAGGTCGGGCGCAGGCGGCAGCTCGAGGTGCTCGCCGAGCGCGCGCAGCCGTGTCTCGAGGTCACGCACCGGCCGGCTCCTCCGCCTCCTCGAGCAGCGCCCGCAGCCGCTCGAGCGCCCGCGAGAGCCGCGACTTCACGGTGCCGGGGCGGACGCCGAGCGCGGCGGCGGTCTCCGCCTCGGAGAGGTCGAGGAAGTAGCGGCACGCGACGACGAGCCGCTCCTCCTCGCGGAGGCGCTCGACCGCGCGCAGCAGCCGCGCCCGCTCCTCGGCAGCCGCGGCGGCCGCGTCCGGCCCGTCCGCCGCCGCGCGCTCCGCCAGCGCGGCCGCGCGCACCGCCAGCGCCGCGCGGCGCCCGGCGGTCCGGCGCCTGTTCCGCGCCTCGTTGGCGACGATCCGGAGCAGCCACGGCCGGAACGGCGCGCCGCGGCGGAAGCGCCCGAGCGCGCGGTACGCCTTCACGAACGCCTCCTGGGCCGCGTCCTCGGCGTCGGCGGCGTCGCCGGCGACGAGGTAGGCGGTGCGAAACGCGATTCCCTGGTGTGTCTGCACGATCCGTTCGTAGGCGCGCACGTCGCCGCGCCGTGCGCGCTCGACGAGCTCCGCCTCGGTCGGTGGACGGCCCTCCACTCGCGGCTACTACACCGGACCCGGCGGTCCGGTTCCAGGCGGCGCTACGCCGCCGGCTCGATCAGGCGCCGGAAGTAGTCGTCGACGGACTCGTTCGAGACGTCGAGCGGCGCGATGTAGCGGCGGCTGGCGACGATCCGGCCGTCGCGGACGCGCGAGATGACGACGCCGCGGAGGTCGAGCATCTGCCCGTCGCGGCGCGTCCCGTAGATCCGCCACTCCGCCCACACCGTGTCGCCCTCGACGGCCGTCCCGCGCAGCTCGGCCTGGAGGTCGGGGACGTTCTGGATCATCAGCGTCCAGTTCCGCCGTACCTGCTCGCGCCCGCGGAACGTCTGCGACGGGTGGACGAGGTCGTCGCTCTGCAGGTCCTCGTGGAAGCAGTCCGCGAGCGCGTCCACGTCGTGCGCGTTCAGCGCCGCCGCCTGCCGCTCCATCACCCCCCGCGGGTCGTCCACCGCGCGAAAGCCTACTAACCGCGGCGCGGACGCGTCACGCAACCGCGCCCTCGCCGAGGAGGTGCTTGACCTCGGCGAAGAAGTCGGCGTTGGGCGCGACGCGGTAGCCCGCGCCGAGCTCCAGCCGGCGGAAGCACGTGTCGCTCTCGATCTCGACGTAGACGGGGGCCTCGCCCGGAAAGTCGCGGAGCAGCGTCGCCAGCTCGCGGACGACGCCGGCGTGCGCGCGGCGCGCGTCCACCCGCAGCCGCACCTCCCGCCGCTCGGGCGTCGCCTCGAACGCGGCGACCTCCATCGCGAGCAGCTTCGTCTCGCCCTCCTTGTGGTCGATCCGGCCCTTGACGACGAGGATCCGGTCCGCGACGCAGAGCTCGCGCGCCTGCGCGTAGACGGAGTTGAACACGACGACCTCCGCCCCGCCGGTGACGTCGTCGAGCCGGAGGAAGACCATCGGCTCGCCCTTCTTCGTCGTCAGCTGCTTCACCGCGCCGACGATCCCGCCGACGGTGACGATCTCGCCGTCGCGCCGGCGCTCGAGCTCGGCGAGCGTGCAGTCGGTCTTGCGGCGGAGCTGGTCGCGGATCGAGTGGAGCGGGTGCTCCGAGACGTAGAGGCCGAGCGTCTCCTTCTCCAGACGCAGCAGCTCCGGCTTCTCGAACTCGCCGGGCGGGACGACCGGATGGTGCCGCGGCTTCTGCTCCTCCTCGCCGCCGAGGTCGAAGATCGAGCCCTGCCCCGCCAGCCGGTCCTGCTGCTGCTTCTGCCCCCACGCGAGCGCCTGCTCGAGCACGGCCAGCATCCCCCGCCGCGTCGCGCCGGTCGAGTCGAGCGCGCCGCACTTGACGAGCGCCTCGAGCGAGCGCTTGTTCGCGACCTGCGGGTCGACGCGCTCGCAGAAGTCCCAGATCGACTCGAACGGGCCGCCCTCCTCGCGTGCGCGGATGATCCCGCGGGCGGCCGGGTCGCCGATCCCCTTCACCGCGTTCAGCCCGAAGCGGATCTTCCCCTCGACGACGGCGAAGTCGCACATCGACGAGTTCACGTCCGGCGGGAGCACCTCGATTCCGAGCTCGTCGCAGGCGTTGACGTAGAACGGGACCTTGTCCTTCGTGTTCATCACGGAGCTGATCAGCGCCGCCATGTACTCGCACGGGTGGTTCGCCTTCAGCCACGCCGTCCGGTACGAGATGAGCGCGTAGCAGGCGGCGTGCGACTTGTTGAACGAGTAGTCCTGCGCCTGCTCCATGTCCTTCCAGAGCTGGTTCGCGACCGACGGCGTCACGTCGTTCTGCGCGCAGCCCTCGAGGAACTCGTCCTTCAGCGAGGCCATCAGCTCGTGGATCTTCTTGCCGATCGCCTTCCGCAGCGTCTCGGCCTTCGCCGGGCTGAAGCCTGCGAGTTCCTTCGCGATCTGCATGTACTGCTCCTGGTAGATGCAGATCCCGTACGTGCTGCCGGTGATCGGCTTCAGGCGCGGGTCGAGGTACGTCACCTGCTCCTGCCCGTGCTTGCGCCGGGCGTAGACCGGGATGTACGCCATCGGGCCCGGCCGGTACAGCGCGACGAGCGCGATCAGGTCCTCGAACTCGGTCGGCTTCACCTGCCGGAGCGCCTCGCGCATCCCCGACGACTCGAACTGGAAGACGCCGGTCGACTCGCCGCGCTGCAGCATCTCGTACGTCCTGCGGTCGTCGAGCGGGAGCGCGCGGATGTCGACGCCCTCGACCAGCGCGAGCGCCTTGTCGATCACGTCGAGGTTCCGCAGGCCGAGGAAGTCCATCTTCAGGAGGCCGAGCTTCTCGACGTCGCCCATCGGGAACTGCGTGACGACCTCCTGCTCGGCGCCCTTCTGCTGGAGCGGGATCACCTCGATCAGCGGCTGCGCGCCGATGACGACGCCCGCGGCGTGGATCGAGTCCTGCCGGACGAGCCCCTCGAGGGGCTTCGCGAGCTCGACGATCTCCTTCGCCAGCGGGTCGCGCTCCACCTCCGCCCGGAGCGGCTGCCCCGGCTTGAGGCACTCGTCGAGCGTCTGCCCCGGCCCCTCGGGGATGAGCTTCGCGATGCGGTCGACGGCCCCGTACGGGATCTCGAGCACGCGCCCGGCGTCGCGGACGGCGGCCCGCGCGGCCATCGTCCCGAAGGTGATGATCTGCGCGACGCGGTCGCGCCCGTACTTCTCCGCGACGTACGCCATCACGCGCTCGCGCCCCTCGACCGAGAAGTCGATGTCGATGTCGGGCATGTCCTTGCGGCCGGGGTTGAGGAAGCGCTCGAAGAGGAGGTCGTACCGGATCGGGTCGATGTCGGTGATCTCGAGGCAGTATGCGACGAGGCTGCCGGCGGCGGAGCCGCGGCCGGGGCCGACGCCGACCCCGTTGCGCTTCGCGAACGCGACGAAGTCCCAGACGATCAGGAAGTAGTCGGCGAAGCCCATCTCGCGGATCGTCTTCAGCTCGAACCGCAGCCGCTCCTGGAGCTCGGGCGTCGAGGTGCCGTAGCGCCGCTCGAGCCCCTTCTCGCACAGCTCCACCAGGTACTCGAAGGCGTCGCGGTCGTCCGGCGTCGGGTACTTCGGGAGGTGGATCTTCCCGAGCTCGATCGTGACGTTGCAGCGCTCGGCGATCTCGAGCGTCCGCCGCATCGCCGCCTCCTGCCCGGGGAAGTCGAGCGCCATCTCCGCCGGGGTCTTGAAGTAGAACTCGTTCGTGTCGAACCGCCAGTGGTTCGGGTTCTTCAGCGAGTCGCCGGACTGGATGCACAGCAGCGCCTCGTGCGGGTACGCGTCGGCCGCCGTCAGGTAGTGGACGTCGCCGGTGGCGACGAGGGGGAGCCCCGACGCCGCCGCGAGCTTCTCGAGCTGCGGGTTGATCCGCGCCTGCTCCGCGAGGCCGGCGTTCTGCAGCTCGACGTAGACGTTGTCGCGGCCGAACACCTGCGCGAGTCGGTCGAGGTCGGCGGCGGCGTCCTGCGGCCGGTCCTCCTTCAGCGCGGTGCACACGCGGCCGGAGAGGCAGCCGGACAGCGCGACGAGGCCCCTGCCGTGGCGCTCGAGCAGCTCCCAGTCGACGCGCGGCTTGTAGTAGTAGCCCTCGAGGTAGCCGAGCGAGGAGAGCTTGATCAGGTTGCCGTAGCCCTCGTTCGTCTCGGCGAGCAGCGTCAGGTGCGCGTACCCCTTCTGCTGCGCGCGGCGGTCGTCGGCGACGTAGACCTCGCAGCCGAGCAGCGGCTTCACGCCGTGCTTCCCCGCCTCGCGGTACAGCTCGACCGCGCCGGCGAGCGAGCCGTGGTCGGTGAGCGCGACGGCCGGCATCTCGAGCTCCGCCGCGCGCGCCGCGAGCGCCGGGATGCGGCACGCCCCGTCGAGGATCGAGTACTCCGAGTGGACGTGCAGGTGGACGAACGGCGCGGTCACGGGAGGGGCATTCTCGCAGGCGGTCAAGACGGCCTGGGATCGCCGCCGGTCCACGACCCGTCGGAGCCTCTTCGGGCTCCCACGGGCCGGGGTTTGGGGAGAGGGCGGAGGCGCCTGGGGCTCAGGAGCGTCGAACCTGCAGCCCGGGTGCCACCGCTCGTTCCGGTTATGCACGGTGCGCGTACGAGTCGAAACATGGCAGGACGATGCGTCGTACGATCCCGCGGTGCGTCCGCCGCCCGACCGCCTCGCGCGGCTCCCGGAGCAGTACTTCACGGCGCTGCTCGCACGCGTCGCGGCGGCCGCGGAGCGCGGCGGCGCGCCGGTCGTCGACCTCGGGCGCGGGAACCCGGAGACGGGCCCGCCGGCGCACGTCGTCGAGCGGCTCGCGGCGGCGGCGAGCGATCCCCGCGCCCACGGCTACCCGCCCTTCCGCGGCCTCCCCGCGTTGCGCGAGGCCGTCGCCGCCCGCTACGCCTCGGAGTACGGCGTCGAGCTCGACGCGGAGCGCGAGGTCGCCGTCGTGCCCGGGACGAAGACGGCGCTCGTCGAGCTCGCGCTCGTGCTCGCGCAGCGCGGGGACGCGATCCTCCTCCCCGACCCCGGATACCCCGACTACCCGTCCGCGGTCGCGCTCGCCGGCGCGCGGCTCGTGCCGCTCCCGCTCGACGCGGCGCGCGGGTGGGCGCCGGACTGGGACGCGGCTCCCCCGGACGGCGTCGCGGCGGTCTACCTCAACTACCCGTCGAACCCGTGCGCCGCGGCGGCGCCGCCCGGCACGTTCGCCGCCGCCGTCGAGTACGCGCGCCGCACCGGCGCGGTCGTCGTGCACGACTTCGCGTACGGCGACCTCGTCTTCGACGGACGCCGCCCCGCGAGCTTCCTCGCGGAGCCGGGGGCACGGGAGGTGGGCGTCGAGCTGTTCTCGATGTCGAAGACGTACGGGATGGCGGGCTGGCGCCTCGGCTTCGTCGTCGGCAACGCGGACGTCGTCGCCCGCGTGGAGCTCCTGCAGGACCACGTGCGCGCGGGGATCTTCCGCCCCGTCCAGGAGGCGGGCGTGGCGGCGCTGACGGGGCCGCAGGAGTCGGTCGAGGAGCGGCGCGCGGCGTACGAGCGCCGGCGCGACCGCGTCGTCGCGGCGCTCGGACGGGGGCGTGCCGAGGGGACGTTCTTCTGCTGGCTGCCGCTGCCGGACGGGGTCACCGTCGAGCGGCTGCTCGAGGAGCACCGGGTCGCCCTCGCGCCCGGCTCCGGGTTCGGCGCGCGCGGCGCCGGGATGGCGCGGCTGTCGCTCGCCGTCGACGACGAGACGCTCGAGCGCGGGCTCGACCGGCTGGCGCCGCTCTTCCGCCCCTAGGCAAGCGCCGCCCGGCGCGTCACAATGCGCGGCGAGGAGGGAGACGCGACGCTCGAGATCGTCTTGGCCCTGGTTGCGCTGCTGCCGTTCGCGGCGCTGCTGCTGTGGCTGCTGAACCGTCCCGGGGACGAGGACGAGGAGGAGCTCGCGGGGCTCGTCGCGGAAACCTGGCCGCACGCGCGCGAGTGGCTGGAGCGGGACCCGTGAGCGCGGAGCCCCTCGACGCCTGGCACGAGCGCTTCGCGGCGGAGCTGCGCCGCTCCGGCGACTACGGCGCGGCGCTCGTCGCCGCGGACGCGCGCCGCTCGGCCCCGCTCGCCGGCGCGTGGGGCTCGTGCGAAGGCTGCGGTGGCCCGGCGGCGGCCGACGGCGCCTGCCCCGCCTGCGGCGGCGACGCGGCCTGAGTCAGCCGATCCCGTAGCGCCGCGCGAGCGCGTCCCAGCCGTACCGCGCGCCGTGCCAGGTCGCCGCGACGGAGACGAGCTCCGGGTTGCGCGCCGCCGCCGTCGAGAGGAAGCGCGGGACGGGCGCGATCGCGACGCGCCAGAGGTTGAGGCGGTCGGCATCCCAGCACGCGCCGATCGTCGGGTCGTCGCTGCGCTCGACGTCGGTGTGGCCGTCGCACGCCTGGCAGAGGAGCTCGAGCCGCTCGGCGCCGACGTCGAAGGCGCGGCCGTGCAGCTCCCGCGCGAGCGCCGACCCGCGGCGCCCGTGCCCCGGGTCGTGGTGCTCGTTCTCGCGCTGCGCGTCGTGGAAGAGCGCGAACAGGAACAGCACCTCCGGGTCGCAGCCGGGGACGTGCGGGAGGAGCTCGGCGCCGGCATGCCCCACCGCCTGCCAGTGGAGCTCCCCGTGGTGCCACGAGCCGGCGAGCGGCGCGCGCTCGACGACCGCCGGCACGAGCTCGGCGACGCCGATCACGCCGCGGCCCCCGGCGGCGGCGCGCCGAAGCGGCGCCCGCCGCAGAGCTCCCGCGTCGCCGCGCAGAACCGCAGGAACGCCTCGTCGGGGCGCGAGCTCGGGCGCACCTTGCCCGGGAACGCGTTCGCGCCGGAGGAGTGGACGCGCCGGCCGCCGTGCTCCAGCCGCACGATCCAGTACGCGCCGACGCCGGGAGCCTCGTACCGCTCCCGCCACTCCCACGCGCCCGCGCGGTCCACGGCGCGCCAGAAGCTGCGCCACTCCTCGGGCGACGGCTGGAGCGCGACGGTCTCGCCGCCTGCCGACCACGTCAGCCGCGCGTCGCGCCAGCGCACGAGCACGTCGTCGTAGGCCAGCTCGAGCTCGACCGGCTCGCCCACCGCTACACCCGGTACGCCATCAGGATCGCGTCGGTGAAGCTCCCGTCGGTGCGCCGGTAGTGGCGCACGCGGTACCCCTCGCGCTCGAACCCGAACGCCTCGTACAGGGCGATCGCCGCGTCGTTGTGCGGGAACACGTGGAGCTCCAGCTTCTCGACGTCGTGCTCGCGCGCCCACTCGACCGCCTGCGCGAGCAGGGCGCGCCCGATCCCGCGCCGGCGGTGCGACGACGCGACCATCAGCCCGAGGTCGGCGACGTGGACGCTCGCCGGGTGCTGGTCGCGCGCGAGGGAGAGCCGGGCGACGATCTCCCCCTCGTCCGTCTCGACCGTGTAGACCGCCGCGTGCGGGTAGCGGCGGATCGCGCGGAGGTACCGCCGCTCGTCGGCGACGCTCCGCCAGTCGCTCGTCGTGATCAGCCACCCGCCCGGCTCCGCGCCGACGGCGCGCGCGAGCTCGACGAGCGGAGCGGCGTCGCCCGGCTCCGCCGGCCGCACGCGCCAGCCGCTCATCCGACGACGACCCCGTGGCCGCCGCGGCGCGGGTCGCCGGCGGCCGCGAGCGCGCCGTTCCGCCGCTCGACGGCCGAGACGCCGCCGAAGTAGAGGTTGCGCTCGCGCCACCCCGCGACGGCGTTGCCCCGCCGTTCGAGCTCCTCGAGCACCGCCGGGTCGGTCCCGCCCTCGCAGTGGACGACGTCGCCGTCCCAGTGCAGGCGCGGCCGCGCCACCGCCTCCTCGACGCCGAGCCCGTGCCCCAGGACGTTCACCGCCACCTGGAGGACGGCGCCGCGCAGTCTGAGCGACCCGGCGCTGCCGAGGACGAGCCGCGTGCGGCCGTCCTCGAGCGCGATCGACGGCGCCATCCCGCTCGTGAGCCGCGTCCCGGGGCGCGCGCCGCCGCCGGACTCGTCGAGGTCGAACTCGCCGAGCATGTTGTTGAGCTGGATCCCCGTTCCCGGGACGACGACGCCGGAGCCGGCGCCCGTCGAGATCGAGAGCGAGGCGGCGTTGCCGGCGGCGTCGAGCACCGAGACGTGCGTCGTCCCGCCGGCGGCGACCGGCTCGGCGTGCGCCTGCGCCCCCGCCTGGATCCGCGCCCACCCCAGCTCCAGCGCCTCGGACGCCTGCAGGCGCCGCGCAAGGCCGCCGCGGTGGAGCTGCGCCGCGAACCGGCGGTCGCGCGCCCGCGCCTGCTCGCGCATCACCTCGACGAGGAGCGCGGCCGCACCCGCGCTCCCGGGCGGCCCGCCGAGGCGCCCGCGCTCGAGCAGCCTCAGGCCGTAGCCGATGAGGACGCCGCCCGCCGACGGCGGCGGGTTCGAGCGGAACTCGTAGCCGAGGAACGGCGTGCTGACGGGCCGGCGGCGGACGACGCGGTAGCGCCGCAGGTCCTCCTCGGTCAGCGCGCCGCCCTGCTCGCGCACGTGCGCGACGACGGCGCGCGCGAGCTCGCCGCGATAGAGCGGCTCCGACCCGTGCGCGGCGACGAGCTCCATCGTCGCCGCGAGCTCGGGCATCGCGAGCCGGTCGCCGGCAGCGAGCGCGCGCCCGTCGCGGCCGTAGATCGTCCGCGACTCCGCGGTGTGGCGGAGGATCGGGTCGAGGATCTCGTGGAGGTACGCCTGCTCGCGCGTGAGCTCGACGCCGCCGCGGGCGAGGCGGACCGCCGGCTCGAACAGCTCCGCCCACGGCAGGCTGCCGAAGGAGCGGTGCGCGGCCTCGAGGCCGGCGACCGTCCCCGGGACCGCGACGGAGGCGCCGCCGACGCGGAAGACCTGGGTCGAACCGCCCGAGAAGTCGACCTCCACCGCGTCCATCTGCGCAGACGCGCGGCCGCCGCCGAGCCCCGGGATCGCGACGAAGAAGTCGAACACGCGCGTGGAGCGGTCGCGCGCGCGGTGGACGAGCATGAAGCCGCCGCCGCCGGGGCCCGTGAGCGGGCTCTCGGCGACCCACGAGGCGAGCGACGCGGCCACGCACGCGTCGACCGCGTTCCCTCCGGCCTCGAGCACGTCGATCCCCGCCCGCGCGGTCAGCGGATGCCCTGCGGCGACGGCGCCGTCCATCGGCAGAGCGTATCCCCCCGCATCGCCGGTTCAGCCTCGCGCGCGGCGTGCCGATACCACCCATGGGATGGGTGGCGAGGGGACGCAGCACGTCCGGTTGCTGGCGAGCGCATGCGCGACCGCGGCCGCGGTCTTCGTGCTCCTGCACGCCGTCGACGTCGACCTCGGCGCGCCGCCGGCGCCGCCGCCGCCGGCACCCGAGGCGGTCGCGCCCGCGCCCGTCTGGCTGACGCGTCCGCCGCGGCCGGAACCGGCCGTCGTCCCGCCGTCCGCGCCCGAGGCGGAGGCGCGTCCCGCGGCCGCGCCCGCACCGCGCCCGGCGCCGCGTCCGGCCGCCGCCCCCGCACCGCGCCCCGCGAGCGCCGCCGCGCCGCGTGCGGCCGCGCCGCCGGCGCCGCGACCCGCGTCCGCGGCGAACCGGCCGTTGACGCCCCCGGCTCCGCCTGCCG
>DATLFU010000082.1:0-9372 GCA_035540835.1 Gaiellaceae bacterium
GAGCGGCGGGGGTGGGATTCGAACCCACGGCCCGCTTCCGCGGGCAGCGGTTTTCAAGACCGCCCCGTTCGACCGCTCCGGCACCCCGCCGCGGCGGGATTGTCGCAGGAGACGGCGCGGCCGGCCGCGCCGCGCGCAGGCTCGTCTCAGGTGCGGACGCCGCCGGCGCCGACGCGCGCCGGCGCGCCGAGCTCCACGAGCGGCTCCGGCACGGCGACCTCGCCGGCGCCGTCCTGGAAGTTCTCGAGGATCGCGAGCATCGCGCGCGCGGTCACGGCTGTCCCGTTCAGCGTGTGCACCTCCTGCGGCTTTCCGCCCTCGTCGCGGAAGCGGATGTTGAGCCGCCGCGCCTGGTAGTCCGTCGTGTTCGACGTCGACGTGATCTCCCGGTAGCGCTGCTGCGACGGGAACCACGCCTCGACGTCGAACTTCCGGGCGGCGGACGCGCCGAGGTCCCCGACCGCGATGTCGACGACGCGGTAGGGGATGCCGAGCTCGGCCACGAGCTCCTCCTCGATCGCGAGCAGCTCCTCGTGCGTCTCGCGCGACTCGTCCGGGCGCGCGTAGACGAACATCTCGACCTTCTCGAACTGGTGCACCCGGAACATCCCGCGCGTGTCCTTGCCGGCCGCGCCGGCCTCGCGGCGGAAGTTCGTCGAGTAGCCGGCATACCGGAGCGGGAGCGCGTCGCCGTCGAGGATCTCGTCCATGTGGAACCCCGCCAGCGCGACCTCCGACGTTCCCGTCAGGTACAGGTCGTCTCGCTCGACGCGGTAGATGTTGACCTCGTCGGTCGGGAGGAACCCCGTGCCGTACATGGCCGGCTCGCGCACGAGCACCGGGGGGAGCACCGGGAGGAACCCCTTCGCGACGAGCCGGTCGAGCGCGAACCGGTAGAGCGCCAGCTCGAGCAGCGCGACGTCGCCCACGCGGTACGCGAAGCGCGAGCCCGACACCTTCGCGCCGCGCTCCATGTCGATCCAGCCCGACGGCGTCGCGAGGTCGATCGCGTCACGGCTCGGCGCGTCGCTCGTCTCGCCGACGCGCCGCAGCTCGACGGCGTCGTCCTCGCCGCCGTCGGGCGCGTCGGGGTCCGGGAGGTTCGGGATCCGCGCGAGGAGGTCGCGCTGCTCGGCCTGGACGCGCTCGAGCTCCTCCTCGGCCGCCTGCAGCTCCGCCTTCGTCCGCTCGAGCTCCTGCAGCTGCTCCGGCGTCGGCTTCCCCTTCAGCTTCCGAGCGGCCCGCAGCTGCTCCACCCGCGGCTGCAGCTCCGCGCGGCGCGCGTCGAGGTCGAGCACGCGGTCGAACGCCTCCGCGGCGCCGCGGCGCGCGAGCGCGGCGCGGAACCCGTCCGGGTCGTTGCGGGCGGCGCGAAGGTCGATCACGCCGCGGAGTCTAGGGCGCTACCGCTCGAGCAGGCCGAGCGTCAGACGGCGAAGGCGCTCGCGGCGGCGCGCCGCGCGCGCTTCCTCGGCGGCGAGGCGTGCCTCGCTCCGCTCGAGGTACGCCTCGAGCCGGCGGCGGACCTCGCTCGTGTCTGTCTCACTCTTCTTCGGCATCGACGTCACGCACCTCGTCGAGGATCGCGTCGAGCTTAGCGTCCATCTGCATGAGGAAGCGGATGAGGTCGTTCAACGTCCGCGGATCCGGTTCGCGCGCCCGCTGCCACCACACGGGCGCATGATGGGCACGCGCCTCGTGCCACCGCAAGATGTCCTACCGGGACAGCCACGCCTCGAGCACCTGCGCCACGCCTTCCTCGCCGGGCGGCGGGCAGACCAGGTCGGCGACGGCGAGGACGCGCTCGTGCGCCGTCTCGACGGCGACCGCGAACCCCGCCCACTCGAGCAGCTCGACGTCGTTCTCGCCGTCGCCGAAGGCGACCGTCCGCTCCCGCGCGAACCCCAGGTGCTCGGCGAGGAACTCGAGCCCCGCCGCCTTCGTCACCTCCGGGCTCGCGAACTCGAGGAAGTACGGGAGCGACTTCGAGATGTAGAGGCGCCCGTCGAAGTGCGCCTTCGCGCGCCCCTCGAGCTGGTCGAGCGCGAGCGGGTCGCCGACCGCGACGAGCTTCGTGGGCGGCTCCGACAGCCACTCCGCCAGGTCGCCGACGGGCGTGATCGGCAGGTTCTGGAAGTCCGCGTACGCGCGCGCCTCGGGCGTCACCTCCGCGACGTACAGCTCGTCGCCGACGTAGCAGTTGACGTGGTGACCCGCGCCGGCGACGAACCGCACCGCCTCGCGGCCGAGCTCGAGCGGGATCGGCACGTGGCTGAGGAACCGCCCGTCCGCCTCGGCGACGACGGCGCCCTGGTAGCAGACGACGGGATCCTCGATCCCCGCCGCGTCCAGGTACGGCCGCACCGACCGCACCATCCGGCCGGTCGCGATCAGGAACGGGACGCCGGCGCGCCGCACCGCCGCGATCGCCGCGCGCGTCCGCGGGCGCAGCACCGCGTCCTCGGCGATCAGCGTCCGGTCGAGGTCGCACGCGAACGCGTCGACGCGCCGGGGGAACGCCGCGGGGAGCTCGATCAGGAGTCGGAGACGAACGCCGCGACGTCGCGGATCTGCTGCTCGTCGAGCTGGTTCCCGAACGCCGGCATCGCGCCGCGCCCGTTCGTGATCACCTCGACCGCCTCGTCGTACGGCGTCTCGGTGTCGTCGAAGCTCGGGCCGACGGTGCCGGTGGAGCCCGCCTCCTCGAACGTGTGGCAGCCGCCGCACCCGGCAGACGCGTAGACCTCGCGCCCGGCCTCGGCGTCGCCCTCGCCGCCGGCGCCGTCGTCCTCGGCGCCGTCGTCCTGCGTCCCGGTCTCCGTCTCCGGCTCGGTCGCGGCGGTGTCGGCGGGAACCGTCCCCTCGACCTCCTCCGGCAGCGGCGCCGTCTCCTCGCCGCCGCAGCCGGCCGCGACGAGCGCGAGGGCGGCGAGGACGAGCAGGAACGCGGTCTTCAGTCGCATCGGCGCGTGACTATACCCGGCGCTCCGGCTGCCAATCATCGGCAGCCGCTCCCGCGGTCGCGGAACGCCGCGCGGAGGACGCCCGACGCGCCGGCCGGTGGGGCGAGCACGAAGCGGCCCGCCTCCCGCGCCACGATCCGCGTCATCCCGTCGGGCGCGCGCTCGACGCACACCGCCCCGGCCGCGACCCGCCAGTACGGAGTGTGGCGGACGCGGAGGCGGTAGACGCCGGGCGCGTCGACCGTCGCCGCGATGCGCGTGTGCCCGAGTGTCTCGACGCGCGCGCCCGCGGCGCCCGTGATGATCGGCGTCGCCGTCGGATCCTCGTAGACGGTCCAGTCGCGCGTGCGCCACACGACCGGCAGCCCTGCCTCGCCCGACCGCAGCAGCTCCGCCTCGCGGTCGGCTCCCATCGGCCCGAGCCGCTCCGACGGGAGGAGCACGTAGCGGACGCCGAGCCGCTTCAGCCACCGCCGGTACGCCTCGCGCGTCAGCGGCCGCCGGTACAGCTCGGGGTTCTCCGCGATGTCGATCTGGCGGTACCACCCGCGCGCGAGCGCGAAGCCGGAGCGGGGGACGTAGTACGCCTCGTAGTGGCTGAAGAGCGGCACGACGGCGACGCGGTGGTCCGGCGTCATCCGCTCGTGGAGGAACGCGAGCGCCGGCGCCCAGTACGCGGGCTCGGCCGAGCGGTCGCCGGCGCGCTTGACGGCGGCCGACACGTCGGGCCCGAGGTTGTAGACGAGCGCCACCGCGAGCGCCGCCGCGGCGAGCGGCCGCGGGCGGAACCGCGCCAGGACCGCCGCGAGCAGCACGAGCGGGAGGACGAAGTGGCGCAGGCGCGCGAGGTTGTCCCCGAAGGGCGACGGGACGGCGAACGAGACGAGGTTCGCGAGCCCCCACAGGACGAAGAGCGCGACGAGCACCTGCGCGCGTCCCGACCGCGCCGCGAGCGCCGCGCCGAGGGCCGCGAGCGCGAGCACGCCCGCGAGCGACAGGAGGCTGAACGAGTAGCGGCCGCTGCTCGGGAAGACCAGCACGACGAGGAGCTGGAGGAGCGCGAGGAGCGCGAGCGACGCGCCGAGGACGAGGACGTCCGGAGAGAGCCGCCGGCGCGCGGTGAGGGCTGCGCCGAGCACGAGCGCGAGGAAGACGAACGCGAGCGGGCTGAATCCGAGCGCGAGCGCGGCGCACGCGACCGCCGGCCAGCGGCGGCCGAGCTGCGCGAGCCGCACCGCCGCGAGCCCGGCCGCGACCCCGAGCGCGAAGGTGTACGTCCCGGTGAAGACGGGGCCCGCGGCGACGACGGCGAAGGCGCGCGCCGGCCAGCGCGCCGCGTCCTCGCCCCACTCGTCCGCCGCGACGCTCTCGAACAGGACGGCTGAGGCGACGGCGGCACCGAGGACGAGCGGCAGGTTCCCGACGGCGGCCGCCGCAAGGTAGTAGAGGAGGCTGTAGGAGGTCAGCGGGTAGTGGCCGCCGTACCAGAGGTTGTCCCAGAGGCGGACGCCGTCCCGGACGAGCTCCGTGCGGTAGAGGTGCGCCGCAGCGTCGCCGCCGGGCGGCGCGAATGCGGCGACCGCCACCGCGGCCGCGGCCGCGAGGGCGGCGACGACGAGCGTCTCGGCACGCACGAGACCGGCGGCGCGTGTCGTCACGGCCTCCATCCGGCCGCGACAGCCTACGCTGTCGCCGCCGATGCTCGCCCTCGTCCTCGCGCTCGCCGTCGTCGTCGTCCCCGGCTACGACCTCGACGCGGACGTCGTCGGGAACGGCCACGTCGCGTTCGGGCTGCTCGTGCCGGACGCCGGCCCGAGGACGAGCGAGGCGCGGGCGCGCGCCGCGCTCGAGCGCGGCAGCGTGCGGAACTCGCTCCACGGCGAGCTGCCCGAGGGGCCGCCGCTGATCCGCCTCCGCGAGGCCACGCCGCGGAGCGGCGCGCGGTTCGACGGGATGGTCGTCGGCATCCCGTCCGGCGGCGAGCAGGCGAACGACCGGCGGTACCTGATCGTCGCCCACGGCCGTCCGGGCGAGCCGTCGCTCCTCGTGTCGCCGTCGACGCGGATCCCCGGCCTCGTCTCGGCCGTCGACGTCGCGCCGTGGGCGCTCGGGCGGGAGGGCGCGCTGCGGACGGAGCCGCACCCCGACCCGCTCGGCTACCTGCGAGACCTCGACGCGCGGATCCGCGACAACGGCGTCGCGCGCCTGCCGGCCGCCGCGCTCGCGCTCGCGGTGATCCTCGTCCTCGCGGCGCTGCTCCCCGCCGCGGCGGTCCTCGCGTTCGCGACGGCCGCGCTCGCGAACCTCCTGCTCGGCGTCGCCGGCGTCTCGGAGCCTTGGCTGACGATCCCGGCGGTCGCGCTCGGGGCGGCGGCCGCGGCGCCGCTCTGGCTCGCGCTGCGGTCGGCCGTGGCGGCGGGGATCGTCCTCGCGGCGACGCTGCTCGCGTACGCGGCGGCGATGGCCGCGGACGCGACGTGGGTCGCGCTCTCGCCCCTCGGCCCGACGCAGAACGCCCGCTTCTTCGGGCTCTCGAACCTGCTCGCGACGATGCTGCTCGTCGCGGCGCTCGCGGGCGCCGCGCTCCTCCGCCGCCGCGGCGGCTGGGCCGCCTTCGCCGCGGTCGGGGCGCTCGCGCTCGTCTGCGTCGGGAGCAGCCGGCTCGGCGCCGACGGCGGCGGCGCCGTCGTCCTCGCGGCCGGGCTGGCGGTGCTCGCCGTTGCGCTCGCGCCGGGGCGCGTCGCCGCTGCCGTGGCGGCCGGGACGGCGGCGCTCGGCCTCGCGCTCGTGGCGCTCGACGCGCTTGTCGGCCCGGCGACGCACGTGGGGCGCTCCGTCCGCGGCGGGCCCGGCGAGGTGCTCGGCGACGTCGGCGACCGGCTGTCCCTCTCGTGGGAGCGCGCGACGTCGACGCCGGTCCACGCGCTCCTGATCGGAACGGCGCTCGTCGTCGTCGCGCTGCTCGCCGTCCGCCGGCCGCGCGCGCCCCTGCCGCTCGCGCTCGGCGCGGCCGTCGCGATCTCGCTGCTCGTCAACGACTCGCCGCTCGAGGTCGCGGTCGGAGGCGCCGCCGGCGTCCTCGCGCTCACCCGCTTCGCCGCTTGGGAGGCGGAGGCGCGCGGGTACAATCCGGCGTGAGATGAAGCGCAGGAACTACGGACGGGACACCGGTCTCTCGCTGCGGATGCTCGCCACGAGCGGGATGCTCGGGCTCGTCTACGTCGGCTTCTTCCTCGTGCTGCTGTGGGCGTTCGGCGACAGCTTCGGGCTGATCCCGATGGTGCTCGTCGTCGTCGGGATGGCGTTCCTCCAGTACTACACCTCCGACAAGCTCGCGCTGGCGATGTCCGGGGCGCGCGTCGTGACGCCGGAGCAGGCGCCGGAGCTGCACGCGATGGTCGACAAGCTCTGCATGCAGGCGGACCTGCCGAAGCCGAAGGTCGCGGTGATCCCGACGGACATGCCGAACGCGTTCGCCACCGGCCGCAACCCGAAGAACTCGGCCGTCGCGGTGACGGAAGGGTTGTGGCGGCGGCTCGAGCCGCGCGAGATCGAGGGCGTGCTCGCGCACGAGCTCGCGCACATCGCGAACCGCGACGTCCTGATCATGACCCTCGCCAGCTCGTTCGCGATGCTCGCGGGGCTGCTCACCCGCTGGGGTCTCTTCTTCGGCGGCGGCCGCGACCGCCAGGGCGGCGCCCCCGTCTGGCTCGTCGTCTTCCTCGTCTCGATCCTGACCTACGTGATCAGCTTCATCCTCATCCGGACGATCTCGCGCTACCGCGAGTACGCCGCCGATCGCGGCGCCGCGCTGATCACCGGCGCGCCCGAGCAGCTGATGAGCGCGCTCCAGAAGATCGCCAGCGGGATGGCGTCGATCCCGCAGCGCGACCTCCGCGAGGCCGAGGCGATGAACGCCTTCTTCATCATCCCCGCCGCGAAGGAGCTGTTCGCGACGCACCCGCCGCTGGAGAAGCGGCTGGCGAATCTCGCGAAGGTCGCGCGCGAGATGGGCCGCCCCGTCTAGCGCAGCCTTGGGCCTCCTCGACGCCCTGCTCGGGCGGAACAAGCTGAAGGACGCGCGCAAGGACAAGCTCTGGGCGCTGACGACCGCGCGGATCACGATGGAGACGGAGCTCGGCCTGAAGCCGGGCGGCGCCGCGGCGGTCTGCTTCAAGCCGCTGTCGGCGAGCGACTTCGTCCGCGCCGAGAACGAGCTCCAGGAGCTGCTCGACGTCGCCGCGGCGACCTACGGCTCGCGCATCCGCCGCCGCTCCGACGAGTACGGCTTCGAGTGGCTCGTCGTCGAGGACTCCGACTTCGACGAGCTGATCACGACCGTCCACATGATCGGCTCGGAGCTCGAGGCGCGCGGGTTCGGGCCGCAGCTCCTCGCGGCGATCTTCCGCTTCGACGACCGCCGCCGCGAGCGGCCGGTGTTCTGGATCTACGGCTACAAGCGCGGCGCGTTCTGGCCGTTCGTCCCCGCCGGGAAGGGGCAGGAGCGCGACAACGCGTACGAGCTCGAGCTGAAGGCGAAGCTCGAGCGCGAGGTGCCGATCGAGCAGGACCTGTCGCGCTGGTTCGCGATGTTCGACGCGCCGCTGTAGCGCGCGGGCGGCGGCGGCGCGGCCGGGCGTGCCGGGCAGCTTGTAACACAGTGTTACTTGCTCCCGGAGCGCCGGCGCGTCCGGCCTTCCGGAGCTAGTAACACTGTGTTACTAGCTTCGACGTGGCTGCGCTGGACGAGCTCCTGCCGCGCTGGGACTTCCGCGAGCGGCACGCGGTGCGCGTCGCCGCGTCGCCGGAGCGCGTCTTCGCGGCGGTGCGCGCGGTGACCGCGGCGGAGATGCCCGTGGCGCGGGCGCTGATGCGGGCGCGCGGGATGCGCGCCGCGGCGCAGCGGCCGGTGCTCGCGGAGGCGATGCGCGCGTTCACCGTGCTCGCCGATGTCCCGGGGCGCGAGCTCGTGATCGGCGCCGTCGGCCGCCCGTGGCAGCTCCGGGGAGGCCAGCGGCCGGACGCCGACTTCCGCGCGTTCGACGAGCCCGGCTACGCGAAGATGGCGATGGACTTCCGGTTCGACGGGACGCGCCTGACGACCGAGACGCGCGTCCTCCTCACCGACGCGGCCGCACGCCGCCGCTTCCGCGCGTACTGGCTGCTGATCCGGCCGTTCAGCGGCCTCATCCGCCGAGCATGGCTGCGGGCGATCAAGCGCCGCGCGGAGCGTCTGGACGGTTCCGGCCGCGTCTGATAGGTCCAGGGCGTGCGGTTCTTCCGCCGGCGACGCCACGCTCTGCGCCCGCTCGGCGAGGCCGAGGCGTACGCCCGCGTCCACGGCGAGCGCACCGAGGTGAAGATCGTCCACCTGCCGCCGCGCCGGAAGCGGTACCGCACCGGCGTCAGCGGCGAGCAGCTCCGGCGGCGCTTCGAGGAGCGGCTCGCGGAGCGCGTCCCGGAGGAGGACGTCCTAGCGGCCGGGCAGGTCGGGGATGAGCCCGTCCTCGGAGAAGAGCTTGCGCGTCTCCTCGAGGCTGAGGTCGCTGGGCGGGATGAGGGCGTCGGAGGGGTGGAGGTCCTCGGCGGGGAGTAGCTCGCCGCGCTCCTTCACCAGCGTCCACATCCGGTCGAGGTAGCCGTCCATCGCCTCCTCGTCCTCCCGCTCGAGCGCCTCGAGCGCCTGCTCGTCCAGCTGCTGCAGCTCGTCCCGGAGCCCGTCGTCGACGCGGTACTGCGCGTCGCCCATCAGCCGCACGATCACTGCTCGAGCTCCTTCTGCTGCTCGCCGGCGCCGAGCTCGGCCTTCATCCGCTCGAGCTCCGCGTCCACCTGCGACGACGACGAGAGCTGCGCGAGCTCGCGGTCGAGCTGCGTCTGGTCGGAGGTGAAGTCCTCGAGCGTCCCCGACGCGACGAGCTCGTCCACCGCCGCCGCGCGCGCCTGCATCTGCTCCGTCTTGTCCCGCGCGCGCTGGATCGCGAGGCCCGTGTCCGCCATCTGCTCGCCGATCCCCGTCGCCGCCTCGCCGATCCGCACCTGCGCCTCGGCCGCCGAGTACTGCGCCTTGATGACCTCCTTCTGCGAGCGGAACGCCTCGATCTTCGCCGACAGCTGCCGCTCGCTCGCGATCAGCCGCTCCTGCTGCGCCTCGAGCTCCTGGACCTGCCGATCGAGCCCCTGTAGCTGCTGCTGGACCGCCGACTTCCTCTCGAGCGCCTGGCGCGCGAGGTCCTCGCGGCCCGCGCCGAGCGCCTGCCGCGCCTGGCCCTCGAGCTTGACGAGCTCCTGCTCGAGCTTCCCCGTCTGCAGCTGGAGCCGCTTCTTCGAGGTGACGACGTCGGCGACGCCGCGCTTCACGTCCTGGAGGAGCTGGAGCTGCTTCTCGTACGAGTAGTCGAGCGTCTCG